>JBPCMX010000014.1:0-10916 GCA_051001855.1 Chthoniobacterales bacterium
CCTGTGGCCCGTGCGACGGACGGCATGGCTGCGGGGAGGACGCTTTTCATTCTCCGGCAGGCGACGCGCGGGGTGCACGTCCCACAGGGACGTGGCTAAAAATGAAGCGTGGGGCGGCACGTCGCAGCGGTGCGTGGCTAACGGCGGCACTCGGCGCGCTGTAGCCACGGGCCTGTGGCCCGTGCGACGGACGGCATGGCTGCGGGGAGGACGCTTTTCATTCTGATGGGACGAAAGAATCACCCGGCAGGATGCCGGTGCCACGCGGCGGCCTTGCCGGCCGGCCGTTCTCGGTCTCGCGCTGACAGGTCCTTCTCATGCTCCTGCTCGTAATCGAGAGAGCGGAGGGACCGAGCACGAGCACGAGTAAGAGCACGAGTGGGACTGGGCGGCGACAGGGAAAAAGTTTTGGGCAGGATGAAAAATATTCTTGCGGAAATGAGGGAATCCGGCAAAATGCCGATCCGCTGGTGGCGCCTGACGGCCCCGCAGCGCTTGTTCTCTCGAAAAATTTAAAGGCTACTCGGCGTTGGGCTCCAAATCCGGGCGGCGCGATCAAAGATCGCGGTCGCTGGTCAAGTAGGCCCTCGCCAACGGCTCTCCCGCAAAGCCACGCATCGGAAACCGGTGCGTGGCTTTTGCTTTTTCCCGTGGGAGCCGGCTTCCAGCCGGCCGTTCGCGGCATCCTGCCGCGGACTTCCACCATCAACTATCAGCAATCAGCAATCAGCTCGTGCGAGAGCACGCTGAGGCAATAGATCGCGGCGGTCTCGACCCGCAGAATGATGGGGCCGAGGGTGATGGGACGGCAGCCCTCGGCGCGCGCCAGGTTCAGCTCGGCGGGAGTGAAATCGCCCTCGGGCCCGATGAGCATGAGGACGCTGGCGGGACGCGCCCGGTCGCCGTGCGCGGCGCGGTCTTCCGCGAGGATCGTCTTCAGGTGGAGCGCGTCGGGCTGGAGGGAGCCGATGAGCTTCAAGTCCCACCCTGTAGCCACGTCGCTGTGCGACGTGCTCCCCGGGTGCGGCGTCCGTGCGACGGACGGGGATGAATCGCGTGGCGGCGCGTGGGGTGGCACGTCCCACAGGGACGTGGCTACAAGGCTTGGCGCGTGCGCGGGTTTGAAGAAATCTGCGAGGCTCCGCGGCGGGTGGATTTCCGGGAGCCAATTCTGGCCGCATTGCTTGGCGGCTTCGATCGCGATGGTCTGCCATTTCGCCTGCTTCTGCGCGGCGTCGGCGGGGTCGATCCGTACGACGGTGCGCGCGGAAAGGATGGGCACAATCTCGGCGGCACCGAGCTCGACGGCTTTCTGCACGATGGCGTCCATGTTTTTCCCTTTCGGGATGGCCTGGCCAAGCGTGATGCGGCAAGGCAGCGGCGCGGTGGTGGTCTCGTGCAGTGTGCGGAAGGTAATCTCGCGATTGCTCACGGCGGTGACTTCGGCGGTGCGCTCGCGGCCGCGCCCGTCGAAGAGGACGGCTTTGGCGCCGGGCTCGAGGCGGAGGACGTTGCGCGCGTGGTGGGCTTCGGGGCCGGTGAGGCGGAGGGCGGCCGGATGCCAGTCGCTGGGCGGGAGGTAGAAGCGGTGCATGGGGCGGAGTTAAGGGTTCAGGTGTGAGGGTTCAGAAACGATCTGCTTGGTGCCTGTGTGGACACCGGGCATCTTGCCCGGTGATTCTTCCGTCGCCTGCGCAATTCTGATCCAGGGGCGTCTCATCAATCGTTAGAAAGAGTGTTTCGCCACGGATAAACAACGACGAAAGGTTTCAAAGTTCGAATTTCAGGGTTCAGAAATCGGTGACAATCCGTGTTCATCGGTGGCTAACGCACACCCCTTTCGGACCTCGTCATTCGTTCATTATTTCGGGCTTCGTCATTTCATCCCGATCCACCGGCACCGCGGAGGAATCATACGAATGCACCTGAACCCTGTCAGACAAAACGCCGTCGAGCGACACGGCGGAAACCGTTATTGAGCAAAAATGCGGCGGCAGTCGAAGCGCAGGTCCGGGAAAAGCTCGGAAGCAAAAGAGTCTTCGGCGCCATCAGTGGCGGCGGGCCTGGCCGGATCTTGCGCGAGTAGGTAGACAACTGCGTGGGGCGCGGCGGAAAAGCGCCAGAATCCTGGCGCACTCCAAGACGCGGTCGCGACTGCCCAGAGCGTTCTCGTCGTGAAACGCCTGCGCCTGCTTGAACAGCTCCGGCGTGGGCGTGGCGTCGTCGTCTGCGATGTGCGCCGCGCCGATGATTACGTCGTCGGTTAGTTGGGCGGATTGACGGGAGAAACTTGACATCTTCGCCGGTTAATAATTGCCTTCCAGTGTCGCTCGGAGGCGTGTCGTGAGGCACGTCCAGCAGCCTCGAAGGTGTTTCCGACTCGTTCGGATTTACACGCGAGACATCTGGGTTTGCGTCCAGACCGGTGACCTTTCTCTTGGACGCAAGTTGCTTCGCGTCCATCTCGCTCCCGCCCTGCGCTTGCGTGGTGGAGTGCGGCGCTCTTGCGCCGCTTTTCTACGCGACGCTGATCTCCGGCACTAGCTGCTTCCCCGCGCAAATGTGCATGGCACGCTTTTCGGTCCCGCGCTCCGTGCGGCTGAACTGAACCCTGACAATTAGCGAAAGAAATCTTTCGCGCGGTCGAAGAAGCCCTTGTGCAGCGGGGTGTTTTCTTCGCCGCAAAGATCGGCGAATTCTTCGAGCTTCTGGCGTTGCTCGGCATTCAGCTGGCTGGGCACCTCGACGATCAGGCGCGCGAGCAGGTCGCCACGCTCACGCCCGTTCACGTTCATGATGCCTTTATCGCGCAGCTTGAAAATCTGGCCGCTCTGGGTGCCGGCGGGGACCTTGAGGTTGGCTTTGCCTTCCAAGGTCGGGACGGCGATTTCACCGCCGAGCGCGGCGAGCGTGAACGGCACCGGCAGCTCGCAGTAAAGGTTGTCTTCTTCGCGTTGAAAGACGGGATGTTCCTTTACGTGAATGACGACGTAGAGGTCGCCCGGCGGGCCGCCGCGGATCCCGGCCTCGCCGTTCGCGGTCGAGCGGAGACGGGAGCCTTCCGCAATCCCGGCGGGTATTTTGATTTTGATCCGGCTGGTCTTTTCGACCCGCCCTTCGCCTTCGCAGGCCTGGCAGGGCTTCTCGATGATCTGCCCGACGCCGCGGCAACGCGGGCAGGTCTGCGAGACTTGGAAAAATCCGCGCGAGCTGATGACCTGCCCGCGCCCGCCGCAGGTGGGGCAATTGATCGTACGCGAGCCGGGCTGGGCGCCCTTGCCGTCGCATTTGCTGCAGGTGTCGAGCTTGCGGACTTCGATCTCTTTCTCCACGCCGAAGGCTGCTTCCTCGAGCGCAATCTGCATGTCGTAGCGCAGATCGGAACCGCGCTGCCGCCCTTCGCGATCGACCTGCTGGCCGCCGCCAAAGAAGGTCTCGAAAATCCCGCCACCGCCGCCTTGCGCGCCGCTGAAGACTTCGCGGAAGATATCGAAGGGATCGTGGAAGCCGCCCGCCCCCGCCCCGGCGGTGCCCTGCGCAAAGGCAGCGTGACCGTAACGGTCGTAGGCGGCGCGTTTGTTGCCGTCCATCAGAACGTCGTAGGCTTCGCCGAGTTCCTTGAACCGCTCTTCGGCCTGCGGATCGCCTGGGTTTTTGTCCGGATGAAATCTGACCGCGAGTTTGCGGTAGGAGCGTTTCACCTCCTCTTCCGTGGCCTCGCGGCTGACGGCGAGGACTTCGTAGTAATCGCGTTTGTTCTTCGTGGGCATCGCTTGCTTCAACTCATGCGCTCCTGATCCTGCTCCATCCCCGCTGAAGAGAGCAGGAGTAGGAGCGGGAAAGGGATTATCCTTTTGCGCCGCTGGAAACCACAACGCTCGATGGCCGCAGCAGCCGATCCTTCAGCCGGTAACCGCGCCGCGTCTGCCGAATCACAGTGTTCTCCGGGACGCGGCCATTCGCTTCGTGGGCGATGGCTTCGTGGAGGTTCGGATCGAACTTCTGCCCCTCCGCGTCGATCGGCTGCAGACCATTGTCGGCGAGGAAATCGGTGAGCTGCTTGAGCACCATGCTCATGCCGGAGTAAACGGGCGATTTCTCGCCTTCGGCCCGCGCCGCCGCGAGCCCCAGCTCGAAGTTGTCGATGATCGGAATCAACCGCTCGAGCAGCGAGCTGTTGGCATATTTCATGGCCTCGTCCTTCTCGCGCGCGGCCCGTTTTTTGTAATTGTCGAAGTCGGCCTGGCTGCGGAGCGCGAGATCCCGGAAGCGGTCCAGCTCCGCCTGCAGGGTCGCACCCGGGTCAGCGTCGCCCATGCTTTCCTCCATCGCGATGTCGCCGGCCTCGGCGGAAGTGGTTTCTGTGTCGGTGTTGCTCATGTTTTGCGGATCACAATCAAAGTAATGTCGTCGTTCTGCGCCGTGGGACCGACGAAGTTCCGCACGTCGTCGATCAAGCGGGTGATGACCGCCGGTGCGCCCTCTTTGGCGCTCGCCCGGATGGATTCCATCATGCGCTCGGGGCCGAATTCGTCGTCGTTCCCATCGAGCGCTTCCGTCACGCCGTCCGTGTAAAGGATCAGGCAATCGTCGCGTTCGAGCGGAACCGCGAGGTCGTTTGCTATCCTATCGAAGACGCTCCCGCTGTCAATTCCGAGCACCAGCCCGGGCGGCTTGATCGGGGTTAATTCGCCGGTCGCAGCCCGGTAGAGGAGCGGGGCGTCGTGCCCGGCGCGCGAGAGGGTGACGGTGGCGCGGGCGTGGTCGAGCACGAGGTAAGCCATGCTGATGAACATGTCCTCTTTGATGTCGGGGTAGAGCTGGCGGTTCACCTTTTTCAGCACCTCCGAGGGCGAGGCGTTTTCCGGCGCCTGGCTCCGCAGGACGCTGCGGCAGATCGCCATGATGAGCGAGGCGGGCACGCCTTTGCCCGAGACATCGGCGATTGCGACGCCGAGGCGCTCAGAGTCGATCGTGATGTAATCGAAGTAGTCGCCGCTCACCTGGCTGGCGGGAATGTTAATGCCGCTAATTTCGAAGCCGTCGATCGTGGGCGATTCGGACGGCAAAAGGATGCGCTGGATCTCACGCGCGATCTGCAGGTCGTGATCGAGCCGCTTCTTTTCGTTCGCTTCCGAGTAGATGATCGCATTGTAAAGCGCGAAAGCGGACTGCTCTGCGATCGACTTGAAGACGACGAAATCGCTCGCGCTAAATGGCGTTCCGGTAGGGCCGTTGCCGAGCGCGAGCACGCCCATGTTTTGCTTGCCGTAGAGCAACGGGGCCACCATCACGGACGCGGTCCCGAGCGATCGCGCACGCAGCCCGGCCAGCTCCGGCGCCGCCTGGACGTCGCGCAGGAGGAGGGGCTGCTCCGCTTGCCAGGCGCACCCCACGATTCCTTCGCCCACCTCGACGGATGCGGTCCGCACGTAGTTCTCGACTGCGGCCGGTGTGCCCGTCGCCTGTTGCAGGATGTGAGACGGCACCTCGACGAAGGGCGGAGAGCCTTTCGAGATAAAGGCGGGCGTCAGCTTCATCCCGCCACGTTCGACCACGTAAAGCGCCCCGCCGTGAGCATCGAGGATGCGCGCCGCGCCTTCCACGATCAGGCGATGGAGGTCAGCGGCGCGAATCGTTTCCGTGAAGGCAGCGCCGAGGCCATGCAGAAAATCGAAGACGAGCGTCTCCTCGACCTGGATCTCTTCGTTAGACCGTTCCAGGTTCCGGATGCGTCGCTGCAGCAGCAGCCACGTCGCGAGCCAACCGATTCCGCCGACGACGAGTAGCCCGGGGAGAAGGAATGGCCACATGAGAGAGGGCCAGACTACTTCGTGGCTGGCTCGTGCTGCAGGTCCTGCTTCAGGTAATCGAGAACGTCTTTGAACCGCGAGAAATTCTCCGGTGCAGCCTCACAGAGCGCCTCGTGCGCATCGAGCATCTGCTGCGCTTGCACCTCTTTTGCCACCGCCGGTTCGGGCGGCGGCGCGGCAGCAAGAATCTCACACTCGGGGCCGGCCGCGCCGTTCGCGTGAATGCTGAAGATCTGGTCGAGGCCGAGACCGGTGAGAAGCTCACGGCTGCGCTGTCCGCAACGCACGACGTGCAGATTCCCATGGCCCAACTCGCGGAGACGAAGCGCCACGCCGGCCATCGTGCCCATGAAGGTGGAGTCCATCATCGCGCAGTTCTCGAGATCGACGACAAACTCGCGGTAACCACGATTCACCATCTCGCGCGCGAATTCTTTCAAGTTGCCGCTGTTGAGGAAATTTCCTTTTCCTTCAACCTTCACCCAGACGGCCGCGCCGTTTACTCCGACTTGAATCGATGACTGCACAAGCTCCTCGAAAAACTATAAGATTGAGGGATAGAGTGTCAAACTTTGCACCGCTCGGCGCGCCCTTCCCGGACGAAGCGGCTCATTGCCACGCGGGGAGATTTTCGGCGCAGGCTCGGCCGTGAAATGGCGGATTAGCGCCACAAATAAGATCGGTCCTCCGCCACGATCCGGCCGTTCTCGATCAAGGAACAGCGCCAGGCCAGGATGCGCCCGTCGCTGTAAAAATCGTCGCCGACCACCGCAAAGGAAGTGCGGTGACTGCCGAGCGCGTGCGGGTAAGTGACTTCGCGCGCCTGGGTGAAGGAGCGAAGTTTCTCCTGGCGATACTCCAGCCGCACGGTGATGGCGGCGGGGCGTTTCGCGCGCCAAAAGAAATCGAAATAATGTCCGGTGCGACGGCGTTGATCGAGCGCGGTGACGGCGCCGTAGAGGCGGTAGGAGGCTTCGAAGCCGACCGCGGGATCTTTCGCGCCCCCGCGCAACGTGCCCTGCTTTGTTTGCTTCGGGGTGGTCAGCTTTGTGGCGGGACCGGCGGCTTCGCCGAGGGCGAAGAGTTTTGTCTTGCGAAACTCGAAGTCGCGCTCGAGCGCCACCGGCAATGCTTTCACTTCGGTGAGCTGGCGATAATCGTCCGGCCCATCTGCTTCGCGGCCGAGGATGCCGGCACGGAGCGTGCCGCAAAGCAGCAGCAAGATCGCAGAGAACGCCCACGGTTTCATCGCGGCTATCCAACCGGCTGGCGTGCTCCGTGTCAATGCAGGGTCCGCTCGCGGTAGTGGTGGAGTCTCAGCCGCGATAAGCGTCTTTGCGGTGAAAAATCCCCTGGACGGTCACCAACCGTAAAACGGTGTCGACGTCATACAGAATACGGAAACTTCCACACGCCGACGATGGCCTTCGTCGCCTTGCAGCTTTTTGTGATCGCCCGAGAACGGGTCGATTTCCATGCCCACGAGCGCCTCTTGGATGGCTGCTGATCTTTTTTATCCAGCCCCCGCAGGGCTTTCTTGGCGCGCGGGTGCAACTGGACGGTGAACGTCTCCACGCTGGTCGTCCTTTATTTCGGCGAGAACACTTCGCAAAGGCTCGTACACGACCTTCTCGCTCCTGGCGACCCGAAGATACTCAATGTCTGCACGATCTTCCTCTTCCTCACGGTCCTTGCCCGCGGCGGCGTTGCGAGCAGGCCGCACAGACAGACGCTTTCCGGACAGCTTCACACCCAAACTCTGAGCACCCTGGATGCCGCGTCAAGGCTTTACGCATGATCTTCACAGCAGGCCGGAGCGCGTCCCGCCTCCGCGCGCGGGAAGCGCAAAGCGGGTTTCGCTGTGCGCGCGGCGCGCGTAATTCATCCCTATGCTTCAGGTGCGTTACGAGCGCGGTGTTTACCTGCCCGTGCAAAATCTCTGGCTCGATCCGTGGGAGGCGAAGCCGCTCGCCTTTGTTTCGCACGCGCACAGCGATCACATCGCGCCGCACGAGGAGATCATCGTCTCGGAGCGAACCGCGCGCCTGATGCAGGCGCGGATGCCCGGGGAACGGCGCGAACACATCGTGCCGTTCGGCGAGCGCACCCAGGTGCTCGGGCACGACATCATGCTGTTGCCGGCGGGCCATATTTTCGGGTCGGCGCAGTTCTTCCTTGAGGCGGAGGAAGGTTCCGTGCTCTACACCGGCGATTTCAAATTGCGCCACGGGCGCTCCGCCGAACCGGCGGAGTGGTGCCAGGCCGAGACGCTCATCATGGAGACGACCTTCGGCCTGCCGCGCTACTGCTTTCCACCGACCGAAGAAGTGATCGCGCAGATCGTCGCTTTCGCGCGCGACGCGCTCGAGGAAGGCGCGGTGCCGGTGCTGCTCGGTTACTCGTTAGGCAAGGCGCAGGAGATTCTCTGCGCCCTCGCGGGGGCGGGCCTGCGGCCGATGCTGCATGGCTCGGTTTATCGGATGACGCAGATTTACGAGCAGTTCGGGCAGTCGTTTTGCGACTACGAACGCTACGATCCGAAGGCGGTCGACGGCAAAGTCCTGATCTGCCCGCCGAGTGCGAATCGCTCGCGCATGCTGGAGAAAATTCCGCAGAAACGGGTCGCGATGATCAGCGGCTGGGCGGTCGATCCGAACGCGCGCTACCGCTACCAAACCGATGCCGCTTTCCCGCTCTCCGACCACGCGGATTACACCGATCTGGTCCGTTATGTGGAATTGGTGCAACCGAAGCGCGTCCTCACGCTGCACGGTTTCGCGGCGGAATTCGCGCGCGATCTGCGCGAGCGAGGGATCGAGGCGTGGGCGCTCAGCCAGGAGAATCAGCTCGAGCTGCAATTAAGCGCCGCGACGCGGAGAGAGCCGCCGCCGGAGAGCGCTCGCGACAAGGCGGAGGCGGCCTCTTCCGAGTTCGGCCGCTTCGCGGAGCTGGGCGAAGCAATCGCCGCCACTCCGGCGAAGCTCGAGAAAGTGCGACTGCTGGCGGAGTATCTCCATTCGTTAGACCAAACCCAGCTGCTGATCGCGACGCGTTATCTGACCGGCAAGGCTTTCGCGCAAAGCGACCCGCGAACTTTGCAGGTCGGCTGGGCCGTGATCTTCCGCGCGCTGCTCGCGGCGACGAAAATGACCGACGCCGACTTGCACCAGATCGCCGGGAAGTATGGGGACGCGGGGAAGAGCGCGTTCGAGGCGCTGGAGGGCCGCACCGCCGCGGGGCCGTTCACCCTGGCAAAATCCAAGCAGCTCTTCGACGAGCTGCAACGGGCACGCGGACCGATCGCAAAGACCGAGCTGCTGCAGGCGCGGCTGGCAAAACTCTCGGCGCGCGAAGGGCAGTACGTCGTCAAAATCCTGACGGGCGATCTACGGATCGGACTGCGCGAGGGTTTGGTGGAAGAGGCGATTACGCGGGCGTCGGCCGTGCCGCTCGATGACGTGAAAGAGGCCAACATGCTGCTGGGCGATATCGGCCAGACCGCGCTGCTGGCCGCCACCGGCGCGCTGCGCACGGCGGAGTTGTCGTTGTTCCGCCCAATCAAGTGCATGCTCGCGAGTCCCGAGCCGACCGCGGAAGCGATTTGGGCGCGCTTTGCGGATGACGCGCCGCGGTCGCAGACGACTTACGTGGAAGACAAGTTCGATGGGATCCGCGCGCAGCTCCATCGCGGCGCCTCGCGGGTGGAGATTTTCTCGCGCGATCTGCGGCGGATGACGGAGCAGTTTCCCGAGATTGTGGAAGGCGCCCGCGCCTTCGCCGACGAGGTCATTCTCGATGGAGAAATCATGGCCTTCGAGGATGGCCGGAAGCTCACGTTCTTCGATCTGCAGAAGCGGCTGGGACGCAAGAGTGAAGGGAGCGATTTATTCGCCGCGGCCTCCGCCGATGTGCCGGTCGTCTTTGTCGCGTTCGATCTTCTTTTGCTGAATGGCCGCTCGCTCTTGAAAACCGCGCTGCGCGAACGCCGCGAGCTGCTGCGCGCTTTGCGATGGCCGCCGCAGTTTCAGCTTTCGGAAGTTTCTCCGGCGCACTCGGCGGTGGAGATCGAGCAGGCCTTTCAGCTCGCCCGCCGCCGGATGAACGAGGGTTTGATGGTGAAGGACCCGGAGAGCTTTTACCTGCCCGGCCGGCGCGGGATGCATTGGTTCAAGCTGAAGAAGGAGCTGGCCACCCTCGACGTGGTGGTGGTCGCGGCCGAGCTGGGACACGGCAAACGCAATCACGTGCTGAGCGATTACACTTTTGCGGTGCGCGACGATCTCACCGGCGAGTTGCTGCCGATCGGCAAGGCGTATAGCGGATTAACCGACGTGGAAATCGCGGAGCTGACGGAGCATTTCGAGCAGAACACGATCGTGAACCACGGTCGCTATCGGGAGGTAAAACCAGACACCGTGCTGGAGATCGCGTTCGATGCGGTGCAGCCGAGCACGCGGCACGCGAGCGGGCTCGCACTTCGTTTCCCACGCATCAAGAGCATCCGGCGGGACAAGAGTGTCGAAGCGATCGACACCCTGTCCTACGCGCGGCGGCTGGCGGAAGAAAAGGCGGGCGGGAAAGGCTGATCGGCTACGGTTCGTCTCCGCCGGCCGGTGTCTCACCGGGTATGGCGGGATCATCTTTTGGGCGACGCGCGTGGCCAGGCTTTTTGCCCGGTTTGTCCGGGTTCGGCTTCGAGTCGGGCGGGACAGAAGCTGCGGCGTCAGGGGTTGCCGCCGGCTCGGCCGCTGGGCTGACGGGCTTGTCGGATTCCTCTCGCGGGGCGGCAGTCGGAGGAAGCTTTTTGGATGGCGGCGTCGCGGCGGGTTCCGCGCGTTCGTCCGGCATGATCACTGGCGTGGGCGAATCGGGCCGCGGCGTGAAGGCGGGACGCGGGGTATGAATCGGCCGAACTGGTTCTACCGCGATCGGCGCGGTGGGGGCCTCTTCGGCGGGCGGCACGCTGCCCGGGTTCACCTTCGCGCGGGCTTCGTCGCGCTGCCGCTTCTGTTCGGCCCGGGCGGCTTCGCGCATTTGCTGCAGGTTGGTGCCACCCAGCGGTGGCGGGTTGCGCGGTTCTTCTTCGACCGATTTCGGCGCCGC
>JBPCMX010000015.1:0-19714 GCA_051001855.1 Chthoniobacterales bacterium
GTGTGGGCTAGGGGGGGACGTTGTGGGGTTGGTTTTTTGTCCCCCCCACCCCCCCCCTTTGGCCCCCCCAACTCGGCGAGGTGCCCCTGCACTTCGCGCATCCTGACCACTCCCGCGGCACGAATGCGGTCCTGCCGCACCGCGCTGTTCCGATGCCCAGCATTCTGTCGCTCTCGCGCCGCGGCCGCTGGATGAGAGATGCTCGGACGATGCGCTTGCCTAATCCCCTGCGCCGGCGCTCCTTTGCCGCCCTTGTTTCGGCGAATACAAGGAGCTCAACGATAGCCGAGTGCGTCCAGCGTCTCCGAGTCGATGATGCCGCTCTCCGGCAAGTCCGCATCGCGCTGGAACCGGAGCAGCGCCTCCTGCGTTTGCCCGCCATAAACCCCATCGATCGGGCCGTCATAATAGCCGCGACGCGCGAGTTCCGCCTGCACATCCGCCAGCACCTGCCCGGGCTGCAGATCGTTGTAGCTATAGATCGGCGCGTCGTAAGTGTAGGTGCTGAAGTATGGATCGTAGCCGTAGGCGGGATACCAGTAGCCCGAGTTCCAGTAGTAGTAGCCGCCCCCGAAAAGCGCAAAACGGGTGTACCGGCTCCTCCACCAATCGCGGTGGTGATGGCCCCGATCCCAATCATGATTCCAGTGATCGCCGCTGCCGCCAGACCCTCCGCGATTGCGACCCGCCCAATCGCCGTTGCCGTGTCGGTTGCGCCAATCCTCTGTCCCACCGGAGTTGCCGTCTCGGTGATGCCATTGGTCGGCTCCCGCACCCCTTGCGCCGCCGTTCCCGCCGCGAATGATGCGATCGGCTAACGAGTTGTCGCCGCCGCCGCCGCCGCGTGACCAGATGCGCCGCTGTCCGCCATCGGCCGGAGGAGTTCCGCGGTTCCACTGCCGTTGCGCCAGCGCCGCCACCGGGTCCCTGGCGGGCGCGACGCTCGACTGTGCCAGGCCCTCACCCGGAGCTGCATAGATACGTGGCGCACGGGGCTGCTGAACGCTGGCGCCGCGATTGACCCCGAGCCCACCTCTGCGGAACCCCGGCGCGGCAGAAAACGATCCTGCGCGATTGCCCTGAACCCCGGAATAGACTCGCGTGTTTTGCGGCGCTGGCATTCCCGCTCGCATCATCGGCGGCCGCGGATGCTGCATAGGTCGGGCGGCGGCGGCGGCGTGAATCGGCGCGGCGGGCGCCGCCTTCTCATCATCGGCGGCCGACGCGGGGCGGATCAGCGCCAGGCTGAGCAGGAGGGGAAGAAGCGTTGTTTTCATCGTGAATTTAGACCGTCGGCGTTGCTCCTTATTCAAACCCGGCGCCGACCCCGAGTTGCGCCGCAATCCGGCAGCTATGGACGCACCGTGTTTTGCCGCACCGCCTCGAACAAGACCACTGCGACTGCGGTCGCCAGGTTCAAGCTGCGCGTGCCAAGCATCGGGATGGTGAGCAGGTGCTCGGCGTTTTCCGCCAGCAACGGCTCCGGCAAGCCTTTGGTTTCCCGCCCGAAGACGAGAAAATCACCGGGCAAAAACACGCTGTCGAAATACGGGCGCAAAGTCTTGGTGGTGAGGAAAAAATAACGCGCCTCCGGCGTCTGCCCGGCCTGGAGTTCGCCGAATGACTTCCAGAGCCGCACGTCCACTTCCCGCCAATAATCCAGCCCAGCACGCTGCAGTTGGCGATCATCGATCGAGAAGCCGAGCGGCTGCACGAGATGCAGGGTCGCGCCGGTCGCGAGACAGAGGCGACCCACGTTGCCGGTATTCGGCGGAATCTCGGGCTCTACGAGGACTACGTTAAACATGAAGCAGGTTCATCGAGCGCGAGATCGCGGCCGCTGAACCAATGCCGCACAATCCCGCGCTAGAGTTTCGGCGCGACGTACTTCTCGAGCTTCACGATGTCGGCCGCGAATTTGCGAATGCCTTCCGCGGTCTTCTCCGTCGCCATCGCGTCGTCGTTTAGCAGGTAGCGGAAACTCTTCTCGCTAAGTTTCAGCCGCTTTACCTCGGCCCGATGCGCCTGTTCTGGAGAAAGCTGCCGCGCGATCCGATCGTGCGACTCCGCCAGTTCGCCCATCAGTTCCGGGCTGATCGTGAGCAGATCGCAGCCTGCCAGCTCGATGATTTGTCCAGTGTTGCGGAAACTCGCGCCCATCACCTCCGTCTCGTATCCAAACTTCTTGTAGTAGGTGTAGATCTCGTGCACCGACTGCACCCCGGGATCTTCGGCGCCAGCGTAGTCGCGCTTGTTGGAGGCTTTGAACCAATCGTAAATACGCCCGACAAAGGGCGAGATCAGCTGCACTTTTGCCTCCGCACAACGCACCGCCTGCACCAGCGAAAAGAGCAGCGTCATGTTGCAATGGATCCCCTCCTTTTGCAGCTGCTCGGCCGCTAGGATGCCTTCCCAAGTCGACGCGATCTTGATCAGCACCCGCTCGCGATCCACTCCCTTGTCGGCGTAGAGCCTGATCAATTGCCGCGCTTTGCTGATCGTTCCTTCCACGTCGAACGAGAGCCGCGCGTCCGTCTCCGTCGAGACGCGGCCCGGTACGATATGCAGGATGTGCGTGCCGTAGGAGACAAGCAGATGATCGATCGTGTCTTCGATCTGTGCCGGGCCGGTTAATCCGGAGCGCTTGCGGTTCGCAATCACCTCTTCGAGCAGATAGCCATATTGCTCCTTCTGCGCGGCCGCGAAGATGAGGCTCGGATTCGTCGTCGCATCCTGTGGCTTGAACTCGCGGATAGTCTCGAAGTCGCCCGTATCTGCCACCACCTTGGTGAAGCGCTTCAGTTGCTCCAGCTGGTTGAGCTGCGTCTCAGTTTTCTCCTCTGGCGATGTGGCGGTGGTCATGGTTAGTGGGGGTTGCCTAAAAGCGTAGGCCCCGCATCCATGCTTCACAAGCCCCACCCGGCCGCGGGCCTGCACTGCTCGACCGCGGTGGTGCAGGCAGACCGCGAAGCCCTGCTCGAACTCTGCGGCATTTCTCTGGTCGAACGGTTGCTGCGGAATCTTCAACGCATTGGCATTGGCGAGGCGCATGTTTTTTGTGGGTCCGAAGCGGTCGCGCAACAGGTGGGCGCACCGAGTTGGGCACGTGCGCAGATCGCGGTCATCCCCCATCGGCGGCCGGGCGACGCCCCCACGGTGGCGGAGATTGCTGCTCTCCTTCCGCAGCAGTCCGGCTTCCTCTTTGTCTCCGCGAACGGTTATCACGATCCACGATTGCTGCGCACGCTCAGCGAACAATCCCTCACGACTAGGTTGATCGACTCGAGCCGGGGCAGTGCCTGGCTTGACCGCAGCGCCGCGTTTCTCACTCGGGAATGGCTCGCCCGACGAAATGGAAACGCCGCCCTGGTTGACCAGCTCCCATCCGCCGAGCGCGCTCTTGATCTGGAAACGCAATCGCGCTACCTCGCCGACATCCGCCGCGAGATTCGCCCGCTCCACTTCCCCGCGCCCAGCCCGGACCAGCTCGTCGCGGCGGAATCCTTGCTGCTCGATGCGGCCCAGAACGGCACCCTCGACCTGCCGGCCATGCTGCACGCGCCGCTCGAGACGTTCATCGTCGCCCGGCTGTGCAAAACAGCGATCACCCCCGTCCCGGTCACGCTCATCACCGCCGCGATCGCAGCGGTCGCGACCGTCCTCTTTGCCCGCGGCAATTTGCTCGCTGGCACCGCCTGTGCGCTGCTCGTCGGTCTGCTCGACGGCGTCGATGGCAAGTTGGCGCGGGTCAAAGTCGAGACGACCGAACTCGGGAAACGCGAGCACCTGCTCGACTATGCGTTGGAACTATCGTGGTGGGCGGCGCTCGCAATTCACTTCACCGCGGCGCGACAGGTTCCACACGCTTACGGCCTTTTGCTGCTGCTCGTCGCTTCCGACCTCGTCGATCGCGTGGCAAAGAAGGAAGCGAAGCTGCTCACCAGCCGCAACCTGGACGACGTCGCCCCGATCGACCGCGTCGTCCGCCTCATCGGTGGCCGGCGGAACGTCTACGTTTGGATGCTCCTGATCGGCCTGACGTCAGGCCGCGCCGACCGCGCTTACATCGCGATCTGCTGGTGGGGCGCTCTCACCGCCGCCGTGCACGTGCTCCGCGTTCTCTGGCTCAGGCGCCGCAGAGGCGCGGCGTGAAGCCAACGCGTGCCGCATCATCGCCGGGACGCGCTTCGCCCGCGCCACGACCTCCTTGCCGAGCACGCGCGTCGGATTTTCGAGCAGGAGCGACGTGCTCACCGCGCAATAGACCCCGCAACCCGTCTGGCATGGCTTCTTGCGGTAGTTCGCATACAGATCGTCCAGCGTGATATCCATGATGTGCTGCTCGGTTTTCACCATGCTGCACTCCCAGAATTTTCCCTGCGCCGAGACAAAGAAGAGTTTGTAACCCGCCATGCAGGTCCACTCCGTCGGCTCCCCGCGAAGAAGGCTCAGCTGGTAATCGAGGACGGCTTCATTCGTGTGAATTTTCTCACCGTTCTGTTTCCGCTGAATCATCCACTCGATAAAATTCTTCAGCGCTTCCGGCGAGCCTCGCTGCACCCGATAGAAACTCTTCGGATCGGCGTGCACCAGTCGCACTTCCGTCGGAATCCCACGCGCCAGGCCCGTCTCCAGCACAGCGCTTGATTCCGGCAGCGTATCTGCGCAAATCACGCCCGTGATGTGCAGGCTGATCCTGGAATCCTTGAAATAATCCAGCTTCGGCAGAATCGTTTTAAACGTTTTCTTCGTAATCGGACTCGGCGTCATCCGATCGACGCTGATCTGCATCACCTGCAAGCCGGCCTCTTCCAGCGCGCGCAGTTTCGCCTTTGTCAGCAGGAAACCATTCGTCGTCAGGCTCGTGGCGAAGCCAAGCTCACGGCAATAACGCACCACCTCCACGATCTCAGGATGGAGCAACGGCTCGCCCCCCACGAGTGCGATTCGCATCGTACCCAGTTCGCGAATTTTCCGCAGCCACTTCTTTAGGTCGGCGAGCGGCGGGTGCGGAAGCGAGTTGTCGTACTCCGTGCAATAGCTGCAGTCCAGGTTGCAGCGGTCGGTCACATAGAGGCTGCACTGCAGCGGCTTCCGGTCGACCAGCCGCCGAGCCGATTCCAGGAGATTGTAGCCCGAAAACTCGCGGCCGATGTTTTGCAGAAGACTCACGAAAAGTGACGGTGCCGAGCGTTTAGAGGTTCGCGAATGAGACGAAAGGGCGCTGCGGTTTAAGCGGCGAGGGTCGCGTCGATGCGGCGCAGCTCGTCGTCGGAGAACGCCAAATTCTCGAGCGCCTTCACGTTTTCCTCGATCTGCTCGATCTCGGAGGCACCAATCAAAACCGTCGCCACTTCCGGCCAGCGTAAAGCCCATGCGATCGCCATCTGCGGCAAGGTCTGCTGGCGCGCCTGCGCGATCTCGGTGAGCTGCAGGATTCGTTCCCGGGCGGTGGGCGTGATGGCTTCACGCTGTTGCGGGCTCCAGGTGCGGGCCGCGCGCGAGCCTTCCGGCACTCCCTGCAAATAGCGTGTGCTCAGCAGGCCCTGGGCAAGCACGGAAAACGCAATCACTCCGACACCGGCGGTCCGCGCGGCCGGGATCACGTCCTGCTCCACGTTGCGCCGCAACATGCTGTAGCCGACCTGGTTGGCGACGATGTTGGTGAGGTTTAACTGCCGGGCGATCTGCGCTGCCTCTGCCAGCTGCGCGCCGGAGTAGTTGCTGAGGCCAATGTAAAGCGCCTTGCCCTGCCGGACGATCTGATCGAGCGCGCGCATTGTTTCCTCCAACGGAGTATCCGCATCTGGCCGATGCGAGTAGAAGATGTCGACGTGCTCGAGGCCGAGTCGCTGGAGTGATTGATCGATGCTGGTGAGCAACGCCTTACGCGAACTCCCCTGCCCATGCGGTCCCGGCCACATCGGAAAGCCTGCCTTTGTCGCCACGATGATCTCTTCCCGCGGCATCTCGCGGAGCGCGCGGCCGACGAGAATTTCCGAGCGTCCCGGCGGCGATCCGTAGGTATTTGCGAGATCGAACGAGGTGATACCGAGATTGAAGGCCCGAAAAATGCAGCCGCGCGCCAGCTCCGGGCCGACGTACCCGCCGAACGTTTCCCACGTACCTAACGAGATCGCAGGCAACCGCAACCCGGACCGCCCGCACGAGCGAAACGCCATCTTGTCGTAGCGCTCCGGTTCCGCAGTAAATTGATGCCAGCTGAGGCGATCGCGCTGCGCCGGCCGGACGACACCCGTGGGCGCCGGCGCGGAGGCGCCGCTCTGGCGCAGGGCCACCGGCTTCACGCCCGGCGGCGTGCGCTTTTTAAATTCAGGGACACTCATGGAAAGAGACTACGCGGAGACGGTGGGGCGCTGCACCGGCTTGTTCGACCGGAGCGCGGCTTTGACAAAATTGTTGCCGATCTCCCACATCGGGCCCGGGAACTTGCGGCACTCGGTGAGCACCTCATCGAGTGCATTGACGAAACGATCGACCTCGCGCTCGCCAATCATGAGCGGGGGCAGGATTTTCATCACATCCATGGCATGGCCGGCGACCTGCGTGAGGATGCGATGCTTGCTCAGCATTTGCGTGACCACCATCTGGGTGAAGAGCACTTTGTCGACTTTGTGCAGCAGCTTCCAACCCATCTTGAGCTTCAGCTCGGAGGGCTCCTGGAATTCGATCGCGATGATCAGGCCTTTGCCGCGCACTTCTTTGATGAAGGAATGCTTTGCCCGCAACGCAGCGATCCGCTCCATCAACTGCGCGCCGATGCGGGCGGAATTGTCGACCAGCTTCTCGTCGTCGAGCACCTCGAGCGCCGCCAGGCCGCAGGCCATCGCGAGATTGTTGCGGCCGAAGGTGGTGGAATGGACCACGCAACGGTCCATGCGGCTGAAGGTTTTCTGGTAGATCTCGCGCCGCGCTATGATCGCGCCGCACGGCACGTAGCCGCCGCTCAGGCTCTTGGCGAGCGTGATGATGTCCGGTTCCAAATTCCAATGCTCGAAGCCAAACATCTTGCCGGTGCGGCCGAGGCCGGTCTGGATTTCATCCGCGATCAAGAGCGCGCCATGCTTCCGGCAAAGCTCCTGCGCGCGATTGTAGAAATCGCCCTGCGGCGACTTGCAGCCTTTGCCTTGCACCGGCTCGATTACAAAGGCCGCGACATCGCGCGGCGCCAGTTCGCGCTCCAACGCCGCGATGTCATCGAGCGCGACACGAGTTTCGAAACCCGGCATCAATTCGCCAAAGCCTTCGGTAAAGCTCTCGCAGCCCATGAGCGACAACGAGCCGAGACTCAGGCCGTGAAACGCGCTCTCGAGCGAGATGACGCGCTTCCGGCCGGTCGCGGCGCGCGCAAACTTGAGCGCACCTTCCATCGCTTCCGTGCCGGAATTACAAAAGAAGACCGCGTCCAGATATGGCGGCGTGCGCTTCGTGAGCGCCTCCGCCAGCAAGCCACTCAGGAGCGAGCAATCCATCTGCACCATGTTTGGAAGGTCCATCGTGAGCACGTCGCGGATCGCTTTTTGCACCACGGGATGGTTGCGGCCGATATTGAAAACGCTGTAGCCGCTCAGAAAATCGAGGTAATCCCGATTGTCCATGTCGTAGAGATAAGCGCCCTCCGCCCGCGCGTAGACCTTGTCAAAACCGATCACGCGCTGGGCCGCGACGAGGGTCCGGTTCAGGTGGCGCTCGTGCAGCTGGTAGTTCTCGCCGAGGCGGGACGAGACGATCTCTTTTAGATCAAAAGCCATCTGAATGGTGTAGGCGATTCGAGGGGCGAAAGCAAACCGCGCGCGCCGAAGTCGGGGCTCCGCTCCGGCAGTTGAGCCGCAGTTTGCATCAGCTACCGTGCGGAACCGATGCCGCTCACCGTCGACCCGCCGATCACTCCTGAACTTGTCGCGGAACATGGCATTCTGCCGGACGAATTCGAGCGGATCAAAACGATCCTCGGCCGGGAGCCAAACTTCACCGAGCTGGGGATCTTCTCGGTGATGTGGAGCGAGCATTGCTCCTACAAAAACTCGCGCCGGGAGCTGAAGAAACTTCCCACGACGGGCGCGAACATTCTGGTGCGGGCCGGCGAAGAAAACGCCGGCGTGGTGGATATCGGCGATGGCTGGGCGGTGGCGTTCAAGATCGAATCGCACAATCATCCCAGCGCGATCGAGCCTTTCCAAGGCGCAGCCACCGGCGTCGGCGGAATCATCCGCGACATCTTCACGATGGGCGCGCGGCCGGAGTTTCTGCTGAATTCGCTGCGCTTTGGACCGATCACGGAGGACAAATCCAAAATCCCAAATCCCAAATCCCAAGTTAAAAACAATCGGCGCCTCTTTACCGGCGTGATCGAGGGGATCGCGCACTACGGGAATTGCATCGGGCTGCCGACGATCGGCGGCGAGATCTATTTTGACGAGAGCTTCGAGGGGAATCCGCTCGTCAATGTCTTCTGCCTGGGAGTGCTGCGGCATGAGCAATTGGCGCGGGGCGCGGCGAGCGGAGTCGGCAACCCGGTGTTTTACGTCGGCGCGGAGACCGGCCGCGACGGCCTGGCGGGCGCGGCCTTCGCCTCGCGTGAGCTGACGGAGGCATCGCGCAAGGATCGGCCGGCGGTGCAAGTCGGCGATCCATTTAAAGAGAAGCTGCTTCTGGAAGCGTGTCTGGAATTGCTCGCGACCGATGCGGTCGCCGGGATCCAGGATATGGGCGCCGCAGGCCTGACCTGTTCGACGTGCGAGACCGCGAGCCGTGGCGGCACTGGCGTTGAGATCGATCTCGCCAAGGTGCCGAAGCGCGAGACCGGCATGACTCCTTACGAGACGCTGCTGAGCGAAT
This sequence comes from Chthoniobacterales bacterium, assembly GCA_051001855.1. Lineage (GTDB taxonomy): Bacteria > Verrucomicrobiota > Verrucomicrobiia > Chthoniobacterales > UBA10450 > JACCTI01. Next base: position 8,860 of record JBPCMX010000015.1, read on the forward strand.
CGCAAGAGCGGATGCTGATCATCGCGAAGCGCGGCCAGGAGCAGGTGGTGCGCGACATTTTCGAGAAATGGGACGTGCCGTGCGCGGAAATCGGCCACGTGACTGATGACGGCATGATGCGTGTGCGGGACAACGGCATCATCGCTGCTGAAATCCCCGCGAGCCCGCTGGCGGACGAAGCTCCACTCTACGCGCGGGAAGCGGAGGCGCCGGCGCCCGTATCGCCGCTCGATCTCGCGACCGTGCCAGAGATCGATAACGAAGCGGCGCTGCGCCAGCTGCTCGCCGATCCCACGATCGCGTCGAAGAATTGGGTCTATCGCCAATACGATCACATGGTGCGCACCGGCACGGTCGTAAGGCCGGGTTCTGACGCCGCGGTCTTTCACGTCCGCGCGGCGGATAAATTCCTCGCGGCGACGACGGATTGTAATTCGCTCTACTGCGCGCTCGATCCGCGGGAAGGCGGGCGGATTGCGGTCGCGGAAGCGGCGCGAAATCTCACCTGCTCCGGCGCGGTGCCGCTCGCTGTGACCGACAACCTGAATTTCGGCAACCCTTACAAGCCGGGTAACTTTTGGCAGCTGCGGGAGAGTGTGGAAGGCGTGGCGGAAACCTGCCGCGCATTCGGCACGCCCGTGATCGGCGGCAACGTCTCTCTTTATAATGAGAGTCCCGCGGGCGTGGTCGATCCGACTCCGACGGTGGCGATGGTGGGTCTGATCCGGGATGAGCGGCACATCACGACGCAATTTTTCAAAAAGGCGGGAGACGTCATCATTCTCGTCGGGCCGGTGGGAGCCGAACTCGGCGCGTCGCGTTTTCTGAAGGTCGCGCATGGCCGCAAGGAAGGCCTCCCGCCGCGGCTCGATCTCGCGCTGGAGATGGCCGCGCAGAATGCGGTGCGAGAATTGATTCACGCCGGTCTGGTGCGCAGCGCGCATGATTGCTCCGAAGGCGGATTCGCCGTGGCTCTGAGCGAGAGCTGCTTCAATCCCGACGGCCTGCTCGGGGCAACCGTCAAACTCCCCACGGAGCGCATTCGGCACGACGTCGCGCTGTTCGGTGAAGCGCAATCGCGCATCGTCATCTCGGTCGGCGCAGGCGACGCCGCCGAGGCGCGACGCCGGCTCGAGACGGCCGGCGTTCCCGGGCTCGTGCTGGGCGAAGTGGGCGGCGAGACGCTGGAGATTTCCCTGGGCGAGAAGACGCACCGCTGGCTGGTGGCGAAGTTGCACGACGTCTGGTATCACGCCATCGAGCGCGCGGTGGGCGCCAACGGCAGCTAACGTTTCGTTGCTCGCGACGGCGCGTGGTGGAAGATAGCGGACGGATGTCCTTCGAAATCTCGAGACAAAGCTCGGCAGCGGAGGAAACTCCGCACCCCGAGCATGAGTGCGGCATTTTCGGCGTTTTCGGACATCCGAATGCGGCGGTGCTCACCTACTACGGGCTTTTTGCGCTGCAGCATCGCGGGCAGGAAAGCGCGGGGATCGTGACGACGAAAGGTGACGGCTCGACCTTCCAGATGCATCGCGACATGGGCCTGGTGTCGCAGGTGTTCGGCGCGGAAGAACTCGAGCGGCTGAAAGGGACGCGCGCGGTCGGTCATGCGCGGTATTCCACCACCGGGTCGAGCACGTTGAAAAACGCGCAGCCGTTTGTGGTCGACTGCTTCCGCGGACAAATCGCGGTGGCGCATAATGGCAACCTGATCAACGCCGCTGTCTTGCGGGACGAGTTGGAACAGAACGGCTCGATCTTCCAAACCACGGCAGACAGCGAAATCATCCCGCATCTCCTGGCACAGCCGCTGAAGAACGGCGGCAGCGCGCTCGGTATGCTCCGGCGGCTCGAGGGGGCGTTCAGTGTCATTATCATGAGCGAGCGCGAATTGGTCGCGGTGCGGGATCCGTTCGGCTTCCGGCCGCTGGTGCTAGGCAAGCTCGACGGTGCTTACATTCTCGCGTCGGAGACGTGCGCGTTCGACCTGGTGCACGCGGAGTTCATCCGCGAGATTGAGCCGGGTGAGGTTGTCATCATCAACGAGGAGGGCATTCGCTCTGAATGGCCGTTCCGGGATGAGCAGCAGGCGTTCTGCATGTTCGAATACGTTTATTTCTCGCGCCCCGACAGCATCATCGGCGGGATCAATGTCGCAAAGGTGCGCACGGAGATGGGCCGCGAGCTGGCGCGGCGTTACCCAGTCGAGGCGGACATCGTGGTGCCGGTGCCCGATTCCGGAAACTATGCCGCCCTGGGATTCGCACAGGAGCTGAAGATTCCGTACGAGCACGCCTTTGTGCGGAATCACTACATCGGGCGCACTTTTCTGCAGCCGAGCCAGCTGATCCGTGATTTTGATGTGCGGGTGAAGCTGAACCTGATCAAAGAAGCCGTGGAAGGAAAACGGGTCGTGGTGGTGGATGATTCCATCGTGCGCGGCACAACTGCGCGGGCGCGGGTGGTGAATCTGCGGGAAGCGGGTGCGAAGGAAGTGCACATGCGTGTCAGCTGCCCGCCGCACCGTTTTGCCTGTCACTACGGGATCGATTTCCCGGATCCCGAGAAGCTGATCGCAAACCGGATGTCGATGCCGGAGATCTGCGAATACCTGGGGGTGGACAGCCTCGGCTACCTCGATGTCGATGGAATGGTCCGCGCCACCGGGAAGCCGGCGAACGAGTTCTGTCTCGCTTGTTTCACCGGTAATTATCCGCTGCCGGTCGATCCCGCGCTGGACAAATTCATCATGGAAAAACGCGAAGGAAGGGCGAGGGCGCTCGCGACTGAAGAAGCGCATCCGAGCTTGTTCGCGGAGCTGAAGTAGTTGCTCGTGCCCGCTTAAGTTGTGCGACCGGCTCCGAAGAAAAAGGCATACGCCCGCGCCGGCGTCGACGTTGATCTCGGCAATCTGGTCAAAAAGCGCATCCAGGCACGGGTCAAGCAAACCCATGGCGCCGAAGTCCTCGGGAAGATCGGTGGTTTCGGCGGATTGTTTGCGCCAAATTTTTCGGGACTGCGCGAGCCGGTTCTGGTGGCGAGCGTCGATGGCGTCGGCACGAAACTGAAAATCGCCTTCGCAATGAATCGCCACGACACCGTCGGGGCGGACCTGGTGAACCATTGCATCAACGACATCGCGGTGCTCGGGGCGCGCCCCTTGTTTTTTCTCGATTACATCGGTGCGGAACGGCTGGACCCGGCCGTGTTTGATCAAATCCTCTTCGGATTTACCAAAGCCTGCCGCGCGGGCGGCTGCGCTTTGATCGGCGGCGAGACTGCGCAGATGCCGGGCATGTATCGCAAAGGAGAATATGACCTGGCGGGCTGCATCGTGGGCGTGGTGGATCGCTTGGAGATGATCGATGGCAGCCGGATTCGGCCCGGGGACGTGATCCTCGGCCTGGCCTCAAATGGCCTGCATACCAATGGCTACTCTCTAGCGCGCAAAATTCTCCTGGGAAAGATGCGACTCAAGGCAGACGCCCAGCTGCCGGGCCTGCGGCACTCGTTAGGCACCGAACTTCTGCGCACGCACAAGAACTACCAGTCGCTGCTGGCGCGCGTGGGCTTCGATCGCATCCATGGTCTTGCGCACATCACGGGCGGGGGATTGATCGATAACCTGCCGCGGGTTCTGCCTAAGGATTGCGATGCGGTGATCGAAACCGGGCGCTGGGAAGTGCCGCCCATTTTCCAGATCTTGGAACAGAATGGGCGCGTGTCCCGTGAAGAAATGTATCAGGTTTTCAACATGGGGATCGGCATGGCCGTGATCGTTTCGGCGCCTGATGCCACCGCCCTCGCGCGGGCTCTCCGTGCTCGCCGGATCGGTCGAATCGAGCGCGGGAGCGGCGTGACAAAGCTGCGTTTCTGATCCGCGGGGCTGACAACTGCTGCTCCCAGTCATACGATCACCGAATGGAGAAGCGACAGCTCGGGAAAACAGACATGCAGGTCTCGGTGCTCGGATTTGGCGGCGCCGAAATCGGCTATGAAGGTGCGACCGCGGCGACCGTCGAGCAGCTCCTCAACAGTGCGCTCGATGCCGGGCTGAACGTGGTCGACACGGCAGAGTGTTACGAGTCGAGCGAGGAACTGATCGGCCAGGCCGTGAGCCATCGGCGCGAGGAATATTTCCTCTTCACGAAAGTCGGTCATCCGCGCGGCGTCGGGAGCGAAGATTGGTCTGCGCCTTCGATCCTCGAAAGCATCGAACGAAGTTTGCGCCGGCTAAAAACCGAGTGCCTCGACCTTGTGCAACTGCACAGCTGCTCGGAGGCGGTGTTGAAAAAGGGTGCTGCGAGCGAGGCGCTGCAGACGGCGCGCGATCGAGGGTATACGCGTTACATCGGCTATAGCGGCGACAGTTTGGCCGCCAGGTTCGCGGTCGACTCCGGCATCTTCGATACGCTCCAAACCTCCATCAGCATCGCAGATCAAGAGCCACTCGATCTCACGATCCCGGAGGCGCAGAAGCGCGGGATGGGGGTGATCGCGAAGCGGCCGATCGCCAATGCCGCGTGGAAGTCAGGACACAAACCGATCGACTCCTATCAGCACCCGTATTGGGACCGGTTGCGGAAGCTGGACTACGACTTTATTCGCGGCCGCCCATTGGAGCATTCGATTGCGCAGGCGCTGCGCTTTACGCTCAGCGTCCCCGGCGTGCACGTGGCAATTGTTGGCACGACCAAACCGGAGCGGTGGCAGGAGAATGCCCTGATGCTGGAAGCCGGGGGTTTGAACGAGGCAGAGTTTGCGGCAATTCGGGATCGGTGGGACGACATCGCGCCACGCACCTGGGTAGGACAAACATGAAACAACGGAAACTCGGCCGCGGCGGTCCCATGGTGTCATCCCAGGGACCCGTCTGCACGGGCATGTCGGAATTTTAAAGCGGACGCGGCGACCAGGAGTCGAGCGCGCGCTCGAGTTGGGAATCACCTTCTTCGATACGGCAGACATTTATGGGCCGCACGCGACCGAGCAGCTGCTCGGTCGGGTGTGCGGAGCGCATGTGAGAGAGCCTCGCTCGCCTCGGCCTTGAAGTGATCGACCTTCACTACCAGCATCGCGTCGATCCCGAGACCGCGATCGAAGACGCAGTCGGCGCGATGGCCGAGCTAGTGCGCGCCGGGAAGGTGCGCTACCTCGAGTTATCCGAAGCCGGAGCGGAGACAATCGGCCGTGCGCATGCGGTGCATCCGAGCTCCGCAGTCCAATCGGATTACCGCTCTGGACCCGCGATCCGGAAACCGGGGTGCTGCAGACCCGTCGCGATCTCGGCATAGCTCTCGTGCCATACATCCCGCTACGCCGCGGATTTCTCACGGGACAGATCAAACGCTTTGCAGACCTGGCGGAAGATGATTACCGCCGCCATTCCAGGGAGAAAACTTCGAGCGGAACCTGCAGCTCGCCGGCAGGAAAACGTCGGCGCCCTGGAGGTGAACCTGACGGGGCAGACCTCGCCCCGATTGGCGAGGTCGCACCGAAAGATACTTTCCCCGGCGCGCGTTACCCCGCGCCGATGATGAAGCTGATCAATCGCTAAGCGATTAACCGCCGGCTCTGCGCCGTGCCGCCCAGCGGGCCTTCATCGCCTCCGCAAGACGACGCCGTCCTTCTGGCGTAATCCCGCCGCCGCTACGCTTCCGTCTCGAGGACTTCGCCGACGAGGAAGAGCCGGCGGAGCCAGACTTCGACGAGGACTTTGGTGAGCTCTTGTGGGAACTCTTGTTGCCAATGTTGCCACCGCTCGCCCAGCGTGCTTTGGCCGCTGCCGCGAGCTTCGCGCGGGTCGCGGCAGACATGGGACGACGGCGCCCATCCTGCTTCGGGGCGCTAGCGGTGCTCGGGGTGCTTCCGCTGCCCCCAGAGCTCCCACTTGTCTTAGCGGAGCTGCTCGCGCTGCTGCGTGAGCTTCCGCTGCCTTCGAAGATCGAGCTGAGACGCCCTTCCAATTCTTCGATTTGTTCGCGGATTGAAACCGCTTGCTTTAGTCTCTCTAGAGATAGGTCCATGTGTTCTAAGTAGCGTATGGAAGAAGGACTGCCAACAACTAGTTACAAGCTTCCAAACTGCTAGAGCCGAAAAAAATGTTTCAGCGCGCAACTCCATAAGTATACTGCTGCACCAGCGGGCAGTTAGCTCAGCGGTAGAGCGGCACGTTTACACCGTGTTGGTCGGGGGTTCGATCCCCTCACTGCCCATTCTTCCCGTCGCGCGGGCGCAAGCATCACGGCTTTGCCGCCGCTCGCTTTATGACCCTGCCCTCCTTCATGACGAAGATGACCCAGTGATGTCCCGCCTGGGATCACCACCCAGCGCGATGACGTCTGCCAGCTTCCCCGCCTCGAGCGTGCCGACGGTCTGCGCGATGCCAAGCGGCGCGCAAAGCGTCGAGCGGCGTCATAGCGCACCGCTTTGCGGATCGCTCCCGGACCGTCGGCGATGCCGTCAGTGTAGTCCGGTTCTCTCCCAAAGAGCTCGTCTCGATATCCGTTCGTGTCGTCGAAAGACCACGCCATTAGGGAGCAACGCATTCGCCTTACCATCGAAGAGGCGGGCCGCTTTTAGCCATGGGGGGATTCAACTGGGCAGACGCTGCAGACGCGAGAGCAAAGGCGACCACCCGAGACAGAGAGCGCTACTTGGAGCGGAGAGGAGTGCAGACATGCTGCTCGATAACAAGCGCCACGCGGATGTGCAGGCCCGCGCAAACGCCGTCAGGCTGCAGCTTGCGCTTCGAACTCCCATCGTCCGGCCGGCGACGCTAGGGCAAGGAAAGTCATGACCCCGAGAAACGTGCCATACGGGACAAAGATGCAATTCAAACCCGCCACGACGTAGATGAACATCCGCCGTCTTCGTTGCCTAATGCACCTGCCCGCATAGGCCGTGGCAGCGGCGAAAATCCACATCAGGAGGACAAAGAAACCGAAAACGCAGCCCATGATGCGAAACAAAGCTTTCGGAGGCGCCGCGCCAGGCGCTGGAGGTCCGGCGTCAGGTGGTGGGGTTTGCAGAGCGCTTCCCGTCCCGGCAGCATGCCGGCTCTGGTTTTGCCAGGCAGAGTCGGGGATGAACGACATGCCGAGAAACATGGCGACATAGATCATCATGAAGAGCGAGAACACCGCCCCCATCCCGGCGCGGATGTAATAACCGATCTCCAGCAGTCGCAGCCGCTCCCGAATGATGATCCGCTGTTCTTCCGCAGGGGGGAGATCCGCGTGCATCGGAGACGAAATCGTCTAGTCGACGATCTCGAGACCCATCTGGCGCGCCGTGCCGGCGATGATGCGGAAACCGGCTTCGTCGTTGCGCGAGTTTAAGTCGTTGCCTTTGGTCTTCACGATGTCCATGACCTGCTTGCGCGTGACCTTGCCGACCTTGTTCTTGTTCGGCTCTTTCGACCCCGCGGCGATGTTCGCCGCTTTCTTGAGCAGGATCGCAGCCGGCGGGCTCTTCGTAATGAAGGTAAACGACTTGTCTTTGAAGACGGTGATCACCACCGGGAGAATGTCCCCCGCCATCTTCTGGGTCGCGGCGTTAAACTCCTTGCAGAACGCCATGATATTGACGCCGCGCGGTCCGAGCGCCGTGCCGACAGGCGGAGCAGGATTTGCCTGGCCAGCGGGGATCTGCAGTTTGATGTGAGCAACGATTTCTTTAGCCATTTGAGGACAGTTTTAGTTTGAGAGGTGATGGTTGAGGCATCCGCGCTAGCCGCGTTCGACCTGCCAGTATTCGAGTTCGACCGGTGTCGCACGGCCGAAAATGGTCACGGAGACGCGCAGTTTGCCGCGCTCCGGATCGATTTCTTCCACGATCCCGCTTTGATTTTGGAAAGGGCCGTCCGCCACCTTGACCGTCTCGCCGACTTCGAAGCTGACCTTCGGTTTGACCTTTTCTTCACGCTCACGCATTTGCGCCAGCATGTTGTCGACTTCCGATTGCCGCATCGGGATGGGGCGATCCTTCGTCCCGGCGAAGCCGATCACGCCCGGTGTTTCGCGAATGAAATACCACGTCCGGCCGATGAGTTGATTTTCTTCATCGAGCAGATGCATGTTGACGATCAGATAACCCGGGAAAAATTTCCGCGTCGTCTCGCTCTTCTTGCCGCGCTTGATCTCCGAGACGCGCTCCGTCGGGACAAGCACCTCGAAAACCACGTCGCTCATCTCCTCGTTTTTGACCCGCTTCTCAATGTTGTCGCGCACCTTGTTCTCCTGTCCGGAGAGCACGTGCACGACGTACCATTGATCTTTCGGAGCGAGGACGTAGGCCATGATTACAAGCGGGTGAGGAAATGAATCACGTTGACCAGGATGAAATCGAAGAGCGCGACATAGCCGCCGAGGAGCAACATCGCGATGATCACGACGAGGGTGGAATCGGTCAGCTCCTTGTAGCGCTTCATCCCCTTCTCTTTCGGATCCCAGGGCCAGGAAGCTTTTTGCAGTTCCAGCCGGACTTCGGAGATGAAAGATTTTGTTTTGCCTAACATACGCCTAACGAGCTATCCCAAACCAGGCCAGGAGGGACTCGAACCCCCAACCGACGGTTTTGGAGACCGCTACTCTACCAATTGAGCTACTGACCTATATGAATCCTGCTCCTGCTCTTAATCCTGCTCCTGCTCCGTTCTGATGGGATTGGGAGCATGAGCAGGAGAAGGAAATTTGAATCTAGTCCAGAATTTCGCTCACGCGACCCGCGCCGACGGTTTTGCCGCCTTCACGAATGGCGAAACGGATCGTCTTTTCCATCGCGATCGGCGTGCCGAGTTCCACTTCGACCGAAACGTTGTCTCCCGGCATGACCATCTCGACCCCTTCGGCCAGCTTGACGCTGCCCGTCACGTCGGTCGTGCGGAAGTAAAATTGCGGACGGTAGTTGGTGAAGAACGGCGTGTGACGGCCGCCTTCTTCCTTCGAGAGGACGTAAACTTCCGCCTTGAATTTCTTGTGCGGCTTGATCGAGCCGGGCTTGGCGATGACCTGCCCGCGCATGACGTCTTCTTTTTTCACGCCACGGAGGAGAACGCCGACGTTGTCACCGGCGCGCGCTTCGTCAAGCAGCTTGCGGAACATTTCGATGTCGGTCGCAGTCGTCTTCGCCGTGTCCGTGAGGCCGACGATTTCGACTTCTTCCATCTTCTTGAGGATGCCGCGCTCGACACGACCGGTCGCAACAGTTCCACGACCTTCAATGTTGAACACGTCTTCCACCGGCATGAGGAACGGCTGATCGACCGGGCGCTCCGGCACGGGGATGTAGTCATCCACTGCCGCGACGAGCGCGAGGATCTGCGCTTCCTGCTCGGCATCGCCGTTCAGCGCCTTGGACGCGCTGCCCTTGACGATCGGAATGCTGTCGCCCGGATATTCGTATTGCGTGAGAAGATCGCGCACTTCCATCTCGACGAGGTCGAGCAGCTCGGGATCGTCAACCAGGTCGACCTTGTTCAGGAAAACGACGATCGAAGGCACACCAACCTGACGCGCGAGCAGAATGTGCTCACGGGTTTGGGGCATCGGGCCGTCGGCCGCGCTCACGACGAGGATCGCTCCGTCCATCTGGGCGGCGCCGGTGATCATATTCTTCACGTAATCGGCGTGACCGGGGCAGTCGACGTGCGCGTAGTGGCGCTTGTCGCTCTCGTACTCGACGTGCGCGGTCGAGATCGTGATGCCGCGCTCTTTTTCTTCGGGTGCGGCGTCGATCGAATCGTAGGCGCGCGCCTGGGCAAAGCCCTTCTTTGCGAGCACGGTGGTGATCGCCGCGGTAAGCGTGGTCTTGCCGTGGTCAACGTGACCGATCGTGCCGACGTTCACGTGCGGCTTATTGCGTTCGAACTTGTCCTTAGCCATCTGGAATTCTCCTTGGGTTGCTTAATCTGTTAGCTGCTGTCTTTTCGTTAGGTTAATTTTTTCCGGTGCCGAGCTCATTCTGGAGCCCACAACCGGGCTTGAACCGGTGACCTCGTCCTTACCAAGGACGTGCTCTACCAACTGAGCTATGTGGGCCGCTGTTCATTGTCCGGGCCCGCCCCGCGGTCGCGGGACAAACCGGTTGCTCGCCGTCGTTAGAAGCGAAAGTCCCAGAGTCGGTCAAACTGTCTGCCGACCATGGGACTTGCCTCGTTCTCCGGAAAAGCGTCGGCAAGCTATCCGCGCGCCTGTCGCTGTCAAAACAATTTCTTCTGCGGGCGACGGGCGTCGAAGTTTTCTCTCGGAACTCACTCTTCCACGTCGGGTTTTCGTCGCGCCACCAGAATGATCACAACGATCACGATCAAAAGCACGACGCCAATCCCGATTCCCACCGTCCACGGCGTAAATCGGCTCTCATATTTCGGCGGCGGCGGCGGCGGTGTCGGTGTCGCGGCGGGCGGGGGCGGAGGCGGCGTGGCCAACTGACGCTGCGCGAAACGCAAACGGGCGGTGGTAGCGGGTTCGTCAGGCTTAATCGCCAGGGCAGCCTGGTAATCATCGATTGCCTTCTGCCACTGGTCCATCAATGAATACACGTAGCCCCGTTTATCAAACGCGTCGAAGTCGTTGGGATTGATCTCGATCGCTTTGCTATAGTCGGTCAGCGCATCATCATATTTGTGCGCACTCCGCTTCGCGAAAGCGCGCCAGACGTAAGCTTGTTCGTCCTGCGGATTTGCCTCGATCGCCTTGTCGTAATCAGCGATGGCGGCCGACCAATCGCCTTTCCCGATATTCGCGAAGCCGCGAAAGCGATAAGCGTTGGGGTCGTCGGGCTTGAGCTCGATCGCCTTGCTCAGATCGGCCAGCGCCGGCTCAAATTGCTTCAGCTGAGTCTCCGCCTG
>JBPCMX010000016.1:0-110233 GCA_051001855.1 Chthoniobacterales bacterium
TCGCAATGATGCAGAGCTCCACCTTCGGGCCGACCGATGCGCCGATCCTGGCGCGCTGGGCCAAGGCGGTCACGATGGTGCAGGTGTTGATCTCGCTCACCATCGTGGTGCTGCTCATCTCCCACGCCGTCGGCGCGATCTAGCTTCCCCGCGATCGCAGGCCATCGTCGCAGGGGAAACGAACGGGAAAACGGGACGCGGGCACCGGGTTAGCTCTTGCACCGCGCAGACGCCCCCGGCCGACTTAATCTTCAACTACGACGCCGTGGGCGCCGCGATCGGCGTCAGCTGCAGTGCGTTATGGTGGCGGCAGTCGATTCAAACTCGCGCCGACCCGTGCGATCGCGCGATCGTTCCGATCACCGTATACCGCTTTTCCGCAGCGTTTTGCCGGCAGCACCGCGAGCTTTGATCTCCAAAGCTCCCGCGCTTCCAAGAACGCGATCCCGTGTTTCGCCGTGTTGGTGGCACTCTTCGCGCCATCGAATTCGAACACCACGGCAGCGCGTTTCCTCTGTCGGTGCCTACTTCCGCCGCTTATCCGGCTCTTTGGCGACGCCTTTGAAGGGTTTGCCGTCTTTCTTTACGTCCATGAACTCGCCCTTCTTTTTGCTGCCGGGCGTTTCGTTGCGCTTTACAAAGTCGCCGGTCTTCGGGTTCTTCATTTGCGTGCGGCTCTTGACCGAGCCTTTGCGGGAGCCTTTGCCTGTGTCTGTTGCCATGTCGAAGAGACTAATACGGACGGTAGGCGTTGGCGAGCTTTTCTACCGTATCCGGCATCGCATCCCCGCCGGGACGTTTCCAGGCGTGACGGTTTTCCTTCCCGTCGTTGAGTTCCTAAACCGTCGGGCCGTTGGCACCGCGCAGCCGCCCTGGCTCGGCCGGTGGGCGGGAAAGGCGCGGGGGAGTAAAAAAAGCTTGCGCGGCCAAAATCTTATTACCCTGAAACGATCGATGGCCGGGCCGACTGGTTCATCGGGGCCGCCCGCTTTCAGGACTGCGCGGGTTCCTGGGGAAGTGTGAAGCTGAAGGTCGCACCGGAGCCGTGGATACTCTCGGCGCTGACCGTGCCGCCGTGAGCTTCCACAATCTGTTTCACAATCGTGAGCCCGAGGCCGCTGCCTTCTTTCTCCGGATCGCTCGCCAGTTTATGAAAAACGCTCGAGAGCATTTCCAGCGGAATACCCGCGCCATCGTCCTGCACGACACACGACACCGTCCCCGCCTCTTCGCGCGCGCGAATCACCACCCGGCCGCGGGCCGCGTACTTGAAGGCGTTGCCGAGCAAGTTTTGAAACACTTGAGAGACGAGCCCGGCGTCCGCGAAGACGGTGAGGGGATGCGGAATCTCATTCTCCACCTCGATGTCGTGTTTGGATGAAACCGCTTTCAGATCAAGGACAAGCCGCTGAACCAAAGGCCGTAGTTCAAACGTGCGCCGTTCCGGTTGGAACGAACTCCCCGTCCCGGAAGGATGCACTTTCGCCTTGAGCACTTTCTGAATCAATTCCTCCACCCGCCGCAGATTCCGGCGCAGGGCGGCAAAGATCTCGTCCGTGGTGCCGGACCCGGCTTCGCCCAATTCCTCTTTCAGCTCGTCCGTCAGTAACGAGACGGCGTTCAGTGGGGTGCGCAGATCGTGCGCGATAAAGGCGAGATGCTCATCCTCCTGCTCTTTCCGAATCAGCGCCTGCTGCGCCTCAAAGGCAGTCACGGCCAGCAGCACGGCCTCGTAGATGCGGCGGTTGATAATCCGCGCCGCGTCGCCCACCACGAAAAGGCCGTGCCGGTCTGCCACCGTGATGAAGGCCGTCCGCAGGAAATTGTATTCCGCCACAACTTCACCCACGTCGAGGCCATCGTGAAAACGCTGCACGCCGTGCACCGGCGGACTGCCCGCGGCGTGCTCGACGGAGAGAACGCCCGCCGCGCTGACGGCGAGATCGCGCGTGATCTCAACGATCAGATCCGGCAGGTGATCGGTGATCGTGGGCTTATCGAGCTTTAGTTCCCGCAGGAGTTCATTGGCGTGCGACCGCCACTCACTAATGATCTCTTCCTGGCAACCCCGGAAGACCTCAGCCAGGTGCTCGACGGTGCAATGTTCCTGGAGGGCCACCGGGAAAGCTCCCACACCGCAGGGGTAATACCAGCCGCAAACACTTAGGCGCCAGCAACGGGCCCAGGCGGTGATGCGCGTGACATTTTCACCCGCAACCAGGCGCTCGACGCCGGGGATGCTCGCAGCCATGGTGGCCGGAATGCAGGACGAGAATGAACCGGTGAAGGCGAACCGATGTGCTGGCCGGAGCGCTCCTCGGCCTGGCGGCGGAACGCACGACCGCGACGCTGCGGACGTTGGCGTGGGAATCTGGCGCCGAACAGTTGGCGGAGAGCCGTTGCTCATGAATCACGTTCTCCGTCGACCCACCTCTCTGCTCGTCTGCGGGCTGCTTGCGGCCGCGATCTTCGTGCCCCTATCGGCCACCGCGGAAGCGGAGCCGGAGTTCGGCGGCGTTTTGCGGTGGCGGAATATCGGGCCGTTCCGCGGCGGGCGGGTGCGCGCGATCTCGGGCGCGCCCTCGCAACCGAACGTATTTTACATGGCGCAGGTGAATGGCGGCGTCTTCAAGACCGACGACTTCGGCCGGACGTGGCAGCCGATTTTTGACGATCAACCGACCGGCTCGGTCGGTGCGCTCGCGGTCGCGCTCTCGGATCCGAACATCATCTACGTGGGGAGCGGCGAGGGGCTGCACCGGCCCGATCTCTCGGTCGGCGATGGCATTTACAAGTCGAGCGATGCGGGCAAGAGCTGGACGCATCTCGGCTTGCGCGATGGCCAGCAGATCGCGCAGATCGCGGTCGATCCGCACGACGCGGACCGGATCTTCGTGGCGGTGGCCGGCCATCCCTACGGACCGAACGAGGAGCGCGGCGTGTTCCGTTCGCTCGATGGCGGGCAGACCTTCGAGAAGGTGCTCTACAAGGATGAGAATACGGGTGCGGCGGATGTGCAGATCGATCCGGCGCATCCGGAGATCGTCTACGCGGCTCTCTGGGAATCACGCGAAGGCCCGTGGGAAAACAGCGTTTGGAATGGCGGCAACGGCGGCATTTTCAAGTCCTCCGACGGCGGGAAGACCTGGACGGAACTGCGCAGCGGGCTGCCGGAAGGAATCGTGCAGGCGAATATCGCGGTCGCTCCGAGCGCGCCGCAGAGGCTGTTTGCGGCCGTGCGCACGGAGAAGGACTCCGATCTCTTCCGCAGCGAGGATGGTGGCGCGACCTGGGTGAAGGCGACGGACGACCGGCGACCTGCCGCGGGCATCGGCGGCGGCGATCTGCCGGTGGTGCGGATCGATCCGCAGAACCCGGACGTCGTCTACTCGGCGAGCGTGGTCTGCTGGAAATCGGGCGACGGCGGCAAGACCTGGGAAGCGTGGCGCGGGGCGCCGGGCGGCGACGATTACCAGAACGTCTGGATCCATCCCGAGCACACGGATGTGATCCTGCTCGCGAGCGATCAGGGGGCGATCGTGACCGTCAATGGCGGCAAAACCTGGAGCTCCTGGTATAACCAATCGACCGCGCAGCTCTATCACGTCACCGCCGATAACGCATTTCCTTACCGTCTCTATAGCGGACAACAGGAGAGCGGTTCGGTCGGCATTGCGAGCCGGGGCAATGATGGCGCGATCACCTTCCGCGACTGGCATCCGGTCGCCGCGGAGGAATACGGCTACGTCGTCGCCGATCCGCTTGATCCCGAGATCGTGTATGGCGGGAAACTTTCGCGCTACGACCGCCGCACCGCGCAGGCGCAAAACATCCTGCCGCTGCCGTTGCGCATGCCCGAATTCCGGATGATCCGCACGCAGCCGATCGTCTTCTCTCCGCTCGATCCACATCTGCTTTTCTTCGCCGGGAGCACGCTCTGGCAGACGCGCGATCGAGGCGAGACCTGGGAGCAAATCAGCCCCGACCTGACGCGAAAAACCTATGAGTTGCCGGCGAGCATCGGGAAGTATCGTGACCAGCCCGGCGCGGAGGCGAAGCAGCGCGGCGTGATTTACACCGTGGCGCCGTCACCGCTCGACGTGCAACGCATCTGGGCGGGCACAGACGATGGCCTGATCCACCTCACGGTCGATGGCGGGAAGCATTGGAATGATGTCACGCCGCCGCAGATTACCGCGTGGCAAAAGATCTCGCTGCTCGAGGCCAGCCACTTCGATGCGAACACCGCCTACGCCGCGGTCAACACCCTGCGAATCGACGATCTGCGCCCGCACATTTACCACACGACCGACGGGGGCAAGACGTGGCAGGAGATCATCCGCGGCATTCCCGATGGCCAGACGGTGAACGCAGTCCGCGAAGACACGCAGCGCCGCGGCTTGCTCTTCGCAGGGACCGAGCGGGCGGTCTATGTCTCGTTCGACGAGGGCGAGAACTGGCAGTCGCTGCGATTGAATATGCCGGCGACGTCGATTCGCGATCTCGTGATCAAGGACGACGACATCTGCGTGGCGACGCACGGCCGCGGGTTTTGGATTCTCGATCATATCACGCCGCTGCGGCAGTTCGCGCCGCGCCAGGAGAAGGAGACGGCGCTGTTGAAACCGGCCACCGCCTTGCGCGTGCGATGGAACGCGAATGACGACACGCCGCTGCCGCCGGATGAACCGACCGGCGAAAATCCGCCCGACGGTGCGATTCTCGATTACCGCCTCGCGCGCGACGCGGCGCGCGAGGTCACGTTGGAAGTCAAGGACGCGAAGGGCAATCTCGTGCGGCGCTACGCCAGCACGGACGCGGTCGTGCCGCCGGATCCGAAAGAGCTGAAAGTGCCGGCCTATTGGGTGCGCCCGCCGCAAAAACTTTCCGCGGCCGCGGGGTTGCACCGCTTTTTTTGGGACATGCATTACCCGCCGCTTCCCGGATTGGAACCGGCGTATCCGATCGCCGCGATTTACCGGAATACGGCGCCGGAACCGACCGGCCCGTGGGCCCCACCCGGTGCTTACACCGTGGTGCTGACGGTGGACGGCGAGAGTCACACCCAGCCGCTCGTAGTGAAGATGGATCCGCGTGTGAAAACGTCCGCCGCTGACCTGGCGCTCCAGTTCGAACTCTCGAAAAAACTCTATGACGCGCAGCTCATACTCGCGCCGATCAGCCGGGCGTTCGACTCGCTCAGCGCGAGGCTCGCGACGGCGAAAGAGCGCGCCGCGACGAACGATGCGGCCCGCCAGTTACTCGAGGGTTTCGGAAAAAAATTGGAGCAATTCAGCGCCTCGCCGACGCGCCCCGGCGCTCCGCTCGCCTTCGCGGCGGCGGGCAAGATCGAAGCACTTTACGGGCAGCTGCAAGGCGTCGATGCCGCGCCCCGCGCGATTGTGAAAGCAGCCGTCCCCGCCGTCTGGCGCGAGGGCGCGGAAGCGGCCGCACGCTGGCAGGCGCTGCTGGCGCAGGATCTCCCGGTGCTCAATCAGCAACTCGCCGCCGCGGGAGTCGAGCAGCTCGAGCTCGCGCCTAACGAACGCTGAGTTACTCGCCTGCTTCCAAATCGCGCAGGTGGAGCAATACCGCGCAGAGCGCGTCGACCGCCGCGGGCGCATCGGTCCCAAACGCCTCGAGAGTCGCGGTCGCGCCGCATTCAAACTGCCCCCGCAAGAGGTCGATCAGACTCGTCCCGGAAAAGCGCTCGCCGTTGCGCGTCAGCCAGATCTCGGAACGGAAGCTGTTTGCCTTCCGCACGAACTCCGCGGCCGGCCGGGCGTGGAATCCATGCTTGTTCGCGATCGTGATCTCGCGCGTGACTCGCACCGGTTCGCGTTTCGTCCGCCAAAGCATCATCCTCGCACATTCTTACGCACTGCGGCGGGGCTGGCAATCGGCGCGCCGGCTCAAGGCCAGGCCCGGCCGTAGTTCTCTTTGCTGCGGCAGTTGTTTGCGGTCGCCGGGCCAAAGCGGGCGAGCTCTTCACAAAGACCGCGCACAATTTGCGCAGCCTCGCCATTCTCCTGGCAAAATGATTCCCAAACCGCGGTGCACCAGCGATGGATCGCTGCGTCGCGCCCGGCTCCTTCCGTTCGCAAAACATCAGCTGCCGTCAGGGCGCCGCGTCTCTTCGGCAAGGGCAACGACGGCCAGGCGCGCGCCCGCCGGGCGAGATACTGGTGCGCCCGCTGCACCTGACGTCCGCTGAACTGCTCCTCGAGGTGGAGATATAACCCGACGAGTGCAAACGTGACGGTGATCGGTTTCGTCTTTTCGTCGGCTGTCTGGGCGGCGAACGCGTCCCCCACGTGCTGGTGCAGGAACGCCGGATCGCCCTTCGTCAGGGTGTAGGCGCAGAGTTCATGGTATGCCTCTTGATCGTTCATCGCGTCCTTGCGCCTGGCGCCCCGCTCACTTGCCGCCCGCCGAGAGCACAAAACGATTGCCTTCGCTGTCCCGGAAGATGGCGTAAGTGCCCCACGGCTGCTTCTGCGGCGGCCCTTCGAATTCCACTCCGCGCGCCGTTAGTTCCTTATAGCTCTGGTCGATATCCTCGCAGGCATACGACATGTTCATGAAGCTCCCGATCCGCTTCTCATCGCCCTCGGGCGTGAAGAGCACCACCCGCGTCTCCGCCTTCGGGATGCGCAGTTCGATCCAGCGCTGTTTCTCGTCGAACGGCTGATCGGTGATGATCGTAAACCCGAGCTTCTCCGTGTAGAAATCAAGCGCCCGATTTTGGTCGGCCACCGGGATGCTGATGAATTTGATTTGATGGATCATGGTGCGGCCAGCGTAATTTCGGGTGTCGCCTTCCGTCCAGTTGCGACGCGCATCGGAAGCGAGAAACTGCTGTCCGTTGAAAGGTAGAGCGGATAAACGAGAACTGCTGTGCCGCGTTTCCGCGAAACCATCCCGGTCGATGATTACGTGCTCGACGTCCTGATGCGCGACATCGTGGGGCACGATCGCCAACCCGCGGCGTATCTGATTTATCTCCATCTCTACGGCCAGGCAGCGCGGCGGAAATGGAAACCAGTAGCGGCCAGCTTGCGCATGCTCGCGGAGGCGACCGGTCTTTCCAAGAGCGCGGTGCAAACTGCGCTCGCGCGTTTGCGCCGCCGCGAGCTGATCGAGAGCACGACCGACCATCCCACGGCGACTCCGCAGCATCGCGTGCTGCGGCATTGGCGATGAGTTACCTCTGGATGAACACCGGCTTCTCCCTTTCAAACCTCGCTCCTGGGCACCGGCGCTTCTCAGGCGCTAACCCGCTCTTCGTCCTCGAACTCCTGTAGCGTCTTCAAGAACGCCAAGGCGGCGATCACCTGCTTCCCGCCCGCACCTTCGATCAGAACGCGGATCACGGGATGGCTCATGCCGTTGAAGCTTAGATTGCGGAAGAGCCAGACCGCTGGGGCGACCAAGACCAGGCTGACGACAAGGTTGCCCCAACGAAAGGCGGCGTTGCCTTGCTCGAGGATGTCCCAGCCGAAGAACAGATTCAGTCCAAGAATGACGTAGACCATGTAAAGCGGAAGCATTAGAACCATCAGACGGAGGGTCCGGAGAAGATGCAGCTTGATGTCCTCGAGCTTCTTTTGACTAACCGTGACCGGCTCCGCATAACTGATTTGTCCTAGCAGGATCAGCTCGCGGATATCTCCGCACACCGCCACCAGCACGGAGAGGCCAAAGATGAGCGCCGGCCCGGCCAGGGTAAGAGCGGAAAGGTGGCTGGCGAGATAAGATCCGGTTCCGAGAAGCAGGGCCAGGCCGACCAGCAGCTCAAAGATGAGGTAGAGCTTGAACCGGTCTAGGGCCGACTTGGTTTTCTCCAGCTGCGCGGCCTTAAAGCTCTGCACGTTCAGGCTCAGGACGCGGTCGAGTTTCTGGGTCTGTTCGTTCCAGGTTTGCTTTAGTTCGTCAAGTTCCATGGTTCCAGGTCTTTGTTTGTTCGAGTTGCTCTTTGATCTTCAGTTTCAGGCGACTGATCTTCGTCGCGACGTTCGTTTCCGTAAGGCCGAGGATAGCGGCAATCTCGCGGTAGCTGTTGTCGTCCAGATACAGGATCAGCAACGCGCGATTCAGCTCGTCGAATTGCTCGATGATGCGATGGAGTAGCGCGACCCTGGGATCGCTCTCGCTCTCCGCTGCGGCCTCTGGTTCGCGTACGAGTTCTTCCAGCGGAGAAACCCGCTCGCGGCGCCTCCGGTCGCGTCGATACGCGGAGATGGCGACGTTGAGCGCGATCCGGTAAATCCAGGTTGATAGCTTGAACCGCTCGTCGTATTTCCCGTGCGCTTTCCATACCTGCACGAAGATCTCCTGGACGAGATCTTTCCGGTCCTCCGCGTCACGACAATAGGAATGGGCAATCTTGAAAATGATTCCCCTGTGCTCGTCGAGGAGCGCGGAGAATTGATTGTCGGTGAGAGCCGGGCGCATGTTCGTGTCGGCTAATGATTCGCGGGAGGGTCGGAAAAATCACATGCCGCGGAGAGATTTCTCCGGGCGCCTCGCGCAGCGGCATTTACACGCCGCACCTCTTCTCGTTAACCTCTCTCATTCCATGACCGCCACTGCCGAACCCGAAGATGCCGCGCCGCTCCTCGGCGAAGACCACCTGCCCGACTTTCTGGGCCATCCGCGCGGACTCTGGTACCTCGCCTTCACCGAGGCTTGGGAACGCTTTTCCTACTATGGCATGCAGGCGCTGCTCGTCCTTTACATGGTCAAGTATCTCCTCCTGCCGGGCCGCCTCGAGCACGTCATCGGGTTCGCGACGTTCCGCCATGTCTACGGCGGGCTCGGTGGCCAGGCGCTCGCTTCCGCCATCTTCGGCACCTACGCGGCCAGCGTTTATCTGACTCCCATCTTCGGCGGCTTCCTCGCCGATCGCCTCCTGGGCCGTCGCCGCACGGTCCTGCTCGGCGCGTTCACGATGGCGGCCGGCCATTTCCTCATGGCCTTCGAAGCGTTCTTCCTCTTCGCCCTGCTCTGTCTCGTGCTCGGCTGCGGCATGTTCAAAGGCAACATCGCCAGCCAGGTCGGCTCCCTCTATAAGCCCGACGATCTTCGCCGCGCGGACGCCTTCCAGATTTTCTACCTCGGCATCAATGCGGGCGTCATCGCCTCCCCACTCATCGTCGGCACCCTCGGCGAAATCTACGGCTGGCACTACGGCTTTGCCGCCGCCGGAGTCGGGATGCTCCTCGCCATCGGCATCTACCTTTCCGGCCAAAAATATCTCCGCGGCGAAGAAATCGAAGCGCGCGCTGCGTTAGCCGCCGCCACCCCGCGCGCCGCGCTCACGAGCCGCGACTGGCGCGCCGTCATTGCGCTGATCGCGCTCATCCCGGTCCTCGCCGTCGCGATTGTCCCAAACAACCAGATCTTCAACGCCTACCTCATCTGGGGCGACCAGCAGTTTGACCTCGTTTTTCTCGGCAAGAAACTTCCCACCACCTGGCTCGTCACGCTCGACGCCATCGTCAGCGTCAGCTTTCTCGCCCTCGTCGCGCTCTTCTACCGTTGGTACGGGAAGCGCTGGCGCGAGCCCGACGAAATCACCAAGATCATCATCGGCTCCGGGTTCTCCATCGCCGGGATGCTCTGCCTCTTCACCGCCGCCGCCACCCAGGGTGCCGGGCAAAAGATCGGTCTCTTCTGGCCCGTTGCTTTCCATTTCCTGAACAGCATCGCCTTCGCCCATCTCCTGCCGGTCAGCCTCGCCCTCTTCGCTAAAGTCGCGCCCAAAGCGATCAACGCCACCATCATCGGCCTCTACTACCTGGCCTTTTTCTTCGCCAACAGCCTTGTCGGCTGGATCGGCGGCTTCTACCAGACGATGCCTACCACCACCTTTTGGCTCATGCACGCCGGCTTCGCTGCCGCCTCAGGGCTGTGCTTCGTGCTGTTCAAGTTTTTGGTCGGAAGCCATCTCGACGCGGCAAGGCAATAGCCGGCGAGGGGAACCGCGCCTATCCCCGCTCGATCGCCGGCGGCCGGAAGATGTTGGGATTGCTCGGCGGCTCGAGATCGTGCGCTCCGAAGGCTGGCACGGGAAACTCGCTCGCCTGCGTGCGTGCGAGGTGATCGGCCTTGCCCTCGCCGGTCAACTGTTGTCCGTCGATCTTGCGCTGCAATTCCATGAACGCATGGAGCAAGGCCTCCGGCCGCGGTGGGCAGCCGGGAATGTAAACATCGACCGGAATGAAGCGGTCGATCCCTTTCAAGACGTTGTAGCCCTGCTTGAACGGGCCGCCGGAAATCGCGCAGGCGCCCATCGCGATGACGTATTTCGGATCGGGCATCTGGTTGTAAAGACGCACCACTTGTGGCGCCATCTTCTTCGTCACGGTGCCGGCGACGATAATGAGGTCGGCCTGCCGCGGCGACGGCCGAAAGACTTCGCCGCCGAAACGCGCGAGGTCGTACTTTGACGCGGCTGTGGCGATCATCTCGATCGCGCAACAGGCGAGGCCGAATTGCAGCGGCCAGATCGAATTCTGCCGGCCCCAGTTATAGAGCTCCTGCAGCGAGGTCACGAAGATGCCACGCTTCTTCAGCTCGCTGACGAGCCCCTCGTCGATCGCGGCGTCTTCCATCTATTTCGTCCAATCTAAACAACCTTTGCCCCACGCCCAAACCAGCCCCTCGAGCAGCAGGAGCAGGAAAACGAGAATCGCGATGAAGGCACCCACCGGCAATCCAGTAAACGCGACCGCGAACGGGACAAGAAAGATCGCTTCCACGTCAAAGATCAAAAAGATGATCGCGTAGAGGTAATACTTCGATTGGAACTGCACCTGCGCCTCGCCTAACGACTCGATGCCGCATTCGTAGGTGGCGTTTTTCAGCACCCCGGGCTTCGGCGGTTGAAAAAAGTGCCGCCAGAGCCACGCCAGGGCCAGCGGCCCGAGCGGAAAGATCAGCGCGACGCCCAGGAAGATGATGAGAAACGCGTAGGGAGTCGGCATTGGCGATTGCGCCCATCATTCACATCCGCCGGGAAATTGCTCGGAAAAATTCGGCGCCGCTCTATTATCCTGAGATGGAACGAACGGTGAAAAAATTCAGCAGCTTCACCGCCGCGGAAAATGCCGACCGAGCTTTCTACAAGAAACTCAGCGGCGACGAGCGGCTGAAGATGCTGCTCGAGATATTGAACCATGCGCCTGAGCAGCGACTTGAGAGAGTTTCTCGGATTGTTAAACGCGGCGAGCGTTGACTACGTGATTGTCGGGGCGCACAGCCTCGGGTTTCACGGACGACCGCGCTACACGGGCGATCTCGACATTCTGGTGGCCCGCCAGCCAGCAAACATCAAAAAGTTGCTCGCTGTCCTGGACCAATTTGGTTTCAGCGGTCATTTCCAGGCGGCTGATTTCGCTGATCCGGAACAGGTGATTCAACTCGGACGCGCGCCGCATCGGGTCGATCTGCTCACGAGCATCACGGGCGTGCCTATCGAGGAGGCGCTCGCGACGAAAGTGGCGGCGAAGCTGGATGCGACTCCCGTTTTCATGCTCAGCCGGGAAGCTTTGATTCGGAACAAGCGCGCGACCGGTCGGCCGCAGGACCTCGCCGACCTTGCGGCGCTGGAAGAAGATTGAGTTTTCCTTGCCTCGCCGAGCGCTGACCGCTTTCCTCAGCGCGGATGAGCGGCGGCTTTCTGGACCAAATCTTCGTCGCCGCGAAACATTGGCTCCTGTCGCTCCTCGGTGGCGCCCCGGAGTGGCTCACGCAGATCGTGTCGGCGCTCCTCAGCATCTCTGCGATGCTGGTGGTTTTCCTCACGCTCTTTGCGCTGATGTCGGTGCTCGAGAGAAAAATCCTCGGCCGAATCCAGAACCGTCTCGGGCCGAATCGCGTCGGACCGTGCGGGCTCTTCCAGCCGGTGGCGGACGGGATCAAGATGCTGATCAAGGAAGACATTGTGCCAGCGCGCGCGGACAAGGTGGTGCATTTCCTCGCGCCCATCATGGTGACGGTGCCAACGATCCTCGCTCTCGGCGTGATCCCTTACGGGCGAAACATGACGCTCTTCGCGATTGACGGCGGGATTTTGTTTTTCTTCGCGGTCGGATCCGCGACCGAGCTGGCCGTCTTCATGGCCGGCTGGGGCAGCAACAATAAGTTCTCGATGCTCGGCGCGATGCGCGCGATCGCGCAGATGGTCAGCTACGAGCTGCCGCTGCTCGTGGCGGTGCTGCCGGTGGTGATGGTGGTCGGCTCATTATCACCGGATGCGATCGTCGAGGCGCAGAGTGGCTACTCCTTTGGCGTGATTCCGCATTGGTTCGTCACGACGCCGTGGGGATTCGCTTCGTTCCTTCTCTTCTTCATCGCCGGCCTGGTGGAATCGAACCGCACCCCCTTCGATGTGCCGGAGGGTGAATCCGAGATCGTCGCCGGTCACATGACGGAATATTCCGGGTTCAAGTACGCGACGTTCTTCCTCGCCGAATACTTCGGGATGTTCGCGATCAGCGGGCTCGCGATCACTCTCTTCCTCGGAGGCTGGCAGGCGCCTTGCGCTTTCCTGCAATTTGTTCCGTCCTGGATTTGGTTTTTCGGAAAATTGGGCGTCCTGCTCTTCGTCTTCATCTGGATTCGGGGCACGCTCCCGCGCATGCGACTGGATCACGTGATGAATTTCGCCTGGAAGTTTATGCTCCCGATGACCTTCGCCTGCGTCCTGGCCGCGGCGGTCTGGCACTACCAGGCGCGGCAGGTCGCCGGCTGGCTTTGGTCGGCTGCGATCGTGGCGGTGGTTTTTTTCGCGCTTTCGCGACTGCTCGAGACGCGGCGGCGCTTCGCTCCCCGGGTCTATCGATTTGCGGAATGAACAGCGCTGCGTTCATCGGCATCGCGGTGCTGACGCTCTCCGGCGCGTTGGCCGCCGCTTTGTTGCCGAAGTTGATCCACGCTGCGCTCTGTCTGGTGATCGCGTTCCTTGGGATCGCGGCGTTTTACTTCTGGTTGGGCGCGGAGTTTGTCGGCCTGGTGCAGGTGTTCGTCTACGTAGGCGCGGTGGCGGTGTTGATCGTCTTTACGATCCTTCTCACCCCGCGCGATTCCGAGAGGCGCCACCCGTTCCAGTGGAGCGGCGCGGCGGTCGCGGTCGCGCTTTTTGGCAGCCTCGTCTGGACGATTCTGCGCAGCCCCACACTCGCCGTTCCTGCTCCGGTGGTGGCGTCCCTCACGGTCCGCCGCATCGGCGAGGTGCTGATGACCGACTATGTCTGGCCGCTGGAATGTGTGGGGCTCGTGCTCACCGTCGCGCTGCTCGGCGCGCTCGTGCTCGTGCTGGAGGAGAAACGGTGATCGCCGCGGAAACCGCAATGACTCCCACGCTGCAACTCGTGCTCATCGTCTCGGCGGCGCTCTTCTGCATCGGATTGCTCGCGGCGTTGAGCCGGCGTCACGCGATCTTCATCCTCATCGGGATCGAGCTGATGCTGGCCGCCGCGAACGTGAACTTCGTCGCCTTCTGGCGTTTCGCTCCGCCACCGCAGCCGCCCACCGGGGTGATGGTCGCCATCTTCGCCCTCGCGATCGCGGCTGCCGAAACCGCCGTCGGCCTCGCACTCGTGATCGCCGTCTACCGGCACGTGCGCAGCAGCAACGTCGAGGATTTGGACCAGCTGAAGGGATGAACGCCGCGCTCGTGGATTACCTGTGGCTGATCCCGGCAGCACCGTTGCTGGCCGCGCTCGCCATCCTCCTCCTGCCGCAGCCGCAACGCCGCGCCGCGGCCGGATGCGCCATCGGCGGGCAGGTCGTCGCGCTGCTCCTCGCGGCGCTGGCTTTCGCGCAAACCCTGGGCAGGCCGGGCTTTCGTACGACGCACATTTTCACCTGGTTCACCTTCGGCGAGAACGCCGTCCGGATCGGATTCGTGCTCGATCCGCTGTCGGCCGCGATGGTGCTGATGATCGCGTTCGTCGCGCTCTGGATTTTCATCTTCAGCACCGGCTACATGGCAGGCGACGCGCATTACGCGCGTTTCTTTGCTTACCTCTCGTTCTTCACCGCGGCGATGTTCGGCGTGGTCATCTCCAACAGTCTGCTCCTGCTTTTTGTCTGCTGGGAATTGGTGGGGCTCGCCTCCTATCTGCTGATCGGCTTTTGGATCCACCAGCCGAGCGCGGCGGCGGCGGCGAAGAAGGCGTTCATCACCACGCGGATCGGCGACATCGGATTTTTTCTCGGTCTCCTCTGGCTCTATCGCAACACCGGAACTCTCCTGTTCTACGACGGCGGCCGCGGTTGTCTGGAAGCGGGCGGCCTGAACCTGCTGGGCGCCAGCGCGACCGCGATCGCGCTCCTGATCTTCTGCGGCGCCGCCGGCAAATCCGGGCAGTTCCCACTCCACGTCTGGCTGCCTGATGCGATGGAAGGCCCGACGCCGGTGAGCGCGCTGATCCACGCCGCGACCATGGTCGCGGCCGGGGTTTACCTCGTGGCGCGGATGTTTCCGCTCTTCGCCTTCGGCGCGAGCGATGGGGTGACGCCGGCGCTCACGGTCGTGGTTTGGATCGGCGTGATTACTGCATTGATGGCGGCGCTGATTGCGCTCGCGCAGGACGACATTAAGCGCATCCTGGCTTACTCCACCGTCTCGCAGCTCGGCTTGATGATGGTCTCGTTAGGCGTGGGCGGAGTGGCCGCCGGCATCGCGCATCTGCTCGCGCACGCCTTCTTCAAGGCGCTGCTCTTCCTCGGCGCGGGATCGGTCATCCACGGCTCGCACCACGAGCAGGATATCCGACGCCTCGGCGGCCTGCGGCGGGTGATGCCGGTGACGTTTCTGACCTACGCCATCGGGATGATGAGCCTGAGCGGTGTGCCGCTCTTTTTCTCCGGCGCCTGGACGAAGGAGGATATTCTGCACCGGACCGCGCACTGGCCAGCGTCGCACCTGCCGCACTACCTGATGATGGCCGGCGTGGTGCTGACGGCCCTCTATATGACGCGGCAGATGATCTACGTCTTTTATGGGCCGGCCCGCTCGGCCGAGCCAGCGCACGAAAGCCCGCGGGTTATGACGATCCCGCTGCTCGTCCTCGCCGGTTGCTCGATCGCGCTCAGCATCGCGCTCACGCCAGCCTGGCCATGGCTGCACAACTATCTGCTCGGCGAGCCGACGGAGTTTCGCGCCGGTTTGTTGATCCAGCCGATGCTGTTTCTCGCCGCCGGGCTCGCCGCAGCCGGTCTCGGCCTAGGCGTTCTGCTTTACCGCCGCGGCGAAAGCACCGACCCACTCGCGCGGGTCTGGCCGGCAGGCTTCCGATTCCTCGCCAATCGGATGCGACTGGACGAGTTCTATCAACGCACGATCCTGCGCGGCAGCGCCTATGCCGCGCTCTTCGCCAACTGGATGGATCGATATGTCTGGGATGGCTGCGTCCGCGCCACCGGCGGCCTCGGGCAGCTTGCGGGAATCCTGGGCACGAATGTCGACACGCGTGGGATCAACGCCGGGACTGAGGAAGGCGCGGACGTGACGCGCGCCGCCGGGCGGATGTTCTCGCGCTGGCACTCGGGGCAGGTGCAGAATTATCTGCGCGCGGTCGCCCTCGGCGCGGTCGCGCTGTTGCTGGTTTACGCATGGCTGGCATGATCACGGCGCTGATTCTTCTCCCGCTGGCCGGTGCATTGCTGGTCGGGCTCGCGCCGCAGAACCGTGCGCGCGCGATCGCGCTGGGGTTTCAATTCGTGGCGGCGCTACTCGCTTTATTCCTGTGGCGAAACTTCGACCCTGCCGCGGCGGGTTGGCAATTCGTGGAGCGCCATCCGTGGATCCCAACCGTCGGCGCGGAATACCTCGTGGGCATCGATGGCTTCAGCCTGCTCCTGGTGCTGCTCACGTCGATCGTCGTCCCCTTCGGCCTGCTCGCGCAGCCGGCGAGCCGCGGATTTTGCGGCTTGCTGCTGCTCCTGCAGACGGCGCTCTACGGCACTTTCACGGCGCAGAATTTCATCCTCTGGTTCCTCTTCTTCGAGCTCAGCTTGATCCCCTCGTTTCTGCTCATCAAACTCTGGGGCGGAGCGCAGCGCGATCGCGCGGCCACGAAGTTCTTCGTTTTCACTTTCCTCGGCAGCGTCGCGATGTTGCTTTCCTTCCTCACGATCTATCTGGCGCGCGGCACGTTTGATTTCGCGACCCTCGCGGAGCTGGGGCGAACCGGATTGCTGAGCGGCCCCGCGCGCTGGCTCGCCTTTGGTGGAATCTTCCTCGGGCTGGCGGTGAAGGCGGCGCTCTTTCCGTTCCACACCTGGCTGCCGGACGCGTATGAAAACGCGCCCGTCGGCGCCACGATGGTGCTGAGCGGTGTCCTCTCGAAGATGGGCGTCTACGGCTTCGTCCGTCTGCTGCTGCCGCTCTTTCCGCAAGAATTGCGGATCGCCGCGCCGTGGCTGCTCGCCCTCGCGGTGGCGTCGATTCTCTTCTCCGCGCTAGCGGCGTGGGCGCAGAGCGACCTGAAACGCACCGTCGCCTACCTTTCCATCACGCACCTCAGCTACTGCATGCTCGGTATCTTCGCGATCGGCGGCGCGAGCGCCCAACCGCTGGTGGAAACGCAGGCCGCCTTGAGCGGGATTTTCCTGCAGGTCTTTAATCACGGGCTCACCGTTGCCACCTTGTTCTACTTCGTCGGCCTGCTCGAAGAACGGCGCGGCAGCCGCCAGCTGGGCGATTTTCGAGGGCTCATGCAGCGCACGCCGCTGCTCTGCGGCTGGATGAGTGTGGCGTTGTTTTCGTTTCTCGGGCTACCGGGGCTGAACGGCTTCATCGGCGAGTTTCTGATCTTCAAAGGCAGCTTCGCGCTCGCGTCGATCGCGACCGGCGCCGCCGTATTCGGGTTGCTCATCACCGCGGTCGCGTTGCTGCGCGTGATGCAAGGGCTCTTCAGCGGCCCGCTCGTCGAAAGCTGCCGCGCGTTTCCAGAGCTGCGGGCGAGCGAGCTTGCGGTGGTGGCCCCTGCGAGCCTGCTCATGCTCGCGCTCGGGATCGCGCCGCAGTTCGTTCTTCACATCGTCAACAGCACCGTCGTCCGGATGGGGCAGCTCTTCGCCTGAGCAACCGTAATGAGCAAGGAAGTCATTCCCGTTGAAAGAATAGCGCAGACGATCGTCCTGCTACGCGGACAGAAAGTAATGCTGGATGCCGATTTGGCCCAGCTGTACGGCGTTGCAATCAAGGCGCTAAATCAACCGGTAAAAAGAAATGCGGCGCGCTTCCCGCACGACTTCATGTTCCGACTGACACCTGCCGAAGCGAACGGTTTGATCTTCCAAAGTGGAATGTCAAAACGCCCGCCGGGTGAGGCGCGGAATCCTTCAAGGTCACAAACTGTGACCTTGAAGCGTGGGGAAAATCTCAAATACCTCCCTTACGTTTTCACTGAGCAAGGCGTCGCAATGCTTTCCAGCGTTCTCCGCAGCGAGCGCGCAGTGAAGGTAAACATCGCGATCATGCGTGCGTTCGTGCGCCTCCGGCAGGTCCTGGAAAGCAATAGCGCGCTCGGGAAGAAGTTGGCAGAGCTCGAGCTGCGCGTCGGGAGGCACGACCAGGAGATCGGCGCGATCATCGATGCCATTCGGCAATTGATGGCTCCGCCGGAAAAGGCCAAGCGAGAGATCGGGTTTTATGTGCGCGAAACGGCGCCGAGTTATCGCACCCGGAAGAAAGCTGCGCCATGATCGCCTGGACAATCTACCTTACGTTCGCGGGTGCGGCGCTGGCGCTTCTGATGCCGCGCAGGTTTGCGCGCTTCGTGGCGCTCCTGACCACGCTGGCCGGATTCGTCATCACCGCGGTCGCTTTTTTCCAGAGTGCGAAGGTGGCGACATTCACCACTATCACGCGCCTGCCGTGGGTGCCGACGCTTGGGATGGAATACCATCTCGCGGTCGATGGAATCAGCCTCACCCTCGCGCTCGTGACTGCAGTTACCGCGCTCAGCGCGGTCCTCTTCTCATGGGATGAGCAGCGCCGGCCTAACGAGTTCTTCTTCTGGCTTCTCCTGGTGGTCGGCGGGTCCTATGGCGTCTTCCTCAGCGCCGATCTGTTTTTGTTCTTCCTCTTCTACGAGCTGGTGATTGTACCGAAGTATTTCCTCATCCTGATCTGGGGTTCCACCAACAAGGAATACGGGGCGATGAAGCTGACGCTCTACTCGTTCTTTGGCGGGGCGCTCGTCTTCATCGGAATCCTGGCGGCGTACCTGACGGGCGGCTCGCTCGACCTGTCACAGCTCACCCAATTCCCCTTCTCTCCTCAGCTGCAGGCGTGGGCTTTTCCGGTCATGTTCCTCGGCTTTGCCGTGCTCGCGGGCCTGTGGCCATTGCA
Source organism: Chthoniobacterales bacterium (assembly GCA_051001855.1). GTDB lineage: Bacteria > Verrucomicrobiota > Verrucomicrobiia > Chthoniobacterales > UBA10450 > JACCTI01. The sequence continues at coordinate 18,371 of JBPCMX010000016.1, forward strand.
TACCTGGGCGCCGACCGGCCATGTCGCGGCGCCCACCGCCGGCTCCATGCTCCTTGCCGGCATCGTAATGAAACTCGGCGCCTACGGCGCGCTGCGCGTTGCGCTAAATCTTTTCCCGGCTGGCTTCGCGCTTTGGCGCCCTTGGATCGTCCTGCTCGCGGTGATTGGCATTGTCTACGCTGCGGCGGTCGCGTTGCGGCAGCGCGATCTCAAGTTTGTCATCGGCTACTCGAGCGTAAGTCACATGGGTTTCGTTCTGCTCGGGCTCGCCACCGCCAATGCGCTCGGCGTCAGTGGCGCCGTCCTGCAAATGTTCTCCCACGGCGTGATCGGCGCGCTGCTCTTCGCCATCGCCGGGCGAATGATCTATCCGCGCACGCACACCCGCGATCTGGACGCGCTCTCCACCATGAACCTGAGCCGCGCGCTCCCCTTCGCGGCCTTTGCGTTCGTCATCGCTTCGGCCGCTTCGATGGGAATTCCCGGCTTCAGCGGCTTCGCGGCCGAAATAACCATTCTGCTCGGCACCTGGCGCTCGGATCCGCTCGCCGTTTGGATCACTGGGATCGGGATGGTGCTGGTCGCGGCGTTCACCTTGCGCGCGCTGGTGAAGACATTCTTTAACGCCTCGCCTAACGAGTCGACTGCGCTGCCGCCCCATGTCCTGCCGCCGATCACGATTCCGGAGAAACTCGGAGCCGGCCTCCTCATCTTTGCCACGGTCGCCGCCGGCCTTTACCCGAAGATCCTCTTCGATCGGATCACACCCGCGCTCGAAGCGATGCGTTTCTTGCAGCGATGAATTACCCCGAGCTGCTCAGGCTGGCTTTCCCGGAAGCGCACGTCGCCGTGACCGCGCTCATCGTCCTCACGATCGGTCTGGCGAGACCGCGTGCAGCAGCCGCTGCTTCCGCCGTCGCCGCGCTGGGGCTCGTCTTCGCGGCCATCTCCGTCCTGCGGCTGCCGGAAAACGCCTCCTTCGGCGGAAGCATGCTGGTGATCTCCCCGCTTTCCTCCCTGTTCAAACTCGTCTGCCTCGTGCTCGCCTTTTTCACCATCCTGCTGGCGCAAAACGACAGCGCCTCGCGGCGCCACCACGCGGAGTATCTCGCGATTATTCTGCTCGCGACGATCGGGCTGCTGCTGCTGGTCGGCAGCGACGAGTTGCTCATGATTTTCATCGGACTCGAGCTGACCGGCCTGGCGCTTTACGTGCTCACGGCCTTCGATCGCGCCAGCTCCCGCGGCGCCGAAGCGGGGCTGAAATATTTTCTCTTCGGCAGCACCGCGAGCGCGTTCACGCTCTTCGGCCTGAGCCTGATCTACGGCCTGACCGGAACCACCGCGCTCGCCGGCATCGCGCAGGCGCTCAGTCGTAACGCCACCGCAGCGCCGCTTCTCCTCAGCGCGGGCATCGTGATGGCACTCATCGGCTTCGCCTTTAAAATCGCGGCCGCCCCGTTCCACCTCTGGGCCGGCGACGCCTACGAAGCCGCTCCGATTCCGAGCGCGGCTTTCATCGCCTCCGGGTCGAAAGTCGCAGCGTTCCTCGTGCTCGGGAAAGTTCTCCTTCTCGCGCTCGCGCCGCTGCAGGGCCGCGCTGGCTGGGATGCGTTCGCGGCCGGCTGGTCGCCTTTGCTCGCAGTGCTCGCCGCGCTTTCCATCATCATCGGCAACCTGGTGGCGCTCGCGCAAAGGAACGTGCGCCGCCTGCTCGCCTACTCGGCCGTGGCGCACGCCGGCTATACCCTCCTGGGGCTGATCGCCGGCGGTGTCGATGGCTTCAGCGCGACGCTCTTCTACACCACCACGTATGCGTTCACCCTCCTCGGAGCGTTCGGCGTAGTCGCATCGGTCCGACGTGCCACGGGCGGCGACGATCTGCCACGCTTTGCCGGTCTGGCGGCACGCTCGCCCTTGCTGGCGGGCTGTCTCGCGGTCTTTTTGCTGTCGCTGGCCGGCCTTCCACCCCTCGCGGGATTCTTCGGAAAATTTTATCTCTTCAGCGCGGCCTTCCGCGCTGGCGGGGATCACGGTTTGCTCTGGCTGGTTGCGGTGGCGCTCTTCGGCAGCCTCATTTCGCTTTACTACTATCTTTCGATTCTGCGGGTCGTTTTCACGGGTGAATCGCCGGTCCGCGATCTGCCTCCAGCGCATTTTGCTGAGGGACTGCCGGTCGCCGCCCTCGCTGCCGTCGTACTGCTGTTGGGCATCTTCCCGGGCGCGCTTCTTTCGCGCGTCGTCACTGCGGTGCAGAGTTCTCTGGCAGGCTTCTAGCGCGCGACCGGAAAAAATCGGCGGGGGGCGCGTTCATCGCCTTTGCACTTCCCGGTTCACGCACCCCCCTGGCAGGAAGCGGCCGGCCCTCCCTCCCCGGCAAGGCTTCCGGAACAACAAAAAAACCGCCGACGCGGACGCCGGCGGGTTGTATGTGGCGGGAAGCGTAAGCCGCTTTCAGCCAGGGAGGCATGGACGGCTCGTTGCGCGCCAGGTCCGCGCACGGGGTGCAACTTTCCCTTCCCACGCGGGTTTATTCCGCATGCGCCCGTTTTGGCTCGCCCTCTTGCTCTGCCTGGGCACCCTCGGCGTGGCGCAGGCGCAAACGCCCGGGCGCGTCTCAATCGAAATCGATCTGCAGGATCAGCTCGCGTACTTGATTGACGACGGACAGGTCCTTCTCAGCACACCGATCTCCACGGGCCGTCCTGGCTACGAAACGAAACGCGGCATCTACAAGATTGTGGAAAAGGAGCGGAACCACTTTTCGAACCTCTATGGCAAGATCGTGGACGCGCGCGGCAACACCATCATCGCTGATGCAGACGCCGACATGCCGCTGCCGCGCGGAACCCATTTCGTGCCGGCGCCGATGCGTTATTTCATGCGCTTCAACGGCGCGGAAGGGATGCACGCCGGTTATCTGCCTGGCTACGCCGCCTCGCACGGCTGCGTCCGACTGCCGGAGGATCACGCGATTGCGCTCTTCAATGCGGTCGAGATCGGCACGCCAGTGACGGTCTTCGGGACCACGCCGCGACGAGGCGGCAACCGCGACCACGGTTACGGCGTGCAAAGGCGGCGCGCGGTGCCGATGGCGCGCTACTTTGATCCTCGATTTCGGGATCGCTTCTCCGCGCCTGGAAGCTGGTGACTTGGGGCGAGGCGCACGCTAGGAACTCACTGCCAAGTATTAAATCTCAGCTTCCGCAGGCGACCAGTGATGGTCGCGCTTATTTTTTCGGGAGATGCGCTAGAGACGACACACGCCTGGGCGGAGCAATTCTACTTTCCGAAGACTTTCTTGATGTCGCCGACTTTGCTCTGAACCTTCCCTTCAGCTTTGTCGGCCGTGCCGCTCGCTTGCATGTCACGGCTCTTCGTCGCTTTGCCCACGGACTCTTTCACCTGGCCCTTCGCTTGCTTGAGGCCGCCTTCTACTTTGTCTGTTGCACTCGATTTCATATAACGGATTCGCAGTTGGAGAGGTCGCAGGCCGTGACCATCGCCGCGCCGACGATGCGCAGAACGCTGAACTCGCCGGCCAGCACCGTTCCTTCCCGCCACGCGATTTCTGGTTGAAGCGGTCGCACCCCGGCCCTTACGTCTCCCCTGCCGCCATGATCCGATCACTGATGGCACTTCTCTGCGGTTGCTTCGTACTGCCAAACGCAATCCTGGGAGAGGAAGCGCCGGCCGCACCTGCGTCACGCACCATCGAGCAAATCGCACCGGATTACGCCAGGCTGGTGCTCGCGATGGGGCAGCACGATGCGGATTACGTCGATGCCTTCTACGGGCCGCCGGAGTGGAAAGCGGCGGCCGAAAAAGAAAAAAAGCCGCTCGCGCAAATCCGGGAGGAGGCGGTGGGTTTGTTCAGCGCGCTCGCGGGTTTGCATTTGCCGCGGGAAGAGATGGATCGTCGCCGCCTCGAGTTCCTCATGACCCAGCTCGCTGCCTTGGAAGCGCGGGTGCGGATCGTGCAGGGCGAGCAGCTGAAGTTCGACGAAGAATCGCGCGTGCTCTACGGCGCCGTCGCTCCCACGCACACGGAAGCGGAGTTCCAGAAAATCCTCGACCGACTCGAGGTGAAGCTGCCCGGAAAAGGCCCGCTCGCGCAGCGCTACGAGGAATGGCGGAAGCGTTTCATCGTCCCGAAAGAGAAGCTCGATCAGGTCTTTCAACTAGCGATCAAGGCGTGTCGCGAACGCACCCTGGCGCATATCCCGCTGCCGCCAACCGAGAGCTTCACGGTCGAATACGTCACCGGGAAATCATGGGGCGGCTACAATTGGTATCAGGGGAACTATCGCAGCCTCATCCAGGTGAACACCGATCTGCCGGTCTACATCGACCGCGCGATCGATCTCGCCGCACACGAGGGTTATCCCGGGCACCACCTTTACAATGCGCTCCTCGAGAAGAATCTGGTGCGCGACCGCGGCTGGACGGAGTTCACGGTTTACCCGCTCTTCTCGCCCATGTCACTGATCGCGGAGGGCACCGCGAATTTCGGCAGGGAGGTCGTTTTCACGAAAGCAGAGCGGATGAAGTTCGAGCAGGAGGTGCTCTTCCCCGCCGCGGGGCTCGATCCGAAACTGGCCGACGAATATTACGCCGTGCAAGAGATGACGCAGCAGCTCAGCTACGCGGCGAACGAAGCCGCGCGCCGGCTGATCAATCGCGAAATCGACGTGCCGGCCGCCACCGCCTGGCTGGAGAAATTCGCGCTCATGGATGCCAAACGTGCGCAGCAGCGGGTGCGTTTTATCCAGCAATACCGCAGCTACGTGATCAACTATAACCTGGGCGAGGACAAGGTGCGCGCCTACGTGGAAAAGCAGGGCGGCACGGCCGACCAACCGGAGAAGCGGTGGCAGATCTTCCAGGAACTGCTCTCGTCGCCGCGGCTGCCCTCGAGCCTGTAGCTTTTACAGCGCCGCCGACAGAGCGCGACCCCGCTCCCTGCGCTGCGTGGACCCGTAGGCCATTGCGCAGAGCAGTCCGCCGGCGCTCAGCATGGCTGAAACCAGCGCCAGCCGAAACGCCGATGCATTCGCGAACGGCGAAAGCAGCCCCGCGGTCACCGTATTCACCAGGCTCATCAGAAACGCCTGACACGATGCTGCCAGCCCCTTTTGTTGCGGGAAGAGATCGAGCCCGAAGAGCACCAGGCTCGGCAGCGCGAGCGCCATCCCACCGGCATACAAGAAGAGCGGCGCCACACTCCATGGCAGCTCCGGCGCGTGGAGCGCATGAAACGCGACGTTGACTCCGGCCGCGAGGATCATGGCCACATAGCCGAGCCACACCGTGCGTCCTGCCGACAAGCGCCCCGCGAGCCGGCCGGATAACATCGCTCCCAAGAGCATCCCCGCGGGCATCGGCACGAAGAGCCAGTAGAACTGCGTCTCGCGCAAACCAAGATGCCGCAGCAGGAAAACGGGCGCCGAGGAGATGTAGAGGAAGAGGGCGGCGAAATTCAGCGCCGCCGCGAAGGCGGCCGCGAGGAACGCGCCGCTCGTCAGGGTCCGCACATACGACTGCAGCAGAAAACGCGGATGCAACGAATGGCGTCGTTCCGGGGGCAGCGTCTCAGGCAATTTCAGCAACGACCAAAGACCCAGGCCTAACGAGAAGAAAGCGAGGAAGTAGAAGACCGAACGCCAGCCAAACCACTCCTGCAGCCAGCCGCCCAGCACCGGAGCGATCGCGGGCGCGATCGTAAAGATCATCGTAACCGTCGCCATCGCCCGCTGCGCCGCGTGGCCTTCATAAACATCCCGCACCACCGCGCGACCGACCACTAGTCCCGCGCCGGAGGCGAGGCCTTGCAGCGCGCGAAAAATCCAGAGCACCTGGATATTCGGCGCCAGCGCGCAGCCGACCGACGTCGCCGCCAGCAGCACGAGCGACACCAGGATCACGCGTCTCCTCCCGAGTGCGTCCGAGATCGAGCCGTGCCACAGGCTCATGAGGGCAAAGGGCAAGAGATAAGCCGTCAGGCTTTGCTGCACCTGGAGCGGGGTGGCATGGAGCGACGACTCCAGCTCACGGAATGAGGGCAGGTAAGTATCGATCGCGAATGGCCCGATCATGCTCAGCGCCGCGACCAGCAACGGCAGCGACCGCGGCACCACCAGGGCGACGCTCGCCAGGGGTGGATTGGAGCCGCGCATCGCGCGCAAGCTCGGCGCGACCGCGGTCATTGTCATGAAGCTGCTGCAAAATCACGCCCTATGATCAGGCCGATTGGTGGCGTCTCTTCGTGTGACAACTCGGAGATCGAGCAGTTGGTGTTTGCTCCTCGTCAGTTTCTGCGCGCTCTCCTGCGCGAGAGAACGGCTCTGGGCGCAAGCAAACCAGTCGCCTTCTCCGACGCCCGCCGCGCGCGTTGTGCATCCAAAGCGACGTCGCAATGGCAGTAACCGCCGCGCTGCGCCAGGCCGGGATTGAGATTCCCTTCCCGCAACGGTCGTGCATCTGCAAAAGACCGGCGACGCCGGAGCCGAGCGGCCGGCGGACGCCGTCTCTCCGGGCGCGGCGAAAGACAACCAGGCGGGGCGCGCATCCGATTTGTTAGCGTGACCCGATCGCCCGCCCGCTGCGCCTCGGCCTGGCCGAAACTGCTCGGAGCCGCGGCCGTGGGAGGCTTCGCCACGCTCTTCGTCGCGCGGAATTTTTTCCCAAACGAGAAAAAGATCCGGCACCAGATCCACGCGCACTATGGCGTGGGGGACGGCGCCTTTACCCGCACCGTCGGGCAGATGCTGGGGCCGCCGCTCCTGCCGGGCAACAAAGTGACCGCGCTGCAGAACGGAGACGAAATATTTCCCGCCATGCTCGCGGGCATTCGCTCGGCGAAGACCACCATCACGTTCGAGAATTTTCTCTGGCATGAAGGCGAGGTCTCAGATGCGTTCGCGGCCGCGCTCGTGGAGCGCGCAAAGGCGGGAGTGAAGGTGCACTTCCTCCAGGATGCCCTCGGTTGCGATGAGCTCCACGGGCGCGCCATGAACCTGCTGCGCCGCTCCCCCGTCGAGCTGGAGGTGTTTCGTTTCCTCAATCTCGAGATGAACTTTCGCACTCATCGCAAACTGCTCGTAATCGACGGCCGCGTCGGGTTCATCGGCGGCACCGGGATCGCCGATGACTGGCAGGGCGACGGCCGGAGGCACGGTTTCTGGCGCGATACACATTACCAGCTGGAAGGCCCCGCCGTCGGCCAGTTGCAGCAGGCGTTCATGGATAACTGGGTGCAAACGCGGGCCGCCTTGCTGCACGGCGACGACTACTTTCCGCCCCTGACCAAAGCCGGCGGCGACATGTGCCAGGTTTTCAAGAGCTCGGCCGGTGAGGGCTCCGACTGCGCGCGCCTCATGCTGCTCATTTCGATTGCGGCGGCGCGCCATCACATCCGGATCGCGAACGCGTATTTCATCCCAGACGATCTCTGCCGGCAAACGCTGATCGAAGCGTGCGAGCGGGGCGTGAAAGTGGAGGTGATCGTACCCGGTCCCGACATCGATGCGCAAACGGTGCGCGCGGTGGGGAAAGCGCGCTGGGGGCCGTTGCTCGAGGCGGGCGTGCGGTTCTACGAATACCAGCCGGCGCGGTTCCATTGCAAATACCTGCTCGTGGACGACTGCTGGGCGTCGGTCGGTTCGGCCAATCTCGACAACCGCTCACTCTCCTTAAATGAGGAAGCGAATCTGAACGTACTCGACCGGGATTTCGTGGCGATGCACACCCGCATCTTCGAAGACGACAAACAGCATTCCCGCGAGGTGACACTGGCGGAGTGGCAAGGCCGGCCATGGAAACAGAAATGGCGCGGTCGTCTCGGAATGATCCTCCGCTCACAAATGTGAGCGAGCCGGCAGCGACCTTGCGCGTCGCGACCTATAACGTGCACGGCTGTGTCGGGATGGACCGGCAGCGCTCCGAAAGCCGAATCGCGGAGGTGATCGCGAGCCTGTCGGCGGATATCGTTGGCCTGCAGGAGCTGGACGTGAATCGGAAACGCTCAGCGGCGGTCGATCAGGCAGCGTTGATCGCACAGCAGCTCGGCTGGCGACATCTCTTCCATCCCGCGATGCGCGCTGGCGACGAGCAATACGGCGACGCGATCATCAGTCGCCATGCGCTCACCGCGAAGCGCTCGATCGACCTGCCGGGCAAGGGCACCTGGTACTGTCGGGAACAGCGCGTGGCGATCTGGGTGGAGGCGGAGACGGCGCTGGGCCGGGTCGAGTTGATCAACAGCCACTTCGGCCTCGGGCGCAGCGAACGCATCGCCCAAGCGCAGCTGCTGACCGGCAGCGCAGTGCTCGGCACGGTGGCGACCGACACGCCGCTCGTGCTTCTAGGTGATTTCAATAGCGTTCGCACCTCTCCGGCTTATCGAATCGTCGCGCAGAATCTGCGCGACGCGCGCTCTTTCGTCGGAGGCGCGGGCGCCTGCCGGACCTTCCCGACTCGCTTCCCTGCCCTCGCGGTCGATCACATTTTCGTGAACTCAGCGCTGCGCGCGACTGCGCTGGCCGTGCACCGCACGCCGCTGGCGCGGAGCGCGTCCGATCACTTCCCGCTCGTGGCCGAGGTGGCGCGGCCGCTTACCTGAAACTGAGGGTGGCTGCGGATCAACTGCTCGAACGACGCCTCGTCCGCGGGTGCCAGCTCCGCGGGAAACTTTGCGCCGGAACGGTTCCAACGTTCGAGCCACGCCGCCGACAACACTGCACCGTGCGTGCCGGCTGAAGGCGTGAATGCGATCGTGGTCTCCGCCTTCGCACCCATCCCGCGGCCGCGCGCGACGTGAAACCCGGCCGCGAGCAGCGCCGCGCGCACAGAGGTCGAACAGCTGTAGGTGAACAATGCCACCGGGCGATCGCCGCAGGCCGCGAAGAGGCGGCGGAAGGTCTGCAGCGTCCAGGCTTCGGCCGACGTTTTGCGCGAGAACATGTCGTAGAAGATCAGGTCCGGCGGCGCGGGCGCGTGACTCATTCGCTGCACGAAATCGCCGCGCATGAGTTCCCATTCCAAGCCTGCGTGCTGCTTCGAGCGCCACCGGCCGTCGCGCAGGATGGCGGGTGGAGCGGCGTGCCGCAGGTAGGGGAAGTCACGGTTGTGCAGGAGCGCAAGCTTCAGGGAATCGAGATCGTTCTCGAAGCTGATGATGCGCAGCGGACGCACCGCGTCGGCCGTGGCTTCGCGTTCGTAGCAATGGATCGCGGCCATCGCATTCGCCGCCGCCCCGAGGCCCACGTCCCAGATCACGAGCGGCTCTGGGTTCGCTTCCCGCAGCCGCCCGGCGAGCTGCGCTTGCTCGGCGTAAAGCTGCCGCGCTTCGTCCATCGGCGGCGTCCGCAGATGCATGATCTCGCCCGATGAAATCTGTCGGATGCTGCCGAAGCCTTCCCGCGCGATATGCACCTCGTAATCGCCGAGCTGGGTGGGCCGGCGCTTCTTCGGCTTCGATTGCGTGATGGGATTGTCGAGATCGGGCGCGTGCAGAAAGCCGCGTTTCGTGCGGTACAGCTCCAGGAAACGATCCGTCAGAATGCTGGCCCGGATCTCGCGCATCAGCTGGTGATAGAAATAAAAATTGTGCTGGCCTAACAATTGCCAGCCGAGCGTCTCTGCGCTTTTCGTGAGGTGATGCAGATATGCGCGGGAGTAGCGGGCGCAGGTCGGGCAGGCGCACTCCGGATCGAGCTTCTCTTCGCTCGCTTTGTAAATCCCGCGACGCATCTGCAGATAACCGCGCGAGGTAAAAACGCCCCCGCGCTGCGCCACCTGCGTCGGGATGATGCAATCGAACATGTCCACCCCGCGGTGCACCGCTTCCAGGATGTCAAGCGGCGTGCCGACGCCCATCAGGTAACGCGGTTGCTCCTCCGGCAGCAGCCCGGCCGTAAACTCGCACACGTCTTCGCGCTCGTTCTTCGTCTCGCCGACCGCCAGCCCGCCGATCGCGTAGCCGTCAAACGGCAGCTCGAGCAACCGGCTGGCGCTCTCCCGCCGCAGCTCCGGCGAAAGCGCTCCCTGCACGATGGCGAACATGCTTTGCGGCGACTCGCCGCGCGCGGCCAGGCTGCGTGCCGCCCAGCGCTGCGTGATCTCCAGCGCCGCGCGCACCGCCGGCTCGTCCGCGGTCGAGGCGACGCAATGATCGAGCGCCATCATGATGTCACTTCCGATCGCCACCTGCGTCTCGATGCTCCGCTCCGGGCTGAGCAGAATCGTGCGCCCATCGAGATAGCTTTGGAAGACCGCGCCCGCTTCACTCAAGGCGCGCGAATGGGGAAGCGAGAAAATCTGGTAGCCGCCGGAGTCGGTCAGCACCGAGCGCGGCCAACTCATGAACTGGTGAATCCCGCCCAGCTTCCGGAACACCTCCGGGCCAGGCCGGAGGAGCAAATGGTATGTGTTTGCGAGCAGGATCTGCGACCCGGCTTCTTCCAGCGTTTGGGTCAGCTGCGCCTTGACCGTGGCCTTCGTGCCGACCGGTATGAAGACTGGCGTCTGCACTTCATTGTGGAGGGTGCGGAACGTCGCCGCCCGGGCGCGCGAGCCGCTGGCGCTGGCGTCGAGCTGGAATTGCAGACGTGACGAATTCATCGCGACGCTTCTTTTAGCCTAGATTAAGCGATCAGACCTGTGGAGATTCAGCGCTACCCTCAGATGCACAGACCATTCCTCTTCTCTATCCTTCTCACCTTGAGCATCGCCAGCCTTGGCACCTTCGCCGCCGAATCCCCGACGCCGTTACGCCTCGATCCGAAAGTGGCCAAGCCACCCGTCGCGGCGCGCAAGACGAAGATCGTCGGCCTGCACGGGGACAAAATCGACGATCCTTATTTTTGGCTGCGCGAGAAGGAGAATCCCGAGCTGCTCGCGCATTTGAAAGCGGAGAATGCCTACACCGCCGCGGTCATGGCGCCGTTCCAGGCGTTCGAAGATTCGCTCTACCAGGAGATGCTCGGCCGGATCAAGCAAGCCGATGTTTCCGCGCCTTATCTGCAGCGCGGCTACTGGCTCTACCAACGCACCGAAGAAGGCCGGCAATATCCGATCTACTGCCGGAAAAAGGAGAAACTTGATGCTCCCGAAGAGGTCGTGCTGAACGTGAACGATCTGGCGCGCGGGCAGAAATTCATGTCGGTGCAGGCATTCCAATACAGCGATGACAACAAGCTCCTCGCCTACTCCACTGACATTAATGGTCATCGCGATTACGATTTCCACCTCAAGAACCTGGTCACGGGCGAGGAAGTGAAAACGCCGATCGGGAAGGTGGCGGATCTCGCCTGGGCGGCGGACAACAAGACGATCTTTTTCGTGACCGAAAACGAAGCGAAGCGCGACAATCGGCTCTGGCGTTACACTCTGGGGGAGGCAAAGCCGACGCAGCTTTACGAAGAAAAGGACGAGCTTTTTAACGCTGGGATCGACCGATCGCGTGACGGGCAATTTCTGTTTCTCGGCCTCGGCAGCAGTCGCACGACCGAGTTCCGTTTCCTGGCGGCGGACAAGCCAGCCGGAGAGTGGCAGGTGATCGCGCCGCGTCGGAACGAGATTAAGTATTTCCCCGAGCATCGCGGCGACCTTTTCTATCTCCGGACCAACGATGGGGCGCAGGAATTCCGGGTCGTGACGGCGCCGGTGGGAACCCCCGGGGTCGAGCACTGGAAGGAATTCATCCCCGGCGCAGCGGGAGTGACGCTGCAGGATTTCGAGGCGTTCGCTGATCACGCCGTCGTGGTGGAACGCGCCGAGGGTCTGGTGCGTTTCCGCGTGACCGATTACGAGAATCAGAACTCGAAACGGATCGATCTGCCCGAGCCGGCGTATCTCGCGGGCGCCGAGTTCAACCCGGAATTCGCCACCGACACGTTCCGCTTTCGCTATGAATCGCCAGTCACTCCGCCGAGCATCTTTGCCTACGGCATTCCGAGCGGCGAACGGAAACTGCTCAAACAAACCGAAGTGCTCGGCGGCTACGATCCGGCCCGCTATTTGGTGGAACGCGTCCGCGCCACCGCGAAAGATGGGAAAGAGGTGCCGCTCGACATTGTGCGCAAGAAAGATGTGCCCGTGGACGGGAGCGCGCCGGCCTGGCTCTACGGCTACGGCTCCTACGGGATCTCGATCGATCCCTCGTTCTCGGCCAACCGCGTCTCGCTCCTTGATCGCGGCGTCATTTTCGCGATCGCCCATATCCGCGGCGGCGGCGAACTCGGCGAAGCGTGGCATGACGACGGGCGGATGATGACGAAACGGAACACGTTCGCCGACTTCATCGCCTGCGCTGATTTTTTGGTGGAGAAAAAATACACCACGCACGAGCGGATGGTGATCCACGGCGGGAGCGCAGGGGGATTACTCATCGGCGCCACGCTCAATTTGCGCCCCGACCTGGCGCAGGCCGCGATCCTCGACGTTCCGTTCGTCGACGTGTTGAACACAATGTCCGATGCGTCGCTCCCCCTCACCACTGGTGAGTACATCGAGTGGGGGAACCCGAACAACAAAGCCGAGTACGAATACATGAAGAGCTATAGCCCTTACGACAACATCGCGGCCAAAGACTACCCCACGATGCTACTCTTCACCTCGCTGAACGACAGCCAGGTGCCCTACTGGGAGCCGGCGAAATTCGCCGCATAAATGCGCGCGACCAAGACCGACGAGAATCCGCTCCTCTTCCGCATCAACCTCGACGCCGGACACGGTGGCGCTTCCGGCCGCTTCGACCGCCTGCGTGAAGTGGCGTTCGAATACACCTTTGGTCTCGCCGCGCTCGGGCTGGTCGAGGGTCAGGAAACGCCAGCGCCTCTGGAGGGCTCCAACTAAACAGCGGCAAGGTTTCGCAGAGCGCGACAGCTAGAGCGTCCCGCCCGGAGTCAGGGCCTGGAGCTCTTCGATCAACGCATCGATTTTTCGCAAGTCTTTGCGCCGGCCTTTCTCCGGCTTCAGCTTTCGATTGCTCAAAACCCGCCTCAATTCGCGCACGTTGTGCAACTGTTCGCGCGAGAGCTTCTCGGCCGGCGCCAAAGCGGCCACCGCGGCGGTGGTTTCCGCAAGATCGACCTCCAGACGCGCGGCATACGCGCGGACGGTGGTGCGCAGTTCGCGGCGCAGCGCCGTCAACTCCACCGCCAGCATTCGCACCGGGCCGGTGCCGTTATTTTTTGCCTCTTTTTTGGATTCGCTCATACGAATGCGGGTTGCGCCTGTTCTTCCATGATCCTCGCGCGGGCGGCGGGATGATAACTCACCAGCTCGATCGCTCCGCGCTCGTCCTCGACCAGGGCCGAGCAGGTTTCGACCCAGTCGCCGCAGTTGTAGTAGGTCACGTCGCCCATCTGGCGGATCGCCGCGCTATGGATGTGACCGCAGAGAACCGCGTCCACTTCCTCGGTTCGGGCGTAGCGGACGATCGCTTTTTCGAATTCGCCGATGAAACTCACCGCGTCTTTCACCCGCTTCTTCACGTAGGCGCTGAGGGACCAGTAGCCGAACCCAAAGCGCCGGCGAACGAAGTTGATCGCAGGATTCAGCGAGAGCAGAAATTGGTAGCCAAGGTCGCCCGCGAACGCGAGCCACCTCGCATTTTGCACCACCGTGTCCAGCTCGTGGCCATGGATCACCAGGATCCGGCGTCCATCCGCGGTCAGATGGATTGCCTGCCGCTGGATCGTGATATGGCCGTAGTGCCCCTCGAAGCCAGCGACGAATTCGTCGTGGTTCCCCGGGATGTAAATTACGCGTGTCCCTTTCCGCGCTTTGCGCAGGATTTTTTGGATAACATCGTTGTGCGGCTGCGGCCAATAGACACCGCGCCGCAGCTGCCAGACATCGATCAGATCGCCGACGATGTAGAGCGTCTCCAGTTCATAGTCGCGGAGGAACTCGAGCAAGGCTCCCGGATTGCTGCTGCGGGTGCCGAGATGCACATCCGAGATCCACGCCGTGAGCGCCTGCCGCACCCGCGGAGCTTGCACCACGCGGACCGTCTTGCGGGGTGGTGGTTCAGCGAGCGCAGGCATAAAGAAAAACTCCCCGCCGTGCTTCTACGTCGCCGGGCAACGTTTCGGCTTACTTCGATTCGTCGACGCCGACGAAGCCGACGCGCTCGGCGATTTTTTGGCCTTCCGGCCCGAGGGTGAAATCGATGAACTGCTTCACCAGCCCCGTTGGCTCTCCATTTGTGTAGAAGAACGTCGGCCGGGCGTAGGGCCAGGTGTGCGCGCGAGTGGTCTCCGTGTTCACTTCCAGTCCGTCCACTTTCACCGTCTTCACCCCTGGCGCCTTCATGTAAGCCAGCCCGACGTAGCCGATCCCGTCCGGGTTCTTGCCCACTTCGGCCGCGATCTGTTCGTGCCCGGCCATCTTCTGCGCGCTCGGCGCGTAATCGCGCTTGTTCATCGCCAGCTCTTTCCAATCAGAGTACGTCCCCGAGGAAGTGTTGCGCGTGTAAATCGAGATCTTGCCGCCTTTCCCGCCGACCGCGCTCCAATCGGAAACCTCCCCCGTAAAGATCTGTTCCACCTGCTTCTTCGTCAGATTCGTGACCGGGTTCTTGTCGTTCACGACGACGGCAATCCCGTCGTGCGCGACTACGATTTCATTAAAATTCACCCCTTTCGCTTCGGCCGCCGTTTTCTCCGCCGGCTTCACGTGGCGGCTCGACATTCCGATCTGCGCCGTCCCATCGATCAGCGCCGCAATGCCGGTGGTCGAGCCTTCCGCGGCGATATCGAAAGTGGTCTCCGGGTTCTTCGCCTTAAACTCCTCCGCGAGCTGCGGCACGAGCTTTGCCCCGAGCGTATCGGAGCCTTTGATGACGAGGCGGTCCGCGTAAACCGCAGTGGAAGTGAAGCCAAGCGCCGCCAGAACCAGCAGGTTAATTTTTTTCATAGGTTTGCCGACAAGATGCCCTGCTTGTGTGACGTACAAGCGACGCCGTTGTGACATTTTGGTGAACTTCGCGACGCTCACAGCATCCGGCCTAGCGCATCGTTCCGACACCGCGAGCAGCAAAAGGCCCGCCGGACTCGCGTCCGGCGGGCCGATTGGTCTAACCTTACCTACGAGAGTTACTTGATCGGGACGAAGCCGACCTGCCGCACAATCTTTTGCCCGGCGCTGCTGGTGGTGAAGTCGAGGAATTGCTTGGCCAGGCCCGAAGGCTCGCCGTTGGTGTAGTAGAAAGTCGGGCGCGCATATGGGTAGGTCTTCGCCTGCACGGTCGCGACCGATGGGAGCACGCCGTCGATCGGGAGGGCTTTGATTCCCGGCGCCTTGTCATAGGCGAGGCCGACGTAGCCGATGCCGCTCGGGTTCTTGCCGACCTCGGAGGCGATCTGCTCGTTGCCGGCCATCTTCTGGGAGCCGCCGGCGTAGTCGCGCTTCTTCATCGCCAGCTCCTTGAAGTCGGAGTAGGTGCCCGAGGAAGTGTTGCGGGTGTAGATGGATATCTTGCCACCCGCGCCACCCACCGCGCTCCAGTCGGTGATCTCACCGGTGAAGATCTGCTCGACCTGCTTCTTCGTCAGGGCTTTGACCGCGTTCGCGGCGTTCACAATCACGGCGATCCCGTCGTAGGCGACGATGGTGGGTTTCATGTTCACGCCTTTGCTGGTGGCGGCGCCGATTTCGGCCGGTTTGGCGCGCCGGCTCGACATGCCGATCTGCGCCGTCCCGTCGGTGATGGCGGCGATGCCGGTGGTGGAACCTTCGGCCGCGATGTCGAAGGTGGTGCCAGGGTTTTGCGCCTTGAATTGCTCGGCCAGCTGCGGCACGAGCTTCGCGCCGAGGGTATCGGAGCCTTTCAGGACGAGACGATCGGCCCGCGCCGCCGTGAGAGTGAGCGCAAGCCCGACGGCGATGAGAAGTGATTTGGTTTTCATAAGTGTTTCTGCGGTTGTTCCGGGTTGAGGCAGGCTGCTTAGAACTTCACGCTCAAGTCAGCCTGGAAGATGTTGTATTTGCGGAGTGGATTAAGCGTGAAGGCATCGCCCACGCCGCCGGTGCCGAGCGTGCGATCCGCCTGCTCGCCGTAGCCGTAGGTGAGAGTGAAGGTGATCGCGTCGCTGACCGCATAAGAACCGGAGATGGCAAAGCCTTCCATGTTCACGCGACTGTCGAAGATGTCGGAATCGACCAGGTTCGGATCGACCGCATACTGATCGACGTGCTGGTAGAAGCCCTGCACCGCCCAGTCGTGCTTGGTTTTGATTTTGCCCACGCCAAGGCCCACTTGATAAGCATAGCGCTGATCGCCTTTGTCGGGATGACCGGCGGCGGCGGCGCGGGTGTCTCCTTCGAGATTGGTCGCGAAATCGCCGAAGAGGCGGATCGGAATCTCACCGACCTTGAAGCCGAATTCGGTCGGCAGATCAAAGACGAGCAGACTGTTTACGCCCGTCTGGTTGAGACTGATCACGGGGCCGCCGGGAACGCGGCGGAAGCTCGGGTCACCGGAGAAGGGGGTGTTAAAGGTGTCTCCCGCGCCGGTGTAGTTGTAGAGCGTCGGGGCAAACTGCAGGTAGAGGTCCTTGGTAAGGTTAATTTTCGCGCCTAACTGCCACGCGAGCAGATAGGAATCGGTCCGGGGCACGCCGCGGGGCGCCGGTCCTACTGGATCCTCCGGGTTGGAATCGTCATAGACGAACTGCGCGAAATTCGCGAAAACGTCGATCGCGACCTTCTGCGGCTCACTCGCGGTGGCGGCGACGACCTGTTTCCCATCCGGGCTGGTGGAAGTAGCGCCACTCGATCCGCCGCCGAAGGTGAGATTGAAGGTGTGCTTCCACTGCTCGGAAAGGCCTTCCGGGTTGATGTCGCCGTCCCATAACATCGAGGTGGTGACGAGCGGGTTCGGCATCCGACCAGCGGTCAGCGTAATGTCTTTGAACCCGCGGTAGCCCAGATAGGCCTGGCCCACGTTCACCCCGTCATTCGTCTTTGCGAAGGGACCATTCGCTGAATCATCGCCGAAGGTGACGTTGGTGGAACGCGGGTTCGAGCTCGTCTCGAGGCGCAACCCAAAGAACCAGTCGTCCACCAGGGTGCCGCGAATCCCAAGGCGCAGACGATAGCGCTGCCGGTTGCGCTGGGTGTGTTCCCCGCGTGGGGTGATCAGGTCGGGCGAGCCGGATTCCGCCGTCCGGACTTCGTAGCGCACCCGTGCGTCGCCGTAGATTTCCAGCTCGGTCAGCGGCTGGGAGAGCTTCAATTTCCCGGCAGCTTGCTGCGAATATTCCTTGGTCAATTCGCCGCGGATTTCTTCGGCTTCCTGGTCGGTGATGATCTTCTTGCGCACGAGCAGGTCGAGCAGGGCGCCGTTATCCTGCGCATGGGCGAGGCGGACGCTGCCCAGGGCAAGGGTCGCCGCGAGGACGGCCAGGGTGATTTTCTTTGCGAACATGGTTTCTCCTAGGTGGTTGGCGCGGTGTGACCCGCAGGTTTGTTGTTTCCGCGGCGAGACTAGGAGGCGTTTGTGACGCTCTGATGGCGCGACTGTGACAATTGCGTGAACTCATCCGGCCGCGGAGGTCCACGGGCGAAAGGAGCAACCAACCGATCGCCGGCGTCAGCTCGCGAGGAGCTGATTGCTGTAGCGCGGATCGCGCGAAACGTCGTCGCCCAGCCAGGCCGGCGCGATGAATTCACGCGCCGCGTCTTCGTCTGCGAATTCCACTTCTGCCACGAGGATGCCTTCGTGCCGCCCGCGGTAGACGTCGATTTCCACGACTAGCTTGCCATACGGCACCGCGTAGCGCGTTTTGATGAGGCGCCGGCCTTTGGTTGCCGGCCAGAGAACGTCGAACTGCTCCGCGCTGAGGACGATCTCCCGCTCGATCCGGCTCTCGCCATCGTTTCGCTTGTAGGTGAGCGAATGCTCGTGGCCAGCCTTGCGCAAACGCACCTGCACCCCGCCGGGCGCGATCACCAGGTAGCCCTGCGCCATCTCCACGTGCAGATAGCTGGCGAGATCCGCCGGCAAATGTCGCACGAGAAATTTCCGCTCGATCTCGCGATAGGAGTCTCTCCCGGCCGACACGCGACACGGTCGCGTGCGACGGGCGCGGCGCAAACTGCGGCCTGCTACTGCTCCTCGGGCGGTGGCGGCGGCTGGCCCCCGCGGGCATGCATCCGGCGGAGGTGCCGCTCTTCCATTTGCTCGAGCCGTCTTTGCTGCCCCGGTGTGAGGTGGGTGGCGATCTCGCGGTGGGAGCCGTCCATCGTGGCGACGACTCGGCGACTGCTTTCCCGTCGGATCTCCTGCAAGCGAGCAGCCATTCGATCGACGATCGGATCGATCACGGCGGTCTGTTCCGGGCTCAAATCGAGCTGGCGGTGCATCTGGGCGCGCATGCGCTCGGCCATCCGGCCGCCGTGGCGGCCGACAAAAGCATGCCGCGCGTGCCAGGCGCCGGCGAAAAGACCGGTGGCGCCTCCCGCGATAAAGACCAGAATGAACCCGATCACCAACCGCCATTTCAAGGCGCTGCTCATGGAAAAACCTCCAGATCGATCGCGTTATCGGCGAAGGCGTAGGCATTGGTGAGCGGCTCGCCGAGCTCGTCGTTCTCGCTCATCTGCCAGTAAGCGGCCGCGCTCGCGCAGGCGGCGACGACCGCCGCCGCGACCGCGATCCGCTGGAGCAGGCGCCGCAGTTGCGAGGCTTCGCGGCGGGTCCCGCGAGCCAGCGCGAGCACGCGCGTGTCGAAGCCGTATGGCATCTCCGGGTCGACCTCGGGCAGGACGCCGGCGGCCCGCCACAAACGTTCCAAGTCAGGAGCGCGCATGTTTCTCCTCGCGCGCGGTGATGCGCCCCAGTTGCTGTTTTAATTTCTGCCGGGCGCGAAAGGCGCGCACTTTTACGAGCGCTTTGCTCCACCCGGTCAGACACGCGATTTCTTCGACTGATTTTTGCTGCAGATGCAGGAGGTCGATCACGAGCCGCTCGGCCGGTTTCAGGCGCTCCAGCAGATGCGCCACCAGATCGCGGGCCGCGAGCTGCTGATCAACGCCTAGCTCTTCGCTCGAGGCGGCGAGGTTGTCGACCACCGCCGCCTGTTCCTCGCTCAGGTCGGCGCGGCGCAATTCCGGCCGCACCTTCTCGGCGGCGATCGCGTTCAGGCAAGTGTTGATCGCGATGCGGGAAAGCCAATGCTCCAGCGGCACCGCGCCGGAGTATTGCGGCAGGTTCTGAAACATCTTGATCAAAATCATTTGGCAAAGGTCTTCTTCCGCCGCGCGTTGGGGTCGATGGCTGCGCACCAGTTTGGCGACAAAAGGGTAAAGATGCCGCACCAGCAGGCGCGCGGCTTCATCGTCGTCCTGAAGCGCAGCTGCCACCAGCGCTGGCACATCGGGATCATCAGCCATCTCCTCCACAATGTCTCCACCCTGCACGATATGACAGGCTCAAGGGCGGTTCGGTTACAGGTTTCCGCGGTCCGAAAAAAACTGTAACCGCCGGCTCCGTTCCGCAGTCATCCTTTACACAAGCGCACCATCAGGCGCGCCGACAAACAACCAAGGAGTCACTACACAAATGAAACGAACCCTCATCACGCTGGCGATCGCCAGCACACTCGGGCTCGGCGCGATCGCCGGGCTACAGGCGGAAGATCACGGCGGCCGCGGCGGACACCGTGGGAAACATGGCGGCATGGGCGGCGGCCGCTGGGGCAACGCGCTGGAGCATTTAACCAAAGACCTCGACCTGACGCCGCAACAACAGGCGACGGTCGGCCCGATCGTCGAGCAGACGAAGCCGCAGATCAAAGCCATCCATCAGGAAGCGATGCAGAAGACGCACGCGGTGATCGAGAATGCGGAGGCGCAAATTCGCCCGCTCCTCACTCCAGAGCAGCAGCAGAAGCTGGACGCCATGAAAAAGGCGCACGAAGACATGAAAAACGCACGGCGCGAGATGCGCGACGCGCGGCAGCAGTAGTCGCGGAAAGCCAGTCTCACGAACGGCGGCGGCGGAGAAGCTGCCGCCGTTTTCGTTCCTTCAGCTGATGCTGGAGCTTAGAAATTTTCCCGCCTGCGCGGCCTCGCCTTGGGCCGCTGCATCCGGCACCCGGGTAGGCTGCGTGCAACTCTGGCAAGGGACCGCCAGGGCGGCCGCGCAATGGTCGCAACGGAAAACAATGTCGCCCGGATCCGCTTGCGGTGTCGGGCAGAGCCCTGCGCTGCCACAATCGCTGGTAGGCGCCAAGCAATTCTGTTGTCGATCTAGGGGTTGGCGGTTAATAATCCGCTCGTGTTCACCCTCACCATGCTCGGCAGCGGCAGCGCGGGGAACGCCGCGCTCATCGCGACCGAGCATTGCCACCTGCTCGTCGATGGCGGTTTGAGCGCGCGCCAGCTCGCGCTCCGGCTGGAGTTGTGCGGCGTCCGGCCCGAGCAACTCGATGGCGTCCTCCTGACCCATGAACACGGCGATCACACCTGCGGGCTGGAGGTGCTCTGCCGGAAGTTTCAGCTGCCGGTCTATTGCAACTCCCTGACCGCGGAGGCGGTGCGCAGCGGCTCGTTAGGCGAACACCGGAACTGGCGGATTTACCGGACGGGCGCGGAGTTTTCGATCTGTGACATCACGGTGCAGACCTTTCCCGTGCCGCACGATGCGGTGGAGCCGGTCGGCTACGCGTTTCACGCCGGGGATTGCGGGCTCGGCTTCATCACCGATCTCGGTTACGCGACGAAGATGCTGGTGGAACGTTTGCGCGAAGTGCACACGCTCGTGCTCGAGACGAACCACGACGAGAAGCTGCTGCAGGCCTGTCAATTCCGGCCCTGGCCGGTGAAACAGCGAATCATGTCACGACACGGGCATCTCTCGAATGCGGCGGCCGCGGCGGTGCTCGAGCAGTTGTTGCCCGGCAAGATCGAGCGGGTGGTGCTGGGACATCTCAGCCGTGATTGTAATTCGCCCGAGCTCGCGCAAAGCGCGATGCGAACCCTGCTCGCCAAGTGCGGGCGCGAAACGGTCGAGGTGTTCTGCGCCGAGCAACGCGCGATCAGCAGCCGGTTTCGGATCGGCGAAACGCCGGCGGGCGCGTTTCAGCCTACCTTCGACGATCTCTTCTTTCCCGGCCCGCGCCTCGCAGAAGCCGCTGCCCGGGCGGCATGACGATTCGCGACGCCGCGGAAGCCGATCTGCCCGCGATCGTCGAGATCTTCAACGCAACGATCCCGACGCGTCTCGCGACCGCAGTGCTGGAGCCGGTCACGGTGGAAGAGCGGCGGCCGTGGTTTCACGAGCATACCGCGGACCATCATCCGCTTCGGGTGATCGAGCTCGAGGGCGTGATCGCCGGCTGGCTGAGTCTGCACGCCTTCCTGCCGCGATGCGCTTACCGTGCGACGGCGGAGCTAAGCGTTTACGTGCACGAACGATCTCGGCGGCGCGGGGTGGCGCGGGCATTGCTCGTGGACGCTCTGGCGCGCGCTCCGCACCTGGAGTTGGACGCGCTGCTTGGGCTGATCCTGAGTCACAACCTCGCCAGCCTTCGCCTCTTCGATCAGCTCGGATTCACGCCCTGGGGATTGCTCCCGCGGGTCGCACGGCTCGATGGTGTCGCGTGCGACATCGTGATCGTCGGTTACAACGTCCCGCCGAACTGACACCGCGCCGCGCAGGGGCGGGCGCTATTTTTCCGCCCAGATGCTGCCTTCGCCGTAGCTGAACCAGCGGCTCGTCACCACTTTCAGCTGCGTGAAAAACTGCACTCCTTCGCGGCCCTGCATGTGGATATCGCCGAAGAAAGAATCGTCCCAGCCGTTGAACGGGAACCACGCCATCGAGGCCGGCACACCGATGTTGATCCCGACCATCCCGGCCTTGATCCGATGCTTGAACTCGCGCGCGGCTTTCCCGGAACGGGTGAAAATGGAAGCGCCGTTGCCAAAGGGCGAGCGGTTCACCATTTCGATCGCCGCATCGAGATCGTCCATCCGCATCACGTTCAGGACCGGGCCGAAGATCTCCTCGTTCGCGACTTTCATCCCGGCGCGGACTTCATCGAGGATCGTTGCGCCGAGGAAGAAGCCGCCGTCGCTTTTCGCTGCGCCCCGGCCGTCGGCCAGGACTTTCGCGCCTTCCTTTTCTCCCGCTCCGATCAGGTCGAGCACGCGATCGCGGTGCTGCCGCGTGATCACGGGACCCATGTTCGGCTGCTCGTCACGATCGGTCGGCCCGACTTTGATCGCGCGCGCCGCGTCGAGCAGCGCCGGCAACACTTCCTCCGCGGCCGCGCCGATGACCACGGCGGTCGAGCTCGCCATGCAGCGTTCGCCGGCGCAACCGAAAGCGCCTTCCACCACTCCGCGGGTCGAGTTCTCCACATCCGCATCCGGCATCAGGAAGACGAAATTCTTCGCCCCGCCGTTCGCCTGCACCCGCTTGTTCCCCTTCGTGCCGGTCTCGTAAATGTATTTCGCGATCGGCGTCGAACCGACGAAAGAGATCGCGCGCACCTTCGGATGAGTGAGCAACGCGTCCACGCATTCGCGCCCGCCGTGCACGAGGTTGAACACGCCTTTCGGGATGCCCGCTTGCTCGAGCAGACGCGCGATCGCGATCGCGGTCAGCGGCACTTTTTCGCTCGGCTTGAGCACGAACGTGTTCCCGCAGACCAGCGCCACCGGATACATCCAGAGCGGCACCATCGCGGGGAAATTAAACGGCGTGATCCCGACGCAAACGCCGAGCGGTTGCCGGATCGCTTCGCAATCGATCCCGCGCGCGATGTTCTCGATCGTGTCGCCCATCAGGAGCGACGGAATTCCGCAGGCGAACTCCACCATCTCGATCCCGCGCCGCACGTCGCCGCGTGATTCGACGAGCGTTTTGCCATGCTCGCGGGTGTTGAGTTGCACAAGCGCATCGAAGCTTTCCTCGAGCAACATCTTGAACCGGAAGAAGACGCGCGCCCGTTCCACGGGCGGCGTTTCCCACCAGCCCGGGTAAGCGGCCGCCGCCGCGTCGACCGCCGCGTTCACGTGCTCTGCATGACAAGCCGGCGCTTCCGCGATCACTTCGCCCGTCGAAGGATTGTGCACCGGGAAACCGGGACCGCCGGAGATCTCCTGCCATTCACCGTCGATGAAGATGGGACAAGAAAGCAGCGCTCGCGAGCCGCGGCCGCGGGTGATGTTTTCGGTTGGTAGAGTAGCGGACATTTTTGTTCCTTTCGACGAATCAGCGCTGCTTAAAATCCCCAAATCCCAAGCTCCAAATCCCAAGATGCCGCTACCGAATAGGAAACCCGCGCCTTCCCTAGCAACCCGCCGTTTGAAATTTGGGACTTGGAACTTCCCTGGGATTTGGAGATTGGAGCCTGGGATTTAATAGCCTGGGCTTTCAATTCCTCGCCAGCGCATCCGATTGCTTCACAAACTCGTCCCCACTCCACTCCCCATCCGCCTTCACCACCTGCTTCGCCTCCGCGGCGGCCGCCTGCGTGGCTTTCCGTTCCGCTTGCATCCGCACCAGCTCCGCGTGGGTGGTGAAATAATCCAGACTCTTGCCCTTGAAATCCGCCAGCGTCTCAAACCCGTGCTTCTCCATGAACGCGAGCAGCTCGTCGCACATCTGTTTCACGCAGGCGTAACCGAACTTCATCACTCCCGTGCAAACCTGCACCGTGTCCGACCCGAGCAGGATGAACTCCGCGGCATCCCGCCCGCTCTCCACCCCGCCGATCCCGGAGAGCGATCGGCCGGGAAATTCCGAGCGGATCATGGTGGCAATCTCCATCACCATCCGGAGCGCGATCGGCTTCACCGCGCGCGACGAATAGCCGCCCGGCGTCGTCCAGCCCTCGACCGTAGGTTCCGGACGCAACGTTTCGAGGTTCACACCCATCACGCTGCGGATCGTGTTGATCGCCGCCAGTCCGTTGCAGCCCGCGCGTAAAGCGGCCCGGCTCGGGTCCTGAATCCGCGTGACGTTTGGCGTCATCTTCGCCCAGACCGGCTTCTTCGCCGCGCTCATCACCCAACCGCAGACTTCCTCGAGAATTTCCGGCACCTGACCCATCGCGGCGCCCATTTTCCGCTCGGGCAAACCGTGCGGGCAGGAGAAGTTGCACTCAAACGCATCCACGCCCGCCGCCTCGCAGCGCTCCACGATCTCCACCCACGCGTCCTTCGAGAACTCCTCCATGATCGACGCGATCAGGATGCCTTCGGGATGCGCGTCTTTGATCTTCTTGAACTCCTCGATCCAGATCGAGAATTTCCGGTCGCTGATCAGCTCAATGTTCTCCCAGCCGATCACTTCCTTGCCGTCGTTCGCGTAAAGCTTCGCGTAGCGCGGGGTGACGTTCACCACCTTGCCGGCGTCGAGGCTCACCGTCTTCGCGATCACCGCGCCCCACCCTTCTTTGAACGCCTTGTTGATCACGTTCAGGTTCGTCCCCGGCGGGCCGGAGCCGATCACAAACGGGTTCGGTAACTTCAGGCCGTCAACGATGGTGGCGAGAGTAGGCATTTTGTTTTGGGGGGAGCTGCGAGATTAGCGGACGGCTCGGTGAGAGATCGAGCACAAATTCGGTAGCGACGGATTCGCCTGTCACCTCCAAGAACTGCCGCGCCGCCACCCGGCGCGGTCCCTTACTTCGCGAGCACCCAAAAAGCGCGGCCATGCGTGGCGGCCACGAAATCGTCGTCTTTCACCACCAGATCGTGCACGGGCCACGGGGAGATTGAGCTGGAGCGGCTGCCAATGCGCGCCGTCGTCCATCGAAACAAATACCCCCAGCTCGGTCCCGGCGCAGAGCAACCCGCGCTGTTTCGGATCTTCCCGGACCGCATGCACGATCGCACCCTCGGGCAGCCCGTTGGTGATCGCGGTCCAGCTCTTGCCGCGTCCGCCGTCTTGAAGAGGGACGGCTTAATATCGTCGAGCTTATGCCGATCCACGAGAAGCACCCCACTTCAACCAAATGTCTCTTCCCCTGTCGGAAATTCTCGCGACGCAGTCCAGCCCGTTTCTTTGCCGTTACGCTGGCGTGAACCCCGGGAATCCGCTACGACATCGAACGTCCGAGCCGCCCGATGGATTTCTTTCGCGAACTGAAGCGCCGCAATGTCTACAAGGTCGCCGTCGCTTACGCGGTGGTCGCATGGCTGCTGATCCAGATCGCGACGCAGGTTTTTCCGTTTTTCGAAGTCCCGAACTGGGCCGTGCGGCTGGTGGTGCTGGCGATCGTCATCGGATTCCCGATTGCGCTAATCTTCGCGTGGGCTTTTGAAGTGACGCCGGAAGGGATCAAACGCGCCGACGCGATCGAGTCCGGCCAGAGATACCGACGCGGGGGACTCTGGATATACGTTGTCTTCGCCAGTCTCCTTGCCTCCGCGGGTTTGTTTCTCGCCGGACGCTATGTCGGTGGGCGGGGCGGTGGGACAGCTTCGCGCGAGGCGGCTGGGAAATCGATCGCCGTGCTGCCGTTTCAGAATCTCAGCGACGACAGAGAGAACGCCTATTTCGCCGACGGCGTGCAGGACCAGATCCTGACGAACCTCGCGAAGGTTTCCGACCTCAAAGTCATAAGCCACACCAGCACGCGTCAGTACAAGAGTGGGGCTGAACGCAACCTGCGCGAGATCGGTCAGCAACTCGGCGTGACTTACATTCTGGAAGGCTCCGTCCAGCGCGGCCCTGATCGGCTCCGCATCAATGCGCAATTGATCGACGCGCGGACCGATGGACAAATCTGGGCGGAAACGTACGATCGAACCGCGGCTGATCTATTCGCGATTCAAAGCGAGCTTGCCCAAGCGATCGCGGCTCAACTGAAGGCACGACTTTCGCCTAAGCAGAAGGCAGAGATCGAGGAGCGCCCGACCAAAGACTTGGTCGCCTACGAGCTTTACCTTCAGGCGAAGGAAACCGTGGATAGCTACATCAGCGCCGCCGACGTGCGCGCGGCTTTGCTGAAGGCGCTGGCCAGCCTCGATCAGGCTATCAAGCGAGACGAAAACTTCGTCGCAGCCTATTGCTACGCGGCGCGCGCGAACAGTCTCCTCTACTTCTTCGACCTTGATCCAACACCCGATCGGATTCTCCTGGCGGAAGCGGCGGCAAAGGCAGCGCTCCGTTTGCGACCGGATTCAGCGGAAGCGCATTTCGCCATCGGCGATTACTACTTTCGATGCCTGCGCGACTATGACCGCGCGCTCGGGGAACTGGCGATCGCGCGGCCTGGCCTTCCTAACAGCTCACCCTTTTTTATTCTTTCGGGCTATATCAACCGCCGGCGCAACCACTGGCCGGAGGCTGAGCGGGATTTCTCTACCGCAATGGCGCTCGATCCGCGCAATCCTAATGCTTACAACCTGCTGGCCGACACCTACGTGCTGGAGCGTCGGTTTCCGGAAGCACTCGAAGTTTCTAATCGCGTGCTCGCGGCCGGCGAACAGGCACCGATCGTGCGATTTCGCAGGGCTTCGGTAGTCCTCTGGTATTCCGCGGACACACAGCCGTTGCGCGATATCCTGGCGAGCGACCCCGCCATGGACGTGGCAGGCGGGCAAACGCCCGCCCGAATGTGGCTCGCGCTCGTAGATAGTAATTATGCAGAAGCGGAGCGGGTGCTTACGGCCTCACGACGCGAGGACTTCCAGGATATCGACTTCAGCTTCTACTTCCCGAAAGCTTGGTTCCAGGGGATCGTCGCAGCCGCTAAGGGCGATTCTCCGGCCGCGATGGCTGCTTTCTCCAGCGCTCGCTCGATTTTAGAGCAGAGATTAGTCGTCAAACCGGAGCACGCGCGGACTCTTGCGGTGCTCGCCCAAGTGGACGCACGGGTCGGGCGGAAAGAAGTAGCGATCGAGGAGGCGAAACACGCGGTCGAATTGATGCCTATAACGAAGGATTTCTATGATGGAGCATTGGTCCTCGAAGGACTCGCTCAGGTCTACACATGGAGCGACGAATCCGACCGCGCCATCGAGGTGCTGGAGCAGTTAGTAGCCATGCCGGGTTACACTAACTACGGGCGTCTTAAGCTACATCCGATGTGGGACCCACTCCGGAGTGATGCGCGCTTCGCGAGAATCCTGGTCGCTCGCACCCAAGGAACCGATCGCGAAGTAGCGGCGTTCCGCCAGCCCTTTTTAACGGAGCAAAAACGCACGCTTCTTCTGCGTGCCTTCATCAGCTGTTCCTCCTGTGAACACGCGCCGCTCGTGCAGGTTCAATACCTCCCGCGGCGGTAGGAACAATCACTCCGCCCGAAGTGCAATCATTGGGACCACCCGGCTGGCGCGGCAGGCGGGGATCCAGTAGGCGAGGAAGGCGATCGTGAGGAGCATGCAGGCGATGAACGTGAAGGTGATCGAGTCGGAGGCGCTGACGGCTTAGAGGAAGCTCTTCACGAGACGGGCGCCGGTGAGGGCGGTGGCGAATTAGCCGATTCTCCCTCCGTCCGTCCCTGGCCCAGCATTTCAAATAGACGCCTCTACACGAAAAACCGTGCGCCACGGCAGTTCTCTCCCGACGGCCCGGGAGGACGCGCGAGACCGTGAGCGCGACGGCGAACCCGTAGCGAACCGTTCTGCCACGAACCTCACATCTGTCGCGAACGAGGCGTGCGCCGAGGTCGTTTGCAGGACGCGGAGCGAGGCCGTTCGGATTATTCGAAAACGAAAGCACTCGACGTTTTGCTGGCCTCGCGAGGAAGCCTGCAAAAATTCTGAATCCAAAACAGACGCCGCTTGCATCCATTCAGTGAACACCATGGAAACTTCCTACCCACAACCGCCGCCTTTGCACGTCAGCGCTCCCGCCGTCACGAATGTGCGCACCTGGAATGCCCTTTGTCACGCCAGCGCGCTGCTTGGCGTCTTTCTCCATTTCCCCGGGCACGTCCTCGCGCCGCTCATTGTCTGGCTGGCGAAGCGCGACGATTCCCCCGAGATCGATGCGCACGGCAAAGAAGCGCTCAACTTCCAGATCTCGATGCTGATCTACAACGTGGTGGCCGCGGTCTTTTGCCTGATCCTGATCGGCTTCGTCTTTCTTGCCATTCTCTGGGTGCTGAACGCAGTCTTCGCCATCATCGCCGCCATCCACGCGAGCGACGGAAAGTTCTATCGCTACCCGATGACGATCCGGTTCCTGCAATAAGGCGGACGGGCGCATCGGGCGGGTGATCCTTAACTGATGCGCCGCAGAAAAGGCGGCGGGCTCAACAATCAAAGAGCATGACACGCTCTAAGGTCGCGCCGCTGCTTGTTCTTTCTTGAGCGCGCGCTCGAATTCCGTCTGGTATCGCGCGACACACTCGCCGTAGGCGGTGCCCTCAAGGAAGATCTTCGGCCGACGCCTGAAGACGGATGGTCTGTCCGATCGCCAATCGACCGGTGCGCACGACGGTGCCGTAAATTCCGGCGTTGTTCTGATTCGTCCGAGCAATCGCCTTCATCACCTCCGGAGCGGAACGTCCCGTGTCCGGATCACAGTTGACCATCGAGCAGCGCACATCGCGCATCGTCACGCTCACGCGCGGCCCCTCGCCCGGCTCGCCGAAGGAGAGGATGCCTCCCAGCCACTTATCCTCCTGGAACGGCTCCGGTCGCAGCAGACGCACCATGATGTTCGGGCGAAATCGTCGCACATCTGGAGCTGTCCCGGTCAGCCTTCCAATCTCCTCGACGGTCTCGGTGGCGAGCACGGAGACGCTCGCGTCATCGAAGATGCCGTTACGCAGGTGCGTCATTTCGACAGGGGCCCCATGGCGCCGCTCGATCTCTGCGGCCAGTGCTGGGTCGAAGACCTCCAGCTCTTTGCCTTCCGGCGTCCGGACATGTGTCGGAATATCCCCTTGGACCCCGTCTCCAAGCCGGCAGGGAGCAAACAGAAGCAAATCGGGCAGCTTGGTCGCAGTCAGCCAGGGAAAATCGTCGCGCTCCTGCGTGCGCCGGAGTGCCAGACGCCTGTCGCCGCCGATCCCGTGCCAGCCCAGTTCGGCAACTTCCATGCGTTCGCCGGACATGGATTTCACCGGGTAGCGGAAGATCGCTTCAACTTGTCCGATCTCGATCGTCATGGGTGGGGAACTAAAGCCGCGTTAGCGGTAGAGTTGACCGGGTGCGGCGTTTAGCAACCACCTTCGTCACACCGAGCAGTCCGTGAAGATGCGCCCGGGGTCGGTCCAGCAGCGTCGTCACCGCGATAACCCCATCCTGTCGGTGCGCGACCGTTTCCCGCATCGGATCTTCTGATAGAAGCCGCTGAACCAGTCGAGGTAAATGCCGGGTAGGCGCAAATTACAGTTGGAAATCGGCGGCTGTCGTGTCAGGGCTCTATTCTTTGCGCATGGAGTCGATCGAGGAAATCAAAGCCCGCGCGAGCGCGGCCGTGCCAGGCGCAGAGCTGGAGATCATCGCGAACGGCAGCCCGGCAAATCAGCCGTCGTTGCTGGTCGGGCGCGAGCAGGCCTTCGAAGTGGTGCGTTTTCTGCGGGATGATCCGGCCCTCCAGCTCGATTTTTGCTCGAATGTGACCGGGGTCGATTGGCTGGACCGGATCGGCACGACGAAAACGAAGGTGAAAATGCTGATCGAGGGTGAGGCGAAAGAAGTCGAGCAGACGCAGACGGAGACGTTCCCTGGATATCTGGAGGCGGTTTACCACCTCTACTCGATCGCGCTCAAGCACGGCCCGGTTGTGATCCGCCTGCGCACGGCTGATCGCCTGAATGCGGTGCATCTGCCGTCGCTGACGCCGATTTGGCGCAGCGCGGAGTTTCAGGAGCGCGAGATCTACGATCTCTACGGCATCCGCTTCGACGGCCATCCCGACCTCCGCCGCATCTTAATGTGGGATGAATTCGAAGATCATCCGATGCGCAAAGATTACGTGCAGCCGGACGATTTCGAATACGAACCCACGCCGCACGATGAAGTGCTCGAGCGCGCCAAGGAACATTATCCAGAGCGCCCGCCGGTGAACGAAACGCTTACTCCGCAAGCATGACGGCGACCGGCTTTCACGAACTCGAGCAAGCGCCTTCACCGCCCGGGATGAGCTCGCGGCTGGAAGGCGAGCTGCTTGAGATCTCGCTGGGCCCGCAGCATCCCTCCACCCACGGCGTCTTTCGCATGAACGTCGCGCTCGATGGCGAGATCGTGCGGAAACTGAAGCCGGTCTTCGGTTACCTGCATCGCAATCACGAGCAGATCGGCGAACGGACCAGCTACCTCGGCTCGATGCCGTACACGGATCGCCTCGATTACTTCTGCTCCATGACGAACAACTGGGCCTACGCGCTGAGCGTCGAGAAGCTGGCCGGGATCGAGGTGCCGGAGCGCGCGGAATATTTGCGCGTCATTCTCGCGGAGCTGACGCGCCTGCAGAATCACACCTCGCTCCTCGGGTTCCTCCTCAGCGACATGGGCGCGTGGGGCACGCCGTTGATGTATGCCTTCCGCGAGCGCGAAAAGATTCTCGAGCTCTTCGAGTCGCTCTCCGGTTCGCGCATGATGTGCGACTTCATGCGCTTCGGCGGTTGCCGCGTTGATGCGGGTGCGGATTGGATGGATCGGGCGAAGAAAGTCGTCGCGGAATATCCGCGGTTTCTCGACGAGTTCGAAAAGCTCATCGTCTCGAACGAAATCCTGATCGCGCGGACGCAGGAGATCGGCAAACTCTCGGCCGAGTTGGCGATCAACGCCGGTATCACCGGTCCAATGCTGCGCGCGTGCGGTGTGAATTACGATCTGCGCAAAGTGGACGGCTACGGGTTCTATCCACGCTTCAAATTCCGCGTGCCGCTGGGCGATCACGGCGATTGCTATGATCGGTTGATGATGCGCGTGCTGGAGCTGCGCGAGAGCCTCGCGATTTTGAAACAGGCCTTCGAACAAATTCAGCCCGGTCCGGTGACGAATCCGAAAGTGAAGATCCGCGCTTTCAAACCGCCCGCCGGCGAAGCCTATGGACGCATCGAAAGTCCCAAAGGCGAGCTCGGGTTTTTCCTGATCAGCGATGGCAGCGCGAATCCTTACCGCTATCGCGTGCGCCCGCCGAGCTTCATCAACCTCACCATCCTCGAAGACATGTGTCTCGGACACACGGTAGCCGATGTCATGGTCATCCTTGGCAGCATCGACATCGTGATGGGCGAAGTGGATCGCTGATTCATGGCCTGCAATTGTTCGCCCTTACGGCTACGGCGATTGCTCAGCGTCTTACGATGGCGCAGGATTATTGCGGATTTCTGCAGCGCAATGTCGCGTTCGAAAATCCTTTCGAATAGATAGATCACATGCTCGGAGGCGGCATTCTGAAAGGTATGGGCGTGACGGCGCGTAACTTCGTCGGCAGCTATTTCGTGAAGGAGCGGATGACGACCATCCAGTACCCGGAGGAGCGCGCGCCGCTGCCGGAGAATTACCGGAACTTCCCGTTCCTGGTGTTTGACGGGCAGGATGAACAGGCGGGGCTGCGCTGCGTGGCGTGTCAGATTTGCGAGAAGGAATGCCCGCCGCAGTGCATCTACATCATCAAGAGCAAGGACAAGAAGCCGGATTTCGTGGGCAAGCCGCAGTTTTATCCAGCGACGTTCGACATCGATATCTCGGTCTGCATGAGCTGCCAGATTTGCGTCGAGGTCTGTCCGTTCGAGGCGATCAAGATGGACAAGGTATTCGAGCTAAGCACGCAGGAGCGTTTCGACGCCCTCCTGCTGCGGAAGACGGAGCTGGCCAAATCGAACGATTACTATCACCAGATTCACCCCGTGGAAGCGACCGAGGTGGACGCCGGGCTGGCGACCGCAGCGGCGGCCGCGGCGGCGAAAAAAAAGGCGGCAGCGGCGGCTGCTCCCGCGCCCGCTGCCCCGCCGACCAGACCAGATCCGACGTAAATTTTCGGCCGCGGAGATCGTCCCCGACCAGCGCGTGGTTTTAGGGTAACATTTGGCCGCGCGTTTGTGACGGTTGCGTGACGCGAAAGACGCTCGTTTGGCAACGGTTATAGCGGGGATCGACGATCCCGGTGGCGTCCGCTGTGAGGTAGTTCTCCGGGCCGGGATCGACGATCCCTCCTACAGCGATGCTGGCGCTTTCTTCACTGCGAGAGGCGATAGATTTCCACCAGGCCCACTCCGGACGCCCGCGTCCTTGTTCCGGACGATCGCGGTGTAACTGCCGGGAGCGAGCGGGGTGAGAATAGCGGATTCGCGGGAGTCGCCAGGGGCGAGCGTGGTTGCTTCGATGGCTGTTTCCTGGAGATCGCGCCAGTTGTCGTCGAACGCAATCATGACACCGTTTTCGTCGTGCAATTGCAGGATCGGATCGGGCACGGGATCGGGGACGCCAGCGTTGCCCAGGGAAGGCCCGAGCGCCCGAATGAGGAAGGTTGCCGAAGGCTCTGATCCTCCAACGATCAGGCCGCCGATGAGGACGTTATCTCCTTCCTCGACCACCCCGCGGGTGCTGATGTTGACCAGGTGGGCCGGAGAACTGGGATCGATATCATACGCTTCCACCAGTCCCACGCCTGTGCCTCCCTGAAAGCCGGACACGATCGTGGTATAGGCGCCCGGAGCGAGCGTTCGGACAAGCGCCGATTCCCGATCGTCGCTTGGTTGAGCTCCGGTAGCGAGGATGGCTGCGCGGTCGGTGTCCTCCCAGTTGTCGTTGGTCGCAATCAGTCCTGCGGCTCCCCGTAGTTCGAGCACGGGATCCTCGAGGAAATTTGGAACGCGACCGGCCAGGGAAGGTCCGATCGCCCGGAGTAACACCTTCTTTGGCGCCGTGCCCTGGATGATAAAGCCTCCGATCAGAACTCGATCTCCCACTTCGATCCTGGCGCGGGTTGAGATGTTGAGAAGCGCCCCGGAAAGCGGAGTGGGGCTTGGACTCGGGCTCGGGCTCGGCGAAGCCTGTGTCGAAGCCAGCTTCCTCTGATCGGAGATTGCGCCCGCGAAGCTTCAAAGACGCCTGACCAGTCGGTCCTCCGCCGGGGTCAGCGACCCCGGCTACAGGGGCGGCAGGTGGATGGTCGCGAGCATGCAGCGCGCACTCCCGCCGGCCAGCTCGATCGTCGGGAGCGACAACGGCACGAGTGCGGCATACTGCCGGAGGCGCCCTTCCTGGTCCGGCGTCAGAGCCGCCGCGGCCCGCTCGGATAAGACGAGCAGTTTCCCGCGGTCGTTCTGCAACTCCAGCGCATTACCGGCAAACTGCGCAATCTGCGCGCGCGTCAGTTCGATCACTTCCTTGCCGAACGACTCGAGCAGATTCTGCACGCCGTCGCGTTCTGCTTCGTCGGGGATCGTTTCCAGGCCGACGAGGGCAAACTCCGAGCCGACGCACATCATCACATTCGTGTGATAAATCGGGCGGCCCGGTTCGCTTTCACTGCGAAATTTCACCGGCTCGTAACCGAAATCGCGCCCGAAGCGCTCCAAGACCGCGGCATGCGTTCGCTGCGAAAGCGAGGCGTAGGCAATCTTGTTCACGTGGTCGAGCACGAGGCTGCCGGTCCCTTCCAAGGATTGGCCTTGCGCCTCGCAGTCTGAGTAATCCACCACTTCCGTGATGCGGTAATGCTTCCGCAGTTCGTCGATCACCGCGGGACGCCGCTCCCGCCGGCGCGCGGCCGAATACATCGGGTAGAGGGCCACCCGCCCGTCGTGATGTGTGCTGAACCAATTGTTAGGGAAAACCGCGTCGGGCTTCTCGGGCGTGGCTGTGTCGTCCACGACATGGACCGTGACTCCTGCGGCGCGCAGCGTTTCCACGGCGCGCTCGAATTCGGCCTGCGCCGCCGCGGAAACCGCCGGCAGCTCACCCGCCGCTACCGCCGCTTGAAATGCATTGTCGGCCGCGGTCTCCGGGTTCGGATAAAACCGGTGCGGCCGCACCATCAGCACCGCCTGCGCACTCTGCTCGACCATTCGTTAGACCTAAGCCGCGACCGCCTCGTCTCGCAACGGCGTCGGGGAGGAGGGCGGTTTGCCGCCTCCGCTGCGATGACGCCAGATCGCGAAGGCCACGAAGAGGAGATCCGCGATGACAAAACTCGCCACGTAGGTTTCGCCGCCGATGCCGAAGCCGTAGCTGTGCAATCCTTTGCCGAGCACAAAGTTTACGCCGTACCACGCCATCAAAACCGCGAGGAAGCAGACCACACTCGCCACCACGAGACCGAACTGCGTCCACCAGCCTGCCAGTCGCCCGTGCAAGGTGAGGATGTAGCAAAGCAGCGCGATCAGCGCCCATGTCTCCTTCGGGTCCCAGCCCCAAAAGCGGCCCCACGAGTAGTTCGCCCAGACGCCGCCGAGAATCGTCCCCGCTGCCAGCAGCAGGACCCCGAGTTGCAGCACGCGATAGAGCCAGAAATGCATCGGCTGGTCGGCCCGCGCCGCCGCCGGATTCCGCACATAGCGCCAGAGCAGAATGTGGCCAAATCCCATTGCGAGCGCGAAGGCGGCGTAGCTCAAAGTGATCGTGAGCACGTGAATCGTGAGCCAGAAATTATCGCGCAACACCGGCACGAGGGGATCGATGCTCGAAGGCATCGCGATCGGCATCTGGTGCACGAGGAGAAGCGCGATCAACGTGACGGGCAGCGCCGCGAGCAGGTAAATCGGGGCGCGATAACGCGCGAAGAAGAGCATCCCGAAGAAAGTCACCGCAAACGAAACCCACATGATGGATTCGTACATGTTCGTCACCGGCGGCCGGCCCGCGATCATGCAACGCATCGTGATCGCGCTGGCGTGGAAGAGCAGGCCTGCCACCGCCACGATCACTCCGATGTTGCGCAGGATCCCGGACGTGCGGCGGAGATAAGCCACCGCCAGCAGCACGAGCGCGCTCCCATAGCACCACGCGGCGCGGTAGAAGCCGTCGAAGTGGTTGTAGCGATACTCCAGCTGCAGCTTCGGTTCCGTCGGATAAATCGTCGGGCTCAGGGCCCGCAGCGCCTCGCGCAACTCACGCGCGCTGATCGTGAACTTAAATCGATCGCCCTGCGCGTAGGCCTCGGCAGACGCCTGCAGCTTCGTCTGCACCGGCGCAAATTGATCCTCCCGATAGTATTCCGGGTAGGAGGGCCGTACGACCCACTGCTCCGTCGCATTATGAGCGGCCGGCACGATCAGGAGCGCGCTCCCGTCCATGACCCGCGTCAATAAAGTCAGCCGCTCGCCGACTTTCATCGCTTCCTGCTGCACCCGCGTGAGCGGCTTCTCCGCCCGTTTCAATTCGTGCGCTTCGCCCGCCAGTCGCTGCATCTCCGGCAGGGCCGTCAGCTGCACGAAAGAGAACCCCCGCTGCGTCTTATCCAGGCCAAGCTGTTCGATCAAGCTGCCTAACGAAACGAGCACCATCGGCTCGGTTTTCCAGTCATGCGTCTCGAGGAGGGCGGAGAGAATAAAATCGTTCGCCTCCCACTTCCGGCCACCAGCGCCGGTGTAGCTCGAGCGCCCGGTGATCTTCGTCAGAGTCTCACGCGCAAAGGTGTCCACCGGCTTCCGCCGCCCTCCATCCTGGATCGCAACCAGCCCCCACTGCTTGAAGTCGAGCGCGCTGCTCGCGCCCGCGACCGCTTCCGTCTGCGCCAGGCCGCTCGAGCGCCAGAGCGTGAGCAAAATCAGGAGAACCAACACGCGCGTTTTCAAGGCTCGTAATCTATCGGAACCCCGCTGCTCGACAACGGCCAATCAGCCGCCCGTCGCCGCGGGGGAGGGGAAGCAAAAAGCCCCCGCGCTCGCCGGAATTTTCCCGGCCACTCCGCAAAGGTTTCGCGACTGTTACTTTTGCCGGTGCTCCCGAGCTGCGCGAGATCGGCAGGCGTATCGAGGTCGATCGCGCCTTTGGGAAAGGGAACCGCTCCGACCCGGCTCGGGTCAGCTTCTATGATTCCCTTCGCGCCCGATTCGTTAGGCAAACTCAACAACGCTGCGAAACAGGAGCGCCCGAACAGCGCCGGAACCCCCAGCGTGTCTGCGTAGCGCGATGCGACGATCTCCCTGCCGGTCAGAACCCGCTCCGCCAGGATGGCTGAGATGAGCGCCGCGTCGACGAACGGCTGATCGCAGGCCAGGAGCAGCACGGCGTCGGAGGTCGGGCTGCATCGGACCAGATGTTGCACCCCGCAGCGAATGGAGGTGCCGAGCCCCCGCGACCAATCGTCGTTCTGCACCACTTCCGCGGCGGTCCCGCGCAAATCCGCGGCGATCTCGGAGGCAATGGTGCCCGCGACCACAATGACCGGCGCGCAGTCGCCCTCGGAGGCTGCGCGCACCGCACGATGAACCAGCGTCTCGCCCTCCAGCCGGAGCAGCTGTTTCGGCTGGCCGAAACGTGTCGAGCCGCCCGCGGCGAGAATCAACGCGCCGACACTTCGCATGCCGCTGTGATGCCATTTGCCGGAGGCGCGATCTTCCAGCCATGGATCGGAGCTTTCCGATCGCGCAACGATTCGCCACTGCCTTCCGCAAACACGCCCTGGATTTCGGCCACGATCGCAAGCGCGATCTCTTCCGGCGTTTCCGCCCGCAGATCGAGACCGGCAGGCGCGAACAGTTCCGACGCGAGGACGACACCGCTATCGAGCAAGTCTCCGATTAACTCATCCCGCCGACGCCGGGGGCCGAGCAGTCCTACATAAGGCAATCCAAGCTGCAAAAGCTGCCGCAAGGCCGCGCAATCGCGCCCGTAGTTGTGCGATTTCACCACCGCGGCAGTGCGCGCATCCACCGCATTCGGCAAACCAGCCCCGCCTTCGCATTCGATCACCGCCCAGCCCAGGATTTCCGCAAACGCGCGCAAGGGAGCACTATCGGGCCCATCGCCGAAGATCAGCAATTGCAGCGGCGGCACTATCTCTTGCAGAAACGCGCCTGCCGGAACCTCTTCGTCGGGGCGAAGAATTCGAGTGCCGCGCCACTCTGCCTCCGGGATAAAGACCGTCACCGCCCGGCAGCTGCGCCGTTCCTGCAGCAGCTCCTCCAGTTGGGGAAGAAAGCTCTCCGACGCACGCTCGACGAAGACCGCTATTCGCCCGTGGCAACCGAAGCGCCGCCGGGTGTCAAATTCCATCAACACAGACTCACCGCTCCGCAAGACATCGAGCCCGGCGTCCGCCACCTCCTCTTCCAGGCACCCGCCGCTCAATGATCCGGCGCTCGCTCGATCCGGTGCGATCAGCATGCGCGCCCCGGGCCCGCGATAGCTCGAGCCCTGCGTCTGCACAAGCGTGGCGAGGGCGCACGATGCGCCGCAACGGCTGCGCCAAAGCCGCAGAATCTCGGCGATTTCCTTCATCGAAACGGCCAGCTTACCCGAGCAACTTATCCGGCGTGATCGGCAGATCGCGCACTCGCTTGCCGGTGGCGTGATAGACGGCATTCGCCACCGCGGCGGCAATCCCGGTGATTCCAATCTCGCCCATCCCTCGGACGCCGATCGGGTTGAACGCAAAGTCCGGTTCGCCCACAAACTCGACCTCGATCTGCGGAATATCGGCGTTCGTCGGCACGTGATAATCGGCGAGATTGCGCGTCGCGGGCAGGCCGGTCTGCGGGTCGTAAGCCGTCTCCTCGGTGAGCGCCATGCCAATGCCCATGACCACGCCGCCGATGATCTGACTGCGCGCTGCCTTGGCCGTGACGATGCGACCGCAATTCATCACGCTCACCACGCGCGAGATTTGCACGCGCGGCAGGAGCGGATCGATCCGCACTTCGACGAAATGCGCGCCAAAGGACTGGAAGGCCATCTTCTTGTTCTCTTCCGGCGCTTTGAGGTCTGTCTGCACGTCGATTCGGTGGCGACCGGCCCGTTTCAAAATGTCGACGTACGCATCCGACTTGGCGGGGTCGTTTTTCACCCCCAGGCGGCCCGGAGCGACCATCGCGACGTCGGCGGGCCTGGCATTGAAGAGCGGCGACTGCGCATCTTTCACCGCAATCTCGGCGAGCGCTTGATGAAGCTTTAGCGCAGCGTCGTGAATCGCGGTGCCGACCGTGCCGGTGGAATTCGAACCGCCTGCGACCGGGCCGAACGGCAGGTCGGAATTGCCGAGCTCGAAAGTAACGTTCTCGAACGGCACCCCGAGCTGCTCCGATGAGATTTGCGTAAACGCGGTATACGCGCCAGTGCCGAGATCGTGCGTGGCGCATTGCACCGTGGCGGTGCCGTCGGCCCGCAGCTGCGCCTTCGCCGCCGCACTCATCTTGTGCGCGGGATAGGTGGCTGTGGCCATGCCCCAGCCGATCAGGATATCGCCGTCGCGCATCGCGCCCGGCGCACTGTGACGCTCTGACCAACCGAATTTCTCCGCGCCCACTTCGTAGCACTCGGACAGATGTTTGGCGCTGAACGGCACGTCTTTGGTCGGATGTTTCGCCGCGTCGTTTGCGATCCGCAACGCAACTGGATCCATCTCTAGCGCGATCGCCAGTTCGTCCATCGCGCATTCCAGCGCAAAGGTGCCGGGACATTCCCCGGGGGCGCGCATGAAGGTGGGCGTCGAGACGTTCAGCGGGTAAATCATCTCCTCGATCCGCAGATTCGGGGTCTCG
The DNA here is from genome assembly GCA_051001855.1 of Chthoniobacterales bacterium. Taxonomy (GTDB): domain Bacteria; phylum Verrucomicrobiota; class Verrucomicrobiia; order Chthoniobacterales; family UBA10450; genus JACCTI01. The sequence goes on from JBPCMX010000016.1 coordinate 56,950, forward strand.
TAAAGAATCCCGGTCGAGCGGGCGCCGCACGATTCCGTGTACTCGCCGACAGTGGAGGTGAGGGTCTCGCTCACGTGCTCCATGGCCTGCAACTTGCCCTCGCGGGTGGCGGCGAGCGTGAGCTTCTGCCGCGTCGGCGTGCGATGCCCCGTGCTGGTAAACATGTGCGTCCTCGGCACATGCAACTTGACCGGTAACCCGGTGGCTTTCGCTCCCATGGCGGCGAGAATCACATGCGGCCAGACGGCGCCTTTGCACCCGAACGCACCGCCGACAAAGGGACAAATCACGCGGACATTCTCGCGCTCGATCTGGAAGGCACGGGAAAGCACATCCTGCACGCCTTTCACAAACTGCGTCGCATCGTAAAGCGTAAGCTTATCCTTCGCTTCCCAGACCGCGATCGTGCCTGACATCTCGATCGGGTTGTGCGTCTCGGTCGGCGTGATGTAGGTCTGCTCGATCTTCACCAGGTCGCCATTGGCAAAGGCTTTCGCGACATCGCCTTTCTTCGCCTGCACCGGCTCCTGTTTGTTCTTGCGCGGCTTCTTCGCGTCGTCACGCGCCGCTTCCATCGTGAGGACGCCCGCTTCCGGCGCGTAGGTCACCTCGACCAAACCCGCGGCGTATCGCGCCTGATCAAACGTATCGGCAATCACCAGGGCGACGTACTGGCCCGCGTAATGGACCTCCGCGTCCGCGAGCGGAAAACGCTCTTCGTTGCGAATCCCGCCAGTCGCATCGCTGCGCTCTTCCTTTCCGATCGGGTTGTGAATCTTCGGTGCGTTCAGGTGCGTGAGAACCGCCCGCACGCCGGCGGCTTTCTCCGCGGCCGCGGTGTCGATCGCCGTGATTTTCCCTTTCGCGATGTTGCTCGCGACGGGCCATGCGCGCACGCAATTCGGCACCTCGAATTCGACCGAATACTTTGCGCCGCCGGTGACCTTGAGGCGGCCGTCGACGCGATTCCGTGCGGGGCCGATGACAACGTTGCTCATGAGTTTTCTGCATCCGGGGAGCACGGGGTGCCATGGTTGTGTCCGGCAGACTGCCGGACACTGGGTAACACCCCGGGGTCCCCCGCCGACCTGCAACGCGCCGGGTTCATACGAACAGCCCTGCGGTGGTGGTCAACGCGCGCACGATAACCCGTTTCGCCAACTCGATTTTGAATTCGTTGTACTTGAAACCTTTGGCCCCGGCGAGCGCGGCCTCTGCGGCCCGCTGGAAGACCTCCGCCTCCGCCTTTTGCCCGAGCAGCGCCTGCTCCGCTTCGGCGGAACGCCACGGCTTATGCGCAACGCCTCCGAGCGCCAGCCGCGCCGAGCGGATCGTCCGATCATCACCGAGGTCGAGCACGGCGGCGACGCTGACTAAGGCAAACGCGTAGCTCGCCCGATCGCGCATCTTCAAATAGGTGGAGCGCACGGCAGACGGCATCGCCGGCAGATCGACCGCCGTGATCAGCTCATCGGCGGCGAGGTTCGTATCCACGTTTGGCGTGTTGCCCGGCAGCCGATGGAAATCCGCGATCGCAATGGTGCGTTCTCCCTTGGAGCTTTGCACGCGCACGACCGCATCAAGCGCGGCGAGCGCCACGTTCATGTCGCTCGGGTTAGTCGCGATGCATTGCTCGCTCTGGCCGAGGATCGCATGGATGCGATTGAACCCCTCGAGCGCGCCGCAGCCGCTCCCCGGGACGCGCTTATTGCACATCGGAAACGACGGGTCGTAGAAATAATAGCAACGCGTCCGTTGCAAAAGATTGCCGCCCGTGGTGGCTGCGTTCCGCAGTTGCGGGCTCGCGCCCGCGAGAAGCGCCTGGCTCAAGACCGGATAACGTTGCACGATCAAGGGGTGCTCGGCGACGTCCGAGTTGCGCGCCAATCCGCCGATCCGCACGCCCGCGCCATCGGGCAGCTCCTCGATTTGAGCGAGCGGCAGCCGGTTGATATCAACCAGATGCGCCGGGGTCTCGACGCCCATTTTCATGAGATCGATCAGATTCGTGCCGCCACCCAGAAACATGCTCTGGGGCTGCGCCACAATCGCGCTCACCGCCTGCTCGGCATCCGCGGCCCGGGTGTAGCTAAACGGGTTCATGCCTTCTGACCCGCCACGTCTTTGATCGCATCGACGATGTTTGGGTAGGCGCCGCAACGGCAAAGATTACCGCTCATCCACTCGCGGATTTCGGCTTCGCTCTTCGTGTGGCCTTCGCTCACGCAAGCGACCGCGGAACAAATCTGCCCGGGCGTGCAATAGCCGCACTGAAATCCGTCGCGCTCGAGAAACGCCGCCTGCATCGGGTGCAGTTGATCGCCTTGCGCGAGACCTTCGATCGTCGTGATCTCGTCGCCGTCGTGCATGACGGCGAGCGTGAGACAGGAGTTCACGCGGCGGCCATTCACCAGCACCGTGCAGGCGCCGCATTGCCCGTGATCGCATCCCTTTTTGGAGCCGGTGAGATTCAAATGCTCGCGCAGGGTATCGAGCAGCGAAGTGCGCGGATCGAGCGTGAGCGCGTGCTCCTGGCCGTTGATCTGCAATCGTAGCGGCGTGGTCATAATCCCGCTGTTGTTGCCCGCGGCCATATCAGCCGCGCGCGCGGAGCGCAAGCGCATCACGGCCGGCCCCAGAGCGACTGCCGCGCCCGTGCCGGCCGCCTGTTTGAGGAACTGCCGCCGCGTCGCGGGGCTGCCAAAGATAAGAAGCTCATCGAGTTCCGGCAACGAAGCTGCGGTGTCTTCGGCGCCAAGTGGCGTTGGTTCCTCACCCATGCTCGTAAATGAATAACGTCACAGACCCGCATGACGGATGCAGAGTAACGGCAAAGATCCCGCGCGTGTGTTGCATGTCGCACCGCCGAGGTATCTTGCCCGCCATATGCACCTCACTCCCCGCTCTTCGGCTGCACGACGACTTTCTCATCTCTTCACGGCGGCCGGCGCGGTGAGTGTGCTCCTCTCGCCCGCTCTGGCGCACGCGCAGGAGAAAATTGAATTCCCCTCCGCCAGCCAGCATGCGGTGGTGCAGCAGCGCGTGGGGTTGACCGACGTCGAGATCGACTACTCGCGGCCGAACAAAAACGACCGCGTCATCTTCGGCGATCTCGTCCCGAATGGCGAACTCTGGCGCACCGGAGCGAACGCGCCGACGCGGATGAAATTCAGCGGCGCCGTGAAATTGGAAGGCACCGAGATTCCCGCGGGGGACTACGCTGTCTTTACCATTCCGAACGCCAACGAGTGGATCGTGATTTTTTCCAAAGACGCCAAGGTCGCCAATACCGGTGCCTACAAACAAGAGAGCGACGCGGCGCGGATCACGGTGAAGCCGACCGCGCTGCCCGAAGTGGTCGAGACCTTCACGATCGGTCTCGGGGATGTGAAGGGCGACTCCGCCACCTTGCGGCTGGATTGGGATCAGACTCGCGTGCCGCTCAAGCTGACGACCGATGATTTCGAAAAACTGAGCAAACAACTCGAAGCTGCCGCGAAAAGCACCACTCCGCTCGACGATCGCACCGCTTACCAGGCGGCCGTTTTCTATCTCGATAATGGGAAGGATTTGAACCAGGCGCTGAAGTGGATTGACCAGGCGCTCGCGGCCAGCCCCGACGCTTACAACATGCACATGCGTCGCGCCCAGATTCAGCTCAAGCTCGGCAACAAAAAGGAAGCGACCGCTTCCGCGCAGAAAGTGATCGAGATCCTGAAGGCGGCGACGATGCCGGATGAGACCCAGCTCCACACCGCCGAGCAAATTCTCGAACACGCCAAGTGAGGACTGAACGAGCGCCGTTCTGGAACTCTGCCATGCGCCGGTTCCGAAACGTGCGGGCGCCGGCCCTGTCGGTCATGATCGCCGCCACCCTCACAATCGCGGCCACGGCCACCGAAGCACCGTCCGAAATGGACGCCGTCCAAATCCGCCTCGCGCTTGAGAAGCTGAACGTGCTCGGGCGCGTGCTCTACGTGGCGGCGCATCCGGACGATGAAAACACGGGATTGATCTCCTATTTCGCGAACGGCGCCCTCTACGACACCGCCTACCTGTCGCTCACTCGCGGAGACGGTGGGCAGAATCTGATCGGCCCGGAACTGCGAGAGGAACTCGGCGTCATCCGCACCCAGGAGCTGCTCGCCGCGCGCCGGATAGATCACGGACGGCAGTTCTTCACCCGGGCGAACGATTTTGGTTTCTCGAAATCGGCCGAGGAGACGCTCCGGATCTGGGATCGCGACAAAATTCTGGCGGACGTCGTCTGGATAATTCGCAAGTTCCGGCCGGACGTGATCATCACCCGGTTCCCGCCGGATGACGACAAGACGCACGGGCACCATACTGCGTCAGCGCTCCTGGCGCGCGAAGCCTTCGACGCGGCCGCCGATCCGAAGCGTTTTCCGGAGCAGTTGAAATTCGTGGCACCTTGGCAGGCCACGCGCCTGCTTTGGAACGCATCGCAATTCTTTTTCCGCGCGCGCAATGTGCCCTTCGACGAAACCGGTCTGGTTTCCCTGGAGACGGGCGGTTATCAGCCGCTCCTTGGCAAATCGTATCCGGAGATCGCGGCCGCGAGTCGCACGATGCACAAAAGCCAGGGCTTCGGGGTCGGCATCGAACGCGGCGAACAGCGAGAGTTTTTCAAGCTCCTCGCGGGGCAGCCGCTGGCGGAAGGCAATATCTTCAGCGGTGTCGCCACGCAGTGGCAAGACGGGCCGCAAGCCGCGGAGTTGTCGCAGAAAATCGCCGCGATCAACGCCGCTTTCGACATGACGAATCCCGCTGCCTCGGTGCCTGCTCTCCTCGAGCTGCGCAAACTTCTCCTCGGCCTGGGCGGTGAGTTCAAAGCGCAGGCGAAGCTCGCGGACCTCGCCGGCCTGATCGGCGCTTGCCTCGGCTTACATCTCGAGGCGGTGAGCGAAAAAGCGGCAGTCCAGCCCGGCGAGACGCTGCAGCTGCAACTGGAGGCCATTAATCGCTCGCCCGTGGCTGCGAAGTTCAAGAGTGCGCGGCTCGCAGGCGGTGAATCCGTGGCGATCGACGCGGACCTGCCTCGCGAACAACTGTTCACCAGAAAGCTGCCGGTCAAAGTGCCGGAGACGCTGCCGTTCTCCCAGCCGTACTGGCTGCGCGAACCGGGGACGCTCGGCACCTTTGCGGTGGCGGATCAGACCTTGATCGGACGGCCCGAGAACCCGCCTCCTTTCCCCGTCGAGGTAACAATCGACGTCGCCGGCCAGGAACTCACTTACACGCTCGAACCGCGCTTCCGGCGCGTCGATCGCGTGGCCGGCGAGGTCAGCGAGCCGGTGGTGATCGCACCGCCGCTCTTCGTCGAGTTGCCGCGGCCGGTGTTCGTCTTTGGGAACGGAACCAGCAAAACGCTCAACGTGCGCGTGATTGCGTCCGCGGAGACGGTGACTGGCAGCGTGGCACTGGAAGCGCCGAGCGGATGGAAAGTGGAGCCCGCCTCCGTCCCGATCGACCTGCGCGGCACCGATTCGGAAGTGAACGCCACGTTTCAAATCACTCCGCCCGAACATGACGACGAAGCCACGTTGCGCGCAACTTTCACGCCCGGCGGCGGAAAGCCGGTCGCCGCCTTTGGCCGCGCGCGCATCGCCTACCCGCACCTCGAGCCGCAGACTCTGATTTCACCTGCGGAAGCGAAACTGGTGCGCGCGCAGGTCGAGAATCGCGCCGCGCGGGTTGGCTATTTACCCGGCGCCGGCGACGCCATCCCCGAGAGTCTGCGCGAGATCGGCTCAGACGTGCAGCTCCTCAATGATGGCGACGTCAAGGCCGATAAGCTCGCCGCCTTCGACGCCATCGTGATCGGCGTGCGCGCGGCGAACGTGCACGCGGCGCGGGTCAGCGCCTGGACCCCGGAGCTGCTGGCCTACGCGCGCAAAGGGGGCGTGGTAATCATGCAATACACCACCACCCCCGGCCCGACCGTCGACCAGTTGCCGTTCCCGCTGAAAGTCTCGCGCGACCGCGTGACGGCCGAAAACGCCGAGGTGCGCCTGCTCGCGCCCGAGCACCCGGTGTTGAACTTTCCGAACAAGATCTCCGCAGCGGATTTCAGCGGTTGGGTCCAGGAGCGCGGCCTCTATTTCCCGAACGAGTGGGACGCGCACTGGACGCCGATCCTCTCCTGCAACGACCCGGGCGAAAAGCCGCTCGACGGCGGCCTCCTGATCGCACCGATGGAAAAAGGCTGGTTCATCTACACCGGCTACTCGTGGTTCCGCGAACTGCCGGCCGGCGTCCCGGGCGCGTATCGCCTCTTCGCGAACATGATCTCGCTCGGGAAAGCACCGCCCGCCGCATTTGGAGCCGCACCATAATGATGCCATTATGATGTCGTGAACATCACGCTCAGGGATGTGCCGCGAAAGTTACACGCTCGCTTAAAGAAAGCCGCGCGAGTGAATGGACGCAGCCTCAACACGGAGGCGATCTCCGCCCTCGAGCGCGAGTATCTCGCCACGCCGGCGGACCCGCTGCGTCAGTTACAACTGATCCAGGCGGCTCGCACCCGTTACCCGGTGAAGCCGCTCACGATGGAACAACTCAAGCAGGCCATTGCCAAGGGTCGCGAATGATTGTGGCTGATTGCAGCATCATCGCGCGCCTGATCATTGGCATCGGCGAGACCGGCGCGGTTGATGCTCTCTGGGTGCGGGACAACCACTGGGCCGTACCCACATTGTGGGAGGCGGAATTCGCCAGCGTGCTCCTGAAATACGAGCGCGCCGGTCAGCTATCGCCCACCGCCGCAGATGGGCATGCACTCCGCGCATCTACTCTCCTGCGACGCGCGACGCACTTTCTGCCCATCCAGCGGGTGATGGAGACGGCGCGCCGGACTACCTGCTCGAGTTACGACAGTTACTACGTCGCCCTCGCCGAAGATCTCCAGGTACCTCTCTACACCTTCGATCGCGCGATTGCGAAGAAGTGTCCCGACACTGCTTTCGAGCCGTAATGTCGAAACCTGGCGCTCGCGTCCCGCTCTTCAGCAGCTGGCGGAATGCCTACCTCGCTGTCGTCGCCGTCTTCGTGGTGGAGGTGGCGCTTTTCTACGCGCTCAGCCGCTTCTTTTCTTGAGCTGGATTGATTACGCGGTGCTCGTCAGCACGGTGCTGGCGATTGCGCTTTACGGACATTGGCGCACCCGGCGCGATCACGATCTCGGGCATTATCTGCACGGCGATGAGACGATCCGCTGGGGCACGATCGGGCTCTCCGTCATGGCGACGCAGGCCAGCGCGGTGACGTTCCTTTCCACGCCGGGGCAGGCTTATGAAAGCGGAATGGGGTTTGTGCAGAATTACTTCGGGCTCCCCTTCGCGCTCATCGTGGTCTGCGCGGTTTTCATCCCGATTTACCACCGGCTGAAGGTGGTGACCGCCTACGAGTATCTCGGCCAGCGCTTCGACCAGAAGACGCGACTGCTTGGCGCGTCGCTCTTCCTCGTGCAACGCGGGCTCGCGGCCGGCATCACGATTTACGCGCCCGCCATCATCATGTCGGCCATCCTCGGCTGGAACGTGCAGCTCACCATCCTGCTCTCCGGCGTTTTCGTGCTCATCTACACCGCGGCCGGCGGCACAACCGCGGTCAGCATCACGCAAAAATGGCAGATGGCGGTGATCCTTTTCGGGATGTTCGTCGCCTTCGGCATGATCCTGCACCGCCTCCCGCCGGAGTTGTCGTTCGGCCAGGCGATCACGGTCGCGGGGAAAATGGGAAAGCTGAACGCGGTGAACTTCTCGTTCGATGTGAACGAGCGTTACACCTTCTGGTCGGGGCTGCTCGGCGGCTTCTTCCTCGCGCTCTCCTACTTCGGCACCGACCAATCGCAGGTGCAGCGTTACCTCGCCGGCGGGAACGAAATCGGCAGCCGGCTCGGCCTGCTCTTTAACGCTGTCCTGAAGGTCCCGATGCAGTTCTTCATCCTCTTCACCGGCGTGATGGTTTTCATCTTCTTTCAATTCGAGAAGCCGCCGATGTTCTTCAACCAGCCGGCCTACCAGCTCGCTCAGCGCGCCGATACCGACGGCAAATTACCCGTGCTGCAATCCCGCTTCGACGCCGCTTTCGCACAAACGCAAACCCAGGTGCGCAGCCTCATCGCCGCGCAGCAATCCGGCTCGATCGAAATCACCGCCGCCGCGCAGCAAGCGGTCACGCAGTCCGAGGCCGAGCTGCAGAAAATCCGCACGGAAGTGAAAGAGACGCTGAAGGCGGCGAACCCGAAGCTCGAGACGAAAGACTCCGACTACGTCTTCATCACCTTCGTCCTGAACTACCTGCCCCACGGCATCATCGGCCTGCTCGTGGCGGTGATTTTCTGCGCCGCGATGTCGTCCACGGCCGCGGAACTGAACGCGCTCGGCTCCACCACCGAAGTCGATTTCTACCGCCCGCTGATCAAGGACGACGGCAGCGAAGAGCACTACCTGATCTTCGCCAAAGTCGCGACCGCCAGCTGGGGCATCATCGCGATCGGCTTCGCCCTTTTCGCCAATCTCGTGGAGAACCTGCTCGAAGCGGTGAACATCCTTGGCTCCATCTTTTACGGCACAATCCTGGGGATATTCCTGACCGCGTTCTTCCTGAAGTTCGTCCGCGGCCACGCGGTCTTCGGCGCTGCGCTCATCTCGCAGACGATGGTGCTCGTCCTCTTCAAAACGACAGCGATCGGCTACCTCTGGTATAACCTCATCGGCTGCGTCACGGTGCTGATCCTCGCCAGCCTGCTGCAGAAAACCGTCTTCGCCGGGGTGCGCCACACCTAGCCGCGCATGCCTTCGCCCATCATTTGTTTCGGCCAGCAGCCGTGCGGCTTTTTTCCGCGCCGGTTTCTTTTCGCGAAGGTACAAACGGCGCGCCGCCTGCTGCATGAGATCGGAGGTGAGATTGTTTTCTTCTACCACGACAGCGATCACGATCCGCGGGAGACCATTACGATCCTGCGCGAGCGTCACACCGGTGAGGCGCGGCGGGTGAACTTCGATTTTGCGAACAAGGTGCAGAAGCAGTTTTCGCCGCTCTTTGCCAAGCGGGTCTCCAGCGAGTGGCACCAGAAGACTGCGCGCCAACTGCACCAGTATGTGAGCGGACCAATGGTCGAGCATTTCGCGGCGGTCAGAGCCAGCAATGTGGCTGACTTCTGTTTGCAGATGTACGAACGGCTCGGCCTGACCGATGGAATCCGAATCGTCCGCTCGGGTGACTCCGAAGTGCGCCGCCGGGCGGTCGAGGTCGACGACTATTTCGTGGACGTGCGCTATGAAGACGAACTCGTGCGCGCCCGGCGCGACGGCGACGCCCTGCTGCTGCACAAAGGCGGCGACGCTTACATTCGCCTCCCGATGCAAACGCACGAGAAAGAGCAGATCAGCCCGACGCGCGACACGCGCCTGCTCTGGATGCAATCGGTCATCGGCTGCACGCATTACGTGACGGGCGCCGGCGAATTGCAGTATTTGAACACGGCGGACGCGCCCGGTGTGCAATTCATCATTCGCGACGCGATTTCCGAGTCCGACCACGCCTATGTCCCCGACGCCTAAAGCGCGCGGCCCGATCCTCGCCGTGGGCGCGCATCCGGACGACATCGAGTTTGGCTGCGGCGGCGTGCTGCTCGGCGAAGCGGCCCGCGGCAAGAGCATCCATCTGCACGTCTGCTCGCGCGGTGAATCGTCCACCAACGGCAGCCCCGCGCAACGCGCAACGGAAGCGCGGAGCGCAGCGGCCTTGCTCGGGGCGACGTTGAAATTTATCAAGCTTGGCGGCGACTCGCACATCGCGGCTTCGGTCGAGAACACCCTGGCGATGGCGCGTTGCATCCGCGCCGCGCGCCCGGAAATCCTGCTCGCACCCACCAGCGTCGCGCAGCAACACCCCGATCACGTGGCGGTGGGCCGGGTTTGCGCCGATGCGGTCCGCCTCGCGCGATACGGCGGGATCGCGGAACTGCGCGAGTTGCCGCCACATGCGGTCAGCCACTTTTTCTCTTACGCGGTCACGCCGGGCGGAGAACCGGGGCGCGGCTGCGCTGCGGTCCACGTGGATATCAGCCCCTATTTCCAGCGCTGGGTGCAGTTGATGGAATGCCATCGCACGCAGCTTCGCACCCGCGATTACATCGAGCTGCAAACCGCCCGGGCGCGTTTGTTGGGCGTGCAGGCGGGAGTGGAATACGCGCAGGCTCTGTTCCTGAGCGATCATCTGCTCGTGAAAACGCTGGCGGAACTTCCGCCGTCCATCCGCCTTTTCTGAGGTAGAATCGTCGGCGTGTTGAAGATCGGCATCGTCTGTTATCCGCTCGTCGGCGGGAGCGGCATCCTCGCGACCGCGCTCGGGGCCGAACTGGCGCGCCACGGCCATGAGGTCCACTTCTTCAGCTCGTCGAAGCCGGTGCGGCTCGATCTCGCGCAGCCGCGCGTCTTTTTCCACGAGGTGGTGGTGAACGAATACAGCCTCTTCCGTTATCCCGACTACACCCTGCCGTTGGCGGTAAAGATGGCAGACGTCGCGCGCGCGGAGGCCCTCGATATTTTCCACGTGCACTACGCCGTGCCGCACGCCACGGCCGCCTATCTGGCGGTGCAGATGCTCGCGCGAACCTCCACGCCAGCGCCGAAAATCGTCACCACGCTGCATGGGACAGATACGACGCTGCTCGGGCAGGACCCGAGCTACCGGGAGGCGATCGAACATGCCCTCTCGCAATCCGACGCCATCACGACGGTCTCGGAAAGCTTGCGGCAGGAGACGCTCGCGACGTTCCACCTGCAACAAGCAGTGGAGGTGATTCCGAACTTCTTCATCCCCTCGGCGCCGACGCGTTCCCGCGCGGAGGTTCGCCGCGAGCTGGGCATTGCCGACGAGGAATTCGTGGTCGTGCACACCTCGAATGTGCGCCCGCTAAAGCGCATCGATTTGCTCCTGCGCGCGTTTGCGGCCATGGAAACTCAACCGGCCGCCCGGCTGCTCATCCTCGCCGGCGGCTCGTTCCAGCCATACGAATCGCTGCTCGATCAGCTCGGGCTGCGCGGGCGCGTCCTGGTGAATCAAGACGTCATTCACGTGGAGGATTATCTCGCGGCTGCGGATGCGGGCCTCTACACCTCGGAGACCGAAAGCTTCGGCCTGAGCATTCTCGAGACGCTCTTTCACGGGAAGCCGGTCGTGGCATTCCGCGTCGGCGGAATCCCAGAAGTGGTGACCGACGGAGAGACGGGCTTTCTCCACGCTTTTGGCGATCTCGCGGCGATGGCGGCCTCGCTCGCTCGGCTGGCGGCCGCACCGTTGCTCGCGGAAGAAATGGGCGCTCGCGGGCGGCACGTTGCGGAGCGCAAGTTCTCCGCGGCGCGCGTGGTGCCGCAGTATGAAGCTATCTACGAGCGCCTCACGCGCGGGTGACCGCCGCGCTACACGGCGATCGGCGCTTTGATCGCGGGATGCGGGTCGTACCCTGCCAGACGGAAGTCGTCGAAACGGAAGTCGCGGATCTCTTTCACCTCCGGATTCAGTTCCATCCGCGGAAGCGGACGGCACTCGCGGCTGAGTTGCTCGCGCGCCTGTTCGAGGTGGTTCTGATACAGATGCAGGTCGCCGAAGGTGTGGATGAATTCGCCCGGCTGCAGGTCGCAGACCTGCGCAATCATCATCGTAAGGAGCGCATAGCTCGCGATGTTAAACGGCACCCCGAGGAAGAGATCGGCGCTGCGCTGGTAAAGCTGACAGCTCAGCGCCCCGTCGCGCACATAAAACTGGAAGAGCACGTGACACGGCGGAAGCGCCATCCCCGTGAGCTCGGCCGGGTTCCATGCACTCACGATCAATCGCCGGCTATCCGGATTCCGCCGAATTTGCGCGATTACGTCGTCGATCTGGTTCACGCTCTCGCCATTCGCCCCCCGCCAATCCGTCCATTGCGCCCCGTAGACGCGGCCGAGATCGCCCTTTGCATCGGCCCATTCGTCCCAGATGGTGACGCCGTTTGCGCGCAGATAGCCGACGTTCGTCTCGCCGCGCAGGAACCAGAGCAGCTCGTGAATGATCGATCGTAGATGAAGTTTTTTCGTGGTGAGGAGCGGAAAATTATCGCGCAAATCGAAGCGGGCCTGGGCGCCGAAGAGCGAAATGGTGCCGGTGCCGGTGCGATCGCTGCGCGCCTTCCCGTGCTCGAGCACGAGGCGAAGCAGATCGTGGTATTGACGCATGGGATATTGCTTGGGAGTGCCGGATGAACGTGCGCTTGGCCCTCAGAAACTCGCTTGGCAGCGACCGCGCCGGACGGCATTGATCTAGCCCATGGACACCGCTGCGAGCAATCGAATCCTCATCATCGAGGATGAGCCAGACGTGGTCGACATGCTGACGCTCGCCTTGCGCAAAGCGGGCGGGTTCACGGTGGCGGCGGCGGAAGATGGCGCGAGCGGTTTGCGGCAGGCGCGCGCGGATCCGCCGGCGCTGATTATTCTCGACCTGATGCTGCCGAAAATGCCCGGCCTGGAAGTTTGCAAGGCGCTGAAGAGCGACGGCGCGACCCGGCATATCCCGATCATCATGCTGACCGCCAAAGCGGAGGAGATCGACCGGATCGTGGGGCTGGAAGTCGGCGCGGACGATTATGTGACGAAGCCGTTTAGCCCGCGCGAGATCGTGCTGCGGGTGAAAGCGATCATGCGCCGCGGGAAAGGCGAGGTGGTGGAGGAGGCGCTCACGGCGGGAACGATTTCGCTCGATCCGGCGCGGCATCAGGTGCGCGTGGCAGGCAAACCGGTGCGTCTCACGAGTGTGGAATTCAAGCTTCTCAGCATGTTGATGCTGCGGCGGGGGCGGGTGCAGGAGCGCGATCGTTTACTGAACGAGGTGTGGGGTTACGAAAGCCTGATCGACACCCGCACGGTCGACACACATGTGCGCCGGTTGCGCAAGAAACTGGGCAAAGCCGCGGAAGCGATCGAGACGGTGCGCGGATTTGGTTACCGGCTGCGCGACGGTCAATGATCGGCTGGTCTACGCTCGCGGCGCTGGGCGTCGTGCTCGCGCTCATCGGCTGGTGGGTGTGGCGCCGCTGGGTGCAGCCGTGGCGGGAATTGGAGGAGCTGGTCGGCGCAGTCACGACCGGGCAACCGCCGCGTAAATTCCTCGTCACGGCGAACCGGCGGGCCAATGCCCTGGGGCTGGCGCTGGAGCGCCTCGCTGGGCGGCAACGACGCCTGGAGCAGCAGGCGGGGGAGAGAAGCCGCAGCCTTGAGGCCATCCTGAGCGCGTTGCCGGATGGAGTGGCCGTGGTCGACGAACAGCGTCGCCTCCAGCTCACGAACGCCGAATTCCGCCGCCTGTTCAACCTCGTGCGGAGCGAGGCGGACATGTCGCTTTTGGAAGCGACCCGCGAAGCCACGGCCGAGCGGGCCTTGGCGCGCGCCTTGCAGGATGGCGAGGCGCACCGCGATGCCTTGAAGCTCCCGCGCGGAGGCAACCCGGCGTTGCAGCTGGAGGTGAGCGCGGTGCCGTTCCATGGCCCCAGCGGGAAGGCGGGCGGCGCGGTCATGTTGTTCCGCGACGTGACACAAATCCAGCAGGTGGAAGCGATGCGCCGCGATTTTGTGGCTAATGTTTCGCACGAGCTGCGCACGCCGCTCTCGATCTTCCGCGGCTATCTGGAGACGCTGCTGGACGAGCCCGCACAACCGCCCGAGGAGCTGGTGCGCATTCTAAAGGTCATGGACCGACATGCGGAGCGCTTGACGCTGCTGATCGAGGATGTGCTCAGCCTCGCGCAGCTCGAAGCACCGGCCTCGCGCCTCGATTTCTGCGAGATCGAGTTGCCCGAGTTTCTCGCGGGGATTTTGCGCGATTGGGAAAAGCGTTTCACCGAGAAGTCATTGGACGCGGTCCTGGAAGCGCCCGGCGATTTGCCGCCCATCTCGGCGGATGAAAATCGGCTGCAGGAAATCATCTACAACCTCCTCGATAATGCGGTGAAGTATTCGCATTCGGAGGGACGCATCTGTCTCCGCGCGGAGCGGGTAGGCGAGAGCGTGCGAATCGGCGTTACGGATGATGGCACCGGCATTCCGGCGCAGGATCTGCCGCGGGTTTTCGAGCGATTCTACCGCGCGGACAAAGCTCGGAGCCGGCAGGTCGGCGGCACCGGCCTCGGCTTGTCGATCGTGAAACATATCGCGCAGTTACACGGCGGGAGCGTCGAAGCTGCCAGCGAACTGGGCCGTGGGTCGACCATCGGTGTGGTGCTGCCGATTGCCCACGTCACACAATCGTAACACTTCGCGCGTTGCTCGCCGCGGACGGTTCCGGCGATGCTGCGGCGGATGCAAGTCCTCGCCGAATCAGCGCCTCTCGTTCCGCAGCGGGTTGGTTCCATCGCGTCCCGACGCTGGACGGAGCAGCTGATCCGCGTCTTTTTCGGCGGCAACGCGCTCGTGGCGCTCATCGTCCTCGGCTTGATTACGCTTTTCCTGGCGCGGGAAGGTTTCGGGTTCTTCGGACAAAACCTGCAGAACCTGCGGCTCTATCGGCAGGCGGGCCTGGAGTACGTCGACATCATGCGAGCGGAAACGGAAAAGCACTCCGCCCTTTCCCGCGGCCTCAGCGAAGTGCGCCTGCGGCAGTTTCGCGCCGCGACCAGTGGCGGCGCCTCCGCCGAGGAGGCGAATGCGTCGCTGGCGGCGTTCGATCAATTTGCGACAGCCTTCAGCGATAGCGACACTGCGTTGCAAGGCATCGTCTCGGATGCGGCGGAGCAGGCGACCGCCCTCAAGGAGCAACCGCAGAACCGCGCGGCGGGACTGCCGCTGGTGATGGGGGCGACTCCTCTCTTTGATGCTGCCAGCCGCGCGGCGAGTGCCACCATTACCCAGCTCGTCGCGACCGCACCGGAGATGCCGGCGCCATTCGCGCAGCAGAGACTCGCGCGCTGGAAAAAAGAGGCACGCGCCGCCGCCGCGGACCTGCCGCGGACGACCGACCGTCTCCGCGCCTGGTCCGCAGGTGCGCCGGTTCCGTGGTACCGCGCGATCAGCTCCTTCCTTTTCGGCCACGATTGGATCACGGCCAGTTTCTGGCAGGATTGGTACGGCATTCGGCCGCTCCTCGTGGGATCGATCATGGTCTCGTTTGTGGCCCTTGTCCTGGCAGTGCCGCTTGGAGTTTCGTCGGCGATTTATGTGAGCGAAATCGCGTCCCGCGCGGAGAAGCGATTGATCAAGCCCTACATCGAATTCATCTCCGCGATCCCGTCGGTGGTGCTCGGCTTCTTCGGAATCGCGGTGGTCGGGCAGGCGGTGCGCGCAATGTCGCAGCTGCCGATCTTCAGCTGGGTTTCGTTCTTCCCGATCAGCGAGCGGCTGAATGTATTCACGGCGGGTTGTTTGCTCGCGCTCATGGCGGTGCCGACGATTTTTACCCTGGCGGAGGACGCGCTCCGGAATGTGCCCCGCGGGTTCAAGGAAGCGTCCTACGCGCTCGGCGCGAATCGGCTCCAGACGATCGCGCGCGTCCTCGTGCCGGCGTCGCTTTCCGGGATCGTTTCCGCCATTTTACTGGGGCTCGGCCGCGTCATCGGCGAAACCATGGTGGTGCTGCTCTGCGCGGGGAACCGGATCGAAATTCCGGATTTCACGCAGGGGCTGGGAGCGTTCTTCCAGCCGGTGCACACCATGACGGGGATCATCGCGCAGGAAATGGGCGAAGTGGTACGCGGGAGCATGCATTACCGCGCGCTCTTCATGGTGGGGCTGGTGCTGTTCACGATCACGCTCCTGATCAACTACCTCGCGCAGAAATTGGTCGCGCGCTACCGGATGAGCATCGGCTGATGATCGGGGTCGTCTCACCACACGCGCGCCGCGGACGGATCTTCGAGCGCGTGATCTTCTGGGCGTTTCGCCTGGCGACCTACTTCGTGCTCGCCTGCGCCACCTACATCTTCCTCGACATCGGCATCAAAGGCAGCCGCACGGTTTTTCAAACCACGCCGCCGTTCGTCAACGTCGCGTTCCTGACGGAGCCGCCGCAGACGCTCTATGTTTTTGATTTCGAAGGGCAAAAAATGACGCTGAGCGACCGGCAGTATCGGGAATGGCAGGCGGCGCATCCCGGCGTGACGGTCGAGCCGCAGACGGTGGCCTACTCGGCGGGCGGGATTTGGCCGGCGATCGTGGGCACGGCGCTGCTCGTCATCGGTTCGATGGCGCTCGCACTCGGGATCGGCATTAGCAGCGCGATTTACCTGAGCGAGTACAGCCGCAACGGAGGCTTCATTCGGCTTGTCCGCATTGCCATTTTGAACCTGGCCGGCGTCCCCTCGATCGTCTTCGGGCTCTTCGGTTTCGGGCTCTTCGTGATCTTCTTCGGCTGGAATGTCTCGCTCCTCGCGGGCTGGTTTACGCTCGGTTTGATGATCCTTCCGGCGATCATCACCGCGAGCGAAGAATCGCTCCGGGCCGTACCGCAAGGACTGCGCGAAGGCTCGCTCGCGCTCGGCGCCACGAAGTGGCAGACCATCCGCAAGAATGTCCTGCCCTATGCTCTGCCGGGCATCCTGACCTCTTCCATCCTCGGGATCGCGCGCGTCGCCGGCGAGACCGCGCCGATCATGTTCACTGCCGCCTACGCGATGCGCGATGAGATGCCGTGGCAGGTGAAGCACATCACCGATTTCTTTTTCCAGGGAGTGATGGCGCTGCCCTATCACATTTACGTTGTCAGCTCGAAGATCCCGCAGAACGAATACACCGAACGAGTGCAATACGGCGCCGCCTTTGTTTTTCTAGCCGTGGTAATGCTGATCACACTGAGCTCGGTTATCCTGCGCGAGAGAACCCGGAGTCGCTTGTCATGGTAAGTCTGATGGAAACGCCGCCGCCCACCGTTTTAACGCCCGCCTCCAGAACGATGCCCGGTCCCGCGCCGACCGCGGCGCAGAACGTGATTGCGATCGAGCATCTCGATTTCGCCTACGGCTCGAACAAGGTGCTGCACGATGTGACCCTCGACATCCCAGGGCGCGCGGTCACCGCCTTCATCGGGCCATCCGGCTGCGGCAAAACGACGCTGCTTCGTTGCCTCAACCGGATGAACGACCTCGTGGAGAGCGCGCATATTTCCGGCGGCACGATCCGGATCGACGGCGTCGATATCTACAGCCCCGGCCTGGATGTGGTCGATCTGCGGCGGCGGGTCGGGATGGTGTTCCAAAAATCGAATCCGTTTCCGAAGTCGATCTATGACAACATCGCCTATGGACTTCGGATTGCCGGAATCACAAAGCGCGCCCGGATCGATGAAGCGGTCGAGAAAAGTCTGCGCTCCGCCGCCCTCTGGGAGGAAGTAAAGGATCGGCTGCACGTGAGCGGCTACGGACTTTCCGGTGGGCAGCAGCAACGCCTCTGCATCGCACGCGCGCTTGCGGTGGAACCGGAAATCGTCCTGATGGACGAGCCCTGCTCCGCGCTCGATCCGATCGCGACCGCCAAGGTCGAGGAATTGATCCATCAACTGAAGGCCCGCTACACGATTGTGATCGTGACCCATAACATGCAGCAAGCGGGCCGGGTCTCGGATAACACCGCCTTTTTCTATCTCGGACGCGTGATCGAGTACGCCGAGACCCGCAAGATATTCTCCAACCCGTCCGAACGGCAGACGGAGGACTACATCACCGGCCGTTTTGGTTGATCCCCGCCTACGAATGATCGCGCAGAACCACATCCTCGGAAATTTCGACGAAGCGCTCAGCTCCTTGCGCAACAACGTGCTCATGATGTCGAGCCTGACGGAGCGCAGCCTGGACCGGGCCGTGACCGGTTTGCTGCAGCGCGATGACGAGCTCTGCGTGACCGCGATTGCGGATGACGAGGAGATCGATCAACTCGAGAAGCAGGTCGACAAAGACGGCGTCGATCTGCTTCTGCGCTTTCAGCCGGTCGCGTCCGACCTGCGGCGGGTGGTCTCGGCGATGAAGTTAAGCAGCAATCTGGAGCGGATGGCCGACCAGGCGGTCAACATCGCGCGCAAAGCCCGCAAATTGAGCCGGCACCCCGCGCTGCCGGAAACGGAATTCGTCGGCCCCATGTTCCGGCACGCAATGTCGATGTTCAAAGATAGCGTCGAGGCTTATCTGCGAGAAGACGTGCAACTCGCGCTGCAACTGAAGCCGCGCGACAAAGAACTGGATGAGATGAACGCCAACACTAGCCGGCGCCTGATCCAGCGCATGGCGGAAGATCCGGAGCAGCTCCGCGGCTACCTGAACCTGATGTTCATCGCGCGGCACCTCGAGCGGGTGGGCGATCACGCCACCAACATCGCGGAGGATGCCGTCTATGCCGCCGCCGCGGAAGACATCCGGCATCAGGGTGTTTGAATCTTCCGGAAAGTTTGTGTCAGCGCAATTTCGGCCGCTATTGTGTGACCGCGACCACGTTGCAGCAGGTTTATTCCCGCACTGTGGGAGGCTGGGCGCAGAGTTACGAGAACGCCTACCAGCGATTGATGCCGGATCTGCGTAGCTCCGAAGCGCCGGCGAACGATCCCGCTCTGATCAACCTTCAACGATATCGTCCAGCAGCTCGTTTCGATCGTCCGACTGAGGTGGGAAATGTCGTGCGAGCAGGTCGCCCGCGCTCTCGATCGCAGCGAGCAGCGCCTCCGTGAATGCCTCCCGCTGGAAATGCCCGCGCATCGTTGCCACGAGCTGCTCCCAAAACTCTGCGCCGCAGCGCTCGTGCACGCCCTTGTCACCCACCACCGCGAACTTGCGCGCGCGCGGCACCACCAGGATGAGAATGGCATTCCGCTCGGCCGTCTTTTCCATCCCGAGCTTCATGAACTTATTCTCCGCGACACGCAGCGGATTATCCGCCATCTCGCCGCGTTGGATAAAGACGCGGATCTCGCCGGAAGACTTCGCCTCCGCCGCTGCGATCGCCGCCACAATTCGGGCGTGATCGAGACGGGCCATGAACTCTTTCGTGCGCATGATTTACCTCACCAGCTGGAGCCTCCCCCGCCGCCACCAAAACTTCCGCCGCCGCCGCTAAAGTCGCTAAAGCCACCGCCATCGGATGACGAGCCGCCGCCCCAGCCTCCACCGCCGCCCCAGCCGCCGTCGATAAATGGTCCGCCGCCTCCCGAATAGCCCCAGCCGCGCCGACGCCGGACGCGTCCGCTGAAGATCAGGAAGAGAACGATAATCAGAAAGGTGACGATGCAGGGGAGATTGCCTCCGCTGTTTCTCTTGCCGGATTCGGCCACGGTCTTGCCGGTGCCGGTGTATTCGCCGCGGATCGCCCGCATCATCAGGTCGATGCCGGTGGCGAGCCCGCCTTCGTAATCGTTCGCGCGGAAGAGCGGCTTGATGTGGCGCTCGGTGATGTCGAACGCCGTCACGTCGGGCAGCACGCCTTCCAGGCCGTAGCCGACCTGGATGTACATCTTGCGATCCTCGACAAACACGAAGAGCACCGTGCCGTTCCGCTTGTCCGCCTGGCCTACACCCCACGATTTGGCGACGCGCTGGGTGTAATCCGCGACATCCGAGTCGCTCCCCATCTTACGATAGACCGCGACCAGGACCTGATTCGAAGTCTCGCGCTCGAATTGGGCAAGCTGCTCATTGAAACGAAGCGCGGCCTCTTGCGAAACAACGCCCGCACTATCGTTGAAATAGCCGGCGGGCTTCGGCGGGAGCACTTCGGCGGCGGGTGCGAGTGGCGCCACCATCGCCTCGATGAGGAGTGCTGCTATTAGCGCGTGCCGCCGAAGAAATCCCAAATCCCGAGCTCCAAATTCCACGCTCCAAACCCGCCACAAATAGTGCACTGCGAAGTTGGTGCTTGAAGCTTCCCTGGAGTTTGGAGCGTGGGATTTCCGCGCCGGATCACGGCGTGGCCGCAGGCGTAGCGCTCGGCGGCGCGGCCGGTGCATTCCCGAACGCTCCGAAATTCACCGTCGGCGCGCGCTCGGCCCCGGGCTGGGCGTTAAAGAATGGCCGCGGCTGGAACCCGAACATCTTGTTCAGCAGGTTCGTGGGGAAAACACCAAGCGCCGTGTTGTACTCCTGCACCGCGCCATTGAAATTATTTCGCTCCACGGAAATGCGGTTCTCCGTTCCTTCGAGCTGCACCTGCAGATTCTGAAACGCCTCCGTCGCCCGCAGCTGCGGATAATTTTCCGAAACCACCAACAGGCGCGACAACGCATTACTCAGCTGCCCCTGTGCTTGCTGGAATTGCTCCAGCTGCGCCGCGTCCGTGGGCGCCTTGTTCGGGTCCAGCTGCACCCGGCCCACGCTGGCGCGGGCATTCGTCACCTCGGTCAGAGTCGATTTCTCGAAATTGGCCGTGCCCTGCACGGTGTTCACGAGGTTGGGGATCAAATCGGCACGCCGTTGATAGACCGACTGCACGTCGGCCCACTTCTTGTTCACATTCTGCTCGAGGGTGACGAGCCGGTTATAGCTGCCGCAACCACTCAGGCTGAAGAGGGCTGTCACGGCTGCTAACAATACTCGGGAGCGGCGGGCGATTTTGTTCATCAGGGTTGACGATCCGTGACGCGCCCGAGCAAGTCAACGCTGCGCTCCTGCGGAAAACATGATGGAAACGGGTTCGCCGTGCGATAAACTCTGGTGCACGGCCCACCAGAGCGGGGACGCCTTCCATGCAAAGACCAGTCGCCATCTCCTACGGTGTGTTCACCGCGCTGCTCGTGCTGGTTGCGCTCCTGCAACTCGGCACTCCCTTCCTCGCGGCACTCTTTTGCTACCTCGCGCTGACGAAGCTCGCCTTCTGGGGCAAAAAATGGGTCGCGGTCACGCTTTTCCTCATCGTGGTCGCGGCGCTCTTCAGCGGGTTCGTGTTCTTCTTCAAACGCGCGCTTGTCGTCCTGCCGGAGATTGTGGGAACCGCGATTCCGATCGTGGTACGGTTCGCGCAAGAACACGGGATCGAGCTGCCGTTTACCGACATCGAGAGCCTGCGCGCCGTCGCGCTCGACAGCGTCCGCGACACGATGGGGCAGCTGGGTAATTACGTGAAGATCGCGACGAAGGAGTTCGTCTTTCTCGTGATTGGCGTGGCCGTTGCGGTGGGCGTATTTCTGAATCCAGATTTCGAAGCGAAACGCGCGCAGGGCCACGCCAAGGCGAACCTTTACACTTTCTACACTGGCCGGATCAAAGAGCGCTTCGCCTCGCTCTACCAGAGCTTCGCCACCGTGATGGGTGCGCAGATTATTATCTCCGCGATCAACGCGACCTTAACCGCGCTCTTCGTCTATACGATCGGCCTGCACTACGCGAGTCTCGTCGTGATCCTGACGTTCGTTTGCGGTCTGCTCCCGATCGTGGGGAATCTGCTCAGCAACGGCATCATCATTGGCATCGCCTTCACGATGTCGCCGCAGCTGGCGGGCTGGGCCTTCGCCTTTCTGCTCGTGATCCACAAACTCGAGTACTTCCTGAACAGCCGCATCATCGGCGGACGGATCGATCATCCGATGTGGCTGACGCTGCTCGCCCTGATCATCGGCGAGCGGGTGATGGGGATCGCTGGATTGATCCTTGCGCCCGTCATCCTGAGCTTCATCAAAGTGGAGATGAAAAAGATCTCGCTGGCCGAAACGCGGCCCGCGCTCGCGGCGCGAAGATCGACCGCCCCGCGCGAAATCGCGGAGGTGTAAGTAGTAGCTGGGGACGCGTCCTCCGGCTACACGCAACCGTACATCCACCCCTGCGGCGGCTCGATCGCGTCTCGGTACAGCGAAGCTAAGAGGGCGGCGCGAGGGTCTCTGGTGACGCGTCTGCGAGCGCCTCGGGGGCATGATCGGCCGCTTGCGTCGGCTCGTCTGGTGAAGCCGCATCATCGTTCGCCAGTGGCGGCACTCCCGGCAGCTCGGGTTGCGCTTCCGCAGCGGCCGCGGCCAGCGGTGCGGCTGTCGGCAAATATCGCCGGCGCAGCTCTTCCGCGTTTGGCAACTCGTCCAGATTCCGCAATCCGAAGTGCTGCAGGAAAAACTGTGTGGTCTCGTAAAGCAACGGCCGGCCCGGCACCTCCGCGCGACCGGCAATTTTCACCAAGCCGCGCTCCATTAAACTCTGCAGCACACCGTCGACCGCCACCCCGCGCACGGCTTCGACATCCGCGCGGGTAATCGGCTGCCGGTAAGCGATAATCGCGAGCGTCTCCAGCGCGGGCGGCGTCAAACGCTGGGGTTTGGCCGCCGGAAAAAGCTGCCGCACCCAAGGTGCATAGGAGGGATCGCTCGCCAGCTGCCAGCCCTCCGCCTTCTCCAGGAGTTGAAAAGCGCGCTGCTGCTCGATGTATTCGATCTTCAACTCCTCCAGTGCCGCAGCCACTTCCGCCTCGTTCGTTTTTCCAAACTCGTTAGGCACAAGCTCGTCCTCCGCACCCCCACCCTTGATCGCGCTTGCCAGCTCCTTCGTGCTCAGCGGCTTTTGCGCGCTGAAAAGGAGCGCTTCGATCACGTGTCGCAAAGTCGCCATTAGCTTATCCAATCGCGCGCTGAATCGCCTCGGCGATTCCGTCCGCCTGCCGGTCGATCTGCGCCAGCTCCCGGCCCTCGATCAAGAGCCGGATCTTCGGTTCCGTGCCGGAGTAACGCAGCAGCACGCGGCCCTTGCCCTGCAGCTCCTGCTCCGCTTCTCCGACGAGTTTCGCCACCTCGCCCATCTCTTCCAGCGGCGGCTTCGCTTTCACGCGCAGGTTCCGCTGTGCCTGAGGGTACTTGGTCAGGCAGCGCTTCAGTTCGCTGAGCGGTTTCCCTGTTAACCGCATGATGCGCAGGATCTGGAGCGCACACACAATGCCGTCCCCCGTGGTGCTGAAGTCGCGAAAGATCATGTGTCCGCTCTGCTCGCCGCCGACATTCAGATCGCGCTTCACCATTTCCTCCAGCACATAGCGGTCGCCCACTTTCGTGCGCAACACCTTGCCGCCCGCCGCGGCCAGCGCCTCATCGAGACCGAAGTTGCTCATGACGGTCGCGACGAGGGTGTTCTCGCGCAGTTTCCCGGCGCGCAGGAACTCGATCGCCGCAATCGCGAGAATTTCATCGCCGTCCACCAGCTCGCCATTTTCATCGCAGAGCAGCACGCGATCGGCATCGCCATCATGCGTGATCCCGATCTCGACGCCGGTCTCGTGCACGATGCGCTGAATCTCTTCCGGATGGGTGCTGCCACACTGCTGGTTGATGTTCGTGCCGTTCGGCGCGTCATGGAAAACCTGCAAATCGGCGCCGAGTTCGCGCAAAATGCAGGGCGTTGATTTGTAGCTCGCGCCATTCGCCACATCCACCGCAATCCGCATTTTCTCGAGCGACATCCCGCGCGGGAAGCTCGCCTTCGCGAATTCCACGTAGCGCCCGAGAGCATCGTCGATGCGAGTGGCGCGCCCGATGTTCCCAGCGGTTGGACGGACCGCGTCGATCTCGCCGCTGAACACCAACTGCTCGATCTGCTGCTCGATCTGATCGTCCAGTTTGTAGCCGTCGTGGCGGAAGAACTTGATGCCGTTGTCTTCGTAGGCGTTATGCGAGGCAGAAAGCACAATCCCCGCGTCCGCCCGAAGCGAGCGGGTGATGTAGGCCACGCCCGGCGTCGGCAGCGGCCCGATCACGAGCACATCGACGCCCAACGAGGTGATGCCGGCGACGAGTGCATTCTCCAGCATGTAGCCGGAGAGCCGCGTGTCCTTCCCGAGGACGATCTTCGGCCGCGCCCCCGCGGGCAGCGTGCGCGGATTCAGCTGCGTGAAAACATGGGCCGCCGCGCGACCCAGCTTGAGCGCCGTCTCGGCCGTGACTGGCTCGACGTTGGCCACCCCACGGACGCCATCGGTTCCGAAAAGTTTGTTCCCCTGCGCCACGGCCTCACTGGACTAGAATGCGCTGCCGATCGCGATCCGCGAAGAAGATGCACTCGTTCTCAAGGCCAAGCAGCGTGGCCCATTTGAGCGGGAAGCGCGAGATATCGACGCTGCGCAAAATCACCGCGGCCCAGTCGCGATATTCGCCCTTCAAAATGTCGCCCAACGTGTTCGCGCTGCCGCTGATCGGGGTGAGGTAAAGGCCGTTCATCGGTTTGCCGAAGATCCCGTAATCATGGAATTCCGTGAACGCTTTCACCGTTTCCGGAAGCCAGAGGGACCGCCGGTCGGCGTACCACGAGATGGCCCACGGCATGTCCGACGCGATGATCTCGTCCGGCTCCATCCAGTCATTCAGGACCGCGATGTAGGGCGGGACGTAAGGGGGCCAACGCACGCCCGACTGCGGATTGGACAGGGTGAAATTGAACAGCATCTGCATGGCGCAGAGCAGAAAGAGCACCGTCAGAAATCCGATCCGTGCCACCCGGAATTCGATCTCGAGCCGGTTCCATTGCACGAGCAGATAGGCGAGCCCGTAGCAGGTCATAATCGGCACAAAGAGCAGGTGGAGCTGATTCGGAGCCACCCCTTGCTCCTCCTTCAATCCATAGACCGCCATGCCCAGGACCGCGCCTCCCCACATCGCCAGCACCATCCAGCGCAACACCGCGGTCGCGCGGCGTTTGAAGACGTGGAGCAGGCCGACAAAGAACATTAAGGCGACCACGTTCCAGCCCAGGTATTCCACGATCCGGCCGAGTTGGGCCGTGAGATTGGTCGTGATTTTGCGCCGGAACATTCCCGGGCCGACATCCTGCAGATCGAGGTCGACCCGGCGCATATGCCCGGCTTCGGAATGCTTGATCCCATCCAGCACCGCGTAACCCGCGAGGCCGGCGGGATTGCCGCAGACCACATAGTTCCTCACCAGCCATGGAGTGTAGAGGAGCAGGAACATCCCGAGGATAATGGAGGCCGCCCAGCCGCGCGGCCGGAAAAAGAAAATCGAAAAGATGAGCGCCCCCGCAAAGATCCAGATCGTGAGTGCGTGGGTCAGCGCCAGGAGGCCAAAGCCGATGCCGGTGAGCCCGAGCCAGATGCCGACGCGGCCGCCCTCAAACTGAGCCTGCACCGCCCGCACCAGGACGTAGAGCGTCGCGTTAAACAAAAACAGCAGCAGCATCTGCGGCAAACCGGAAAGCGAATATTGCCAGATCGTGTCGCAAACCAGCACGAGAGCAGTGGCGAGCACCGCCAGCCGCTGGTCGAAGAGCCGCATCGCGAGCAGGTAGAGCATTGCCAGCGAGGCGAGAAAAAAGGCGATCGCCGTGACCGCAATCACCTTATCACCGGTGTAGAGGACCTGGCTCGGCTTCATCTTCCACCAGCGTTTGAACGGCCGCAGCGCGGCCGCGGTGACGAGCGGCGGCAGCGGCGCGTTGTAGGTGTCGTACCAGATTCGCTCCGCCACGTTCTTGCCGTTGCGCTGCAGTTGACCGACCGCTCGCGGACGCAGGAAATCGGTCTGCCATCCTTGGCCGCTCGCGATGTTGCGACCGATCTGCGCCTGATCCATCGCCTCCGCGCACGCGAGCCCGCGAAATTCGTGCCCGACGTAAAAGAAGGAAATCCCGAGGATCACGACCGCAGCCAGGCCACGCCGGATCCAGATGGCAGCTCCGCCCGCCTCCATGGCATGGACGGTTCGTTGAATGAAGTCAGCTGCGCCGGGCATGGAAAATCAGAGGTCAGGGATCAGAGGCAAGGCGCGGAGTCTCTCTCTCGCCCGCTCCTATGTCCAGTTCCGCTTTTGCTCGCTCGCTCTTCTCCGCGTTCATTTCATTGATCTTGCGGTGCAAAGTGCGCCGGCTGATCCCCAGCTTTTTCGCCGCCGCGGTGATGTTGCCATTCGTGCTCGAGAGCGCCTGCATGGTCAAGCGGCGCTCTGTTTCGCGCAGGTCGAGCGGGCTCACTTTTTCCCCGGGGCCGCGCCCGGAGCTCACCATTCCCGCGGCGCCCAGGCCCGCCGCCTGTCGGATCGCCAGCGGCAACTCGCGCACCGTGATTTTCGACCCGGTCGCCATCACCACCCCATGCTCGATCGCCGTCCGTAACTCGCGCACATTGCCCGGCCAGCGATAGCTCAGAAGGGTGTTCATGGCATCCGCCGTCAGCTCCAGGCCGGGCCTCTCGTTCACCTGCGCGAAGTGCCGCAAAAATCCATGGACGAGCAGCGGGATATCCTCCCGTCGATCGCGCAACGGCGGCATCGTGATGTGCACCACGTTGAGACGGAAGTAGAGGTCGTCGCGAAACTTCCCTTCCTGCACCAGCTTCGACAGCTCCTTGTTCGTCGCCGCGATCAGGCGCACATCGGCTTTCAATAACTGGTTCCCGCCAACCCGTTCGAAAGCGCGCTCTTCGCTGATCACGCGCAATAATTTCACCTGCGCGCTCTGGTCGATCTCGCCGATTTCATCCAGAAAAATGCTCCCGCCGTTCGCCTGCTCGAAGCGCCCGATCCGCCGCTCGTGCGCGCCGGTAAACGCGCCCCGTTCATGCCCGAAGAGCTCGCTCTCGAGCAGCGTCGGCGACAAGGCCGCGCAATGCACCGTCACAAACTTCGCCTTGTTCCGCCGGCTCAGATTGTGGATCGCGTGCGCGGCCAGCTCCTTCCCGGTGCCACTCTCGCCCTCGATCAAGACATTGGCCGACGACGGCGCCACCTGCCGGATCGTGTCGAGCACCTCGCGCAGCGCGGACGATTCGCCGATGATATTTTCCAGCCCGAAACGCTCATCCACCTGCTGCCGAAGGGTGCGGTTTTCCTGCTCGATCTTCCGGCTCCGCAACGCGCGCGCCACCAGCATCTCGACCTTGTCGAGATTCAGCGGCTTCGTCACAAAATCATATGCGCCGCGCTTCATCGCCTCCACCGCGGTGTCGACCGAGCCGTAAGCCGTCATCATGATGCAGACCGGCGGTCGCGCCAGCTTCAGCGCGCGTTCGATCAACTGCATTCCGTCATCGCCCCCCAGCCGCAGGTCGGTCAGCAGCAGATCGATCTGCTCGCGCTCCAGCACATCCATCGCGCCGCGGCTATCCTCCGCGATGTAGGTGTCATAGTCGTCGTCAAACAAACGCCGCAACCCCTCGCGGGTGTGCTTTTCGTCATCGACGATCAGGATGGTGGCTTGCATGCGGAGAGCGCCGGCGTCGTGAACTCCAGCGGGAGAATTTTCGTGCAAACCCGCGATCTCTCAACGGCGGAAATGGCGCGCGCGCCGTGGCTCCGCGCCTGCCTCAGTTCGTGCGACCGGCCAGGAAGGCATCCTCGAACGACACCCAGGCCGCGACGCGCCGGCGCAGCTCGGTGCAGCGTTCCGGCTCCCGAGCGGCGGCATCCTGTTGCTCCCGCGGATCACCGGCGAGATCGAAGAGCGACTCGCGCCCGCTAGCCGCGTTGTAGATGTATTTCCAGTTCGCCTCCCGCACGCCGAAAACATCGCCGCCCGCGATCGCCATAAAGAAAACGCGCGGCGGCCGGCCGACGTCGAACAAGCTGTGGCCCTGCCACTCGCGCGGCGGCTCCACTCCGAGCAAATCGGCCAGCGTCGGGTTCAAATCGACCTGCCCTCCAATGGTCGCCACACGATCTCCGTGCGGAAAAAGACGTGGATTCCAAAGCAGCAGCGGCACGTGCACTTCTTCTTCGAAAACCGACCAGGCGTGGCCGCGCTGTGAGTGCGGATCGGCGAAGGCTTCGCCGTGATCGCCGGTGACCACGACGAGCGTGTCATCGGCGAGGCCGCGCTCGCGCAACGCTGCGAAGAGCCGCCCGAGCTGCGCGTCGACTGCGCGCAGATTGGACAGATAACGCGAGAGATCCGCCGCAAACGGCAGCTCCGGTTTCGTGGCGGTCCGATCAATCGCGGCACCTCCTGCGCTCGGCAGATAAGGGTCGTGCGTCTGATCCGTCCAGCAGACCGCGAAGAACGGCTTCGCCCGGTCGTCGCCGATCCAATGAAGGAGCCGGTCGAAGACGCATCGATCTTCCGCGCCCCACGAGCTCAGCAGTGGGCACCCGAGATCTGCCGCGCCTTCGAGCGTCTCGAAGCCGCTGCGGTTCTCCAGCAGCCAGCGTTGATCGCTCCAATCCAGGTCGCCGCTCGTGAAATAGCCAGTGCGCGAACCGCGCGCGCGCATCGCGGCGGCGAGCGTTTTCGGCAAGGGCCGGCCGTCTTCCAGCAGCGCGTAGTGCCATGGCAGGCCCGGATAAACGGAGAAATTCAGCGGTCGGAACGAAGCGTAAGTGAAACTCCCGTGCGCATAGATGTTCTCGAAGACCAGCGCGCGCCCCGCCTCCGCGGTGAGGTTCGGCATGAACTCCTCGCCGTGGCCGTAGAGCGCCAGGTATTTGCTCCCCACGGACTCGAGCACGACCACGATCGCATTCCGCGGCCGCGGCACGTCGGCGGGCAGTTGGAAGCTCGAACCCGCGGGCACCGTCCGTGCGCCGAAGCTGCGGAATTCGTCCACGTATCCGGGTGGAAAGTCGGCGGGCAAAACCGGTCGCCCCCCGCCGCTCAGAGCGCGCGCGGTGGTGCGAATCAACTCTGCGTGGGGGCTGAGCCACAACGCCTCCAGACCGCGCGCCATCCAGCCGCTCTGATGCAGCAGCCAGCCGCTCGCGATCCATCCCAGGCAGAACGCCATCGCCACCGCCGTGACTCGCCTGCTCATCGGGAAACGGAACGCGAGGAGCAGAAAGAGCGTAGGGGCACCGAGCAGTGCGAGCGCGATCGGCCAAGTCAGCTGCGCCGCGATCGATGAGCGCACCGCGGCCAGGTTCCCGATTAATCCGAGCAGCTCGTAGGTGAGTGGCCGGTGGAAGTAGCGAAAGACACCGAGGGCGACGACCGCGTAAGCCGCGCAAACCGCGAACAGCGTCATGCCGGCGGCATGCACGATCGTAGTCGTTAGGCGGCGTCCTCTTCCAAAAGCAAAAACCGTCGCCGCCGCGGCGAATCCCGCCGTGAGCGCAAACAGCACGTCGCTGAACGATGCCGCCACCACAGTGACCAGCCGCGTCGGTAGTCCCGGCCACCACGGCAGTTCGCTCGCCGCCGTTTTCGCGACCACCAGAAACAGCGCCAGCCAGCACGCCGCCGACAAAAGCGAGCGCGCGGCGGCGTTTCGATCGGGCATGAGTCGATGTTCTTAGCGCAAGCGAGTGCGAGTGGCGCGCAGATTGTTTTCGGCAGGCTGGCAGCGTGCCCACCCGTCCAGACACCTTTCGTTCCCTTCCGTTGGAGCTTGGAACTTTCCTCAGACCTGCAGCTTCGAATTCTGGAATCCGAGAAAGTCGGTGCCAAAGCCAGGCGCGCAGGGCAGGAACGTGATGGATCAACCCCGAGGAACACGCCCCTCCCTGCTGCTCCCGCAAAATCTGGCAGCTCGCCGGACTCGGCGTTTTTATGATCGAGGCGCTCCTCGTGGCGCGGCAATTCCCGGTCTTGCAGTGGATGTCGGCGGCGAATAGCGCTATCAGCTACTCGGCGGCCATCCGCAGTGCGCTCTCCGCCGCAGCCAGTGGGAGGTCGAGGAACGGCGCGAAGACCTCGAGCGAGCGGGTGGGGATCGTTGCGGTCACGAAGGTAAATTCCGCCTCGTATTTCTCGTTGTGCACCGTCCCATCGCGGTGCAGGCGCGCGACCAGATCCGCGCGCGCCGCCGGGACGCGCAGCTCGACCGTCATCGTGCCGCGGGCCACGAATTCCGAAATGCGCTCGACCAGCTCGGGCATGCCGGCGCCCGTCTGGGCCGAGACGAAAACCGCGTCCGGGAAATGCCGGCGCAAGGCGGGCAGAGCGTCGAGATCGATCACCTGGTCTATCTTGTTGAAGACCATCAGCATCTGCTTCGTATCGGCGCCGAGATCGCTCAGCACTTGCATGGTGGTGTTGTAGAACTCCATCACCTCCTCCTGCGAAGCATCTAGGACGTGGATGAGAAAATCGGAGAGCGCGGCTTCTTCGAGGGTGGCGTTAAACGCCTCGACGAGCTGGTGCGGCAGATTGCGCACGAACCCGACGGTGTCCGTGAGGAGCAGCGGCTGTTTGTTAGGCAAGGCGATCTTGCGCGTGGTGGTGTCGAGGGTGGCGAAGAGCTTGTCTTCGACAAACACTTCCGCGCCGGTCAGCTTCCGCAGCAGCGAGGATTTGCCGACGTTGGTGTAGCCGACGATCGCTGCATTCGGCACCGGGGCGCGTTTCCGATCCTTCCGCTGCGTGGCGCGTGCGCTCCGCACTTCCTCGAGTTCGCGCTTCAGCCGATCGATCTGCAGGCGGATCTTGCGCTTATCCTGCTCGAGCTGGCTTTCGCCTTCGCCTTTCGCGCCAATCCCGCCGCCCTGCTGCCCGAGGTGACTCCAGGCCCGTGTCAGCCGCGGCATCGAGTATTGCATCCGCGCCAGGTCGACCTGGATGCGCGCTTCGCGGGTCTGGGCGCGAGCGCCGAAGATGTCCAAAATAATTTCGTGCCGGTCGGCTACCGTGAGGCCAGAGAGTTCCTCCCAGTTCCGCTGCTGAGAAGGGGAAAGCTCGTTGTCGAAAATCAGCACATCGCAATCCTGTTCCTTTGCCAGATCGACCATCTCCTGCGCCTTCCCTGAGCCGATCAGGTAACGCGCGTGATTTTCGCGATGCGAGATCAGTTTCCGCTCGATGATCGGAATCCCGAGGGTGTCCACCAGGTCGGCCAGTTCGTCGAGCAGGCTCTGCGCGTCCGCCTTCTTCGCCGGATCGATATAGGCGCCGATCAGCAGCGCTCGCTCGGTCATTTTATCCTTCGGTCTGATCTCGAACATTCGGCCGCACTATAGCAGAATCGGCTAAAGGTTCTTTCGTCTCCTCGCGGGATTGGTCGTTGTTAGAATAAGGCGAAAGGGTTCCCGAAAAGAATCCGGGCGTGCTTGGAACGCCGGCACCCCGTGCTCCCCGGATCTTTCTGCGCCACAGTTGATCGATTCCACGGCATGGTTGTCCGGGAGATCCGTGCGCTGTCAGAGAGCGTCCATTGCTCTAGCAGCCACCATTCTCCGCCGGGTTGCGGGAAAGGTCGCGCGAGGTAGGGTAAAGCTGCGCCCCACGCGGGGCGTTTTTGTTATGCTCACCATCCGTGCACTCCGGAAAACCATGGGCGGACGGACTCTGTTTGAGAACGCCAGCCTGACCCTGAACTATGGCGAGCGCGTCGCCTTGGTCGGCCCGAATGGCGCGGGCAAATCGACGCTCTTCAACGTGATCCTAAAGAAGGACACGCCCGACGCTGGCGCGGTGGAACGGGACGAGTGGACCATGGTCGGCTACCTGCCGCAGGAGAGCGAGCCGGTCGGCGACGAGACGGTGCTGGAGGTGGCGACGGGCCGCGCCGGCGAGGTCGCCGCGCTCGAAACCCAGCTCCACGCGCTGGAAAAAGCCGGCGAGGTGAGCAGCGCGGAATATCTGGAAGCACACGCCAAGCACGAGGCGCTGAGCAATCCCCAGGTGGACGCGAAGGCGAAGAAGATGTTGCGCGGGCTGGGCTATCGCGAGTCCGATTTCGGCCGCAAAGCGAAGGAAATGAGCGGCGGCTGGGTGATGCGCGCCCACCTCGCCCGGCTGCTCGTGATGGAGCCCGACCTGCTCCTGCTCGATGAGCCGACCAACCACCTGGACTTGCTTTCGCTCCTCTGGCTCCAGGATTACCTGAAGAACTACTCCGGGGCGCTGCTTCTGATTTCCCACGATCGCGAGTTTATGGATCAAGTGATCGAGAGCGTCTATGAGATCGCCGAGCAGAAGCTGATCGGTTACACCGGCAACTACACCGAGTTCCTGCGACAGCGCGAGGCGAACTATGAGCAACAGCTCGCCGCGTATAATAACCAGCAGAAGGAAATCGCCCGGTTGCGCGAGTTCTACGATCGCTTCCGGCAGGTCGCGTCGAAAGCTTCCCAGGCCATGAGCAAGCTGAAGCAGATCGAACGGATGGAGCTGGTCGAGAAACCGCTCCCGCCCAAGAAGCCGTTCCGCTTCAACATCCCGCAGCCGCCGCGCGGCGGTCAGCGCGCGATTTCGCTCATTGGCATTCACCAGGCTTACGGGGAGCACAAGGTTTACTCCGGGCTCGATCTCACCGTGGAAAGGGGCGAGCGAACCGTGCTGGTGGGACCGAACGGCGCCGGCAAATCCACCTTGCTCAAAATCCTCGCCGGGGTGCTCCCTTTCCAGAAAGGCGAACGCGATTTAGGGCACAACGCCAAGATTGGTTACTTTTCGCAGCACCGCTCCGAGACGCTCGATTCGAACAACACCGTCCTCCAGGAGGTGATGAACGCCGCGCCTACCCTGGCGGAGAACG
Source organism: Chthoniobacterales bacterium (assembly GCA_051001855.1). Lineage (GTDB taxonomy): Bacteria > Verrucomicrobiota > Verrucomicrobiia > Chthoniobacterales > UBA10450 > JACCTI01. The sequence goes on from JBPCMX010000016.1 coordinate 89,301, forward strand.
AAGCGCGCGGCATTCTGGGTTCGTTCCTCTTCCGCAAAGACGAGATCTACAAGAAGACCGGGGTCCTGAGCGGCGGCGAAAAGAGCCGGCTGAACTTGATTAAGTTCCTCGTCGATCCGCCGAACCTGCTCCTCATGGATGAGCCGACGACGCACCTCGATATCCACGCGGTGGAGTCGCTCATCCTCGCGCTCGGCGCCTATGAAGGCACCCTGGTTTTTATTTCGCACGACGTGCATTTCATTCGGAAACTCGCCACCAAAGTGCTGCACGTGAACGCCGGGACGGTCTCGCCGTATCCTGGTGGCTACGATTATTTCCTCGAGAAAAGCGGCGCCCTCGCTGACGAACGCGCCGCACTCACCGCCGGGTAATCGGCCTGTCGCGGACGAATGATTAATCTCTGGTAATCTCTGAGATGAGCGATCAGTTCAAGACTTCGCCCGAGAAAGTCGAAGTGCGAAAATCGGGCGTGCACGGCAAGGGCGTCTACGCCACGGCGCACGTCCGCAAAGGCGAGCGCATCATCGAATACACGGGCGAACATCTCCCCTGGAAGGAAGCGATGGACCTGCCGCCGCGCGACCCCAACGATCTGTATCACACCTTCTTCTTCTCGCTCGAAAACGGCGACGTGATCGACGCCGCGCGCGGCGGCAACGACTCGCGCTGGATCAATCATTCGTGCGAGCCGGACTGCGAGACGACCGAAGAAGACCACCGCATCTTCGTCTACGCCTTGCGCCGCATCATCCCGGGCGAAGAGTTGTTCTACGACTACAAGATCGTGCCCGCGGAACGGAGGACGAAGAAGCTGGAACAAGAGTTCGCCTGCCGTTGCGGGAGCGCGCAATGCCGCGGCACCATGCTCGAACCGAAGAAGCCGGCGAAACGCAAAGCGTGATCGCAACCCGCCACGACCGCAGCGCTTCTGAAACGCAGACGGCGCTTGGCTTTTTCCCTCGCTGAAAATACCATCGGCCGCATGGCCGTCGATCCTTCCGCCGCCCTCCCGTCCGGTGCCGCCGCGGCGGCCACTGCCTGCGACGCCGTTCCGCTGGAGAAGTTGCGGGCGGTCCCGCTCTTCGGCGGCTTGAGCACGGCGGCGGGCGAGCAGCTTTGCTCGCTCCTCATCCCGCAGGAGGTATCGGCCGGCACCCTCCTCTTTAAGGAGGCGGAGCCGGGCGATCGGATGTATTTCATCGAGCACGGCCGGGTCCGCATCAGCGTCACCGATGCCGATGGCGAAGAAGTCACGCTCGCCGAACTGCGCGACGGCGACTTCTTCGGCGAGATGGCGCTCGTCGATGGCCAGTCGCGTTCCGCCAGCGCCAGCGCGCTCGACGACTCACGGCTCGCGGTGCTGACACGCAACGATTTCCTTTCCTTCATCCGCCGCGACCAGCAGATCATGCTCGCGATGCTCGCGGCGATGGCGCGCCGTCTTCGCCATACCGATCAATTGCTGCGCCACCGCGTCTCGCGCAACGCAAACACGGAACAGGCCGCGCGCGCCACCGCCGCCGATCGCGCCGCGGACGTCATCGCCACCTTCGGCGGGAGCTGGAAATTCATCGGCCTCTCCTTGCTTCTGCTCTGTTGTTGGATGGGAGTGAACGCCTGGCTTCTCGCCACCCGCGCCTTCGATCCGTTCCCGTTCGTCTTCCTCAATCTCGTGCTCGCCATCATCACCGGATTGCAGGCGCCCTTCATCATGATGTCGCAGAACCGCCAGTCGCAAAAAGACCGGCTCCGCGCCGACCTCGACTACCAGGTCAACCTGAAGAACGAAATCCTTCTCACCGAGATCCGCGCCATCCTGCATGAGCAGCAGAAGAACAAGAGCCGCTGAGACGGCATTGGCAGATCTGTCTGAACCGCAGTTTTTCGCGGATTGAATCGGCTAGAGCGTGTCACGCACTACTCCGCCCAAGAATCGCAATCGCCGGGCTACCGGAGCTGAAAGACCTCGACCAGGCTGATGCCCGTCGAGCTATTTTTCCCGCGTACGACCGCGCTGTAGCTGCCAGGATCGAGGGTGAGCCGGAGGGCGGCTTCTTTGTCGTTGCCTGGCTGCAGGCCTGTGGCTTCGATGCTGGCGCGGGAACCGACGCCGGCACCGCTCTGCGTTTTCCAGTCATCGTTCGAGTAAACCTTCACCGATCCGCGGTAGACATCGAGCGTCGGGTTCTGCAGCGTCCCCGTGACACCATAGGACGCCAGACTTGGACCCATCGCGCGGATCACGACCTCCTGGGCGGTGCCCGGGTTGTTGTTCGGCGCGGAGACGATGAAGCCGGCGATGAGCGCTCCGTTATCGCCTTCCTTGACCTTTAGCCGGGTGGAGATGTTGACCAGCCGGCTGGTGGTGGTGGCTCCAAAGTCATAAGCCTCCACCAGGCCGACGCCGTCGGTCTTCCCGCGCAGGATGGCGGTGTGCGGGCCGTTATCGAGCACGACTACGAGGGCCGACTCGCGTGGGTCGCCGGGCGTAAGGCCAGTCTGGGTCAACGTCTGCTGATCACTAGAGGAAAGGCTCGTGTAGTCGTCGTTATAGGCGACCTGATTGCCGTTCGCGTCCATCAATTGCAGCGTCGGGTCCTGGATGGCACCGGCCACTCCGAACTGCGTCAGCGAAGGTCCGATCGCTCGGAGAATGACCTGCTTGTTGTCCCCTTCGACAATAAAGCCCGCGATCATCACGCCCTGCCCGCCCTCCACCGGGCCGCGGGTGGAGACGTTCCGAAGCTTGGTCGAGAGATCAAAGTTGTTGATGAGGACGGTGGCGGTGGAGGTGTTGCCCAGCTCCGCGCCCGCACTCGGATTCGACAGTCTTACGCTGAAGCTGCGCGGCTCGGTGCCCGCAGGTTCCGGCGTGAGCGCCACTGCGATCGTCTTCAGGGTTTCGCCCGAGCCGAAAACAAGCGTGCCCGCGGCCGGCGTGTAATCCCGTCCCGCCACCGCGCTGCCGTCCAAGGTCGTGTAATCCACCGTGAACGTGCCGTTCGGCGTACTGAGCCGCGAAAGAGTCACGGTCAGGGTCGCGGTGCCAGCAGAGTTGTTCACGACGTAGGTCGGCGAGCTAAACTGGAACGTCGTCGCGTCATTATCGAGGATCGTGACCGTGGCCCGGCCAGCCCCGATGCGGGCGGCGGCGCTGCCCGTACCGCCCAGCGGATTCGAGAGGTTCACAAAGAAGTATTGCGTCCCCTCCTTCGCCGTTTCGTCAATAATCGGCACCGTGATCTGCTGGGTTGTGACACCGGCGTTAAAGGTGAGCCGGCCAGCCGTGCGCTGATACTTCACGCCTTCCGCCGCCGTGCCCGCTGCCGTGGCGTAATCCACCGAGATGACTTCGCTGGCGTCGCCCACGCGCAGCGCTTCCACCGTCAGCGTGACCGTGCCCGAACCCTCGTCGATCGTATAATCGGTCGGATTGAACCGGAACGTCGTCGCATCGTTATCGATGATGTTGACGGTGGCGGTGCTCTGCCCGCCAATGAACCCAGTCCCATCGGGCGCCGTCAGCGTGACGGAAAAGCTGAGCGTCGGGTCGGCCGTCGGATCGTCGATAATAGGCACCTGAATGACCTTTGAAACTTCGCCGACGTTGAAGGTCACGCTGCCGCTGGTCTGTTGATAGTTCACACCGGCGCGCGCGGTGCCGTCGGTGGTGGTGTAGTTCACGGTAGCCGAAACACCCAAGCCGCCGGAACGAGTCACGGTCAGATTGGCAAAGCCAGCGCCTTCGTCAACGTTATAGCTCGCCGCCGAAAACCCAATCGACGCAGTCGGTGAATCGTCATCGGCGATATCAACGGTAGCCGTCGAAGCCGCGCCTAGGCCAGCACCAGGCCCGGGATTGCTCAGGCTAATGAAAAAGTTCTCTGTGCTCTCAATCAGATTATCGTCCAGGATCTGGACCGTAATTGTCTTTTGTGTTTCGCCCGGACCGAATGTGAGTGTGCCGGAAGTCCCGACATAATCCGCGCCTTCGGAAGCGGTGCCACCAAAGGTTGCATAATGGACGGTTAACACGTTGTTCGGATTCCCCTGCCGATTCGCAAACACATTCAAGGTGACGGAGCCGCCAAGCTCAGAGATCGTGTAATTCGCCGGGCTGAACTGGATGTTACTTTGCACATCGTCATCAACAATGGTGACGATCGCGTTGCTTGGCGTTCCGATGATCGTGCCGGCGCTGGGATCCGTGAGAGTCACGCGGAACGTCTCCGGATTTTCACTGATTGTATCGTTATTGATCGGTATCAGGATGGTCTTGCTGGTTTCATTCGGGCCAAAGATGAGTGTGCCCGAAACAGCCGAAAAATCGAAGCCGGCGTAAGCACTGATCGGCGTCGCAGCGTAGTTAACTGAGGAAGGGCGCGAGGCATCCCCGTTCTGAATGAGGTTCACTGTCAGCACTGCATTGCCCGCGTTCTCAACCACGCTGTAAGTGGCGCTGCTCAATTGGACCACGTTCCCGAGATCGTCGTCCAGGATAGTGACCTTGACGGTGCTATTAGCCCCAAACTCCGCCACATCGCTCGAGGTCAGAGTGACGTGGAAGGTCACGTCCCCTTCCACCAAGTTGTTGTCCGGAATGGGAATACTGATGAAAGCCTGATGCTCGTTATCGACGATCACGCTGCTTGGCGGAATATTGATCGGGCGGAACTGAATCGTACCGGAAGTTTGAATGAAATTGATCCCGGCGCGCGCGGTGTCACCGCTGCGGATCTCCGTGGTGTAAGTCACGTTGGTGCCGGCGCTATTGAATGCCCCAGTCCGAAAGACCGGGATGGAAATCGTCGGCTGAGTTCCCTCGCGGATGCGGATGTTCCCGGTGAGCAACTGCACCAAATTCGGCCCGCTGTTGTCGAAAATCGTAGCGCGCGCGGATGCCTGCTGTCCGATGGTGGTAAACTGCCCCGGAGCCGTGAGCCGCGCGGTGAAGAACGTTTGGCCTTGAGCTTCCGGCCGGTTAACTACCGGCACTGTGACTCTTACCTGGCTTACGCCGGAAGGAAAAGTGATCGAGACCTGTGAGCCCGAAGTGTAGTCGGTCCCGGCCAGCGCCGTGTCCCCCGTCTGGCCGACCAGCATGGTGGCGGTGAGAGTCTGGTTAGGATCGCCGCCCCGTTGCGCCGTGAGGACGAAGGTGATCGCCGCTGGCGGTTGGCCCGGCCCGAGCGTCTCGACTGTTCCATAATCGGCTGATGCAAACTGGATACTGTTGATGCCGTCGTCGTCCTGAATCGTGACCGTGGCGGAAGAAGGGATGCCCAGTTGCGCGTTCGACGGATTCCTTAGGACGACGCTGAAGCTCTGCGGTGGCTGAATGATAGCGTCATTGCGGATCGGCACCGTGATTGTCTGCACGGCTGAGCCCGGCGCGAAAGTGATCGTGCCGCTCGTCTCCACAAACCGGTCGGTCGTCGCTGATCCCGCGACGGTGGTATAACCTACTGTTACCGCTGTGTTAGTATTACCAGTCCGGTTCAGCAGAACTGTCAGAGTGACGGAGCCGGCATTCTCGTAAACAGAGTAATTGGCACTGCTGAATTGCACCGTTCCCGCCGCGTCGTTGTCGAGAATGCTTAGTGTGGCCGTTGCATTTGCGCCGAGGGTCGCGTTGGTCGGATTCGCCAGCACAAGCCCGATGGTTTCCGTGTCCTCCGGGATCGTGTCGTTCACGATCGGGATGGTGAAGGTCTTGATCGTTTCTCCGGGACCGAAAGTGAGTCGGCTATTCGAACCCGGCGAGACGGGCGTGTAATCGTCCCCGGGCGTGGCGGAACCGGTCGTGGTGAAGTACTGCACCGTCACTATCTGGCTGGTATCACCGCCGCGGTTCAGGCGCACCGTCACCAGGGCGTTGCCGACCTGTTCGTTCACTGAAAAATCAGTGCCAGCAAATTCCACGGTGTTGACGCTCTCATTGTCGATGATGCGCACCTCGGCCGTCGCCGTGCCCCCGGGCACGACTACGCCGGAGTTCGGGCTTGCGCTGAGCGTGACGTAAAACGACTCCGTGCCTTCGACGAGAGTGTCATCGAAGATCGGAATATCGAAAGTCGCGAAAGTTTGCCCCTGCGCGAAATCAACATTCAATGAACGGATCGAGGCGTAGTCTTCGTCCCCCGTGGCCGTTCCACTGACAGTCGACACAACCACCCGCCCCGCCGTGTTCGTATTACCGCTGCGCAACAAGGTAATCGTGGCGTTGCCGCCGTTTTCAGTCACCGAGTAACTGCTCGCGCTAAAGTTCACCGTGCTGGTTTCGTTATCGACGATCGTCACTGTCGCGGTGCTGCGGCCGAAGCTGTAATTCTGGTTCGGTACCGTGGCCGCTGTCAGGTTAACGGCGAACGACTCGTTCCCTTCGACGAGGGAGTCATCGAAGATCGGAATCGTGATCAACTGCGTGTCCACGGTCTCGCCGGGATCGGGAGAGGTGTTCGGGAAAGCGATCGTCCCGCTGGTATTTTGATAGTCTGCGCCAGCCGTGGCGGAACCAGGGCTCGTTGCGTAGTTCACGGTCGCGTTTCCGGTCCCCGTGCGCGTCACACGGACAGTCACTGCACCGGCGTTCTCATTCACCAGGTAAGTGTCCGCGTCGAAGCTGATCACCGTCCCGCTCCCATCGTTGTCCTGGATCGTAATGGTCGCCGTGCTTCTGGTTGGATCGATCACCCCGCCTCCGGGGTTTGAGATCATGAAAGTAAACTGCTCCGTGCTCTCCTGGATGAGGTCATCGAGAATCGGGAGCTGCACGAGCTTCACCGTCTCAGTGGGCCCAAAGGTTAGAGTTCCATTCGTCGCGGTGTAATCGGATCCCGCCGTCGCAGTCCCATCGTTGGTCGCGTAGTTTACTGTTACAGGGTTCGTGTTGACCCGCGCCAACCGCACGATCACGCTCACCTGGCCGGCGCTTTCACCCACCGTGTAGGCAGTCTGATCGAGGGAGACCGTATTTTGCGCCTGCGCCCGGGCACCGCAGAGGAGAAGCAAGGGCGCAAGAATTGCGAGGCAGAGACGGGGGAAGCGAGCAGTCATAGACGTGTGAAGATACGGCAGGGAGGAAGGGCCCGTGGAGTGTGTCAGAAGCGCTCCGGCATGACAACCTAAAGTTTTTCCGTTTTCGACGTGATCCTCCCGCTCGTATGCTCCTTCCCGATGTCCGGAGAGAGGCGCCCGCGGCAGCGGTCTCGTGGTTCGTGGCGCGCGTGAGCAGCTGCGCCCCCTACAGCCCGCCGCCGCCAGCCTGGCCGATCACCGTTTTCAGGTCGCTGATGCTGCCGTCGGTGAAGATGATGAGATTGCCGTGGCCGTGCACGTCGCCCGTCTCGAGGAACCACGGCTGGCGGGGCCATTCGTGGGGCGAGTTCGGTTTGTCGTCGAACGGGGTGGCGATGTAGTCGACCCGCGCGGTCTCGGGCGTGGAGTAATCTGGATTGCCGAGCAGGTTCTGCATGGTCGGGCAGATCCAGGTTTCGCGATTTGGGCCGAAGGGGGCGAGCGCTGCGATCCAGGCCTCCGCATACTGTTCCTCAGTGCTGCCCCCGGAGCCGGCGGCGGGAATCTGCGGCCAGGAACCGTTTTGCTGGACGAAGAGGTTCGCGGCGACGGCGAGGTTCCGCAGGTTATTCGCGCAACGGACGCGCTGGGCGCGCGCCCGCAGCTTCGAGAGGACCGGCAGGCTCAGGCCCGCGAGGATGGCGATGATAACAACGACGACCGCGAGCTCGAGGAGCGTAAAGCCGGCAAGGCGGCGGCGCAGATTCTGCACAATGCAGCTGACGGTTGGCGTTGGTGCCAAGCCGCGACGATGAATGTTTAGGCCGAATCCGCCTGCTTAAAGCCGCTGACGGAGAGGAGGAGGATCGAGCTGATCACGGGGTCGCCGCTACCGTTCACGAAGCCGCCATTGATCGAAAGCTGCGCGCTACCACTGACTCGGGTGGCGGCAGTGCTGAGATTCCGACCGCGCGGTGCGATTACGTTGGCGTTGATCGGGCCGTTCGCGCTCGCTGTGACCGAGATGGTCGTCAATGCGCCGGTAGCGTCCGGCACATATACGTTGAAATTGTAGGTAGCGTTCAAGATGCCTCTCAAGCTCCCGCTGTCGGGATCGCCATTGCCGTTGATCGTCCCTGTAAAGACGCGGCCTCGGTTGAACATGATGAACGTGCCAGTTGAGATTCCGGTACGCGGCACGCCGAGAGAAAAGACGCCGATGGCATTTGATGATGCCGGATTCGTGGGATCGAACTGCCCTTGCAGCACTCCGGCGTAAGTGCCGGTAATGTTCGTTCCGCCGCCTGGATAAGGCGGGCCGCCGCTGATCGCGAAAGATTGTGTTGCGCCCAGCACGAGGCACATGAGGGAACCGAAGAGGGCTTTCATCGCGGCGAGGCTATGGGACGACCCGGCGGAAGGTCAATGTGAAAGTCGCCGGCGGAAATCCCAAATCCCACGTTCCAATCGCTGTTCATCCAAGGAGGACGGGTTTGCGACCCGTGAGCGGGAGGGAGTGAAGAGCAATCCGCGCCTGGGATATGGGATTTGTGAATTCGGACCAGCAACCGCGCGCATACGCTCAGTGCCGCTCCGAATTCAATACGCCCACTTCCCGCCCGGTGGCGCGATGATCGGCAACTCGTTCGTCATGTATTGGGTTTTGCCGACCACTCCCCACATCCGGTTGCCGACGGCGCGCCGCCAGCTTTGCGACATCATCTCGCCGGTGTGGCAGCCCCAGCTCCGCACTTCCGCGTCGCGGGTAAAGGCGGCGCGGCTGATCCCTTTTAGCTCACTCTCGTGCAGCCACGCTTTGCAGGCGCTCTCGATGTTGCTGCTGTAGTCGAACATGAAGCAGGCTTTGTTGGAGTGGCCGAAGTATTCGAAGAAGGCGACCTTCGTCTGATCGCGCGGCTGGCCGTTGTTCAGGTAATCGATCACGTCCTTGCCGTTGCGGATGTACACCAGGTGGAGATTGAATTTCTCCCGCACGGAATCGATGAACGCGAGCAGATCCTGGCCCTCCTGTTTGCCGCGATCGATGTAGCCCTGCTTGTAAACGAGCCAGGTGATCTTCACGTCCGGGCCGACCTTCTCGCGCAGCTGCTCGGTGCGAATCCGCGCAGCGCGCACGAAATTTGCCCACCAATGATCGTGCGGCTCCGCTTTGTATTTTTCCCACTGCATTAACGACGGTCCGCCGACGAGCAGAACATACTCCGGCGAGGCGGCTGCGGCGCGCACGGGAGCGGCGAAGGCGCCGAGGAGAAGGAGCGGAAGGATGAGAGCGAGGAATCTTTTCACGGGTATGGAGGAGGACTATTTATGCGCGCGCGACAAATTCGCAAGCGGCGGGCGCGTTTACCCGCTCGATTCACGACCTCGCGCCAGGGCGCGGTGGCTGCTTGCGCGCCGCAGCGGTCGGCTCGATGGAGATGGCAGCACCATGAAAATATATTTCCTGCGCCACGGCAAAGCGGATTGGCCCGATTGGGACCGGCCGGATGACGAACGCCCGCTCACGAAAAAAGGAAAACGCGAGATGCGCTGCATGGCGAAGCTGCTTTGCGAGCTGAAGGTGAAGCCCGCCGCGTTGCTCTCCAGTCCCTTGCCGCGTGCGGCGCAGACCGCGGAGATCGCCGCGAAAGCGCTCGGTCTCGAGGTGGAGGAGGAGAGCGCCCTGGGCAAAGGGTTCTCCCTCGCGAAGCTGCGCAGGCTGCTCCACGCGCGGAAGAGCGGGGATCTCTTCATTGTCGGGCATGAGCCGGATTTCAGCGCCGTGATTCGGGCGCTGACCGGCGGTGAAGTGAAGCTCGGCAAAGGTGGACTCGCGCGGGTGGACGTGAAGAGCGCTTCGGCGGCGCGAGGGCGGTTGATCTGGTTGATTGCTCCGAAGCTCGGCCGCCTGGCATAGGTCGATTCGCCTCGGGCGGGAAGCCGGCACGTTGCGTGTTGCCCCGGCGGATTGCCTAGCAGCGCGAGCGTGAAGCCTGCGGAAGTTCCCTCTCCTCTCATGACGTACGACATCTGCGTAGTCGGCCTCGGCGGCATGGGCAGCGCCATTCTCGCGCATTCCGCCGCGCGCGGTGCTCGCGTCATCGGTCTCGAGCAATTTCCGCGCGGCCACGAGCTGGGCTCATCGGCTGGCCGCACCCGCATGATCCGCCAGGCCTACTTTGAGGATCCGGCTTACGTGCCGCTCCTCCGCCGGGCCTATGTTTTGTGGCGGGACTTGGAACAAAACACCGGCGCGCATCTCTTGCAGATCACGGGCGTGCTCGCGGTGGGACTCGACTCCAGTGAGATCATCCAGGGCATCCGCCGCGCCGCGGGCCAGCACGATCTGCTGATCGAGCCGCTCGCCGCCGCCGAGGTGCGCCGGCTTTATCCGATGCTGCAACTGCAGCCCGGCGAAGCCGCGATCCTGGAACCCGGCGCCGGCGTCCTCCAACCGGAGCGCGCCATCGCCGCCCACCTCGCCCTGGCGGAACGGCACGGCGCGACCACGCGATTCAACGCCGCCATGGCTTCCTGGGAAGCGCGCGACGGTGGGTTCGACATTTTGCTCGCGGATAGCTCACTGATCGAGGCGCGCGTCCTCATCCTCGCGCTCGGCCCCTGGGTCCAACGCACACTCACCGATCTCGGCGTTCCCATCCGTGCGCAACGCAACGTCCAGGCCTGGTTCACCCCGGCCACCAGCCACTACGCGGCGCCTGGCTTCCCTGCTTTCCTCCTCGACCGCGCTGGCCTCCCCGCGCCGCTCTACGGCTTCCCCGATTTCGGCGACGGCGTGAAAGCCGCCTTCCACGGCTGGGGCGAACTCACCGAAGCACAGCACCTCGACCGCGTCATCGACGAACGACGCGACATCGCCCCGCTCGTCCGCGCGATGAACGACTGGATGCCGCACGCCGCTGCGAAATTCCGCGACGCAAAAGCCTGCCTCTACTCCCTCACGCCCGATGAGCATTTCATCGTCGACCGCCATCCCGCGCACGACCGCCTCCTCCTGTGCGGTGGCTTCTCGGGCCACGGCTTTAAGTTCGCGCCCGTCATCGGCGAGATTGCCGCCGATCTCGCGCTCGACGGCGGCACGTCGCATCCGATCGATTTCCTCTCGCTCCGGCGTTTCCCCCGCGGCCCTTGATCGGCCGCGTCGCTTGCCTTTGCGAGCCGCCCGACAAAACTTTCCCGTCCGCCTCGCGGCTTCATCAATCGTCAGCCCTACGAAGCGCCGAGTGACTTGTGGATCGCCAGCAGCTCCTCCTTCGCCGGGAAAATGCGCACGGCCTCGCGTCAACCGCCGGGTCTTTTCCCCTCAGCCGAATACGCGATCGGGTCCTGGTGAAAAAAAGCCGCGAGTTGATCGTAAAGCGGCCGGTTCTTCTCCCGCAACGCCCGTGGCCGTTCGAAGAACGCCTCCGTCGCCACCGCAAAAAACTCGGGCGGATTCGTCGCCCCATAGGTATCGAGGACACTCGGCGTGCCCGTCTCCTCCGCCTCGCGCAGCGCATCAAATTCGCGCTGCATCACCCGCGCCCAGGCGAGGTATTCCGCCCGTGTCGCCAACGCCGGCGCGCCATCGGCGCTCGCATCTTCAAAATCCAGCTGATGCGCAAACTCGTGCACCACCAGGTTCCGGCCGTCCGTCGGATCGGCCGCGCCATGCTTGACCTCGTCCCACGCCAGGACGAGCGATCCCATCCGGCGCCCGGTATGACCCAGCCGATCGGCCGGACCCTGCTCCCAAATGTCCCCGCCCACATATCGTTCCTCGTCCACGGTGTAGGTCGAGGGATAAACCAGGATGCTCGTCAGCTCCGGGTAATAATCCGTCTCGCGATGCAACAGGAGGAGACAAGCCTGGGCCGCGATCGTCACCCGGATCTCGTCCGTCAACTCCAGCCCCCCGCAGCCTTCAAACCGTTTCTCTGCCAGAAACACCTGTGTATGCCCGAGCAGCTCCGCTTGATCGTTCGTCGGCAGGCGCGCGAAGATCGGCAGATTGCGCGTGACGATCTCCTTCCACTGCGGCGGAAAAGGAGCGGTTCGGAGCCGCTCCCGCCGGAGTCGTTTACGTTCGGGGATTTTCATCGTCGCAAAGGTTGGCCCCGTTTTATGCCGCAAACGCGACCGACGACGAGAACGAAACGGGCTCGTGTCTGGACGACGAATCCGTGTTCCTTGGCGGCTTCAGCTTTTCGGTAATCCCGCTCTCGGCAGAGGCGGTGAGGAGCAGGGGAGCGGGCGGGCCGCGGCGGCTCGGCGACGATCGTGAGCTCGCGCCGATCACGCGCATTCACCGGACTGACGCATCGAAGTGAGAGCGTCACGGAACCGAAGCGGCGCAGCGTTCCGATTAAGCAGTGCACAAACAAACAATTAATTATGAATCCAAACGATAAAGACACGAATCCCGATGCAATCACAGGCGCGCCCGGATCGCATCCCGTTGGCACTGGCGTCGGAGCGGTGGGCGGCGGAGCGACCGGCGCCGCGATCGGCTCGGCGGCGGGCCCAATCGGAACTGTAGCCGGAGCCGTCATCGGCGCAGTTGCCGGCGCTTACGCGGGCAAAGGCGTCGCCGAGATGATCGACCCTGCGGCGGAAAACGCCTACTGGCGCGATAACTACAGCAAAGAGACGTACGCGAAGGGCGGCCTTGGTTACGACGAATACGAGCCTGCCTATCGCACCGGTTACACCGGCTACGGTAAGCACGCCGGCAAAAAATGGGACGACGTCGAGAACGATCTCGAGCGCGACTACGAGCAGGCCAAAGGCAAGTCCAGCCTTGCATGGTCCGACGCGAAGCACGCCACCAAAGCCGCCTGGCACAAAGTCGAGCGCGCACTTCCCGGCGACGCCGACGGCGACGGCCGGTAAGCAAAGCGACTAGCAGAATTCAGTGGGCCCGCGGACTGCAAAGTTCGCGGGCCTTTTTCTGTTCTCGCGGGAGAGCAGCGCCCTCATCCTCACCGAAAGCGACGATGCACGGCGTGCTCTTGGAACGAGAAGGGAATTCGTCAAACCTGAAGATTGATCCCGACACTTTGCGCCCTTCACCCGCACACGTCGACGGCTCGTGGCGCCTGAAGGGATCAAGCGTGCGGAGGACGTCCTACCTAACGAGTCGCTTCGGCATCAGACCGGTCGCAGGTTTATGGTTGCATTCATATTCTAATGCCGGCCGCCGGCGCAATGCGGGGGCAGGCGCCTGGAGTCACCTGAATCGTTGGGCCAAAAGATAGCAGTCGCATCCTCCGGTGGAACGTTCGATGCTGCGACACGTCGCAATTGTATGATGATTCCCACGGAGCCGATTGGCAGCATCCCACGGCCGCTGCCCTTGATCGAGGCGTTCGCGAAAATGGATGCCGACGATCCGAGCCTCGAGCCGCTTTACGATAGCGCGATCAAGGATACGGTGGCGCGGTTTGAAGCGACGGGATCGCCGGTCATCACCGATGGTGAGCAGCGGAAGTTCCACAACTTCGGCACCTACTGCGTGGATGGATTGTCGAACATCGCGCCGGACGGCTTTCAGCTGCCGTTTGTGAGCCACGTTCGTCGCTGGCCGCGGCTCACTGCCGGGCCTTTCCGCTATAAACGATACGCGGATAGTTTTCTCGAATATGCGCAACGTTACGCGCACGTCCCGGTGAAGCAGGCGGTGATCTCGCCTTCCGCTTTGAGTCTGATGTATCCGCCGGAAGGGATCCCGGATTATCCGCGGGAGCAGTTCATCGACGACCTGCTGAATGAACATGAGAAGGAAGTGCGGAGTTGTCTCGCGAAAGGCGCGCACAAGGTGCAGATCGATTTCACCGAAGGCCGGCTCGCCGTAAAACTCGATCCGAGCGGCGAGCTGCTGCACAGCTTCATCGATCTTAATAATCTCAGCCTCGCGCGGTTTTCAAAAGAAGAACGACAACGCATCGGCATTCACACCTGCCCGGGAGGCGATCGCGATTCGACGCATAGCGCGGATGTTGATTATTCCGAGCTGTTGCCGAGCCTTTTCCAATTGAAGGCTGGAAACTTCTACATCGCTTTGGCGGGAGAGAAAAATCCGCAACACGTTCTCGAAACAATCCGCGAGTGCCTGACGGCGGGACAAAAGATTTTCGTCGGCGTAGTGGCACCGATTGATCCGGGAATCGAGACGCCCGAAGAGGTGCGCGATCGCGTGCTGGAAGCGGCGAAATATATTCCGCTGGATCAGCTCGGCACGACGGACGACTGCGGATTTTCTCCATTCAGCGACGACACTTCGACCTCGCGAGACACCGCCTTTGCCAAGATCCGCGCGCGCGTCCTTGGCACTGAACTCGCGTCGAAAATTCTCGGCGGTGGATAGCGAAAAGTGAGCGAAGCCGACGACCAGCGCCTGCGATCGGCCGCGTTGCAAAACGCGCAGGCCATCCTTCTGGCGCGCAATCGCGCGGAGGCCGAATTGCTGGCCGCGAAAGAAGCGCTCGAGAGCAAGACCAGAGAACTCGCGCATTCGCTTGCGGTGATGCGCGCGACGCTGGATTCCACGACCGACGGCATTGTCGTCGTCGATGAGACCGGCGCCGTGACTGGATTCAACGATCAGTTCGTCACGATGTGGGGCATTCCGCGCGAAGCCCTCGCCGCAGGCGGGCGCATGGCTTTCGCAACGCACGCCGCGACACTTCTGAAGGACCCGCAGCAGTTCGCGACGACGACGGACGGCATCTACGCTAAGTCCCCGCGCGAGTCGTTCGACGTCCTAAAGTTGAACGACGGCAGGGTGTTCGAGCGCTTCTCGAAAGTGCAATCGGTGGAAGGGCGCAACGTCGGGCGGGTCTGGAGTTACCGCGACGTGACCGAACGCAAGGCGGCGGAGCAAGCGGCGCGGACAAGCAACGCGCGTTTCGAGGCGATCATCGAACATTCTCCCGTCGGCACCTACGTCCTCGACGCGCAGTTGCAGATCCAGCACGTCAACGCGAAAGCGCGGCCGGTCTTCGGCGAAGGTTCGCCCGTTGGTCGCGATTTAGCGGAAACCCTGCGCGATCTCTGGCCGGAGGCGCTGGTGCAGGAACTCGTCCCGCGCTTTCGCCACACGTTGGAAACCGGCGAGCCCTTTTTCCAGAAAGGCTTTTCGGAGACTCGGGAAGATCACGGCGCAGAAGAATATTACGACTGGGAAATTCACCGCATCACCCTGCCCGATGGGCAACATGGAGTGGCCTGCTACTTCACGGATATAAAGGAGCATGTGCTCGCGCAGGAAGCCTTGCGCCGGAGCGAGGAGGACCTGCAGGCGCTCGCCAATTCCATCCCGCAACTGGCGTGGATGGCGGGCCCGGATGGCAGCATTTTTTGGTATAATCGCGGCTGGTTCGACTACACGGGCACTACTTTGGAAGCGATGCAGGGGTGGGGGTGGCAGAGTGTGCACGATCCGGAAATTCTTCCGTCCGTCGTGGAGCGCTGGACCGCTTCGATTCGCACGTGCAAGCCGTTTGAAATGGAGTTTCCTCTGCGCGGCGCAGATGGGATTTTTCGCTGGTTCCTCACCCGCGTGAATCCGGTGCTGGATGCCGAAGGCCGCATCGTGCGTTGGTTCGGCACCAACACCGATGTGGATCGGGTGAAGCATGCCGAAGCCGATCGCGAACGATTGCTCGCCAGCGAAAAAGAAGCGCGCGAACGCGCCGAACGCGAGACGCGCATGAAAGATGAATTTCTCGCCACGCTCTCGCACGAACTGCGCACTCCACTGAACGCGATCCTCGGCTGGGCGACCATTCTCGCCGGGTCGCGCCAAGCGGACGAAGTCACGGAGGCCGCCGAAGTCATTGAACGCAACGCGCGCGCGCAAGCGCAGATCATCGAAGACCTGCTCGATATGAGCCGGATCATTTCCGGCAAAGTGCGGCTCGATGTTCAACGCGTGGAACTGATCCCGATCATCGAGTCGGCGCTCGAGTCAGTAAAACCGATGGCCGATGGACGCGAGATCCGCCTTACCTCCGTGCTTGATCCCCACGTAGGCCAGA
The DNA here is from genome assembly GCA_051001855.1 of Chthoniobacterales bacterium. GTDB lineage: Bacteria > Verrucomicrobiota > Verrucomicrobiia > Chthoniobacterales > UBA10450 > JACCTI01. The sequence goes on from JBPCMX010000016.1 coordinate 105,359, forward strand.
TTTCCGCCGACCCGGGCCGCCTGCAGCAGGTGCTCTGGAACCTGCTAACCAACGCGCTGAAATTTACGCCGAAAGGCGGCCGCGTTCATGTCGCACTGGGGCGCGTCAATTCGCACCTGGAGATAAGCGTCAGCGATAACGGCCAGGGAATGGAAACCGATTTTCTCCCTCACGCCTTCGATCGGTTTCGCCAGGCAGATGCCACGACCACGCGCCAGCACCGCGGCCTTGGGCTCGGGCTGTCGATCGTAAAAACGTTGATCGAACTCCACGGCGGGACCGTGTCTGCCGAAAGCCCCGGCCCCGGCCAGGGTTCGACCTTTTACCTCTGCCTGCCTGCCGCGGTGGCGACGATCCGCCCCGAGCCCGAGCGGCGTCACCCCCGCGCGCCTGCTCCACGGGAAGTTCCAGACGAGCATCTCGACCTGACCGGTTTGCGCATTCTCGCCGTTGATGATGAACCCGATGCGCGTGAGTTGATCAACCGCATCCTCTCGAGCCGCGGCGCCACCGTCGAAACCGCTGCTTCAGGGGCCGACGCCTTAAAAGCACTGAGCGAAAACAAACCCGATGTCCTGATCATGGACATCGGCATGCCCGACGAAGACGGCTACTCCGTGATCCGCAAAGTGCGGCAACTCGCGCCCGAGCTCGGCGGCAACGTCCGCGCCGTCGCCCTCACCGCCTTCGCTCGCGCCGAAGACCGCCGCCGCGCCTTAATTTCCGGCTTCCAGATGCACATGGCCAAACCCGTCGAGCCATCGGAGTTGATCGCGGTTATTGCCTCTCTCGCAAACCGCAGGGGCTAATCCCTTCTCTAACAAGGGTGCGACGCTCGGTGAACACTGGCGGCTAACAGTTAACGAGCGATGCTCAATTCCGAGCTGTTAGAAGCTGGCCGCTACGATCCCGCGCGAGCAGGATGACCCGCGCAATTTCTGCGCCGCTTTTCATCAAAGTCTGTCAACCGTGTCTGTGATCTGCTCGGCTGTCGTGCCAGCTAAAGCTCTTCCGGAGCAACTCGATGTCGCGTGGCATGGGCGGCTTGACATTGTCCCACGCGGCGGGCGACAACGGGTCAGTCGATGAACCCGTCCAAACGCCTTTTTTCCGCGGCTCCCGAGGGGACAGCCGTGCTCTTCTTCATTCAGATCTTTGCGACGCTCGGGTTCGCCGTCCTCTACTCGACGCTGGTGCTCTATGCGACGAAGCATCTGCAGCTCCCGGTGAAGGAGGCGACGACGTTGATGGGCGTGTTCGGCGCGTTCAACTACGGGCTGCACCTCTTCGGCGGCTACCTGGGCGGCCGGTTCCTCTCGAATCGGAATCTCTTCGTCGGAGGGATGGCGGCGCAGGTGATCGGGTGCGCGTGCATCGCGGTCGGCACGTCGGCGCTGTTCTACGTGGGACTGGCTTTCTTCCTCACCGGCAGCGGGCTGAACGTGACCTGCATCAACATGATGTTGACCCAGCGTTTTACCCCGGAGGATCCGCGTCGCGAAGGGGCTTTCCTCTGGAACTACGCGGGGATGAACGTCGGGTTCTTCGTCGGGTTCACGGCGGCCGGTTACTTCCAGGGGACGGAGAGTTACTCGAGCCTTTTTATCTTCGCGACGCTCGGCAATTTTATGGCCATCGTCCTCGCCTTGTTCAACTGGACGACGTTGACCGATCGCAATACGTCGCTGCTGGAGACGAGCTCGAAGCAGTTCCAGCTGCGGCTGCTCGCAGGGATCGGGATTGTCATGGCAGTCGTGCCGGTCGTGTGGCTACTGCTGCAGCACCCGGACATGACCGAGACGCTGGTGAAAGGGATCTGCGGGGTGGTGGCGGCGACGTTGATCTATCTCACGCTGCGCCATCGCGACCGGCGCGAGCGGCGGAACATGACGGCCTACCTCATCCTGACCCTCGGCTCGCTCGCGTTCTGGTCGCTCTATCAGATGGCGCCAAGCGGCTTGCAGCTCTTCGCGGTCAACAACGTGAACCTCGTCCTCGCCGGGGTGACGATTCAGCCGCAGTGGATTCAGAACATTAACACCGTCTGCATCGTGGTCGGCGGGCCTCTGCTCGCGGCGATGTTTACCCGGATGCGCGCGGGCGGATGGAAAATCGATATCCCGCAGCAGTTTGCGACTTCGCTCATCCTGATGGCGCTGGGCTTTCTGATTTTGCCGCTCGGCATCAAGCTAGCCGGGGTGGACGGCCGAAGCGCCTTCGGGTGGCTCTTCACCAGCTATGTGCTGCAGAGCGTGGGTGAGTTACTCATCTCGCCGATCGGCTATGCGATGATCGGCAAGCTCGCGCCGAAGCAATACCAAGGCGTCATGATGGGTAGCTGGATGCTGGTGACGGGTCTCGCGTCGCTCTTCGCGGGCGATTTCTCAGGCATGATCCCGGAGCCGAACGGCACCACCGCGGTCGCAACGAACCCCGAGTATGTGAAGCTCTTCGGCGCGTTGGGTATGGGAAGCCTGGTGGTCGGCATCGCGCTCCTGGTGCTCATTCCATTCCTGCGCCGGCTGATTAGTGACAAGGCCGTGGTCGCGCCGGAGGACCTGGAGACGACGACCGCGTTCCCGGTCTAAAACGCGGGCCGGCTGCTTCATTGAGAACTTAGGGACCGACACACTTGGTGGCGTTGATCTCTTAGTCCGTGAATCTTTGAGAGAGCCTAATCCGATGAGTGTCGTCACTATTTCCCTGTCTGATTCGATCGCCGCGACCTTACGGAGTCGCGCGGAAGCGGCGGGTCTCTCCTCGACGGAAGAATACCTGCTGGCACTGGTGCGTGCCGATTGCGAGCAGGCAGAGCTGGAGTCGCTCCTCGAAACGCGGCTCGACGGTCCTTCGCCCCGCTGGGGACTGAATGGAAGCAAGAATTACGCGCCGCGGCCGAGCGCCGTGGTTGAGCTCCGCCTCGAGCGCCACCCCGCGGTTGGTTTCCCGCGGCGCGGAACTGCGCGGGCTGCGCACAGAAGACGTCATCTTCAACACGGATGAAACACCGACGCAGACCCGCCTCTGAATCCCTTCTGATCCCGTCAAAAACCCTTTTTCTGCATGGGGAACCATCAATGGCGGCCGCGAATGCTAAGCTGCCTGCATTGACCCATTTCGCCTGCGAGCGTATCCTTGTTTCGTGAAGCAAAAGTTCCACGTTACCCTGCTCACGCACGACGAAGGAGTATCGGTTAGTTGTCCTGAACTGCCGGGCTGTCATTCGCAGGGAACAAATGTCGAGGAAGCTTTGGAAAACATCCGGGAGGCGATCCGCGGATACATCGAGCTTTACGGTGAGCCGGATACGCGCTGCGAAATCCGCGAAATGGAAGTGATAACAGCTTAGGCGTCGATGCCGAAGCTTCCCGGTGTCAATCACCTGCGCGCGGTCAAGGCGCTGGAGAAAGCGCGCTTCCAAATCGACCGACAGGGGAAGCACATCTTCATGTCAAACGGCTCGCTCCGAGTCGTCGTGCCGCGCAACAATCCCGTCGATGCCTACACCATGGCCGCAATCGTGCGAGACGCCGGAATGACGATCGCGCAGTTCAAAGAGCTACTCTGAATTCGGTTCGGTCTCCCGACGCCGACCCCGGCCCGTGGAACGACGTTGTCTCCTTCCCAAACTCGCGCGCCATCCACTTCGCGGGCCTCGAGCGCGGCAACGACACCTGGTTCCGCCGTCCGCGCCCGCAACGTCGTCGGCGCCGGCCGCGTTCCAGCTCGGCCAGGTCCAGCTTGTCCATCTGCCAGAGCGCGGCCGTCACCCGCTGCACGCGCGCGGGATCGTCGCCCCGCAGTCGATCCCACACCTGGACCGGCACGATCTGCCACGGCATCCCGAATTTATCCTTCAGCCAGCCGCACTCCATATGCTCGCCCTCCTCCGCGGCCAGCTTCTCCCAGTAGTAATCGATCTCCTCCTGCGAGTCGCAGTTCACCACCAGTGAGACGGCGTTGGTAAAAGGAAAGCCGGGCCCACTTCCGCAATCCGCATTCCGAGTTTGGCAATTGCAACCCCTCCGCCGCCGGCCCATCAAACCAAAGAAATGGCGTTATCTTTTGCATGGGGCACAATGAACGTGGCCTGCCTCAAGCAACCGCTGCTGTGTCAGCGCCCGCCGTGTTTACTTCGTCGCAAATGGCGGTGGCGCCATCGTTTCGACGCAACTTGTACCGAGAGATTCCACATCACCGCGGTGCATAAATTCGATGATGAGCCGGTCTGCACAATCCGGCGACGTCAGCCCCTCCAGGCCGTGACCTCCATGCGGGATGATGACGTGCCGGCTATTCGGCAGCTGCTTCGCCACTTCCTCACCGCGCTCCGGCGGTGTGATCGGGTCCATGTAACCAGAGAAAATCAGCACCGGAACAGTCGACGAAACCGGCTCCTGAAAATCGGGCGCAACCATGCCACGCGGCCAGAGTCCGCAGGCGCGGGTTTGCTGGAAGACGCGATAATTTCCAAACGGATTGCCGGCATTCAACTTCGCCGCCTCGGCTTGGTCGATGAACGGCACATCCTCCGCGCAGGTCACGGAGAGATACATTCCATCGGCGATGAAATCTGGGATGGACGGCTTGATCGCCTCCTGCAGGAAGGGCGCAAAATCGCCTGTCGCCGCGTGGTGCACGATGAACGGAATGCGGCGCGCTTTCTCCTCGCCGTACATCATCATGCGCACTTTTTCGGCGAAGACGTCCCGCTGAATCTCCACCGTCACCGGCGCGCTTCTATCCGGAGGCGAATACTCCACGCGCGCCGGCTCGCGCTCGAGTTGCGCGAGCACGTTCTGCCAATCTTGCCGAATTTGCGGGAACGCCTCGTGACACTGCGCATCGGTCTCGCACTCCTTCAGCAACAACTCC
>JBPCMX010000017.1:0-54204 GCA_051001855.1 Chthoniobacterales bacterium
CGGGCGATGGCGAGATCGGCTTCCTGCGCTTTCCGCCACGTGGCCATGGCCCGGTTCTGCGCGTGCAAGGCGACGTCGAGTGCCTGCTCACTGTCGCGGGCGCGCTTTTTTTCGAGGCAGGCGCCGAGGCGCGCTTTGAGGAGCGTGGGATCGAACGGCTTCGAGAGATAATCCTCCGCGCCCCACTCGATGCAGCGCACGACCGACTCGAGTTCGCTGAGGGCGGAGATCATGATGACCGGGAGGTGGCGCAAGGTGTGGTCGGCCTTGAGGCCCTGCAGCACTTCGTAGCCGTCCATTTCCGGCATCATGACGTCGAGCAGCACGAGGTCGAAGGTCTCCGCCCGCAGCTTCTCTAAGGCCTGTCGTCCATCCGCCGCGGTCGCGACTTGGTAACCCTGCCGCTTCAAATGACGCGAGAGCACGTCGCGATTGGCTTCGATGTCGTCGACCACGAGGACGAATCCCTTCGCCGCGCCCGAGGCCAGTTGACCTGCCGCAGGGTTGTTCGCACCTCCTTCGGCGGCTGGCTCGTCCGTTGACGTTCCCTGCGGAGCGCTCGCTGCGGGCGTGGCGCTGGAGCCGGCCAAATGGAAGTTCTCGTCGATGAGCGATAACAGTTGCCGGCCGGCGGCGTGGATCTTTTGCAGGTCCGGAACGAGATTCTTGTCCGCCTGATCGAGTAGTATCTCGGAGAAGCCGATGATGTGGTTGAGCGGCGTGCGCAGGTCGTGGAGCAGCGAGGAAGGAAGCGCGTGCGGGGGCGCGTGGCGGCGCGGGGTTTGGGGTTCGCTCACGATGCCGATGGTGCCGCGATCGGGCTTCCGCCGCCGCTCAAGAGGGTCTCGATCTTGCTGAGCAGACGTGGGAGTTCGACGGGTTTGGTATCGTAGTCGTCGCAGCCTGCTTCGAGCGCTTTATCGTGGTCGCTCGACATCGCATGCGCGGTGAGCGCGATCACTGGAATGGAGCGCGTAGCCGGATTCGCCTTCAGGCGACGGGTCGCTTCCCAGCCGTCGAGCACCGGAAGGCTCATGTCCATCAAGACCAGATCTGGTGACTGACTCTGAGCCATCTCGACGCCGCTCGGCCCGTCGACCGCGAGCAAGACTTCGTAGCCTCTGCGTTGCAGCCGCCGCGAAAGCATGTCGCGATTCATCTCATTGTCTTCGACGAGCAATATCCTGGGCATAATCACGCTCTCCCGTCAGCAGGTAGCGCAGCTCGCGACCAAATCTCGCACCTGCGTGAGCAGCGCCTCGCGCGAATCGCTCCTCTTCTGGAGGATCGTCTCCACCGATCCGTCAAGTCGCCGGCGATCGTCGGCGGTGAGGTCTTTCGCCGTCAGAACAACAATCGGAATCGAGCGCCATTCGGGGTGCTGGCGCACGCAATCAGCGAACTCGAAGCCGTCCATTTCCGGCATCATCAGGTCGAGCAGAATAAGGGTCGGACGTTCCTCCTCCATTTTCTGCAACGCCACCTTTCCGTTTTCGGCCTCGCTGACTTTCCAGCCTTCCTTCTCCAGGATGTTCCGAGTGACGGCGCGGGTCGCGGGATCGTCTTCCACGAGCAGAACCGGGCACGGCGGGTTTGCACAGGTGTACTTTTTCAGGATCTGAGAAAGGCGCGCGCGATCGACTGGCTTGGTCGCGTAGTCGGCCGCCCCGAGGCTGAATCCGCGTTCCGGATCGTCGACCATCGTGAGCATGATCACGGGCACGTCGCGCAATTCCGCGTCAGACTTTAGCTCTCCGAGCACGCTCCAGCCGTCCATCTCTGGCATCATGACGTCGAGCGTGATCGCGACCGGACGCGATTGGCGCGCCAGGCGCAGGCCCGCTTCACCACTCGCCGCGCAACGAACGGTGAAGCCTTCCTTGCTCAGGAACCGCTCGATCAGTTCGCGTTGCACCGGATCGTCATCAATCACCAGGACATAGGTCGCGTTCGGAGGTAACGGGTCCGCACTCTCGCCGTCAACGCCCGCGCTCTTAAGCGCAGCGCGGCGGCCGACCCTCGCCGCCGCTTCAGGCTTCGCCTGGTGCACCACCGCCGGCAGCTTGATCGTGAAGACGCTCCCTTCCCCGGCGACGCTGTGGACGGTCACGTCGCCTCCCATCATCTGACAAAAGCGCCGGGTGAGGGCCAGCCCGAGACCCGTCCCGCCAAACTTCCGCGTGGTCGAGGCATCGGCCTGGGTGAAATCCTGGAAGAGCTTCACGATTTGTTCCGCGCTCAACCCGATCCCCGTGTCGGTCACCCGGAACACGATCCAGTCGCTGCCGTTCATGCGCTCGCGCGTCGCCTTCAGAGTCACGTCGCCTTCCTGGGTAAACTTGACCGCGTTCGAGAGCAGATTGAACAGCCCCTGGCGCACCTTGATCTGGTCGGCCTGCATCACGCCCAGATCAGGTGCGCACTCGATGTGCAGCGTATTAGCGTTCTTCTCGACGAGCGGTCGAATGGTGGAAGCGATCTCGCCAATTAACTCGCCGACCCCGAAGTCTTCGAGAAACAGCTCCATCTTGCCGGCTTCGATTTTCGAGAGGTCGAGAATGTCGTTAATCAGCGCGAGCAGATGCTTGCCGGCGCCATTGATTTTTTGGAGGTCGGAGCCGAACCCGTCCTCCAGCTGCCGGTCGGCGGCCTCTTCTTGCAGCATCTCCGAGTAACCAAGGATGGCGTTGAGCGGCGTTCGGAGCTCGTGGCTCATATTTGCGAGAAACAGGCTCTTGGTTTTGTTCGCTGTCTCGGCAGCTTCCTTCGCTTTCGCCACCTGTTCCTCCGCGCGGCGCCGCTCGGTCACGTCTTCCATCGCCAACACGAGCAACTCTCCGTGGTGGCCGGCCTGGAGTTTGCGCGCGTTCAGCAACATCACGCGCCGCCCCAGCGTGGGGAAGTCATGCTCCAACTCGAAGTCGTTGAAGACGGAGCTTTTCGGCACAATGTCCTCGAGTAAGGTCCGCAAAGCCGGAATATCCCACTGTCCATTACCCAGCTCGTAGATCAGCCGGTTCTCCGTTTCCTCGAGCGAAACCTGGAAGGTCTGGTAGAACGCGCGGTTACCCGATCGCACCCGCAAGGTTCCATCGAGGATCAAGAGCGGCTCGCGCACCGTATCGACGATGTTCTGCGCGTAAGTCTCGATCGCCTTTAGATCCGCTTCCGATCGTCGCCGCTCCGTCACATCTTCCATCGCGAGCACCAAGAGCTCGGCGTGACTACCCGCGCGCAGCTTCCGACCGTTTAGCAACATGACGCGCCGACCGATGCGCGGGAAGGTATGCTCGAACTCGAAATCATTGAAGACGGAGCTCGTCGGAATGACATCCTCCAGCAGGATCCGAAGCGCGGGGATGTCCCACTGCCCGTTGCCCAACTCGTAGATCAGGCGGTTCTCCGTCTCATCCGGCGAAACCTGAAAAGTCTGGTAGAAAGCGCGGTTCGCGCTCCGCACGCGCAGGGTCGTGTCGAGCATCAAGAGCGGCTCGCGGACAGTGTCCACAATGTCCTGCGCGTAGGTCTCGATTTCTTCGACTAGAGGTGTCATCAGCTGCCTGCCGGAGGCGGACTAGCATAAGCGACCGTCGCCCTCAGCGCAGCGGATACTTTCGGAGACTTGGGGCCGCCGAGGCGACCAGCTCGCGCGAATGCGAGCAGGGAGACGCCCCTTCCGATGCGGAGCCAAGCCGTTTTCAGGAGCCGGATCTGCATTCAGTCTTCGCTGGGTTGCGGATGAGATTCCGCCGTGCGCACCGACGGCTTCTCCATTGCAATCGTGCGACCACTTGCGCATAACTATCACATGAATCGCACCACATCTTCCCTCTGCGCGCTGACAGCATTCATCCTTTTTTCCAATGCCGGGGTGTTGTCGGCAGCAGAGAGCGACCTCGTGCCGGTCAAGGCGGAAGTAACCAAGCGGCACGATGAGGCGGTTCAGCGGCTGCAGGATTGGATCAAGCTGCCGTCGATCGCGGCGGAGGATTTGAATTCGAAGGAGGGTGCGGAATTCATGGCGCAGCTGGCGAAAGGCGCGGGCTTCCAGGAGGTCAAGATCATCCAGACGGAGGGCAAGCCGGGTGTGTTCGCGACGCTCGATGCGGGCGCGAAGAACACGGTCGGTCTCTACTTCATGTATGACGTGAAGCAGTTCGATCCCGCGGAATGGAAAATGGCGCCGCCGCTCAGCGCGGAGATTGTGGAGAAGCCGGGCCTCGGCAAGGCGATCCTCGGTCGCGGCGCGGTGAACCAGAAGGGCCCGGAGGCGGCGTTCCTCGCCGCGCTGCATGCGATCAACGGCGCGAACCGGAAGATGCCGGTGAACCTCGTGCTCGTGGCGGAAGGCGAGGAGGAGATTGGCTCGCCGCACATCGGGCAGATCGTGCACCAGCCGGAAGTGGAAGCGGCGTTGAAGAAATGCACAGGCGTTTTCATGCCCTCGGCGATGCAGGATCGCGATGGCGTGGTTGCGGTGAGCCTGGGCGCGAAAGGCGTGATCGAGGTGCAGTTAATTGTCGATGGGGAAAAGTGGGGCCGCGGACCGGCGAAAGATATTCACTCCTCGCTCAAAGCGATGGTGGATTCGCCCGTCTGGCATTTGGTCAAGGCCCTCGACACGCTCGTGTCCGATGATGGCAACGAGATCATGATCGAAAATTATCCCAAGCCGCGCCCGCTGAGCGCGGATGAGAAGAAGCTGATCGCGGACGCTTCGGCCCAGCGCAGCGAAGCGAAGATGAAAGAGCAGCTCGGGGTGAAGAATTGGATCGGCGATCTGCCGTGGGCGCAGGCGCAGGAGCGCCTCGAAGGCCAGCCGACGGTGAACATCGAAGGTCTCGTCGCCGGCTACACCGGACCCGGCGGGAAGACGGTGCTGCCGCATCGCGCGGAAGCGAAGCTCGACCTGCGGCTGGTTCCCGGGATGAAAGCAGACGCCGCGCTCGCGGCCTTGAAAGCGCATCTGGCGAAGCGCGGATTCGGCGACATCGAGGTGAACATGAGCGGCGGCTACGATCCGACGACGACACCGGCAAGTGCGCCGCTTATTCAAGCACAAGAGGCGGTCCTGCAAGCCGCGGGCATCGATCCCATTTTATGGCCGTGGAATGCGGGCTCGTATCCCGGTTACGTCTTCACGAATCCGCCGCTCAGCCTCGCATCCGGGCATTTCGGGCTCGGACACGGTAGCGGTGCGCACGCGCCGGATGAGTATTACATCATCGAGTCGAGCAACCCGAAGTTGCAGGGCTTCGATGGCGCGACGATGTCGTTCGTCGAGTATCTCTACGAGCTGGGAAAATAACCGCAGGGCAGACAAAGCCAGCGCTGTGGGATCTGCTTTACCGGTGGGATGCCGCTTGGTAGGGCAAGCTTTCGTCTGCGGCTATTTATGAATTAGCACGCCGGTCGATTGTTCATGGTTATGACCGCTCGCTCGCTCTCTGTCGTCCTTCCCGCCTTTAACGAGGCGGAAAATCTCGCCGGAACGATCGCCGATGCGGTCAGCACGCTCGACCAGATCGGAATCGAGTTCGAGATCGTGACCGTGGATGACGGCAGCAGTGATGCGACGCCAGCACTCTGCGCGCAACTGGCCGCGCAGGATCGTCGCATCGGATGCGTGCGCCACGCGCGCAACCGCGGCTACGGTGCCGCGCTCCGCACCGGATTCGAGGCGGCGCGTCACGAACTCGTCTTCTTCACCGATGCGGACGGGCAGTTTCGCTTCCGCGATCTGCGGCCGTTCCTCGCACAGATCGAAGGGCGGGAGATGGTGATCGGCTATCGCGCCGCACGAAAGGATCCGCCGCTGCGCACGGTCAACTCCGCGATCGGTAATTGGCTCGCGCGCCGCCTCCTGCAGGTGCGGGTGCGCGATATCAATTGCGCTTATAAGCTCTTCCGGCGCGAGCGACTGGACGCTCTGCCGTTGTCATCCGACGGCGCGATGATCAACACCGAGCTCCTGGCGTTGGCCGCGCGCGCCGACTGGAGATTTTGTGAACTGCCCGTCTCGCATTATCCGCGCGCGTTTGGCACGCCCACGGGCGCGAAGCTGCACGTCATTGCTCACACCTTACGCGAATACTTTCGCGTCCGCCGCCGCGTCAACGCCTTTGCCGCAACTCAGAAGTGCTGATGCTGCGGCCGCGTGTTATCCGACAGGCGAGACGCCCGTCGGCCGCACAGCCGGGACGGCCGTGCTCCGCGGCTAGCGGCTCGTCAGCCGACGGCCTGTCGGTAGGCGGCGGCGTCTTTGAGCTGTTTCACGTCGTCGGGCGACGCCATCTTCAAGACGAAGATCCAGCCTTCGCCGAAGGGATCGGTGTTCACGAGCGCGGGGTTGCTGGAGAGCGCTTCGTTTATTTCGATGACTTCGCCTTTGACCGGCGCGTAGATGTCGCTCGCCGCTTTGACCGACTCGACCACGGCCGCGTTCGCACGCGCGTCCAGCTGTGTGCCGATTTTCGGCGGCTCGACGAAGACCACGTCGGTGAGCTCCGCCTGGGCGTGGTCGGTGATGCCGACGCGCGCGTTCTCGCCTTCCACGCGGACCCACTCGTGCGACTCGGTGTAGTAAAGATCGTCGGGAACGTTGCTCATGCCTTTTTGTAGAGGGGTTTTTTCTCGATGACAGCAGGAAATTTCTGGCCGCGGATCTCGATCTGCAGCTCGGTGCCGATCTTCGCGTGCTCGGCGGGCAGGTAGGCCATGCCGATCCCGTAGCCGAGGCTGGGGGAGAGGGTGCCGCTGTTGACTTCCCCGAGGCGTTCCTCGCCGCGGAAGACGGCGTAATGCGGACGCGGTGGCGGCGTTTTGCCGACCATGCGGAAGGGGGCAAGCCGCCGCTTCAGGCCTTGTTCTTTCGACTGCGCGAGCACCTCACGGCCGGTGAAGTTCGGCTTCCCGAGATCGACGAAAAAGCCGAGCCCGGCTTCGAGCGGAGTGTGTTCAGGCGTCAGGTCGTTACCGTTCAGCGGATAACACATTTCGAGGCGGAGCGTGTCGCGCGCGCCGAGGCCGCAGGGCCGGATTCCGAGCGGCTCGCCTTTCTCGAGGACGGTGCTCCAGAAGGTGGGCGCATACTCGGAGGCGAAGAAAACTTCGACGCCGTCTTCGCCGGTGTAGCCGGTGCGGGCGATCGCGAGCGGGCGGCCGTCGAACTTGACCTCGATGATGGTGTTGCGCGGCGGCAGTTCGAACTCCGCGCCTATGATGGCCTTGAACAATTCCGTGACACGCGGGCCTTGAATCGCGAGGCCGGCGTAGTCGGCGCTGCGATTCTGCAGTTCCACTTCCGGCAAGGTGTGCGCCCGCAGCCACGCGCTGTCTTCATCCGTGCGCGAGGCGTTCACGACGAGCAGATACTCCGCGGGCTTGATGCGATAAACGATCAGGTCGTCGATGATGCCGCCGTTTTCGTTCAACAAAAATGTGTATTGGCCGCTGCCGACTTCGAGCTTCTCGACGTTGTTCGTGAGCATGCGGTTGAGCCACTCGGCGGCGCGTGCGCCGGAGGCGATCAGCTGCCCCATGTGCGAAATGTCGAAGACGCCGACGTTATTTCGCACAGCCTGGTGTTCATCGCTGATGCTGGTGTATTGCACCGGCATGAGCCAACCGCCGAAGGGTATGATCTTTGCGCCGGCGCGCCGGTGTTCTTCGTAAAGTGGCGTGGTCTTCGAGTCGGCGTCGCTCACGGGGGCGAAGCTAGGCGGCGGGTTTCGGCGCGTCAATCGGGCGGCGGCGGGCGTGGGGCCACATCGCCGTGCGGTTACGATGACTATGGATGACGCTGCTGGATAAACTGGAGCGCCGGATTGGCTGGATCGCCGTGCCGGGGCTGATCAAGGTGGTGGTGGGCTTCACCGCGCTGGTTTACCTGCTCACGTACCTGAACCCGCAGTTCCTCGGCATTTTGCATCTTGATCCCTCGGCCGTCCGGCGGGGCGAAGTGTGGCGGCTTTTCACGTACGTGTTTCTGCCGGTCTCCGCCGCGCGGCCCGGCTCGCTCCTTTCGCCGCTCTGGGTGGTGATGGCCTTGATGTTTCTCTGGTGGATCGGCGAACGCCTGGAGCAGTCGTGGGGAGCCTTTCGGCTGACGCTCTATTGTCTCGTGGGAATGCTCGGCACGACGGCGGCCGCGTTTCTCTTTCGGGTGGAAGCGACGAACGCGCTGCTCGCAGCGTCGCTCTTTTTCGCCTTCGCGTGGTTCCATCCCGACGATGTGATCTACGTCTTTTTCATCCTGCCGATGAAGGTGAAATGGCTCGCCTGGATTTCTGCCGGGCTGCTGGTGTTTGGCTTTGTCGGGAGCTCGAACCTGGAGCGCGGCGCGATCCTGCTCAGTCTGGCGAATTACTTCATCTTCTTCGGCCCGGCGTTTTTCCAGCGGGCGCGAAATCGCCAGGAGGTCGGTTCGCGACGTCAGCGTTTCGAGGTGCAATCACGCTCCGAGAGCGAGCCGCTGCATCGCTGTGCGACTTGCGACGCCACCGAGGCGAGCAATCCGAACCTTGAGTTTCGTGTCTCGCGTGATGGCGAGGAGTACTGCCTGGAACACCTCCCGCGCATGGCAACGACGGCGCCGTAGCGGGTGTGCGATGCGGCGATGCTTGACCCTCACGAGGCGGCTGCGAGACTGGCCGCACGATGAGTGAGACAAACGCCGGCGTGATCCCCGCCCAAGGCTGGCATTGCCTGCACCTGTTCTACCGCATCGAGTACGGTCAGTGGCAGCTGCTGGCCCCGGATGAGCAGCGCGAGGCCAAGACGCGGCTGGCGGAGCTGGTGCAGGAAGTGCGGGCGCTGCCAGACACACAGCTCCTGACTCTGAGCGTCGTGACACCGAAGGCGGATATGGCGTTCATGCTCATCACGCCCGATCTGCACGTCGCAAATCGGATCGAGAAACAGCTCGGCCTCGCGCTCGGTGCGGATGTGCTCATGCCAGTCTACAGCTATCTCTCGCTGACGGAGGAGAGCGAGTACACCACCAGCGCGGACGAGTATGCGGCGATGCTGGAGAACGAACAGAACGTCGCGCCCGGCTCCGACGAATTCGAGAAAGCGCTGGCCGCTTTCGACGAGCGGATGAAGCATTACCGCCACGAACGCGTTTACCCCACGCTGCCCGATTGGCCGGTGGTTTCCTTCTATAATATGAGCAAGCGCCGCGGCGAAGAGCGCAATTGGTATGCGCTGCCCTTCGAGGATCGGCGCAAGCTGATGCTCGGCCACGGCGCGATCGGCCGGCAATACGCCGGAAACGTGAAGCAGCTGATCTCCGGCTCGACCGGCCTCGATGATGCGGAATGGGGCGTGACGCTTTTCGCGCGCGACACTTTCCAGATCAAGTCGATCGTTTACCAGATGCGCTTCGATCCGGTGAGCGCGGAGTACGGCGATTTCGGCGAATTTTATATCGCGCTGCAACTGCCGCTCGACGAGTTGTTTCACCGCCTCCAACTTTGAGCCGCGGCGGTCCTTTCATCGTGTGAGGGCGCTCGGAGCACGAGCAGGATTATGGATTATGAGGAGGAGCACGATTAAAATGGATGGGTGGCAGAGTGGTCTAATGCGCACGCCTGGAAAGCGTGTTTGCCGCAAGGCAACCAGGGTTCGAATCCCTGCCCATCCGCCAGCGGCTGCCGAGCCCGGCTTCTTCCGCTTCAGGAACCGATCGCGCCTTCTAGCCGCGCTCTTCCTCCTGGGGGCGCAGATCTCCTTCGCGGCGGACGGATTGAACAGCGGCTGGACTGACCCGATGGCGATCGCGACGCGTGAATTTGAGGCCGGAAAGTTCGACGCCGCCCTCGCCGCTTTAGAGGCCGCAGAGAAATCCGAAAATTGGAAAGCGCCCGCGCAGGATCTACGCGGCAGCATTTATCTCGAGCAACAAAAATGGAGCGAAGCCGCCGCCGCCTTCGAGATGGCGCATGCCACGGCTCCATCATTCTTATCGCCCCGGCTCCACGGTGCCGACCTGCTTTTGCGGCAGGGCAAATGGGAAGAGGCGCGCGCGCGGTATTTTGAGGTGATGGAGGAAACGAACGTCCTCATCGCGCACGAGCAGCTGCGCTTTGGCGCGCTCCTCGCCTCCATCGCCGGGAAAGATGAAGCCGCCGCCAGTGCCGCCCTCGAGCGCCTTCCGTTTCCCACCGAAAGCCCGGCGTATTACTATGGCCAGGCAGCCTGGTCTTATGCGCACGGCAACCGTTCCGCAGGCGATAAATGGCTGCGCACAGCGCAGGAGGTTTTCGATGCGCGACAGACCGCCTGGTTCGCGCGCAAGCTCTACGACGTGGGCTGGATCAAAAAGAAGCCGCCGCTCGTGGTGGAAACGCTCTAGGCAGACTACGGCGCTGCCGGAGGTGCATCCCGCCGCGGGAACACCTGCACGTTCTGCCGAATTTTGACGACGCTCGCGCTCGGCAGCACGCCGCGGAAGTTGGTGCAGGGATAGATCACGCAATCGCGCCCGAGCACCGTCCCGGGGTTGATCACCGCATTGCAACCGATCTCCGTCCGGTCGCCAACGATCGCGCCAAATTTTTTCAAGCCGGTCGCGATGTTCCCATCCGCCGCCGTGACGTGAATTTCTCGATGATCCAGCTTCACGTTCGACAGAATCACTCCCGCGCCAAGATGCGCGCGGTAACCCAGAACCGAGTCGCCCACGTAATTAAAATGCGGCACCTGCACCTCGTCGAAGAGGATGCAGTTCTTGAACTCGCATGAATTGCCCATCACCACGCCATCGCCTGCAATTACGTTTTCCCGCACATAACAGCCGCTGCGGATGTGGCAGTTCTCGCCGATCCAGGCCGGGCCCTTCAAGACTGCTCCCTGCTCGACCACCGTCCCGGCGCCGATGAAAACCGCATTGCTGATGAACGGTTTGCCAACCAGTTGACCCAGCACCGCCGGCTGCAGGCGGAACTGCAGATAGCTCGCGATCTGCTTGAGCGCGTCCCACACAAACTTCTGGTTCTCGAACAGCTTCGGGTGGCTGGTGTGGCTCAGCGTGAGGTATTCTTCGGGCTGGAACATGGACTTTAGGGGCCGGCGCGTGGCGTGATTTTTTGCCCGTCTTTCGTGTCGCGGACGGTCCAACCGAGAGCCGCCATCTGATCGCGCAATTCATCACTTTTCTGCCACTCTCTGGCAAGCCTCGCCTGCGCCCGCGCTTCGCCCAACGCGGCGATTTCTGGCGGCGGCCCGTCCCGAGACGCGGTGAGCGCCAGCACGCGGTCGACGCCGCGCCACCATGCCAGCCAGCCAGCCGCCGCCTCCGGTGTGAGCGTCCCCTGGTCGAGCGCACGATTCGTTTCGCGGATTCTGTCAAACAGGATGCCCAGTGCCGCCGAGATGTTGAGATCGTCGTCCAGTGCGTCGGCAAAATCCGTCGGAAAATGATCGCCGGAAGCGGGATGTTCACCCGCGGTTTCGCTCAGCCGCGCCACCCACTGATCGATCCGCGCCAGCGCCGTCCGCGCCTCATCCATTCCTTCCCAGGTGAAATTCAGCTGCGCCCGGTAGTGGACCCGGAGCAAGGCGTAGCGCACCTCGCGTCCGCTATACCCGCGCGCCAGCACAGCGCGCAGGGAATAGAAGTTGCCGAGCGACTTCGACATTTTCTGCCCCTCGACCAGGAGGTGCGCGCAATGCAGCCAGTAGCGCACGAACGGCTTCCCGGTGCAGCCTTCGGTCTGCGCAATCTCCGCCTCGTGATGCGGGAAGATGTTGTCCACTCCGCCGCAGTGGAGATCGAGCTGCTCGCCTAACAATTGCGTGGCCATGGCGCTGCATTCGATATGCCAGCCCGGCCGCCCCGGTCCCCACGGGCTTTCCCATCGCACGGGCCCATCCGCTTCGTCCCACGCCTTCCAAAGCGCGAAGTCGCCGATACTTTCCTTTTCGTACTCGTCGTTCTTGACCCGGCCGGTCGATTGCAGTTCGTCGAGGTTGAAGTGGGCCAGCTTGCCGTATTCCGGGAAGTTTTTGATCCGATAATAAACGGACTTGTCCTCGGCCTGGTATGCGAGGTCCCGCGCGATCAGGATGCGAATCATCTCGATCATGGCCGCGATCTGCGGCGCGTCCGTGGCCGCCGGGTAGGCCGCCGCGGGTTCGATCCGCAGGGTCTCGAGATCGGCGAAGAACGCATCTTTGAACGGCTGGGTAAATTGCGCCAGCGGCACTCCGGCCGCCTGGCAGCCGCGGATCGTCTTGTCGTCGACGTCCGTAATGTTCATCACCCGCTGCACGGCGTAGCCACGCAACTCCAGATGTCGCTGCAGCAAATCCTCGAAGAGATAGGCGCGGAAATTCCCGATGTGCGCAAAACTGTAAACGGTCGGTCCGCAGGTGTACATCTTCACCGCGCGCCCGGCCGGATCGAGAGGCCGGAATTCCTCCAGCTCCCGCGAGTAGGTGTTGAAGAAGCGGAGCGCCATTAGCCCTGTTCCACGCTGGCCACGGCCATCGCCGCCATCCCTTCACCACGGCCGATCGTGCCGAGTCCCTCGTTCGTGGTCGCCTTGAGACCGACGCGTTTCGTGTCCAATTGCAGCGCCTGCGCAATCTTCTCCCGCATCGCGGGGAGGTGCGGCGCGATCTTCGGCGCTTCCGCAATCAGAGTCGCGTCGACGTTGATCACCCTCGCTCCCTCCTTGGCGAGCAGCTCCCGCACCCGCGCCAGGATCGCGAGACTGCTGATGCCGCGGATGCTCTCATCATCATTTGGGAAATGGTGACCAATGTCGTCCGCGCCGATCGCGCCGAGCAGCGCATCGGCGATCGCGTGGCAGAGGACGTCGGCATCCGAATGTCCTTCGAGGCCGAGGTGATGTGGAATT
Source organism: Chthoniobacterales bacterium (assembly GCA_051001855.1). Taxonomy (GTDB): domain Bacteria; phylum Verrucomicrobiota; class Verrucomicrobiia; order Chthoniobacterales; family UBA10450; genus JACCTI01. Next base: position 12,867 of record JBPCMX010000017.1, read on the forward strand.
TCCACGCCGCCGAGCACGAGCTTCCGCCCCTCGACGAGGCGATGCGCGTCGTAGCCGATGCCGCAGCAGGTCATGCTCACAATTTCAAATCCAGCAACCCGTTCGAGGCTACGACGCGGTATTTATCTTTCGCTTCCGGTCGCGCCATCATCTCGACCCGACCGCCCGCCGTCTCGACCAGCAGATAACCAGCGGCCACATCCCACAAACTCACGCCCTGCTCGATGTAAGCGTCGAAGCGCCCGCACGCCACGTAGGCCATGTCCAGCGCGGCGCTGCCCATGAGCCGGCACTTGCGCGCGCGGTGGACCATGTCGTGCAGCAACGGGATGCCTGCTTCAATCGTCGCGCCGGTTTTTGAGAGCCCCACCGAGAGCACTGCTTCCGCCAGTTCGGCGCGTTGGCTGACGCGGATTTCGCGCCCGTTTAACGTCGGCTTCGCGCCTCGTTCCGCCGTCCAAATTTCTTCGCGTGTCGGATCGTAGATTACGCCGACGATGATCGCGCCGCGCTCCCGCAATGCGATCGAAGTGCAGAAGTGCGGAATGCCGTAGAAATAATTGACCGTTCCATCGAGCGGATCGACCACCCATTGAAACTCCGCCGCCTGATCACCCACGATGCCTTCCTCGCCATAGAGCGCATGGTGCGGAAATCTCTCCAGGAGCAGCTTCGTAATCAACTCCTGCGTGCGCACGTCGATCTCGAGTTTGATGTCGTGTTTCTCCGCCGAGTTCACGAGCAGCGGCTGCCCGAAGTTGTCGCGCAGCAATCGTCCGGCAGCCTGCGCCGCTTCGAGCGCCGCATCCAGGAATTCACTCATGCGGGGAGACTAATAGGAGCGCGGATTCTGCACGCCAAATCTTCTTTTCGCACGCGCGGCGAAAGCGGCGCAATACCGCCGCGCTCCAAAACCCAAGCGACCAACAGCGCGCTGCAGTCGCGTCAGCGTCTTGGAGTGCGGCGGTATTCCGCCGCTTTTCTGCAGGCGCGTCGCCGTCACTCGTGATTCACAAAGCGGCTCCCGCGTGCGACGAACGTGCACGCCCCCAAAACAAAAAAACCGGGGGAAGAAATGAATCTCCCCCCGGGTTGATTTCTTGGTTTAGAACCGGACGAAATCCGGTTCTGCTAGACCGCGCCTAGCTATTTTTTCTTGGCGGTCTTTTTCGCGCTGCTCTTTTTGCTGCTGGCTGCTTTTTTCTTCGCAGGAGCTTTGGCGCTAGACTTTTTGGAAGCTGCTTTTTTCTTTGCTGGCATCGTGTATCCCCCCTTTCAATCCGCAGATGCGGTAGGTGTGAACAACTTTGTGAATAAGTTCACAACGCATGTCACTAAGCATCACGATTTTTTTGTCAAACTTTTTTGCGTCTGATTGAAAACTATTTTCATAATCTCGCGCGCGATCACTATTTTCGGTGCGCGGGAAATCGTCTGCCGCTTGCCGTCGCGCAAGAAAATCGTGACTTCGTTTTCGTCGCATTCCATTCCCGAGTCGGCGCGACTGACGTCGTTCGCCACGATCATGTCGCAATTTTTTGCGAGCAGTTTGCGTTGCGCGTGAATCGCGAGGTCGTGGGTTTGGGCAGCGAATCCGACCACGAAAAAGGAACGGTTCTCACGCGGCAGGGATGCGAGAATATCGCGCGTCTTCGTTAGGCGCAGGGTGAACTCGCCGCTCTTTTTTTCCATTTTCTGCGCGGCGACTGTGGCCGGTTTGTAATCGGAAACCGCCGCGCACATCACGAGCAGATCGCAGGCCGGCGTGTGCTCGTGCACTGCTGCGTAAAGCTCGTCACTGGTGGTGATCGCAACGAAAGCCGCGCCCGGCGGACACGCGAGCGCAGTTGGCCCGGAAATGAGCGTCACGTCATGGCCGAATTCGAGTGCGGCCTCCGCCAGGGCGTAGCCCATCTTGCCGGACGAGCGATTGCTGATGTAACGAACGGGATCGAGCGGCTCGCGCGTGGGACCAGCCGTGATCAGGACCTTCACGCGATCAAATTGTCTGGCGCGCGCAGCAGGAACTCCGCGCGGAACGCGATGTCATCCACTTTCCACAAACGGCCGACGCCTTCATAGCCGCACGCCAGCATCCCCGCTTCCGGTCCAATGAATTCCGCGCCGCGCGCTTTCAGGGTCGCGGCATTCTCCTGCGTGGCCGGATGTTCCCACATCTTTCCATTCATCGCCGGGGCCAGGAGCAGCGGAGCGCGGGTGGCGAGTGCAATCGCGGCCAGCGGGTGCCCCGCGAGCCCATGTGCGAGCTCGGCAAGAACGTGTGCCGTGGCCGGCGCGATCAGCAGCAGGTTCGCTTGATCGGCGAGCTGGATGTGACCGGGCCGCCAGTTGTCCTTCTCATCGTAGAAACTGGTCATGACCGGATTCTTCGAGAGCGTCTGCAGGGTCAAGGGCGCGATGAACTCCGTCGCATCCGGCGTCATGACCACGAAAACCGTGTGTCCCTGCTTCACGAGCAGGCTGGCGAGCTCGGCCGATTTGTAGGCTGCGATCGAGCCGGTGACGCCGAGCACCACTGTCTTCCGCGCCGCAGTCGTTCGGGATGTTTCCGTTTTCATTCTAAGTGAGGGCGAGCCTGCGACTGAGGTAGCGCTCCGCACCCATGATCTGGCGGAACTTCAGCAGATCCTCCTCCATCGATTTGCTGATAATGGTGTAGCGGTAATCCCGCCACAGTTCCATTTCTCGCGCCGCGTTCGCGAGGCGCAAATCGATCTGCAGCTCGGTTTCCGTGCCGCGCTTTGTGAGACGGCGGCGGAGTTCCTCGAGATCGGGCGGCATGATGAAAACATCGCAGAGCGAGTGGCGGATGAACGCATCTTTGTAGTTGCGGATCGAGGCTGCGCCCTGCGTATCGACGTCGATCAAAACGTCGACTCCATTCTCCAGATCGCTGCAAATTGGCCCGCGCAAAGTCCCGTAGTAATGTTCATGGACCTGCGCGTATTCGAGAAATTCATCCTCCGCGATGCGCTGCAAAAAATCGGCTTCGGAGAAAAAATGATAATCCTCGCCTTCGATCTCACCCGCGCGCGGCTTGCGCGTCGTGCAGGAGACCGCGTAAACGAAATCCGGGGTCTGGCGCAGGGCGTCGCAGAGCGTCGTCTTGCCGGCACCGGAAGGTGCGGAGACGACAAACAGGATGCCGCTGCGGGTGAATTGCTTACTCAAGGTTCTGGATTTGTTCGCGGACTTTTTCCAGCTCTGCTTTGCAGGCCACCACGTGTCTGGAGATGGCCGCGTCGTTCGCCTTTGCGCCCAGGGTATTTAGCTCGCGCGCGATTTCCTGGGTGATGAATTCGAGGGTCCGGCCGACCGGCTCATCTTTGCGCAGCTGATCGGCAAATTGCGCGAGATGGCTCTCGAGCCGCGTGAGCTCTTCGGACACATCGGAGCGATCGGCAAAGAGCGCGACCTCCTTCAGCAAACGGTCGTCGTCCGATGCAATCTCGATGCGCGCTTGGCGGATGCGCCCCTGCAACGCAGCGCGGTATTTCTTCACCACCTCGGGAAAGAGCGTGCGCACTTGTTTGATCTCGCCGCGCATCACTTTCAGCCGTTGCGTCAGATCCTTCGCCAGATGTTGGCCTTCGCGCTCACGCATCGCGATCAACTCCGCCAGCGCGAGCTGGAGCGCCTTTTCGATCGAGCTCCAGGATTCTGCAGCGTCCACGCTATTTTCCGAAAAACGCAGCACGCCCGGCGCCTGCAGGATCGTGCCGATGCTGATCTCGCCCGGCACCTTTAACTCTTTCTGCAGCGCGCGCATTGCCTTGTGGTAGGAGCGGGCGAGCGAAGTGTCCAGGGCAAGCTGGCCGACGCCGGCCGCGCCGTTTTCGTGCGAAACAATTGCGCTCGTGCGTCCGCGCGAGAGCTTCTCGTTGATCGCCTGCCGAATGCGCGGCTCCAGCTCGGCGAGTTCGCGCGGGAGATTGATCACGATGTCGCTCTGCTTCCGGTTCACGGAATTCAGCTCCACGCGAAATTTCGCGCCGGCGTGGTCCACTTCGCCGCGGCCGTAACCGGTCATCGAACGCATCGCGCTACTGTGTTGCGATTCCGCCCGAAGTCGAGGAGCGGCGTTTACAAACCGAAATGTGCGGCGGCTTGGGAGACATCTTTGTCCCCCCGGCCGGAGCAGCTCACGATGATGAGGTGGTCGCGCGGGAGAGCCGGCGCCATCTTGATCACTTGCGCGATGGCGTGCGCCGTTTCGAGCGCCGGGATGATGCCTTCGACTTTGGCGAGTCGGCGGAACGCGGCGAGCGCTTCGTCATCGGTGGCGTAGTCGTAATCGATCCGGCCGCTGTCGCGCAGATAGCTGTGTTCCGGGCCGATCGCGGCGTAGTCGAGGCCAGCCGAGACGGAGTGCGTCAGCTCGATCTGGCCGTCCTCGTTCGTGAGCACGAAGGTTTTCGTGCCTTGCAAAACGCCGAGTTTTCCGCCTTGAAAGCGCGCCGCGTGTTTGCCGGTGCGGATGCCTTCGCCGCCCGCTTCGACGCCAATCATCCGCACGGACGGGTCGGCTAAGAACGGGTGGAACAAACCGATGGCGTTGCTCCCGCCGCCGACACACGCGACGAGCAGATCGGGCAGGCGGCCTTCGCGTTCGAGGATTTGCCGGCGCGCTTCCGTGCCGATGACGCGATGAAAATCGCGCACCATCATCGGATAAGGATGCGAGCCGAGCGCGGAGCCGAGGATGTAATGGGTCGAGCGAACGTTCGTCACCCAATCACGCATCGCTTCATTGATCGCTTCCTTTAAGGTCGCCTGGCCGGCGATGACAGAGACGACTGTCGCGCCAAGAAACCGCATCCGCGCGACGTTGAGCGCCTGTCGCTCCATGTCGACTGCGCCCATGTAGATGATGCACTCGCAGCCGAAGCGCGCCGCGACCGTAGCCGTCGCGACGCCGTGCTGGCCCGCGCCGGTTTCCGCGATGATGCGTTGCTTGCCCATCCGGCGCGCGAGCAGAATTTGCCCGAGGGCGTTATTAATTTTATGCGCGCCGGTGTGGAGCAGATCCTCGCGTTTGAGGTAAATCTTCGCACCGCCGAGTTCGCTCGTGAGGCGCGCCGCGAAATAAAGCGGCGTCGGGCGTCCGGCGAAGTCGCGCAGCAAGCCCGCGAGTTCCTCCTGAAAAGCGGGATCGGCCTTGGCGCGTGCGTACTCGGCGGTGAGTTCCTCGAGTGCCGCCATCAATGTTTCGGGCACATACATTCCGCCATAGGGACCGAAGTGGCCTCGTGCGTCGGGGAGCTGGTCGAGGGTGGCCATACGAGAAGACGAGAAACGTCCGACGTCCCAAGTGCGACGTCCAACGCTCAAACGAGCAGTGCGTCCAGCGCACGTCGATGCGGCGTCGGGACGGGAATGGAGGCCAGCTCGGGGAGCGCGAACCAGCGTTGCGACTGCACCAGCGGGGAGGTCGCGGTGCCGCTGAAGACGGCGAGCTTGATCCGGTGGTGGGTGAACGGGAAATGCGCTTCGTGCAGCACGCGGGCGGCGGAAGGAGGTCTCGTCAGGCGCGGCAAAATCCACATGCCGCGCCAGCGATCGTGTGATTGCTCGAGCAAGACGCTTCCGCGTTGCTGCACGAACTGATGGCATTCCGTGAGCTGCTTCAGCGCGGGTCGCGGGCGTTTCCGTGGCAGCTCGGCTGGGGTTTGGGCGCGGCAAAATTCCTGGACGGGACAGAGGTGGCACTTCGGCTGGCCCGGCACGCAGATGAGCGCACCGAGATCCAGCAGGGCGGAGTTGTGCGCGCCGGCATTTCGCGACGGCAGCAGACTTTCGGCGGACTGCCAGAGGAAGGCCTGCCCCGCGGTGGAATCGACGCGCAGCTGCAGATTGGCGAGTCGTGCGAAGACCCGCGCGGTATTCGCTTCGACGATCGGCACCGCGGCATCGAATGCGAACGTCGCCACCGCGTGCGCGGTGTAGCGGCCTACGCCGGGCAGTTCCCGTGCGTCCGCGATTTCGCGCGGGAATTGGTTGCCATGCTGCGCGACGACTGCTTTCGCAGCAGCGTGCAGGTTCCGGGCGCGCGCATAGTAGCCGAGGCCCTGCCAGGCGTGCAGCACGTCGGATTCAACAGCAGTGGCGAGGGCGGAGAAGTCCGGGAAGCGCTGCAACCAGCGTTCGTAATAAGGAATGACAGTCGCGACCTGCGTTTGTTGCAGCATGAACTCGGAGAGGAGGATTGCGTACGGATCGCGGGTGCGACGCCACGGGAGATCGCGGCCCTGCCGCCGATACCAGGCGAGGAGCTTCCTGCGAAAGATGCGCGCTTGCTCAGGAGACATGGCTGGCATTTCGGCGCGAACGAAAGTCATGCCAGGAATATAAAAAACACCAGAGGATAAAGCCGAGCGCCGCTGTGAGGAGGAGGCAAACAAAGAGTCGGTCGCGGACGAGAAATTGGAGCAGAAGAAGCGTGCTGGAGCCGAAAAACATCAGGCGGCCGCCGCGGCGATGCGTCACCCGCCAGGTTTCGAAGTCCTGCAGAGTCCAGGGCGTGCGGATGCCGAAGAAGTAGTTTTGGCGCAGGTTGCCGAGGTAGTTGCCGGTGACCGCGAACAGCAGCAGGACGCTGGCGACAACGAGTCGCGCGGTGGGCAGCGGCCAGTCGAACGCGATGGCGAGTTGGACGATGAAGATCGCGCCGAAGAAGCACGCAAACGCCATTCGCAGAATCTGCAGCGCCATCGGCATGCGCCCACTTTCGCTCGTCGCGCGCAACTTCGGATCGAGTCGGGGGAGCACGTGGCAGAGAATGACCGCGGCAACGCCGAGAAGCGGGAGCAGCAGCACTTCCCAGCGGCTGGAGCTCCAGCGATCTGGCTCACCGCCCAGGTTCCAGTGTAGCGGGATGCGCGCGGGCAGCCTATCCCAAAGCGCGAGCACGGCTGCGAACGGCGCGGCGAGGAGCGCCGCTTCGATCCACACGAGTTTGTTTTTCATGACGTTTCGTTTTCGGTTTTGCGATCAACTGCAGAAGCCAGCCGAGAGAATCCTCCAGCACGGTGGTGTCGAGGGAGTAGGTGACGAACTGGCCGTTTTTTCGCGCGGAGACGAGCTGCGCGTGTTTCAGGAGATCGAGGTGGTAGGAGATGCTCGGCAGGCTCATTTCAAAGGCGGCGCTGACCTCGCCGACGGTGAGGTCGCGTTCCTTCAGCATCTCGAGGATGCGGCGGCGAGTGGGATCACGGAGCGCTTTGAAGAGGAGGTTCAAGCCATATAATTAGACAGATATCTAAATGAATGTCTAACGAAAAGATCTTACCCGCGGTGAAGACGAGGAAGAGCAGGAGGCCAATGCACGTCTTGGGGTTTGCCGGGGACAGGGCCCCCCGGGCTGCAATCCGAGACGCAACGAACTCTTCCATAAACTCATTCGACGTTCGACGTTCGAGGTTCGACCTTCGAGCGATCTTCAGGATGAATTCCTACACGCAACCGCTCACGCCCGAGCAGGCGACCAAGTTGCGCACGCTTCTGCAAGAGCGCGGTTACGAGTTCGCGCCGCGGCCTTATACACTCTTCTTCGCGCAGAAGGATAAACTCAGCGTCGCCGTCTATGAGAAGGGCCCCAAGGTGTTGCTGCAGGGGAAGGGGATTGAGGAGTTCGTGCAGTTTTACCTCGAACCAGAGGTGCTCGGGGAGGCGAAGCTGGGCTACGAAGAAGTGCACTCGCCGGAGATGTTCGAGCCCCACTTCGGCGTGGATGAAAGCGGAAAGGGCGACTTCTTCGGCCCACTGGTGATCGCAGGGGTCTACGTCGATCGCGGGATCGCGCGGAAGTTCCTGGAGGCAGGGATTCAGGATAGCAAACGCATCGGCTCCGATGCGCGCATCCATACCCTGGCCGAGATGATCCGCAGAACGCAGGGCGCGGTGCACGAGGTGGTCGTGATCGGCCCGGAGCGCTACAACGAGATGTATGAAAAGTTTGGCAACCTCAACAGCCTGCTAGGCTGGGGACACGCCCGCGTGATCGAGAATCTGCTGGGCAAGCGCGCGGATTGCCCGCGGGCGTTATCGGATAAATTTGCCGACGCCAGAGTAATCGAGCGCTCGCTCCTGCAGAAAGGCCGGGCGATCCAGCTGGAACAGCGGACGAAAGCGGAGTCGGATCTGGCGGTCGCAGCGGCGTCGATCCTGGCACGAGAGGGGTTCATCGATTGGCTCGCGGCGAACAGCCGGAGGGTTGGCGTGAAGCTCGGCCGCGGCGTCTCCGCGGCAGTCAAGGAGGCGGCGCGGGAGTTGGCAGCGAAGGATGGGCCGGAGGCGCTGCGGCGCGTCGCGAAGGTGCACTTCCGCACCGCACACGAGATTGCGCCGGACCATTTCGCCGCGCCGCCAACGCCGGTGGCCTGGCGGCGCTAAGAGGGCGTCTAATTCGTTGCCCAAAGAGTGATCGAGCCGTGGCTCGCGATCGAGCAGGCCACGGGCGCGGCAGCATTTTCCTCGCTCCGTATCCGCCAATCGCCCCCTGGCGTATTACGCTGCGTGGCTGCTGCGCCGGGACCCTGTGGCCTGCTAATTTCCCCGCCCCGGAACACGCGGGCCGCGAGCCGAATTGTAGATTTAGGTGAAATGTTTCCACCTAAACCAAACGCGGGGTGCGATATGGTTCTGGTATGGGCAAGCTTACGAAACGCGACATCGTCGTCGCGATCAGTAATCAAACCGGCATGGTGCAACATGAGGTTTTCGAGGTGGTGCAGCGCACGCTCGATCACATCACCGATAGCCTGGCGAAGAATGTAGCGGTTGAGTTGCGGAACTTTGGCGTCTTCCAGCCCCGGCTAACGAAGCCGCGCGTCGGTCGCAATCCGAATGAGCCAGGCAGCAGTTTTGTGATTCCGCCGCGCGCGACGGTAAAGTTCAAAGCAGGGAAGATCATGCGGCAGCGGGTGGAAAAGCTTTCGCGTGAGCTGAAAGAAGCGGCACAGGCGTCGGCCGCGATTACGAACTTCGCGTCCGACGGGCAGTAACGGCGGCTACGAAGCGGGAGCACAGACCCGCAATCCGTGGCGACGGATGTGGAATTCGACGGGGCAATGGCCAATCAGCTCGCCGTCGATCTCGATCGGGACGGCGCTTTCGCTGGTGACGCGCAGCCAGGTGGTTTGGAAATACTCGACCTCTGGCGAGGTGATGGCGGAGCTGAAGATCACGTCCTGCATGTAGCGGACGATTTCCAGGTAGTTGAGCCGCTTAAAGACCAAAACGTCGAACAAGCCGTCGTCGATCAGCGCTTGTTTGAAAAAAGGAAAAGGGCCGCCGTAGAGCCGGCCGTTCCCTACGAGAACGAAGGATCCTTCCTCCGTGACGGCGTGCCCGGATTCGATGCGTAGCTGAGGCGGGGTGCGTGCCGCGATTTGGGCTGCGTTTACAAGGTAACTCAGCGGGCCAAAACTCCGTTTGAAGCTTTGCGTCGTTTCCTTCACCACCTGCGCATCGAAGCCGACGCCGGCGAGCTGCACGAAGCGTTTGCCATTCGCGCTCGGTAGGTCGACATCGCGCGTCTGGTTGGCGGCGATGATTTCCCAGCAGCGCGCCAGATCGGCGGTTGGTAGGCCGAGTTCGGTCGCAAACACGTTCATGGTGCCGAGCGGGAGCAGGCCGAGCGCGGCCTGCGTCCCGGCCATTCCGTTCACGACTTCGTTCACGGTCCCGTCCCCGCCCGCGGCCACCACGGTGTCGAACCCTTCTTTCACTGCCGTGCGCGCGAGCGATTCCGCGTCTCCGCCACGTGCCGTGGAGAGGACCACCGCGCCGGTCGCGAGGGCTTCGATGCGGGCGCGGAGGCGTTCGGCACGCTGGCCGCGCGCGGCGGGATTAAGAATCACGACGATCCTACGCGCGGGCGGCTGCTCCGGGGCTTTCATCTTTTCTTAGAGGCACCGCGCAGTAAGGTCGCGACGTGCAAAAAGCCGGCCGCATCGCACTCCTCACTACCGGGGTGGTGTGTGCTCTGCTGGCGGTGGCCTTGCTGGCGGTGAATTTGTATGTGCAGTCCCGGCCGACACAAGCGCGGATTCAGCAGGAACTAAGTCAGCGCCTCGGCGCTACCCTCCAGATTCGACGGATCAGTGTGACACCGTGGTGGGGATTGAAGCTGACGGGAATCACGATGCCGCAGGAGCCGGCGAACGGCTTGGACGATTTTCTGCACGCGCAGACCTTTCGCCTGCGCGTGCGCCTCGGGTCGCTTTTCTCGCCGCGCCTTGTGATCAGTGAAGTGTTGCTGATCAAGCCGACTGTCATTTGGGCGCAGAACCCCGATGGCCGCTGGCGGCTTCCCTCAGCGCGCACGCCGGCACCAACGGAAGCACCGGCGCCGGCCCCTGCGCCGCCACCTGCCAGCGCGGTGCCCGGCAGTCGCCCAGCGGCGGTCGCAGCAGATTCGCCAGCCGGAGATGTGGAGCAGAGCGGCCGCTTCACACCGGAAGTGCGCCGGGTGCGTTTAATGGATGGAAACTTTCGCTTTCTCGACACGAGCAAGAAACCAGTGGCCTCTTTCGAGGGGGTGCGGTTTCGATCGGATTTCCGCAACGCCACTGCTTTGCGGGGAGCCGCCAGCATCGCGAAGATCTCGTTGCGCGGTCGCTTTTTCCTCGAGCACTTGCAGTCGCCGCTCACCTACGATCGCGATGAACTGAACTTCGCCGCGATCAGGGCGGAGGCTGCCGGCGGGCAAATTACCGGAAGTTTCCGGATGCGCCCGGCCGAACCGGAATCGCCTTTCCACCTGGTGGTGGATTTTCACGACTTGGATACGGACCACCTGATCGTGGATGCGCACGGGCCCGCGGGGATGCTGCTGGGAAAAATCGAAGGACACCTGGAGGCGGATGGGCAGACGGGCGACCCGAACGCCCTCCGGGGCGCGGGCGAAATTTATCTGCGCGATGGGCAGGTGCGGCAATACAGCCTGCTTGTGGCGCTGGCGCAGTTGCTCCAGGTGGACGAACTGCGGCAGCTCCATTTCGACGAGGCGCATGTGCGGTATCGGATCGAACCGGGGATTGTGGCAGTCGACGACCTGCTCCTGAGTTCCGCGAACATCAGACTCTCCGCGACCGGCACGATCACGTTTGCGGGGAAGCTCCAGTTGGAGTCCCGCCTTTCAATGAACGAGTCGATCCGCCGAAAGCTTTTTCGCGCCATTCGCGACCGGTTCGAGCCGAGCGAAGAAGCCGGATTTGCGGCGGTGAGCTTCCGGATCGGCGGAACCTTGGAACGCCCGAAAACAGACCTGGTGGAGAAGCTCGTGGGACCGGAGCTAAAGGATCTCGGCAGCGTGATTAGCGGTTTTTTCGGCGGTCGGAAGTCCGATCGCGTCCGGAAGAAACGGAAAGATGATCCCGTCGCGCCGGAGCCGGCCGCGCCTGCGCCTTCGCCGGTGCCGGACGAAGCACCGGTGGAGCCGGAAGAGTCGCGCGCGCCGGAGGCGCCTTCGCCCGCCGCCAGCCCCGCATGAGAGTGATCGCAGGTCTCGCCCGCGGCATGCGGCTCGATGTGCCGGAAGCCGGCGTCCGGCCCACGATGGATCGCGTAAAGGCGGCGATCTTCTCGAGCTTGCACGAGCGGATCATCGGAGCGCGCGTGCTCGATTTGTTTGCCGGGACGGGCGCGCTCGGGATTGAGGCGCTGAGCCGCGGCGCGGCCTCGGCTCTTTTTGTGGAGGAAAATCGCGCGGCCGTGCTCGCGATCGAGCAGAATTTCATTCGCACGAAATTGCGGGGACCGGTGCGGAAACAGGAAGTCTTCGCGTTCCTCGAAGCCGCCGGCACACGCGGACGCTTCGACCTGATCTTCGCCGATCCTCCGTATGAGAAAACGAAGCAGGGTGGCGAGTTCACGCGTTTGCTGCTGGAGAATGACCGGCTGTCGGGCTTGCTGGAGCCGGAAGGGATTTTCGTGCTCGAGAAGCGCCCGGGCGAAGAAGTCGTGCCGCCGCGATTGTGGGAGGTTGTGCGCGCGAAACGCTATGGCGCGACCGAGGTTCTGTTTCTGGTGCACGCGAACATGCCGGTCACCGCGCCGCTCGAGCCCGAGGAATGATTCGCCTTTTCTACAATCTTCTCTTCCCGGTCGGGCTCCTGTTTTTTCTGCCCAGCTACCTGTTGAAGATGCGCCGGCGAGGGAACTACCGGCAAAATTTTGGGCAGCGTTTTGGCTTCTATGACCGGGAGGTGCGAGACCGTCTTTCGCAACGCCAGCGCACCTGGATCCACGCGGTCAGCGTGGGCGAGGTCGCGGTCGCGCTGAAGCTTGCCGTGGCTCTGCGGGATCGCGATCCTGCGTTCACCTGCGCCCTCACCACCACCACCACTACTGGCTACGCCTTTGCCCGCCAGGGAGGGCATGACTGGATCGAGGTGCTGTATAATCCGCTCGATTACTGGCTGATTGTTCGAAGGGCGTTCGCGGCGATTCGGCCCAGCCGGATCGTGCTCGTGGAAGCGGAAGTCTGGCCCAACCTCGCCGCCACCGCGAAGGCGCGCCGCCTTCCCCTCGCGCTCGTGAATGCGCGTCTCTCCCCGCGCTCCGAGCGTCGCTTTGGCCGCTTCCGGCGCTTCGTTGCGCCCACCTTTCGCTGCCTCGACCTCGTCTGCGTGCAGGAGGCGCGCGACATCGTTCGTTGGGAAAGCCTCGGCGTGCGGCGGGAAGTGATCCACGAGGTCGGCAGCATCAAATACGACCCGTCGCAAACGGAAGCAGATCTGACGACGCCCCTTCGAATCTTGGCGAACCTTGGCGTCGTACCGGGACGGCCGATCCTGCTCGGCGGCAGCACGCATCCCGGGGAAGAAGAAATCCTCGGCGCCACATTTCTGCGGGCGCGCGCGGAGTTCCCGGATTTGTTCCTCATCCTTGCGCCCCGTCACGCGGAGCGCACCGCCGAGGTCCGCGCGGTGCTGGAGGGGGCTGGCTTGCGCGTCGCTCTCCGCAGCCATTCGGAAGACGCGAGCGGCGGGTCGCCGGATTGTCTCTTGCTCGACACGACGGGCGAGCTTCGGCACTGGTACGCCGTCGCGACAGCGGTCTTCATCGGCAAGAGCCCGACTACGAATGGCGGCCAAAATCCCGTCGAGCCGATCATGGCGGGCGCGCCGGTGGTCTTCGGTCCGCACATGGAGAACTTCTCCTCTCTGGCGAGAGCGCTCGTGCAGGCGGACGGCGCGATCGAGGTGCGGGATGCGGACGCGCTCGCGCTTCGCCTGGCCGAACTCCTGCGGCAACCGGAGCGTCGCCGTGCGCTCGTGCGCCATGCGGAGCGTTTGCTTGCGCAGCACCGCGGCGCGACGCGGCGCACCGCCGAGCTGCTCTTGCAGTTGACCGCGTCCGCCAAATAACTTGCAAGGCCGAGGTGCGCTTCTGATATTGGCCCGCTCTCCTGACCCTATCGTCCAGAGGCCTAGGACACCGCCCTTTCACGGCGGTAACACGGGTTCGAATCCCGTTAGGGTCGCCATTTTCCCTCCAGCGGCTCGCACCGGTTCGGAAGTGAAGGAGATAAGGCATTGATTCGGGAAACGTTTGTTACAATTGTGGAACCATGCACATGAGAGGCGATGCGCGTCCGACGCCCGATGATGATTTCGACGCGAATCTGAGCCTCGGCGACTTCGTGGTCGGGCAAAGTAACGACCCGCTGAAGCCGCCGGCGGGTTTCACGGAGTGGCGGCAAGCCGGCGCCTGGGAGGCGGAGCTTTACGAGCCGAAGATGCTCGGCAGCGCGGACGTGCGGACCCAGATCGAGTACGAGGGCAAGCCGCAAGCGGTGCTCAATTTCTGCTCCTACAATTACCTCGGGCTGGCCAATCATCCCGACGTCATTGCCGCGGCTGGTGCGGCGCTCTCCAAATACGGGATGGGGGCGTGCGGCTCACCCACATTATCGGGAATGACCGACCTGCATCGGCAGCTCGAGAGCGCGGTGGCAAACTTCCTCGGGCGGGAAGACGCGGTCCTTTTTAACAGCGGATTTGCCGGTGCGCTGGGCACGATTTCTGGACTGCTGCGTAAGCCCGATGTCGCCATTATGGACAACCGCTCGCACCTCAGCCTGCGCGACGGGGCGGTGCTCTCCCGCTGCCGCGTGGACCGGTTCGAGCACAACGACGCGAGGTCACTCGAGGAGGCGCTCGCGCGGCGCAAGGGCAAGCGCGTGCTGGTCATCGTCGAGGGCATCTACTCGATGGATGGGGATTTCGCGGCGCTCGAGGAGTTGCTCACGGTGGCGGAATCGTACGAGGCGAGCGTCTTTATTGACGAAGCGCACTCGATGCTTGCCTGCGGCGCGGGGGGACGGGGCGCCGCCCAGCAGTTCGGGGTCGAGGATCGGATTCCGTTGGTTTACGGCACGTTTTCGAAGGCGTTTGGCGCCCTGGGCGGGTTCGTGGCCGGGCCGCGGGAGACGCTCGATTATCTGCGACTCTATGCGCACTCCTACGTTTACTCGTGTGCGCTGCCGCCGGTGGTGGTGGCCGCAATTTTGAAGGCACTCGAGATCGCAACCGAGCAACCGGAGCTGCGCACCCGGCTCTGGGAGAATGCGGATTATTTCCGCACGCAACTGCACTCGTTAGGCATCAATACCGGCGCGTCCACCACCTACATCATGCCGTTGATCGTGGGGGATCGAAGCCGGATGTATCAGCTCGGCCATCAGCTGCGGCAGCGTGGTTTGTGGGTCGCGCCGGTCGATTACCCGGCGGTGCCGCAGGATCGGATCTGCTTTCGCGCCTGCGTGACGGCGAATCACACCCGGGCCGATCTCGATGAGGCGTTGAATATTCTCGGAGACACGCTCGTGCCCGATCTCCTGCAGAAGGTGTCGTGCGGGTGACTTCCGGCATCGCCGCAACCTATAAAGCGAGAGACGTCGAGAGCCTGCTCGATCTCTACTTTTACCGGCCGATCGGCTATCAGCTCGCGCGGTTTTTCGCGGTCGCAGGCTTCAGACCGAGCGGGGTGTCGCTGCTGGGTGCGGCGATCGGTATCCTCGCGGGCCATTTGTATTTTTACCGCGATCTGCGCCTGAATTTAATCGGCATGTCACTGCACCTGCTGACGAACGCGCTCGATAACGCCGACGGGCAACTCGCCCGCCTCACGAATCGCGGCAGCCTGGAGGGAGCGATTGTCGATGGCGTCGCCGATTACGTCGTGTTTGCGAGCGTTTACCTGCACCTGGCGCTGCGTCACGTCGCGGCCGGCGGATCGGATTTCATCTGGCTGCTGGTGATCGCAGCTGCGCTTAGTCATGGCGTCCAGAGCATGACGATCGATCTTGTCCGGAACGCGTACCTGCAGTTCGTGGCGGGGAAGCGTAGCCTGGATGCAAATTCACCCGAGACGGTACGCGCTGCTTATGAAGCAGCGAGCTGGCGTCAGTGGTGGAAGAAGCTCGGCCTGCGCAATTACCTCGGCTACACCCGCCAGCAGGAAGCGCTTGCGCCGGCACTGCGGAAGCTGCGGCTGACCCTCTCAGGAGGAGGCGCGCCCCCTTGGTTCGCCACGGAATATCGGGCGGATTGCCTGCCGCTCGTGAAATGGTGCAACGGCCTCGCGACCAATCCACGCATGCTACTGCTCTTCGCGGTGCTGCTTCTTGGGCATCCCACCTGGTATTTCTGGATCGAGGTGACGGCGATGAATCTTCTTCTCTTTTACGTGCGGCAAAGGCACGAGACGATTTTTCGCTCCTTTCTGGTGCGCGTCGCCTCCCCATTCCGGTAGGAAGCTGGTAGCTTCCGCAGCCGGTTCCATTTACGTTGCGCAGCTTGTCCCAGATCAACGTCACGGAAGTCACCTCACGCGCAGAGCGCGATGCTTTCATTCAGTTCCAGTGGCGCATCTATGCCGACGACCCGGTTTGGGTTCCGCCGCTGATCCTCGAGCGGCGCGCTTTTCTGGATCGAAAGAAGCACCCGTTCTACCAGCATGGCGAGGCGGTGCTTTTCCTCGCGCGCCGCGACGGCGAGGTCGTCGGCCGGATCATGGCGAGTGACGATCCGAACTACAACTCACAGCACGGATCGAATGTCGGCTGTTTCGGCCTTTACGAATCCATCAACGACCACGCGGTGGCGCGCGCGCTCTTCGACGCTGCGGCGGGCTGGCTCCGCGCCCGTGGCCGCGCTGAGGTGATGGGCCCGATCGATTACTCGACAAACTACGTTTGCGGCCTGCTCGTGGATGGCTTCCAGCATCCACCCACCGTCCTCACCTCGCACAATCCGCCTTACTACGCGGCGCTCTTCGAGTCGTTAGGCCTCACGAAAACGATGGATTTCTATGCCTGGTGGCTCGCGCAGCCCGACCGCGCCGTGAAACGGCTGCGCCGTCTTGCCGCCGCGATCAAAAATCGCCAGCGCGCCACGATTCGCCCGGCGAACCTGAGCAACCTCGCCGCCGAAAGTGAGCGCCTCCGCCGGGTTTATAACGAAGCCTGGCAGCGGAATTGGGGTTTCGTGCCGTTCACGCCCGCAGAGTTCCAACACATGGCGCACGAGCTGAAGCCGATCGTCAGTCCCGACCTCACACTCATCGCCGAGGCGGACGGCGAGCCGGTCGGATTCATCCTCTGCGTGCCCGATATCAATGAGGCGCTGAAGTTCGCCAATGGGCGCCTCACTCGTTTCGGGCTTCCCATCGGGCTGGCGAAAATTCTATATCACAAACGTCGCCTGAAACGGGTGCGCCTCGTGGCCCTCGGGATCGTGCCGAAATTCCGCCGCAGCGGCATTGCGGAAATGCTCGTGCTCCGGATCATCGAGACGGCCATGCTGCAGCGCGGATTTTTGGGGGAATGCAGCATGACCCTGGAAAACAATCACATGATCAACCGGTTCCTCGAAGCGATCGGAGCCGAACGCTATAAGACGTATCGGATTTACGCGCGGAGCCTGCGATGAGCAGCGCAGCCAGCTCCGAAACCGCCGCCGTCCGACCGCTCGGGCGTGTCCTGATTCTCGCCGACGAATCTGCGAATTGGAAGATCGCCGGCCGGCGTCAGCTGGATCGTCTCGCGCTGACGCTGAACGAATTCGCGCGCTCCGAAGAGCTGCGCGACCTCGTGGGGGTGCAAGTCCTTTGGCATCCCGACGTGCGCCAGGACCAGCGCTGGTTGCCATCCGATCGGCGCCTGCGCGCGCTCCATCTCACGAACGCGGCCGATGAACTCGTCCCCGATCTCATCCTAAGCACCCATCTTCTCCTCGAGCGCGAGAGCATCCCTCAGCTGCTCCTTGCGAGCGTTCCGTCTTCGCGGCAAGACGATGCCGTCCCGGCGCCTCCGCTCCGGCTGGCAAACGGAGAACTCGCGCCGTGGCGCATTATTTCCACCAAGGCCGAAATTCCAGCGGGCGAACGCGCATTCCTGCGTGAGAGCGGGAAGTCGCAGGATGGCCTGGTCTCGCGTCATCTGAATCGCCCCGTCTCGCGCGCGATTTCGCGCTGGCTGCTGAAGCTGCCGCTTGCGCCGAGCACCTGGAGCCTGCTGATTTTTGCGCTGCCCATTCTCGCGTCTCTTTTCCTGCTGCGCGGCAGTTATCTTGGGTTCGTCTGGGGCACGGCGATTTTTCAGCTCTACAGCATCCTGGATGGCTGCGACGGCGAAATTGCGCGGGCCAAATTCCTGGAGAGCGAATTCGGCCGCCGGCTCGATAGTCTCTGCGACCTCGTCGGCAACATGATGCTCGCACTCAGCCTCAGCCTCGGCCTGGCACGGCAGGGGCACGTCGGCACGACCGGCGACTGGTTCTACATCAGTGAAGGCCTCGCCGCGGCCATCCTGATCGCGACCAGCGAAGGGATTGTGTTCACCCGCCGTTCCCGGCTGGGACGCACGGTCGCGGCGACCGGGCGTTGGAACGGCGCGCTCTATGCGCGCCACCACGAATTCCTCGAGCGCTCGGGGATTCTCATGCTGGGCGAAAACGCGGCCTGGTGGCTGGTGCAGTTCACCAAGCGTGACATGGCGATGCTCGCTTTTGTCGTCCTCGCACTGGCCGGCTGGCCTGCAGGCATTCTGCACCTGCTCTGCGTGGTCTCGGCCGTCAGCTCAGCGCTCGCAGCGAACGCGTTCCTGCGCCAGCCCGCCCCGGCTTTGCCGCAAGAGGCGAGCTGAGTCCTGCTCCGCGCGCTCCAACATTTCAGGCGTATCGACATCCTGCCACCACGCCTCGCCGATATCGATCGCGCGGACTTTTTCGGCCGCTGCCATCAGCCGGATACCGTCGGATAAACTGCAGTCGCCGTTGCGCAGCGCCTTGCCCAGGTAGGTGAAAATTTCCGTTCCGCAGAGGAACACACCCGTATCAATCGCGTCGTAAGCGCAAAGTTCTTTCCCGATTTCCCTGATCAACTCGCCGTCGGTCGCAACCTTGGTGGCGTCTGGGAGATCGAAGATCCGCGCGATCTTGCGATCAACCGCGAGATGGGCCCCCTCGCGTTTTCCGCCCGCGAGCAGGAGGTCGAGAATTGCAGGCTCAAACAGGTGATCGCCCATCGTGAGGAAAAAGGGCGCCTGCACGTGACCGGCCGCAGCCAGGACCGAAACGCCGTTCTGTTTTTGCCACTCGTGATTCACGATCGGATGGAGCTGCATTCGTTTCGGAACGAGCGGGAGCAGCTCGGCGGTCAGGCGCGCACTTGTCGCTCCCATCACGGCGTGGACGTTCCGGACGCCCGCCTCCAGGAGCGCGTCGAAAGTGTAGGCGATCAGCGGCCGGCCCCCGATCGGCACGAGTGGCTTCGCGATCACGCCTGCTTCCATGCCCAACCGCGACCCGATCCCGGCCATCAAAATCACTGCGTCGCGCGCTCGCTCCATTTTTAGATTCCGTAGTAACGGCGCAAGCCCCAGACGCGCAGCCGCGGCGGCAGGAGGTCGAAGATCGCGGGCGCGACCGCTGTCTGAAACTTATCGCCCACGGTCACGCGCGGCGGTGGAGTCGCTTCCTCCACCAAGCGCACGATGCGCTCCGCGACCAGGTCGGGTTTCGGCGCCGCGCTCATGTTTCGATTGATTACCTCCCAGGCGCGAGCCATCCGAACTGGATCGCCCTCGGCCACCGCGTCGTCTTTGCGCACCGAATCGTTAAAGCCGGTGCAGATGTCGCCCGGCTGCAGGTCCACCATCCGGATCGGCGAGTCCCCGAGCTCCAACTGCATCGTCATCGTCCACGACACCATCGCAGCTTTGCCGGCGTTGTAAGCCGCCGAAAAGGGAACCGGCAGCCGCGACGCGAGCGAGGTAATATTTATGATCAGCCCGCGCTGCTGCTGACGCATGGCGCGCAGCGCGAGTTGGCAAAGTTCGACCTGTCCGAAAAGGAGAACCTGAAACTGTTCACGCAGCGTCTCCGCCGGCAGGAACTCCGCCGCGCCGAAGTGCCCGCTGCCCGCGTTATTGATCACCACGTCGAAGGCCTCCGCCCGAGCGAGCGCACCGGCGAAGGCGCTTTCAATCGAACGGGAATCCGCCAGGTCCAGCGCCACCGGATGCAGCCGCTCCAGCCTTGGCAGCCGCTCGAGATCACGCGAGGTCCCCCAGACTTGGTGTCCGTGCGCGAGCAGCAGTCGCGCAGTCGCCAGGCCAATGCCCGCGCTGGCGCCGGTGAGAAAGATCTTCTTCATCGCCGCTTCAAGGCACCACCGCGATGCGCTCGCGTGTGTTCACGATCCGGCCGTCCTCCATCTCATGCGTCCAATCGCAAAGCTCCGCGATCTGCGGATTGTGCGTCACGAGCAGGAGCGCCTTGCCGCCGGTTTGCACGATTTCCTGCAGCAGATCGAAGGCGCGGCGCGAGTTCTCGGTGTCGAGATTCCCCGTCGGCTCGTCGGCGAGGATCACATCCGGATCATTCGCCAGGGCACGTGCGATCGCCACGCGCTGCTGTTCGCCACCGGAAAGGTGACGGCTGGCGCGCGCGCGTTTCGCGCCGAGTCCCACGGCTTCGAGCAAGCTCGCCGCGCGTGCGCGCATCTCGTTTTCGGAAAGGCGACCAAGGCGGCGCATGGGGATCATGACGTTCTCCTGCGCAGTGAAATCCTCCAGCAGAAAGTGAAATTGAAAGATGAACCCAAGCAGCTCGTTGCGCCGCCGTGCGAGTTCGTCGTCTGGCAGGTGCGAGACGGCTTCGGATTTGAGCGTGATCGTGCCGGCATCCGGCTGATCGAGGAGACCGAGGATGTAGAGCAGTGTGCTTTTGCCGCAGCCGGACGGGCCCACGACCGCATGCACCGAGCTGGCTTCGAGAGTTAACGAGACTCCACGCAGCGCATGCACCCGCGATTCCTCCTCGCCCAGATAGCGCTCGATCCCGTGGCACGTGAGGCAGACGTCGTGCCTCATACGCTCGATCCTCGGAGCGTCGCCACCGGCGGCAAATGCGCCGCGCGCCGCGCCGGCACGTAGCTGGCAATGAAGACCGCGATGATCGCCAGCACCGTGGCCCAGAAATAATGGCGCCAATCCCACGAGACCAGGAAATGGTCGGCCACCAGGAGCCCGCGCACCCGAATCGGAATGTGCGAAACACCCCAGGTAAGCAGCGCTCCCAGGGTGCAGCCGAGCAGCGAACCGGCCGCTGCGATCATGGCACCTTGCCAGAGAAAAATTGCGCTGATGTCACCGCGCCGGTAACCCATCGAGCGGAGAATGGCGATCTCTTTTACCTTCGAAAGCACCGACATGGTGAGGATGTTGAAGATGCCGAACCCGGCAAGCAGGATGATGAGCGAAACCGTAATCGCAGCCGAGATGCGCAGCGTCGTGAAGAGCTGCAGATTGCCCGCTTCCCGTTCCTGCCAGCTCTGCGTCTCGTGTTGGAAGAGCGCCTCGAAGCTCTTCGCCAGGGCGGGCGCGCGGCTGGGATCGCGCAGCTTGTAAATGATCATGGAGGCAGGGAACGGACGGCGCAGCAAAGTCTGCGCGACTTTCGCGTGAGCATAGATGCGGCTCGCATCGACCGGGCCGACTCCGCTGCGAGCGATCGCCGCGACGGTGAAGCGCCAGTACTCGCCACCCGGGGAGAGCAACTGCACAGAGTCACCCGCGGCCAGGTTTAGCAGTTCGGCTAATTTCGAGCCGACGATTACCGACATGGCGTTGTCCCGAAAATCGCTAAACGCGCCGCTGATCAGTTGCTTGTTCAGATCCGTCGTTTGCAGGTGCAGCACGGCGTCGATCCCGTAGAGGTCGACCGTCGCATTCTCAAACCCGGCGCGTGCGCTCAAGGTGCCACGCAGGACCGGTGAGCAGGCTGCCACATTCGGAAACTCCCGGCTGACGCGCATGATTTCCCGCGCGTTCGTGATTCCTTCCAGGTAACGCCGGTGCGTGGCATTGCCCTTGGCCGAGGTCGCTTTCGGCGGCACGGGCAAACCGATGCCGAGCGGCTGAAAGCGAGCGCGCAGGATCACCGAGCCGTTGCTGCCCAAGGTCGCGTCGATGAAATGCTGCGCGAAACCCTGGGTCTGAGCCTGCGAGCAGATAAAGATTGCCACGCCGAAGACGACGCCGCACAGACTCAGGACGAAGGCGCGCTTCCGGCTTCCGAGAAACCGCAGGGCGATGTAGAATGGCGGTGTCACCCTGGCGGGATGCTGCTATGTGTTGATTGGGAACCCAATTGAGCGTATTTAGGATTCATGAAAACGACCATCGATATTCCCGATAAGGAGCTGCGGGATGCGATGCGTTTTACGAAAGCCAAAACCAAGCGCGAGGCAGTCGTGAAAGCGCTGGAGGAATTTAACCGCAGGCAGCGCATGTCTGCCTTGGTGAAATATACCGGCACGTTTAAAAGTTTGATGACGAACGACGAAATCGAAGCGCTCGATAAACAGGAGCCGCACCATCCCTCGAAGTGGCCAGACTGATCGATACGTCCTGTTGGGTGCATCAGCTCCGGCGCAGCGGCACGCGTTCGATTCAGGAGCAAGTGAAAGACCTGCTGCGCGCTGGCGAGGCGGCGTGGTGCGCGCCCGTCCGGCTGGAACTTTGGATGGGCGTCCGCAACGACCAGGAGCGACGCACGCTCGAAATCTACGAACAGGCGATTACAGACCTGCCGATTACAGCGAGCGTCTGGAGTCACGCGTGCGCTCTCGCGGAGCGCTGTCGCCGTCGCGGCCGCACCGTGCCAGCGATAGATGCGTTGATCGTGGCTTGTGCGCAGCATCACAAAGTGGAGTTGCTTCACGCCGACGCCCATTTCGAACACCTGCTCGCCGACTAACTGCATCGGTCACTTTCGCGGAGCCGTGGCCGCATTTTCGATCGGCCGCTGCCGCGCCGGCTGGCCAGGCCGGAAGCGGTCCTGGTCCGAAACGATCACGTGCTCGCCTTCCGCTAATCCATCGAGCACCTCGGCGGAATCGAGTGTGCGGTAACCCACCTTCACCGTCCGGCGTTCGACCAGTCCGCCGGCGATCAGCAGCGCCTGGTCAACGAGCAGTGCTCGCGTCGGCACGAGCAGCGCGTTCTCGTGGCGACCGGTGATGATATTCATCTCCCCCGTCATGCCGGCGAGCAGGTTTTCCGGCGGATTTTCGAGATCGAGGAGAACGGCGTAGCGCTGCGTCTCGGGATCGGCCGCGGGCAGAATGGCGGTTACTTTCGCGCTGAATTGCCGCCCGCGGAAGGCATAGACCTGCAGCATCGCTTCCAGCCCGATCTTCACCTCGCCCACGTCTTCTTCGTTTACTTCGCCGCGCACATAATTCTTCGCGGAAGAGACGCTGAACAGTTCGTTCCCCTCCGTGACGAGTTCGCCATTGATCGCCTTGATCCCGGTGAGAAGCCCATCCATCGGCGACCGGATTTCAGAGTTTTTCAGCTGCGTCTCAAGCTTTCTGGCAGCGGAATCGAGACTTTCCAGGTTGCGATCCCGCTCGATCCGCTCGTTTTCCAACTGCCCACGCAGGCGCGCGACCTCACTTTTGGCTTTCTCGTATTCCACCGCCGGGACATTGCTTAAGGACGAGAGCCGCTCGAGGCGGCGCACCTGATCTTCCGCGATGCGTAACGGCTCCTGCGACGGCAGCGGCAAGGCCGCGCGCTGCGACGCCGCTTGGAGGTCCGCTTGGGCCTGCTTCAGCTGCCGCGCCGTCGCCTCGTCCGTGATCGTTGCAAAAAGATCGCCCTTCTGCACCGGCCGCCCGATCGCACCCCGGCCCGCGCTCAACAAATCCGACAACTGGATGAACCCGGAATTCTGCGCCCGAACGTTAAGCACAAACGTGGGCTCGATCCGCACCGTCCCGTAGACCGCCGCGATGGCGGTGCCGCGCGAGACCGTCGCCACTTCCGCCACCGGCAGAAACGCATAGTAGGCGAGCAGCGCGAGCAGGAGCAGCGCAGGCCCGAGCACCCACAGTAACTTCCTGAGCGGCGGCAGGTTCAATGCCTGCAATTATGGCACGTTTCGCGTGGTGTTGTCGGAAAACTGGAAGTAGCGCCCGGTCACGCGGTCGAGCTCGGCCAGTGCGATTTGCTGGTCGAAGGCAGCCTTGAGCGACCCGGCGCGCGCCTGCAGGAGGCTGCTCTCGGCGGTGCGGTATTCAAGCTGTGAGGAGAGGCCTTGCCCGAGATTTTGCTGCACTGCGGTGACGGTTTCTGCCGCGACGGTGGCGCCATGCTCGAGCGCCTCCTCTTGCGCGGAGAGGGAACGGAGGGTGTTTGCGATCCGCGTCAGCTCGCGCGGCACATTCGCCTCCAGGCGCGCGAGCACCGTCTCGTTGATTTCGCGGATGGCTTGCTGCCGCAAGGCCGCGCCCCGCACGGCGCCGTTATCGATCACGCGCCAGCTGTAGGTCGCACCGAGGCGCAGCTCGGACGAAACAATGTCATCCGACCGGCGCGGGGAACCTTCGCTGCCGCGACGAAGATCGGAGACAGGAATGTAATCACCGCCCACCGTCGCCTGGATCGCGGGGAAATACGCGGCCTCGATCATGCGCTGCTCTTCACCGGCCGCGCGCACCAGCAACCGCGCCAGCTGCAAATCCGCGCGGCGCGCGAGCGCGGCCTTGCTTTGCGCTTCCGGGTCGACCGTTGTGCTCACCCAGCGCAGTGTCCCGTCGGCGGTCGGCAGCTCACCGCTGGGTCCGATCTGCGTTCCCATCGTTTGCGCTAATTGCAGCAGAGCCCCGTTCGCGACGCGGCGCGATTCCTCGATCCGCGGTTGCACCTCCTGCTCCAGCACACGGGCGACCGTGACCGCCCCGCGCTGTGTCTGCCCTTGCTCATAGCGTTCGCTTTGCGCAGTCACGTTATGCTGGAGCCGCTGCCGTTGTTCCTCGGCAAAGGCGCGCAACGAATCCTGATAAAGCGCAGTGAGAAACGCCACGCGGGCGGTGTGCAACTGCTCCATGACCGCGAGGTTGAGCCGCTGTTGCGCGATCAGGACCTCGAGATCGCCGCGGCGGAATGCCGCCGGCACTCCGGCATGGAAGAGCGGTTGCGTGAGTTGACCGCGCGCAAAGGCAAACGGCTGCACGCTGTTTTCTCCCGCGCGTTTGCCGCCTTGCAGGCCTGCCGGCGTGAGCGTTCGCGCATCCGGAAGACCGATCGCGCGGAGCACCAGACGACGTCCCGCCGCCTGCTCGACCTGCAGCTTCGCCTGCTGAATTGCAGGATTTTTCTCCAGCGTACGCGAGAGGACCGCGTCCAGCGTCAGACCGCTCAGCGCTTGCACGCTGCCGATCAGAAAAGCGATCACGATGGTTCTCATCGTGTGCTGAGGACGGCCGGCGGCCGCGCGACATCAAACATTTGCGCCTGCTGTTTCGCTCGCTCTGCGGTTGGCTGACGCGCGGCCAACCCGAGCGCCTCCGGTTCGCGCGCGGTCGCTCGCGCCAGGCGGGCCAGGGCGGTGTTGTGCAAATAGACCGCGCTCAATCGCGTCGTTCGCACCCGCGTCACATCGGCCGTGGCCTGCAAGACCTCGAGCTGCGTCCCGAGTCCCGCTCCGAGATTGCCGCGTGCCAGGTCGAGCGATTCGCTCGCATTCTGCACATTTTGTGTTTCCGATTCGAGGATGCGGTCCGCCTGTTGTAGATCGAAAAACGCGCTGCGCACGTCGGATTCGACCGCCAGTTGCGCAGCTCGCAGGCCCTGCTCCGCAATGGCGCGGCGGGCTCGGGTCGCCTGAACGCGGCCGCGCGTCGCGTAACCATCGAAGATGTGCCAGGAGGCGTTCAGCCCCACGACGTAACCATGGTTGAATTCGCTCCCCACGAGCGGATCCCGTTCGCTGTAAAGTTCGTAACCGGTGAAGGCCTCTACCCGCGGCAGCAGTTCGCTGCGGTCGATGATTTCCTGCTGCGTCTCGATCTCCACATCGAGCCGGCGCGCGCGCAAGTCGGGGCGAGCTTCGACGGCGTAGGTGAGACACTCCGTCAGGCTGGGCCGCTCCGGCTGGTAAGTAAGTTGGCCCACCGGCTCGAATTCGGCTGCGCCTTTCCGCAAGGTCAGCGGCGCGCCGGTCAGCTCATTGATGTGCAGGTAGGAATTCTGGAGACGCGTCTGCGCTTCGAGCATTTCCGGTTGCTCGTTCGTCAGGGAAACTTCCGCCCGGCGCACATTCAGCTCGCCGACGGTGCCCGCGACGAATCGCTCCTGTTGCGCGCGCAATTCATCGCGCATCACGCCGAGCGCTTCCTGCCGGACGCCGATTTTCGCGCGGTTGAGCAGCAGTTCGTAATACGCGATCCGCACGTCCATCGCCACGCGATCGGTCACCGCGCGCAGCTCCAGCGCCCGCTTTTCCTGGTTGAGACGAGCGATTGCGATGCGTGCCCGCACCGCGCCGCCGCTGTAGAGATTCTGCACGACGCGCAGCGATGCGCTGTAATCATCCTGCCGGAGACGGGAGGTTTCCTGTTGTTCGCGTTGCCGCAGCAAACCATTCGAAACCACCGAAGGAAGCCGCCCCGCGCGCGCCTCGATGTAATCACCGCGGGCCGCCTCCACTTGTTTCCGCGCGATGACGACATCCGGGTTCCGCTCCTTCGCCAGCGCGACCGCCTGCGTGAGGCTCATCGGGTGCTGTGCGTAGACGTGTGCGCGGATCACTGACGCGAAAATCAGAGCCAGATAACCGCAACGACGCATCAGTCTATTCTGCACCGGCGGATTGTTTTTCAATAAAATTCCGGACACGGCGGTGTGCTACGCTTGGTCGGGCTAGATCTCCGCGCGCAAGGGAAGGTGGGTGAGGCGCGCCCACTCCGCGGCGAGAACCTCTCCATCGTAGATTAGAAATCGGCCCAACGCGGTCGAGAAAAGCCCTGCCTGCACGGTCCAACCAGTAATTTCCCGTACCGCCTTCCAGTAGGCAGCCAGTTGCGGAAGATAGCGGGCCTGGAGTTCGCGATCCTGGCCATCCGTGACCATATTCGTTTTCCAGTCGATTAGCACGCACCGCTGCTCGGAGGGATTCACTGCCAGGAGATCGATGACGCCTTCAAGGCAGCTTCTGTGGCCGGTCGCCCAAAGGAGCGGGAACTCCATCTGAAGAATGGTTCCGGGGTTGCGGAGGAACTGCGCCAGCGGTGCATCTCGCAACGCGGGGTTCAGCTGGCGCCATTCAAGCGCGGAACGGTCCGGATCGGGTGAGCTCGACTGGACGGCAGCGAAAGCGGCCTGCCAGTGTGAGGGGTCTGATTTCCAGGGAAAATGCTGGAAGAGACGGTGCCACCAGCTCCCGTAGAGCGTAGCCGGGTTATCGGCCTGCGAGTGCGCTGCCCGGCGCGCGATATTTCCCGGAAGCGCTTCAAGCGTGAAATCAACCCGCTCCTCAAATCCGCTTGGGTTCTGCTTGCGGATGAAGTCCGCCGCATGTGTGCGCGCGCGATCCAGGAGTTTCGGGGCGAGCGGTTCGAGCGAAAATGCCAGGGGGCTCGCGGCACAATCGCGCTCTTGCCGAGCGGCGGTGGTCAGGGCGCAAGCTGCGACTGCCGCGGGCAGGGCGTCGAGCGCGGCGCAGCTCGATTCTCTGCGATCGCCGCGGAGGAATTTAAGCTGCGCTTCGTCCGAGACTCGATCGCTCCTCGAACAGAATAGCTCGCGGTCGGAGACGAGGACCAGCGTGTGCCGCGCGCGGGTGAGGGCGACGTAAAGCAGGCGCTCCATCTCCTGCCGCCGGAGAACTTTGTATTTGTCTTTGATCTCCGTTTCGCGGTCTTCCTTGTGCAATGCCGCCAAAATTTCGTCGGTGCCCGGAACACGGATGATGGATGGATAAAGCGGCGAAAATCCGACGATGCGCCGGGCGAGAAACGGCACGATGACGGCGTCCCATTCCGAGCCTTTGGCCTTTTGGGCGGTGATGAGTTGGACGGCGTTTTCATTCGAGACGCGGACCGCACGCTGGCGCTGCATCTCGGAACGGAGACGCTCTGCGAATTCTGCTAAACTGGCGCCAGCGGCACCGGACTCTGCGGCCAGAGTGAGAAGCGTCTCGAGGTCCGCCAGAGGGTCCTTGAAATCTTCCGGCGGCAGCGAGGCGATGCGTTCGCGCAGAGCTGTCTGGCGGACGAGTTCTTCAATCACGGCGAAGAGGGGCAGTTCGAGCAGCGTCCCGCGCAGGGCGGTCAGTTCGCCGAGGACGGAAGAGACGATCCCGGCCGCGGCGACCGGCTCTTCGATCTGAAATCGGGCGCCATAGCCTTCAGCGAAAACGGCGAGCTCATGATCAGAGAGGCCGTAAACTTCGCGCAACACGCCGACGATCTCGTAGTGGTTACGCGGCTCCACCATGATGGTGCAGAGCGCAGTCAACCACGCGTGTGCCGGCGAGTCCGCCAGCAGGTCGCTTTCTGATTGCACTTCGACCGGCAATCCGACCTTGCGCAGCGCGATCGCCATCGTGCGCAGCCAGTCGCGACGGGGACAAAGAATCGCTACTTCGCGCCAACTGCGCGCGCGCAATTTTTCGACGCCGTGCTCCTTCAGCCAGCGCGCCAATTCGTCGGCCTCAATCCGCGCAATGACGCGGTCCTTCAGCTTCTCGCAACCGTCGAGCAGTGTTCCCGGAAGCGAAATGCGGATGACCTGCCCGGGCAGGACTTCCGGTCGCGGTTGCAGGTCGACGAAACGGACTTGCCCCCCCTCGCCATGCAAAATCTCCGCGAAGGTTGCGTTGATGAAATCGACCTGATGTTTATCGAGCCGGAAGCTGACCGAGAAAGTGAGCTCCTCGCCCGCGGCGGACTGGACGAGGGCATCGTGGACGCGCTGGTAATGCGCGAGGTCGGAGCGGTCGGAATAGATTGATTGCTGGAAGTCGCCCACCATGCAGAAGTGGCCCGGGCGCGGTGGGTCGGTGCGTGTGTGGAGCCATCGTCCGGTGGCATCAGGCG
The DNA here is from genome assembly GCA_051001855.1 of Chthoniobacterales bacterium. Classification (GTDB taxonomy): domain Bacteria; phylum Verrucomicrobiota; class Verrucomicrobiia; order Chthoniobacterales; family UBA10450; genus JACCTI01. Next base: position 41,286 of record JBPCMX010000017.1, read on the forward strand.
CCCGCGTCATTTCAAGAAGCACGGAGAACATAGGGGGTTCGGTATCCTGCGCTTCGTCGAGAATCACGATCGAATCGAGCTGGCGAATGCGCCGCGCAGCTTCCGGATGCTGAAGCAATTCATCGGCGAGCGCGATCTGGTCGGCGTAGGTGACGACCCCGCGCTCGAGGCGAAAATTCCGATAATCGCGCTGCACTTCAGCGGCCACACAGATGGCAGTTTGGTTCACCCAGCGGCGCAATGGCACGAAGGCACGCGCCCAAATTTCGTCGATCCCGCGGGCTTTCGTGGAGCAGAGCGGCCAGCGTAGGAAACCGGAGCCACTCCGGTAGTCAGCTTCCCACGCTTTCAGCTGCGCGGACGAATTTACGACCGTGTCGTTCTTCGGTGCGCTCAGAATGGCTCGATGGATTTCCGACAAATCAATCCCGGGACAGGCGCATGGTTCATCCGGATGGAGCAGGGCGGATCCGGCTTGTCGGCCGAGCTCCATGATGTGGCGAACGGAGGCCAGGCGCAGGAGCGCCTTGCGATTTTCGGGCGAGAGCGAATGGCCGACCCGCGTTTGCTCCTGCACGAACTCGTTCCAAAGATCGTCGTCGTCCTGGAGCAACTCGAGCGGCGTGGGCAGGCCGAGATAGTGTCCGTAGTCGTTCAGAAGTTTCAGGCAAAAGGCGTGGATCGTGCCAAACCAGGCCCGGTTGAATGCGCCGATGATTTCAAAGCCGGGATTCGCGCCGAGGATCTGCGCGCGCGCGCGCTGCTGCATTTCGTCGGCGGCGCGATTCGCAAACGTGAGCACGATCAGCCGCGGAAGCACGGTCGCCGCGGCGGGCGAAAGAGCGAGTTGCACGATGCGGTCCGTGACGGCGCGCGTTTTGCCGGAGCCAGCGGCCGCGACAACGGAAAAGTTCCGCTCCAGCTCGCGCGCGAAGCGGTCACGAGCCGCCTGATCACTGGGGAGGGTTTTCACCAGCCCTCCTGATCGATCGGCAGATCGGGGTGCGTTTTTTCCCAGCGCTCTTCTGCGATCTCGGGGTCGACTGCAAGCGTGGCCAGCGGGTAATCCTTGGCGAACGTGTAGGCGCCGCGAATCGAGCCGTGCATCCCGAAGATGCCGGTGGCCTGCATGCGCGCGAGCTCACGAAACGCGGGCGCGCAGAGCGCGAAATCGTCGAGCGCCAGCTGCGGTTCTGCCTTCGCGAGCAGCGGAGAGAGCAAGCTCACCTCCACCTTCTGCGCGCCAAGTTGATGCGCGGCGAGGGCGTAAAGTGCGAGTTGAAGAGCTTCGCGCTTCAACACTTGCCTTAGGACACGTTGTTGCAGTTGCTCTGCAGTTTTGGCCGATTTCAGACCAATGGCTTTTTTGCTCCCGGTTTTGAAATCAATCATCCAAAGCGCCGGCACGTCTAACGATGAAGGCTGCGCTATGGTGTTCGCGAGCAAGAGGTCGGCGCGTCCGCGCAGGAGAAGGTTCTGGCCTTCGCCCACCGCGATCGGCTGCTCTTCGAGTCGCCATTCCGCCACGGCCCAGCGCCAGCCTTCGGCCGTCCTGAGGATGCGGCCGAGGGTGAGCGCGAGGCAAAGCGCATTTTCCCAGCCGGACTCCCACCAGTCGGGGATCGCTCGATCCGCTTCCCGCGCGAGCCGCTGAACTTCGGCCCGCTTTGTTTCGGCGGCGGAGATAATGCCGGCCGCGATTTTCGCCCCGCTTGGGAACGAAGTGAAGGTGGCGCTCTTTCCGATGGCCGCAGCCAGCCAGGCGTGCGTCCATTTCCCGACCGTCGCATTCCACGCGTAGGTCGAGTTTTCGTCACCCTCGACGCCGAGATAGCGTCGCAGCCAAACCAGCGCGGGCGATTTCAACATCGCTTCGACTTCGCTCACGCTCAGCGGTGCAATCTGGTCAGGTGGCGTGCGCAGTGCGAAGTCGTGTTCGCCTGAGGGCTGAATCGCCCGGCGCGCTGTGTAGGCGAGGCGGGTGCGGGAGATTGCGCGATTTTCCGCGGGTGCAGGCGGAGCAAAAAGCGCTGCCGCATCGAGCCAGCGCCGCGTTTCCTCGCGCAGTTCGCGCATCGTGGCCTGGGCCAGAGCCTGGCCATGTGCCGCATGATAGAGCCGGCTCAAGAACTCGCTCGGATTGGAGACGCGTTCCGGCGTCGCTTCCTGCACCACGCTTGCCGTGAGCGCGAGGCCGTGGCGCGCGGATTCGATCAGCCCGGCGAATTGCGCCAGCGCGAGCTGCCGTTGCTGCGCCGCGCCGAGGAACAAGGTCTTTCCGGCGCGCACCGCCACGTGACCCTCGCCCTGCTCGCCCATGCGCGTGGCGGTGCGATTGATCCGCTGCACGCTTTGATTAAGCGCGTCGATCTGCACCGCGGGAAGGAAATCGCCACCGGGCCTGCCCGGCCACGAGCCTTCGTTCAGCCCGGCGAGGATGAGGTGCGACCAGGACTGATCCTCCGCGTGGGCTGGCGTGAGTAGTTGAACGCGCGCATAAGGATGCGCCCCGAGCGTGTCGCGCGCGATGCGAAACGTGACCCCGATTTCGCTTAACCATTTCAAGTAAAGCGTCCGCGAGAATGCGCGACCCAGCTTCGCGGCCCAGCTCGCCTGCTGCGCGATTTCCAACCAGCGCGACGTCCAATCGAGCCTGGCGAACGCCTTTCCGGTCGCAGCCAGCAACTCCTCGAAGCTGCCGCACGCCGGCAGGAACTCGATTGCTTGCAACGCTTCCGCCAAGCGTTCGCCGCGCGCGCCTTGGTCACGGCAGGCGCTCGTGAGGACGGTGAGATCGTCGAGCGCAATCTCGCCGAGGGCGCGGTGCAACGAATCATGAATCTCGGCGCGCGAGATGGCAGCGAAGATCGGATGCGCACTCGGCAGAGTGGTCAGGAAGCGCAGCAATACCTGCAGGCGCGGCGTCCGCTGCAGTTCCATCCAGGCCCAGAAATCAGGAGCTTCGAACGGGCCGGGAGCGAGTTGCCCCATGGCGTCGTAATGCGGAATGGCCTTCTGGGTGAGGAGCGATGCCACGCGGCGGCAGAGCGCCCCGGGTGCGGCGAAAACAATCCCGAGCTGCGTGCAATCTGGTTCCGCCAAAAATTTAAGCGCGGCGGCGGCGATGGCTTCCGCTTGTTCTCGCGTGTCAATTCCCGTGAGAAAGATCGTTTCACGGTCGCGCGAGGGTTCGTCGTCCACGGCAGGCAATTGTCGCCCTTCGTTGCAAGACTCTTCCCATGAGCCAATCCAGGCCGCGTCGAGCTCGGCGGCGTCCGCGCGCGGATTCTGCAGCACGATGGTGCTCTGCTCCGACGCTTGGACGCCGGCCCGGAGGAGATGCCAAAGTGGCCAGTGCGCTCCATGAAAGCCGGTTGCGAGCAGATGGCTGAAGAGAGGGGCATCCTGGGAGGCGCCTGCCAACAGCGTACGGTCCGTTTCCGCGCAAGTGCGGAAGCCCGCGCGCGCGAGATGCTGACGAAATCGCCCAACGACTGGTCGAAAGGCCGGGAGATCGATTTGCTCGAATTCGCAGCCCGCGGCTTCGAGTTGATCGAGCAGCCGGAGCAAGTGAGCAGGAGTGCGGCGGACGGAAATCGCGGCGAGACGCGCAGCCTCCGTGATGGAGGTATCCTCCAGTTGTTCCTCGGCTGCGATCGCCAGAAGCAGCCGCAGATGTTCGGGCTGCGGCAGAGGTGCCTCCAGACCGCTCCAGAGAAGCGCGCGCAGATAAGGCGGCGTAAGGAATTGCAGCCCGAGCGCCGATTTCTCCGCGCTGACAAACCGCAGCTTTAACGCAAGAGCCTGCCCGCGCGTCGGCACGACGATGACCGCCGGCCGCGGCGTCCTCCAGGAATTTTGCGCGACGCTCGAAAGCCAGTCGGCGATCCCGCCCTGCCAGGCCGCTTCCGGCGAGGACGCGAGAAGCAGGGAGGGACCGCGACGGGCCTGTAGTTCTAACTCAAGCTGCACCCGTCCATCTTAGCAGAACGGGCGGACAACCGCTGTCCCATCAATTCGAATTCAGTCGCTTTTTGAGTTGGAAGCGCGGCTGACTGTGGGAGCCCAGCTGCAACGAACGCGCGCGCTTAGATGCGGTTTTCAGTGCGGTCGCTGCCGAGCTGCTTCACGAGCTTGTTGTAGATGCCGAGGAGCAGGAAAGTGGGCGCCCATTGGCCGACGAAAAGAGCGTCTCTGTCGCGGTCGGTCATCTTGAGCGTGAGCGAGGCGGCGATTGAGCCGAGCGCCAGCCAAAGGAAGGTGTCGGACGGCAGCTTCGCGGTTTGTTCTTCGATGGAGCGGGCGAGAAAGCCTTCCTGGTGATCGGTGGCGGAAGGGCGGGATGTGGCTTGGATCATAGTGCGGGAGTTACGCACTGGATCGCCGCCCGGTTGCGCTCAGTCGCCCGCCGGCACCGCAATCACCAGGCCGGCGAGCAGGAAGATCATCGCGGCGGAGAGCAGGCAATACTCGCAAAAGGCGTGCAGGACGAAGGCCTGGAGATAGAGCAGACCGCACGTGGCGAGGAACATCAGCGCGACAATTCCTGCGAGAACCGCGGGAGCACGGCGGTACCCGAAGGCCGCCAGGAGAGCGGAGCTGAAGGCAGTGAAGTAGGCGAGGCAGCCTAACGAGGCGAGCGGGACGGGACCGATGCTGGCCCACTTGCTGCGCAAGACCTCGGAGCATTGGCTGGCGCCGAGGCAGACGATATTCGCACCGGAAAGATGGAGGACCGTGAGATACGTCGTCTCGGCGACGCCGGCGAGGGCGACGACGGCAGCGATGCTGTAGATGATGGTGCGCGCGCGCGCGGCCGGGGGACGCGCGGCGGAGGCGGCGGGGCGGGATTTTCGGCTCATGGCTGCGGCGGAGTGGGGGAAGGCGTCACGGCGTTTGCAAGCGGCTCGCCTTTGAGGGCTGCATCGATCGCGGCGCGCAAACCGGGATCGCTGAAAGATCCTAGCGGCAGAAGCGTGCCGTTGATGAAAACAGTCGGAGTCGCGGAGACGTTGCGCGATTTTCCGAGGTCCTGGTCTTTCTCGACCCGCTCGCGGACGGCCGGGCTGTCGATGTCGCTGCGCAAGCGGTCCACATTTAGACCGAGCGAAGTCGCGTAAGTTTTGAACTCCGCCATCACGTCGGCCATGGCGCTCCAGGTATCGCGATTGTGGAAGAGCAGGTCGTGCATTGGCCAAAAATGCCCCTGCAATCCCGCGGCTTCAGCGGTGCGCGCGGCGAGCGTCGCGTGCTGGTGCACCTCGAGGGGAAAATGATGGAAAACGACGCGCACCTTTGCGCCGTAATCCTGCTCGATCTTCTCCAGCGACGTCGCCAGCGTGGCGCAGGGCGGGCACTGGAAATCGCCAAATTCTTCGAGTGTCACCGGCGCTGTGGCGCTGCCGCGAACGTGTTCTGCCTTGGCTAAACTATCGTCGCCCGTCGCCGGACCCGCGGAGGCAGAATTCAATTGCGCGAGCTTCGCGCGATAGAAGAGAAATCCGCCGCTGAGGGCGGCGAGCGCGACGAGAGCGATAATGATGAGGGGCAAGGAGCGTTTCATTTTGATGCTGTGCAGTGAGTGCTAGTGCGACTGAACCTAGGCCGCGCGCGCGGCATTTTCACCGAGCACGCTCGCATAGAGCGCTTCGTATTTTTGCGCGGCTGCTTCCCACGCGAAGGTCTGCGCCATCGCGCGCCGGACCAACACCTGCCAGGTGGCAGAATCTTCGCAGAAGACTTCGCGCGCCCGTTTGATTGCATCCCAGAAGGCGTCCGCGCTCGCGTCGTAACAAAGGAAGCCGTAGCCGCCGTCGGTCGTCGGGTCGTAGTCCTCAATGATTTCCTGGATGCCGCCGGTGGCGCGCGCGACCGGCAGCGCACCGTATTGCAGGCTGTACATTGCGCTGAGACCGCTCGGCTCGATTTGCGATGGGATCAACGTCACGTCCGCGCCGGCCTCGATCAGGTGCGCGAGGCGTTCATCGTAATGCTGTCGATAGGCGAATTTTGTGGGGTACTTCCGCGCCGCCACGTCGAGCGCAATTTCATAAGCAGGGTCGCCCTCGCCGAGAATGATCAGGCGCACATCGGCCGTCAGCAGGCGGTCGAGCAGCGGCATGAGCAGATCGAAGCCTTTCTCCGGCACGAGGCGTGTCACCATTCCGAAAACCGGCCCAGCCGGCGTTGAATCGAATCCCAGCTCCGCGAGCAAGGCCGTGCGGCAGAGCTGTTTTCCATCCGTGAGCTCGTGGTCGTAGACGCTCGGCAGGAGCGTATCCGTGGCGGGATTCCACCGCTGGTAGTCCGCGCCATTCAGGATGCTCGAAATGCGATGCGCATTCTCGCGCAGCACCACTTCGAGTCCGGCGCTCTCGGTCCCGGCGAGCATCTCGCGGCGAAATCGTTCGCTCACCGTGGTCACGGCGTCGGCCAAAAGGAGGCCGCCCTTGAGCAGATTGAGGCGCCCGAAAAACTCCAGGCACCCAGGGCGAAAATATCGCTCCGGCAGATTCGTGAGGCGGAAGTCGAGACCCCAGAAACTCCCTTGCTCCGCCAGATGATGAATCGTGAGGACGGTGCGGAATGGAAGCTGCGCCTCGCGCACCAGCACCGGCACGAGCGCTGCCGCCCAGTCGTGCAGATGAAGCAACTGCGGGGTCGGCGTGAGCCGGCGCGCCAGTTCCACGGCTGCCTTGCTGAAGAAGATAAAACGCGCCGCGTTATCCTCGTAGGCCTCGCCATGCTCGCCGTAAATCCCGGCGCGATCGAAGAACTCATCGCAGCGCACGTAGAACAGCTGCACGCCGCCGGTCGTGCGCGCGGTCAGGAACTCCGCGACGTATGTTTTCGCCCCGATCCGCACATCGACCGTTACGCCGGTATCCGCGTGCGGCACGCCTGCGTTTTCGCGCACCTCGCGGTAGTAGGGCAATACAATCCCAATCTCGTGTCCACGCGCGCGCAACTCGCGGGGGAGCGCCTCCATCACGTCCACCAGGGCGGTGGCGCGCGAGAGCGGCGGCCCTTCCGCGCTGATCATCAGGATTCGCATCGCGGGGAAGAGAACGACAGAACGGCGGAACGTTCAACGGCCAAGTTCGCGGCGGCGCTGGTGCAGCCGTGACGGACAGCGGAGGCCCTTCTCGCAAATGCGCGTGAGCATTGTCCGGTTGGTGGAGAGTGACGAGGACCTCGCCAAAGGTCGGAATGCGGTCGCCGCCAGCCAGCGGCGATGGCGATATTCTCACTCAGTAGGGAAAATTCTTCTCTGGTTTTTCCTTGCACCGCGCAGAAATTATCCTCAGAATCGCGATTCAAACCCAGCCAAACATTTCCGTCGCTCAAAACCCCTGCCGAACTGGGTAGCCCGACCGGGGACTCTCCGCGACGCCGAATGTCTGCTCGACTTCCCCACATGCGAGGCGACGCCGACTCCAACCCGCAAGTCCAACAGCGACTCCTAGGCCGACTCCCGTTCCGACGACAATGACAATAATTGCTACTCCGGCGAACAGCGGCGTTGCGGAACCCGTCACGTTTCGCGTTACGGTTGCAGCAGACAATTCAACGACTCCTGCTGGCGTGGTGCGTTTCAGCGAAGGCGCAACTGATTACGGCATTTTCGGTTTGGACGGATACGGCCGAGCGGAGTGCTTGATTTCGTCCCTGCCGGTGGGCGACCACACGATCTCAGCCGCATTCACGAGCGCGACGGGCGACTATCAGGACAGCTCCAACTCGTGCGTGCAACACGTCGAAGCACGAGCGGCACGTGTCGAAATGTACTTGGACTCAGCGACAGGTCACGTGGTAATGAGTTGTCCAACGCCGAACGTCCGAATCTTTTATCGCGCCAGCCCGATTCAGTTCTTTACTCCCACGCACACAGGCAATAATGCCGGTCCCGGAACGAGCATTTACTCCGCAAATAGTACCGTGATTGTGTCTCCAGGAGAAACCTGGCACGTTCGCGCTCTCGCTTGGGTGAGCGGTCTAAGCGACTCATATACAAGCGATCTGTTGGCGGAGAACTTCGATGCACCTACTTTTTCATCCAACAATCCGCCCATCGATGCGCACCGCCGAGAAGGCTTCGGCTACGATGGGATGGGGAACCGCCGCGGCATCAGCACTTTACCCAACCGTGGCAGCGTGACCTTCACTAACCGGAGCAATGGGCTCAATGAATATGCGGCCTGGGTTTCAGGGGTGAGCTACGATGCGAATGGGGTGGTGACCAACGAAGGCAGTTTCACGGCCAGCTTCAACGCGCTCCATCAGCCGATCAGCATCAGCCATGGCACGAGCTACGTCTGGTTTGGCTACGATCCGCTGGGCCGCTGCGTGAAGCGCTGGACCGGCGCCTCGGGCGTGCCCGGGAGCAATCCCGCCGCTTATTTCTATTACGATGGCTGGGATATGATCCAGGACGGATCAAGCAGCACCAAGATCGATCGCCGCTATGTGCACGGGGCTGGGGTGGACGAGATCGTGGCCGATTGGTCGCCCAGCCGCGGCTGGAGCTATCATCACTCTGATGCGCAGGGCAACTGCATTCTGTTGACCGGCGGGAGCGCCAACATCATCGAGCAATACGCCTACGACGCCTTTGGCAAGCCGTATTTCTACAACGCGAACGGAAACCAGCTCGAGGACTTGAACGCGGTCGGGAACCGCTTCCTGTTCACCGGGCGGGAGTGGCTGGCCGACCTCCAGCTCTACGATTACCGCAACCGGCTCTACCACCCCGAGCTCGGGCGCTTCATCCAGCCTGATCCGAAGGAGTTCGACGCGGGCGATTACAACCTCTATCGCTACTGCCACAATGATCCAGTTAACCGGAATGATCCGTTCGGACTCGACACAACCGTGGTCTGGAGCAATGAGGGCAATCGCGATCTACACGAACCGGTTGTTGTGAAGAACGGATTTGAGTACACGGCGGTGACGGAGCCGAGCTTGAACGTGACCGTTTCACCGGCCGCTCCGAACGGCGATGTTGTTGCGACCGTCCATTATAAAATCGACGTGCGTTACTCCGACAACGTCGGTCCTCATAACAAGGAGGTTCAGAAGAAAGAACCGGATCACGCGCGAGAAATGGACAAGTGGCGCGATGAACGCGGTAAACCTGCAACCGACAAGCTGGCTCGCCACGACGGGCCTCTGCAAGGAAAGTCCCCGGAAAAAGTTAAAGAGATGGTCGACCACAGACTCCGCGGCTCGTTCAACGATGCTGCCAGTGAAAGTCACAAAAAACACGATGTGATAGGAGATCACCTGATCAAACACCCAGACGGAATACGGTATTGAGGCATGCATCTCTCGAAGCGGAACATTCTACAAAGCGCCAGTTTTGCAGCCGTGGCGTTGCTCCTGACAACTACCTATGCGCTTTGTGGCGAGCTATGGAGCCGTGCCTTCATGGGCACGCCCGCCTCCGGCCCCTTTCGACCGTTCAACGTAGTAATTCTTGAATCGGTGATAGGCGATCACTTAAGGGCGACTTGCAGTTACGCAAATTACTCATATGAAAACGACGCTCCTCCACCCGTAACAATTCGCGGCGTTGAGATGAAAGACGGTAAGTTCTATCCTCACGTTTTTGCAAAGGTGACGAATGACGTGAAGGGAGAATGGCAAACGATCGCTGAATTGGGCATCGCTGGTAAGCGAAGGTCGCGCAGGGTTGCCGGCAACAGCGTTGCTGATCGGTTAGCGGCTCAGCTAGATGTGTTTCGTTCGCAGATTGGCAAGTTTACTTATGGCTCACTCGTGCTGCCGACTGGTGAACCGGCTGTCTTCGAGTTGAAAGATCTGTTGCCGCCCGAATCGGCGTCATCGCCAAAGTCGGCGATCACGCCTAACGAGAAGTAGAGTTAGCGCAGCTTTGCTGCAGTAAATTAGAACGGCCCTCCTGCGCCGCCGCCTTCGAAGAACGAGACCCGGCACGCAGCGCGCCCAGGCAGCACTCGTCCCCAAGAAATCCCTAACGGGCGAGCCTCGGGGTCAGCTTCATAATTTCGCTCTCGCCAGATGACCGGGGCTGGTGATACGCAATGGCGGTGGCTCGTAAGGCGCGCGTGGAGTTTGACGGTGCGCTTCACCATGTGCTGGAACGGGGCGACCGGCAGGAAAGCATTTTTTCGGATGAAAGCGGGATCGGCAAGCACAGCGAGATTATGAAGCTGACCCCTTATGGCTCCTTCGTTTCCCAGGCTTCGAAGCTGACGGCGACCCAACTGGCGCGCGCGATTTGCGAAGAAGAGCCGGCGCGGCCGAGCGCGGCGGCGAGCGAACGGGAGATGCGTTCGCGTCTGCGGGGGGATCTCGACAACATCATCCTGCGCGCGCTCGCGAAGGATCCGGCGCGGCGCTACCGCGGCGCAAGCGATCTCGCGGATGACATCCGGCGTTACCTCGAAAACCGGCCGGTCCGCGCGCGGCCCGATACGTTCGGCTATCGCACGGCGAAATTCCTGCGTCGGAATAAGACGGCAACGGCTGCGGCAGTCGTCGTCGCGCTGGCGTTGATCGCCGGCGCGCTGGCGACGTCGTGGCAAGCGCGCCGTGCGAACCGGCGGTTCCAGGAGGTGCGGCAGCTGGCGAATTCGTTCCTGTTTGAGTTCCATGATGCGATCGCCGCGCTGCCCGGTGCGACCGAGGCGCGGCGGCTGATCGTGACCCGCGCGCTGCAATATCTCGACAGTCTCTCGGGGGAAGCAGCCGGCGACAGGCGGCTGCAGCACGAGTTGGCCGAGGCTTACCTGAAGGTCGGCGACGTGCAGGGTAAACCTTATACGCCGAACCTCGGCGACTCGGACGGTGCGCTGCGCAGCTACCGGCGCGCGATCGAGATCGAAGAGCCGCTGGCGCGTGCCGAGGCTGGCTCGCACAGCACCACGGCGAGGCGGCAGCTGGTCCGCGCGGACGAGAACCTCGCCGCCGTGCTGGCGCGGCGGAACCAGACCGAGGAGGCCGCGCGAGTGAATGCGCAGGTGTTGGCGCTCGGGAAGGGATTACTCGCAGATGATCCGGCGCACGCCGCGGATTGGAAACGCGTGATCGCGAACAGCTATCTCGGGCTCGGTGACGCAGTGCAGGCGGGCAATCACACGAAGCGAGAACTCTCGACGTTTCAGAGCGCGATCGGACATTATCGCGACGCGCTGCGCGTTGCGGAGCAGCTCGCGAAGGGCGCGCCCGAGGATATCGACAACATTGCGCTACTCGGGCGACTGCACGCGCGCCTGGCTGCGCTGCTCGCCGAAGTCGGCGCCGCGACCGGTGACGCGGGCGCGTCGACGAGGCCTTCGCGCTGCACGAGGCGTCACTGCACGAGCACGAGCACGAGACCGCGGCGCGGCTGGAGCCGGCAAATACCCGCTGGCAGCGCAACATCGCCGACGGCCTAACGGCAAGCGCATTCTCTCGCGTCCTCTCCGGTCGCGATCTCCCCCGTGCGCTGCAGGATTGCGAACGCGCGCTGGAAATTTCGCGTGCCTTCGCCGCCGCCGACCCGATGAACGCGGAAGCGCAGCAGGACCTGAGCTCAGCCTTTTACGTCACTGGCCGCGTGCAGCAGGCGAGTGGCGACCCAGCCGCCGCGTCTGTGAATTTCCGCAAGGCGATCGGCATCCTCGAGCTGCTCCTCGCTGCGCATCCCGAAAACGTGGAAGTGGCGGCGGACCTGGAGAACGCTCGCCGCGGGCTGGCGGAGACCACTCGTTAGGCATCGGCGGCGGCAGCGGTTGCGACTGGAGCGTCCATCGTGCCGTTGTCCTTAAGTGGCGGCCGAAAAAATCTTTTCCTGGCCGACAAACGTCTGCAGCACCTCGAGCGCAGGCGAGAGCACAACGAAATCCGCATCGCAGCCGACTTCGAGTTTGCCTTTGCCTGCCAGACCCGCGGCGCGCGCTGGATTCGCCGTCGCCATCCCGATGGCTTCGGGCAAAGGCACTCCGATCTCGCGCACCGCGATACGCACCAGGTCGATCATGCGTGCGGCACTGCCCGCCAGCGCCGATCCATCCGCCAGCCAACAGGCTCCCTGCCGGGCGACGCATTCGCGTCCCGCGAGCGTGAAGTGAGCGTTTTCGGGAAGGCCCGCGCCGGCGGTGGCGTCGGTGACAAGACAGATGCCGGCGGTGCCTTTCGCGCGATACAGCATTCTCATCAACGTGGCGGAAACGTGATGCCCGTCTGCGATCAGCTCGCACACGATCTCCGGTTCACTAAGCGCGAATTCCAGCAAGCCTGCAACGCGCGAAGCACCGCGCCGGCGCGCGGACGACATGCAGTTGAAGGTGTGCGTGGTGTGGCGAAGCCCACGTCCGAACGCAGCCTGCGCTTCTTCGTCCCAGGCATCGCTATGACCGGCGCTGACCGCGATGCCCGCCGACGTGAGCTGCTCGATCGCGTCCAGCGCTCCGGGCAACTCGGGGGCGAGAGTCACCCGCTTCACCACCTCCGAAAACTCGAGCAGTTGCGCGATTTTCTGTTCGTCCGGGTCGCAGATGAATTCCGCCCGCTGCGCTCCCGCACGCTGGCGCGAGAGGAACGGCCCTTCGAGATGGATTCCGGCGAGCTGCTTGAAATCGCCGCGTAGATTTCGTGCCACTTCCAGCACGTGCAGAATCTCCGACCACGGCGCCGTCGCGGTCGTCAGCAGAAGCGAGGTCGTTCCACCGCTGGCGTGGTAGTCGCAGATCGCGCCGAACGCGTCCGCGGAGGCTTCCATCGTGTCGCGGCCTTTGGCACCGTGGAGATGCAGATCGACAAAGCCGGGTCCGAGGTAATTGCCTCCAAGGTCGATCTTGTGCGCGGTCGATCTGTCTGCGTCAGCCGACCGGATCTCCGTGATCTTTCCCTCGCGGCAGACCATCTCGAATCCATCCGCGACGCCGCTGGGCAGGAT
>JBPCMX010000018.1:0-16821 GCA_051001855.1 Chthoniobacterales bacterium
TGCCAGGGTAGCTCAGTGGTAGAGCAGCCCCGAAAGCATTCGGGGTTGGTCGGGAGTTCGAGTGGGAGAATAATTTGGATCGCGCCAGGGTAGCTCAGTGGTAGAGCAGCCCCGAAAGCATTCGGGGTTGGTCGGGAGTTCGAGTGGGAGAATAATTTGGATCGCGCCAGGGTAGCTCAGTGGTAGAGCAGGGGACTCATAAGCCCTTGGTCGGGAGTTCAACTCTCCCCCCTGGCACTTCCTCACACGGCGTGGGAGAATCTAAACCTCGCGTCTTCGCGCTTGAATGCGGGTCGAGCAGCCCCGAAAGCATTCGGGGTTGGTCGGGAGTTCAACTCTCCCCCTGGCACTTCTTCCACATGGCGTGGGTCTACATCCTCCGCGGCGCAAACGGACGCCATTACCTCGGTTCGACTGTAGATCTGGAGGCCCGATTCGCGCAGCATCTGCGCGGGCATACCCACACAAGCAAACGCCTCGGAGGAGATTTACGGATCGTGCGCAAACGCGAAGTGGCGACCTTGCCTGAAGCCAGAGCCTTGGAACGTACTCTGAAAGCGAAGAAGAATCCGCTGCTCGCGATCCACCATCTGGATCAACTCCGCTGACGAGCAGCCCCAAAGTCCGAAAGCATTCGTACGCGGGCGCTTTCGTCGGGAGTTCAACTCTCTCCGTTGGCACCATCTGCTACCGTCTGCGGATGGCAGCGATTTATCTCGAAGATGTCACCGTCGGACAGCGTTTCGCTTCCGATGCTCACGAGGTCACGGAGTCGAGCATCGTCGATTTCGCGCGCCAGTTCGATCCGCAGCCATTTCATCTCGATCGTGCCGCGGCCGCGGCCAGCGCTTTCGGCGGTCTCGCCGCGAGCGGCTGGCACACCGCCGCGATCGCGATGCGTCTCATGATGACCGGTCCGATGCAGTTCGCGGGCGGCGCAATCGGCCTCGGCGTGGATGAACTTCGCTGGCCGACCGCGGTCCGCCCGGCCGACATATTGCATCTCGTGACCGAGATCGTGGAGGCGCGCGCGTCGAAATCGAAGCCGTCGCACGGCGTCATCCGCATCCGCAACGTCATGACCAACGCGCGCGGCGAGGTGGTGCTCAGCTACTTCGCGAATGCCATGGTGCAGCGCCGGCCGCGGGCGCCGGGCTAGCCTGCGGCCGCCAGCTCCTTGCATCGCCCGAGATCGAGCTTCCCGGAGGCGAGCACCGGGATTTGCGCGACGCGCCGGATCGTGCGCGGCACCCAGAGGTTCGGCACCTCCGCCTCCCGCAGCGCGGCGCGGAGCTGCTGCGCATCGATCTCGATGCTGGTGAGCAGCACAATTGCTTCGCCTTTCGCCGCATCGGGCACCCCCATCACCGCGATCAATCGCTCGGCCTGTGCATCCAGCTTGAGCGCCGCGAGAATCTTCTGCTCGATCATCTCGTGCGGCACCATCTCGCCGCCGATTTTCGAGAAGCGCGACAGCCGCCCCTCGATGTAGAGAAACCCATCTTCATCGAACCGCCCCAGGTCGCCCGTCTTGAACCATCCCTCGCGCAGCACTTCAGCCGTCCGCTCCGGATCATCGAGGTAGCCGCTGAAAACGTTTGGCCCGCGCACCCAGAGCATCCCCGTTTCGTGTAGCGTCCGTTTCTCGTCAGTCTCCGGGTCGCGAATCTCCGCTGCGATCCCCGGTGCCATTTTCCCCGTCGAGCCGAGCCGACTGGAGGGTTGCACCGAGATGCCGGCCACTTTGGGCACCGGGTCGGGCAGGTTCACACTGATGACCGGCGACGTTTCCGTGAGGCCGTAGCCTTCGTAGACCGGCATCCCGAATCGTTCCTCGAAGGCCGCCGCGATGTCGCCCGGCAACTTCTCCGCGCCCGTGATCACCAGCCGCACGCTTTGCAGCTGCGGCCGCTCCGCTTTGCGCAAATAAGCGCGCAGAAAGGTCGGCGTCGCGAACATCACGGTCGCGCGATACCGCGCCACCAGCGCCGTGATCTTCCCGGCCTCGAGCGGGCTTGGGTAGGTGACAATTTTTACCCCTTCGATGATCGGATACCAAAGCGTCACCGTGCAGCCGAAGCTGTGGAAAAACGGAAGCGACGCGAGAATCAGCTCATCCGGGCGCGACGACAGCATGACCGCGAATTGCGAGACGTTTCCCAGAATATTGCGATGGCTCAAGGCCACGCCCTTCGGCGCGCCCGAGCTCCCGCTGGTGAAGAGCAGGATCGCTTCCTCCCGGTCGCCGATTTTGGCCAGATGCAGCCGCCGCGCCAGCCACGCAGCCGGCATTAGCAGGCCGGCCAGCCACCAGCAGAGAATTACCGGCTTCATGCCTGGGAGCAGCTCGTCCAGATACAGCACCCGGGGCGTCCACGGATAATCATCGAGCCGCTTCGCCATCGCACGCGCAGAGATAATCGTCTCCAGCCCCGCTTGCGCCTGCGCCGATGCGATCGACTGGCGCGCGCTCGTGAAATTCAGGTTCACCGGGATTTTGCCCGCCAACACCACCGCGAGGTTAGCCAGCACGCCTGCTTTCCCCGGCGGCAGCACAATCCCGATCCGCTGCTCTGGCGCTCGCTTGCGCAGATCGTGCGCCAGCGCCAGCGCCACCCCGAGCAGCTTCCCGCGGGAGAGCGTCGAGTGATCCAGCCCGTCAATCATCGCGGTGCGGAACGGCTGTCGCTTCAGAGCGCGCAGACACGTCCGGGCCAGATGTTCCCGCAGCACTGGCCGTTCGCTGTAGCATGCCTCGCCCAGCTTGAGCAGCTGCTCGCGCACGGTCGCGATGTCCGCTTCCTCCGCACTGAGCGGCTCGCCGAATGCCACCTGCACCGGGAAAGGAATCGCACGCGGCCATTTCGTAAAAAACCGGCCCCCTTTATAGGAGAAAATCGAACCCCAGAGCTGATCCAGCCACACCGGCACCACCGCCGCGTCCGCCTGCCGCGCGATCAATTCATAGCCCCGCTGCAGCCGCAGCAGCGTGCCCGAGCGCGAGAGTTGCCCTTCCGGGAACAGGCATACTATCTCCCCCGCCTGAATCCTTTCCGCTGCCCGGCGGATTCCTTCCTTCGCCCGACGCGGCGAGATCGGGATGCAGCCCGCCAGTCGCAGGAAAGGATGGAGCACGCGATGCCGGTAGTAGCCTTCATCGATTAGGAAACGGATCCGGCGCGCGCTCGCCAATTGCAGCACGATCGCATCCACCCACGTGATGTGATTGGGCAGGAGAAGGAAACCGCCGGCCGGCAGCCGCTCCCGGCCCTCCACCTGCACTCGATAGATCAGCCGCGCAAAGGCGAGGCCGAAGAAGTAGAAGGCGCGTTCCGCCACCGAAATATGCGCCATGTGGTGATTGACTTACAATCAGCGCGCCAGTCCCTGCAATCCGCAATTCCCCCGAAGCCACCCAAGTCGAGCGATAAAGCTCCGGGTCGCGACCGGCTGCGGAGACTTTTCGATTTACAATCGGCGCGCTGCCCCCTGCAATCAGCGCCCTGATGGGTTCCTACTTTCCGGAGCGCAAACCAGGCGCCCGCATGGCGCTCGGGCTCCTGCTCGCGATCAATCTTTTCAATTACCTCGACCGGCAGATTCTGTCGGCGCTGGAGCCACAAATCCGCGGCACGTTTTTCGCCGCGGACGATGTGAACGCGATGACAAAGACGGGCGCGCTGGGGATGGTGTTTCTGGTCACTTACATGCTCTCGGCGCCGTTGCTGGGGTGGCTCTCGGATCGTTTCTCGCGCTGGCTGATCGTGGGGACGGCGGTGATCCTGTGGAGCCTGGCGAGCGGAGCGTCGGGTCTGGCGGCGACGTTCGGAATCCTGGTGCTGACCCGTGTGCTGGTGGGAATTGGCGAAGGGGGCTACGGGCCGGCGGCGCCCACGATTCTTTCGGACCTGTTCCCGCTGGAGCATCGCGGCCGAATCCTGGCGATTTTCTGCGCGGCGATCCCGGTGGGGAGCGCGCTCGGCTATGTGCTGGGCGGAGTAATCAATGCGCACCTTGGCTGGCGATGGGCGTTTTATCTGGTGACGCCGCCCGGGCTTTTGTTAGGCGCACTTTGCTTTTTCCAGCGCGACCCGCGGGGGCTGGGGACGACGGTGCAATCGAAGGCGAAGCCAAAGCGGGAAGATTACCTGACGGTGCTGCGCACGCGTTCGTATGTCTTCAATTGCGCGGCCACGACGGCGATGACTTTCGCACTGGGCGGGCTGGCGTTCTGGACGCCGGCTTATCTGCAATACCGCGGGCAACCGCCGACGGCGGTGATCAATTTCGGCATCATCACCGTGGCGGCGGGGCTAATTTCGACGCTGCTCGGCGGGGTGGTGGCGGACCGGCTGCGGACGCGTTTCGCGGGCTCGTATTTTCTGGTCTCGGGCCTCGGAATGCTGGCGGCCTTCCCGCTTTTTCTAGGGGTGCTTTACACGCCATTCCCGCTCGCGTGGTTCTTCATGTTCGCGGCCGTGTTTTTCGTTTTCCTGAACACCGGGCCCTCGAATACCGCGCTCGCCAATGTGGCGATGCCGGCGGTGCGCGCGACGGCCTTCGCGCTCAATATTTTCATCATTCACCTGCTGGGCGACGCAGCGGCTTTCCCGCTCATCGGTTACATCGGCGGCCACACGAACATGCACGTGGCGTTTCTGGTCGTCTCGGGGATGATGCTGCTCGCGGGGGTTCTCTGGCTGGCGGGAATGAAATACCTGCCGGCCGATACGCTGGCGGTGGAGCGGGCGACCAGCGGGGCCTGACAAAAGGAAACGGCAGGAGCAACCATGGGTCACTCCTGCCGTTGAAGTTTTATGCGCCGGGTGGCGCGCTACACTCTTTTAGCCTTGCGGAGAAGGGGAAGCGGCCGGCTCGTCACCTTTTGCTGGCTTGGCGCTTTTCGCGGCTTTTTTCGCGTGGCTGCCTGCGGCGCCGGCGTCGTCGCCCTCGGCTGCTGCTGCACTTTTTTCGCTGCTGGTTTTCGCAGCGGCGGCATCACTCTTTTCCGTGGCGCTGCTGCTTTCCGATCCTTTCGCGGTGCTGCTATGAGTCGTCGTGGACGTGGAAGAGCCTGG
This sequence comes from Chthoniobacterales bacterium, assembly GCA_051001855.1. Classification (GTDB taxonomy): domain Bacteria; phylum Verrucomicrobiota; class Verrucomicrobiia; order Chthoniobacterales; family UBA10450; genus JACCTI01. Next base: position 5,079 of record JBPCMX010000018.1, read on the forward strand.
CGTGCTGCTCGCGCTCGGGGAAGAAGTTGTCTTCGACGAGGAGTGCGTGCTCGCGGGCGAGGAAGTGCTGCTCGAACTCGAGCTGGCAGACGCGCTCGGCGAGGCAGTCGCGGTGGCCGTGGGCTTCGCAGTCGCCGTCGCAGTCGCGGAGGCCGTGGGCTTCGCCGTCGCAGTCGCGGAGGCCGTGGCGCTCGGGCTGGCCGTCGCAGACGGCGACGCGCTCACGCTGGGCGCGGCGGTGCCCGAAGGAGCAGCGCTCGCGGTCGCGGCTGGAGAGGCAATGCCCATCGGGGTCGCGGCGGCATTGGCGCGGCCATTGTAACCGGACTGCGTCGTCACGCCGCCGCGGGTAGAACCACCGATGCCGATGTTCACACCGACCGCGGGCTGCACACCATAATAGCTGTAGACGCCGCTGATGTAATCGGGGCGGCTGTATTCCTCGATGTGATTGTAATCATAAGCGGGCGCGCTGTAGATGCGCTCGCGCTGAATGCGAGTGGTGTAAACGGTGGGGTCGCTGGTGGTCTGGAAAGCGGTATATGGCACTGCGACGGTTTTGCGGGTCGTCGTGGTGGTAGTGCTGCTGCCGCGGGAGCCACTGGTGGATGAGCCGGCGGCGTTGCTGCCGTTTTCATTCGTCTCGAGCACGGTATAAGCCATGCAACCGGTGTCGCGATCGAGCACAACGTCTTTGATTGTGCCGACTTCGCTGCCGTCCGCACCGCGGATTTTCGAGCCGATGATCTTGCTGCTCTGGATGTAGCTGGTCGAAGAACTCGACGTGCTGGTGGTGCTGTTTTGTGCGTTCGCTGGAACGATGGCCAACGCCGCGCAGGCGAGGCTTACCCCAAGTAAGGATGATTTTTTCATAAGTGTGTGATGACTGACGCGATGCCGCGCTGGGTTATTCAGCGTCGCGGCAGACTTATTTCGTAAGAAGTGGTGCGACTGCGCGGGTTGGGGCGCGAACCCGGCGAGCCGCTGGAGCGGGCGATAGAAATCGGAGGCCGTCGCATCAGTGAAAAGGAAATGATTGAACCCTTCGAGAATCAGACGCCAGCTGCGGAGGAGCGGGAGGAGCTTACGACCGCCAGAAATCGAGTGGACAGAACGAGTATGTTGCGCGTCTAGGTTTGGAAATGTTTATCGTCGCTCTCCGCCGTAGCGCGGCACTGGTCTGCCTCCTCCTCGTTAGCAGTGCGCATGCCGCCGGGGTGCCGGAAGACTGCACCCAATTGCTCGTAAGCACCGCGCCCGACTGGAATTCCATGCGTGGTGAGATGCGGATGTTCGAGCGGGCGCGCGATGGGAATTGGACCCCGCAGGGCGCGGCCATCCCGGTTCTCTTCGGCAAAAACGGCGCCGCCTGGGGGAGCGGGCTCGCGGGTCAGGATGAAGCCGGACTGCACAAGAAGGAGCGCGATGGCCGGGCGCCCGCAGGAGTTTTCCGCATCGGCAAAATCTACACCTACGACGCGCAGCTTCCGGCCGGCGCGAGTTTCCCCTTCCGGCGGGTGAGCAGCGCCGATGCCTGGATCGACGATCCCGCGAGCCCGGATTACAACCGCCACGTCACGATCTCCGATCCTGCCAACCCGCCGCCCTGGTTCGAGAAGCAAAAAATGCGGCACAACGATTTTGCCTATCGCTGGCTGGTGGAAATCCGCCATAACTCCGACCCGCCGGTGCCGGGCGACGGCAGCGCGATTTTCTTCCACATCCGGCGCGGCGAAGCGCGCCCGACGGCGGGTTGCACGACGATGGCAGAACCCGACCTCGTGCGCGTGATCAAATGGCTGCGCGCGGAGCGGAAGCCGTGCTACGCGCTGCTCCCGGCCGCCGCCTACGCCGCCAAATGGCAGCCGTGGAACCTGCCGGCGCCTCCGCGGAGCGCGCCAGATTGATCGCTCCGCTTGCGGGCAAATGTTTTCGTCCTAACGTCTGCTCGTTAGGCATCCGCTCATGAAACAACGCTCCAATCCCGATTCTGAAGCCAACATCCGGCGCATCGATTCCAAGCCGAAAGCGAAAAAGCAGACCCACGGTTTCCAGGTTCATTTTCTCCGCGGCGCCTCCGCCGTGACGAAGATGTTCAGTGACACCATCCATGGCGGCAAAGAAAACGCGCGACGCGCCGCGCGGAAATTCAAGCGTGCTGCGATGGCGAATTTACCGGCGCGCCTCTTCAGCGGAATTCCCAACAGTGCCGCCAAGAAGGCGAGGTCCAGGAAGAGCTCTGGCGGAGCGAAGAAGAGCTCGGCGGGAGCGAAGAAAAAGAGTTCCGCGGGAACGAAGAAGACCTCCGCTAAATCAAAGTCCCGACGGTAGCAACGGTGGTGGGATGGTTTCACTCTTCCCGCCGGTAACCGCGCTCCAGCATTCGCCAAAGCCCGGCGCAAACTCTTGCGGCCGCGCCCGGAGCCACGCCGTCACCAGCACCGGCGGGAAAAACTGCCCGAGCTCGATTTCCCCGCGCGAGAGCTGAAACGGCCCCTCGTGCTGGCCACGGTAGAGCCAGATGAACTCAAGGCCGGTGCGCTCCGAGGCCGGGAGTTTCACCACGCGCTGAAGCGGGCATTCGATCCCGAGTTCCTCGGTGAGTTCCCGTGTCGCCGCCATGTCGTAATCTTCGCCGGCGTCGACGTGCCCCGCGGCGCTGGAATCCCAAACGCCGGGGTGGCGGTCTTTCAGCCGCGAACGTTTCTGCAAAAAGAGCTCGCCGGCCGCGTTGAAAATGAGGATGTGCACGGCGCGATGCAGCAAGTTATCCCCATGCACTTTCCCTCGCGGCGCCTGGCCGACCACCCGGTCCTCGGAGTCGACCACCGCAAACTGCTCCGAGCTGTCGCCGTGCGCCGATGCGCCGCTCTGCGGATCGGCGAAATTCGTCAAGCCGATCCATTGCTGAAGTGAGAGTTCCTCCGCCCGCGCCTTGCGCTCGAAGCCGCCCTGCGCCACCGCGCCCGGCCAGTCGGCGATCTCTTCCCGCAGCAGCTTTTGCAGCTGCTTGCGCCGTTGCGAAAACCCGCGCCGGACGAGCCGGGCGAACAGCTCCCCGTCGCAACCCGGCAACTCCGTCGCACCCCGCGGCGTGATTCTTACGAAAGCCGAATCCACTTCCGGCTGCGGGAGAAACACGCTCGCAGGGACGCTGCGGAGATACTCGACTCGATAGTGCAGCTGCACGAGCAGCGTGAGCCCGCCGTAGTCGCTCGTGCCCACTTCCGCGGAGAGACGGCGCGCCATCTCTTTTTGTAACATGCACAACCAGAGGGATATGGGGCTCGGATAACTTGTAAACTGCAGCAGCAGCTGACTCGAAATGTTGTACGGCAAATTGCCAATAAATTTCACCCGCGGATATGCGAACAGCGTCCGCACATCGAAATCCAACGCATCGGCCCGGAGGATTTCCAGCCGCTCCGTGGGGAAGCGACCGCGCAGAAACTCCGCCAGCCGGGCGTCCTTTTCGATCGCAAGGACGCGCGCGCCTGAGCCGACCAGAAACTCGGTCAAAGCCCCGAGTCCCGGCCCCACCTCGACGACGAAGTCTTCCGGCGTCAGCTCCGCCCGCACGACGATCCACTGCGCAAGGTTCCGGTCGTGCAGGAAATTTTGGCCCAGCGTCTTTACCGGCGAGACGCGAATCTCGCGCAGCGTCGCGTCGATTTCGGAAAGCTTCATCGCTGGACGCTGCGCGGCTCCCTTTCAGCTCCCTCGTGCGCGGGTCCTATTCACAAAACGGTGTGAACAAAAAGCATCGCTGTTCGATCTTTATTCACAAGTTATCCCTACCGCGGTGCGTCGGCCTTCTCAGCACGCTTCAGCAGCTTGGGACGCGGCGCCTTTTTACGGGTGCTCAGATACGTGCGCCGTGCATCCATGATCGTGACACCCTCGAGGAAATAGACGATCGCAGCTTTCCCCAGCCCGTAGGTGCCCGCACCGGCGACCATTCCGCAGACTACGTTGCCCCAGCCGGGGAAGAATTTCAGCACCGCGCGTGCGCCTTCGCGCAACACCATCCCGGCGCCGACATTTACCCCGAGCGCGCCGATGAACTCTGCCGCGACGCGCGGGCTTCGCTCCCGTCCGGCGATATACATGATGCCGGAAACCATCATGAGTTGCAGCGCCGTGAGAATGGGCAGATCGGCCAGTGGAATCGGCTGGGCGCCGATCGCGGTGCAGATGGCACTGGTGGATTTCACGAGGGAATGCGCGATCTGCACCTGCGCCTCGCGATCGCGGGAGATGCGGACCATCTCCACCCGGGCCTCATTCGGCATCTCCGCGGTCAGCAGTTTCATCAACCGCGTCGTCTCGGCGGCGGGCGCAGTCTCGGAGGAATGCGGAAGCGGGACCGGGAGCTCGAAAACCTGCAGCAATCGATCGGCGAAAACCGCGTTTTCTTCGAGGGCGGACTGCAGCTTCGACTGCGCGGTGGCGCGATCGCTCTCCGACGAGCGGGCGTTGCGTGTTCCGAGCAGTGAAATGCCGAGGATTTTCGTGCGAGCCTCCGCCGTGATCCGCGCCACGCGCCCGAGCTGTTCGAGGTCTTTCGAAAGCACCGGGCGGCCGCTGTTGCCGTCGACCAGGTGGAGAATCATATCGGCCGGTTCGCGCGCCAGTTCCTCTTCGATCTGACGCATGCCCGTGCTCTCGGCGCCACGGGCATCGAGCACCGCGACCGCGCCATGACGGCCCACGTTCACCGCGTGCCAGCGGGACACCTCCATCAGCACGTTCCGCAAATCACCGGGTTCCGCGGCGGCAAAAACACTCGCGATCACTTCCTGGGCGGGGAAGCGCTGCGAGCCTGTCAGCACAAAACGCGGAGAGCGCTGCTTCAGAAAAAGCTCTTTCAACGGCGTTAATTCCTGCAGCACTGGCTTCTGAATCGACGCGGGCAGTTTGCCGAGAAATCCCTCGAGCCGCTCCACGAGGTTCAGAAAAATCGGCTGGTTCATACGCAAAACTCATCACGTCTGGAGAGGCCGCTGTGTCAAGCGCCGGGGCCGAAAGTGCAGCCCGCGGATCGCCTCACCGGCCGGTCAGCGTGCCCGGTGCAACTCGCCCGTGGGAAATCGTTTCCATCCACGCGCTCCCGCGGTATATGCGAGGCATGAGTTTGAACGTGGAAGCTCTTTCCCGCGCCGCGAACGAAGCGCGCGGACTCGCAATCGACGCGGTGCAGGCGTCGAAATCCGGACACCTCGGGCTCCCGCTCGGCTGCGCGGAAATTGGTGCGGTGCTCTACGGCCAAGCCCTGCGCAACAATCCCGACGCACCGCGCTGGATCAATCGCGACTACTTTATTCTCTCCGCCGGGCACGGCAGCATGATGCTCTACGCCTGGCTGAACATCGGCGGCTACGATGTCTCGATCGAGGACATCCGCCATTTCCGCCAGTTGCACAGCAAAACGCCGGGGCACCCGGAATTTTTCGAAACACCCGGTGTCGAATGCACCACCGGGCCGCTCGGCCAGGGGGTGGGCAATGCCGTCGGCGTCGCTCTGGCGGCGAAGATGTGCGCGGCGCGTTTCAACACACCCGAGCACACGATCTTCGACCAGCACATCATCTGCCTCGCGGGTGATGGTTGCCTCCAGGAAGGCGTTTCCGCCGAAGCGAGCGCCTTCGCGGGTCATTTCGGGCTCGATAACCTGATCCTGATCTACGACTCGAACGCCGTCACCCTCGACGCGATGGCCTCCGCCACGCAGAGCGAAGACACCGGCAAACGCTACGAAGCCTATGGGTTCGATGTGCAGACGATCGACGGCCAGAACATGACGGCGTTTCTCGACGCACTCGAGACGGCGAAGCAGCGCGACAACGGCAAGCCGCAGATGATCATCGCGCACACTCTCATCGGGAAGGGCATTCCCGAGGTCGCCGGCACGGCGAAAGCGCACGGCGAAGCGGGAGCGAAATTCGCGGATGAGGCGCGCAAGACCCTCGGACTGCCGGCAGAGCATTACTTCGTCTCGCCAGAGACGCGCGAGTATTTCGCCGCGCATAAAAAAGATCTGCTCGCGCAATATGCGGTCTGGGAGAAAACCTACCAGGCGTGGCGCGCCGCAAACCAGGACGAGGCGCAACTGCTCGACGACGCGGTGGCGAAGAAGGTCCCGGCCGATTTGTTAGGCAAAATCCCGCCGTTCCCGCCCGACGCGAAACTCGCCACCCGCAAGGCCGGCAGCGAAGCGCTGCAGCCGCTCGCGCAGGCGATGCCGTCCCTTATCAGCGGCAGCGCGGACCTGCACGGCTCGACCTTGAATTACATCGAGGGCGGCGGTGATTTCACCCGCGAGAACCGCGCCGGGCGCAACATCCACTTCGGCATCCGCGAGCACGGGATGTGCGCGATCATGAATGGCATTAGCTATCACGGCGTTTTCCGCGCTTCGGGCGCGACGTTTTTGGTCTTCGCGGATTACTGCCGCGCGGCGATCCGGCTGGCCGCGCTCTCCAAGCTGCCGAACATTTACATCTTCACGCACGACTCGATCGGCGTGGGTGAAGACGGGCCGACGCACGAGCCGGTCGAGACCGTGAGTGGGTTGCGTGTGATCCCTCAGCTCGATGTCATTCGGCCGGCGGACCCGGAGGAGACCGCCGGCGCGTTTGCGGCTGCCGCGCAGCATACGGACGGGCCGACGCTGCTCGCGTTGACGCGCCAGGCGGTGCCGATGTTGAACGAAATCGACGTGCAACTGCGGCGCGCAGGAGTGGCGCGCGGCGGTTACATCGCGAAGCGCGAAACTGGCGAGCTCGAGCTCATCGTTCTCTCGTGCGGCAGCGAATTGCAACACGCTTTGGCCGCGGCGAAAGAACTCGGAGCCGGCACCCGCGTGGTTTCGATGCCTTGCTTCGAGCGTTTTGAACGCGAATCTGCCGAGTATCGCGAGGAAGTCCTGCCGAGCGCCTGCCGTCGCCGGATCGCGATCGAGGCCGGAGTGCCCGATACGTGGTATCGCTACGTGGGACTCGACGGCAAAGTTGTCGGCCTGCACGCGTTCGGATTGAGCGGTCCCGGCGATGAGGTGATGAAAGAATTCGGGATCGACGCGCAGCACGTCATCGATGCCGCGCGTTCTCTCACCAGCTAGCGCGTGCACGTCCGCTGGGGAGCGCGGGAAGCCTTCCGGCCGCCACGGGATGACATCCCGTGCTCCCCAGGCGTTCTGTTGCGGCGATGAAATGCGCTAGGTTTCCGCTCTCGTGATCTCTTCGACCCAAACCATCAGTCGTGATGATGTCGCCTTGCATTACGATGAGCTGGACCAGTTCTATCGCGATGTCTGGGGCGATCATGTGCACCACGGGCTCTGGCTGCGTGGCGACGAATCGCGTGAGGAAGCTGTCCTGCAGCTGGTGGACCTGGTGGCGCGTGAAGCACGTACCGATCCCGGCGTCGAGCTGGTCGACATCGGCTGCGGCTACGGCGCGACGGCGCGCGCCCTCGCTGCCCTTGGCGCCGAGGTCACCGCCATCACCCTTTCGCCGGCGCAACACGCCGTCGCGAGCGTGCGGCAAAGCGGTGCGACGAACCCGCACTACGTCCTGGGTGATTGGCTGGAAAATGAGCTGCCGGCAGAGAAGTTCGACGCCGCGATCGCGATCGAAAGTTCCGAGCACATGCCAGACAAGAGCGGCTTCTTCCGCCAGGCGCGGCGCGTCTTGCGGCCGGGCGGCCGGCTGGTGATTTGTGCCTGGCTGGCCGCGGAGCGGCCCAGTCGCCGCGCGGAACGGTGGTTGCTCGAGCCGATCTGCCGCGAGGGCCGGATGCCGCATCTGGGCAGCGCGAGCGATTACGAAACGCTTGGGCAAAGGGCGGGGTTCCAGCTCGCCCGGTTTGAAGACGTCACGCGTCAGGTGGAAGGCACCTGGCCCGCGATCGTGCGCCGCCTGCTGGTGAAGTTCGCCACCGAGCCGCGTTACCTGCGTTTCCTCTTCAGCCGCCACGCCCGCAATCGCATCTTCGCCCTCACGATCGTTCGCATCTGGATTGCCTATCGGCTAAACGCGATGCGCTACGGCATCTTCACGTTTGTGAAACCGTCGCTCTAGCGTCGCGTCCAGGAGGCCGGGTTTTCAAACCGGCCAGCGGCTTGAAAAGCCACGCTCCCCGCCGCGCCGGGCCCTGCGCCGCATCGCATCAATGCGGTTCCTGCGAGTTCCGCGCGCGATCTTCGAAACGGGTGAATTCCTTCAGGAAAGTGAGCGGCACTTCACCGACCGGACCGTTGCGCTGCTTCGCGATGATCAGCTCCGCTTCACCACTCTTCTTCTCGCGCTCCTCCTCATCCTCCTCGTAAACTTCCGGCCGAACGAGCAACCCGACGAGATCCGCATCCTGTTCGATCGACCCCGACTCACGCAAATCGCTCAGGCGCGGCTTGCCGCCGGAACGCGCTTCCGGCTGCCGGTTCAACTGTGCGAGGACGATGATCGGCAGCTTCAATTCCTTCGCCAGACCTTTGATCCCGGCGGAGATTTCGGAAATTTCCAACTGCCGGTTATCCTGCGCGCGCCGCGTGGTCGACTTCAGCAGCTGCAGATAATCGATCACGATCAGCTGAATATTCTTTTGCGCCTTCAGCCGCCGCGCCTTTGCCCGCAGTTCGAGGATGCTGAGCCCGGCGCTGTCGTCGATGAAGATTTCAGCTTCGGCCAGCTTTGACGCGGCCGCGGTCAGACTCGGAAAATCGCGCTCCGCCAGGAAACCTTCGCGCACCTTCTGCAGATTCACCCGGGCGCGCGAGCAGAGCAGACGTTGCACGAGCTGCTGGCTGCTCATCTCCAGGCTGAACACCGCCACCGGCAGTTTGCTCGTGATCGCCACATGCTCCGCGATGTTCATGGCCAGCGCGGTCTTGCCCATGCTCGGACGGGCGGCGATCACGATCATCTCCGCCGCGTGCAAACCGTTTGTCATCCGGTCGAGCTCATGAAATCCGGTCGAGATGCCGGTAATCCCGCCGCGGCGTTCCCAGAGCTGTTCGATCGATTCGAGCGCGCCCATCACCTGTTCTTTCATCCCGGGCATCTGCCCTTTGAACCGGTCTTCGCCCACCGCAAAAATCTTCTGCTCCACCTCATCGAGCAACGCGTTCACCTCGTCCTGCTCTTCATACGCGCGGCGCACACTCTCGGTCGCCGCGGCGATGATCTGCCGCAGGATGTATTTCTCCCGGACGATCTCGAGGTAGTACATCACGTTCGCGGCCGTCGGCACGAACGTGTAGAGGTTCGTCACAAAGGCGGCGCCGCCGATCGCATCGAGCACGCTGCGGTCGCGCAACGTCTGGGTGAAGGTGATGAGATCGATCCCCTGTCCGGCATTCCAAAGCTCGACCAGGACCGTGTAGATCGTCTGGTGGGCGGGGACGTAGAAATATTCCTCGGTGATGCGCTCCACGCATTCCGCGATGGTCTCGCGCGGCGAGATCAGCATGGAACCGAGCACGCCTTGCTCGGCTTCCACGCTATGGGGGAGCGTGCGGTGAATATCCTGCGAAGAAAGTTGGGATAACCCGCCGTTGCGGCTCTCCCCGATCTTCGCCGCCGAACCTCGCGCAGCGCCGTTTGCCGGTTGCTTGCGAGGTTTCTCAGGACTGCCGTTGTCGGCGCCTTGAGAATCTCTCGGCATCTGAGTTACTTTCGATCGGGGGGACGAGCGGTGCGAGTGCGGGAACCGGCCTCCGGAGCTTCTTCGGGAGTCTCTGGCTTCGGTTCACTCGCGGATTTGACCGTGAACTTCATCGTCGCAGTCACATCGGCGTGGAGTTTGATGGAAATCTCGTGTTCGCCCGTCGACTTGATCGGATGCTCCAGGACGATGCGGTGACGCTCGATGTCCGCGCCCACTTCGTTTTTCAGGCGCGTCGCGATGTCGTTCGCGGTCACCGATCCGAAAGCCTTGCCGCTCTCGCCCGTCTCGAGCGTAAAGACCATCTTCGATTTCCCGATACGGCGCGCGATTTCCTCGGCGTCGTTCAGTTCCTTCGCTTCCCGCTCGGCGCGTTTCGCCTTCAGCATGTCGAGCTTCCGCATGCTGGCTTTCGTCACTTCGTAGGCTTTGCCCTGTGGGAGGAGGAAGTTGCGAGCGAAGCCGCGACGGACTTTGACGACATCAGCCTCGGCGCCAAGCCCGGGGATGTTTTCGGTGAGAATAATTTGAGTGGAAGGCATGGAAAATCTCGATTTATCGGCCGCCACGCGGCGAACTGCCGGCAGCGGGGGAGAGCAGTATAAAAGGAACCCTCGGGGTGTCAACGAATGCTCATGGATTCGAAGAAAACGAGTTGAAAACGAACGCTGCTCTGAAGTGCCGCGAGCCGCGAGAGCGCATCTCCTGTGCTCACCTATCCGAAACGATTGCGACGAGCGGGCTGTCGTTGAGCCGCTGCTTTTCTCGATAATCCAGACGCCTTCTTCTGCGAATGACGCCTTATTTTATTCGCCTTCACGTTCAGCGTCGCATCTCAAAAAATTTGAAGCCCCCCGCAATGGATTACGGATGATAGGCCGTGTGAGCAGGACAGTCGCGACAACCCCTTCGCCGAAACAGAGGGACCCGATCAGACTCGTTAGAAGCAGAACATCTTCCTAAACGCGTCGATAGATTGCTCGGCTGCATGCTCCCCCGCGGCTCCAAAAAGACTTCGCCATAAATTGTTTGCTGCGAGTTCCGTGCCACGCGCGATTCCGGTGGCGTTTTTCCGGGTCGCCCGCTAAAACGGCGGCTCGCCCATGGCTCGTCGTTCCGATAACTCGAAGAACAACTCCACCGCGAACATCGGTTTCGAAGCGAAGCTTTGGCTCGCGGCCGACAAGCTCCGCAGCAACATGGACGCGGCGGAGTACAAGCACACGGTGCTTGGACTGATCTTCCTCAAGTACATCTCCGACTCCTTTGAAGAGAAACACGCGCAGCTCACGAGCGAACCAGGTGCTGATCCCGAAGATCCCGACGAATACAAAGCCGAGAATGTTTTCTGGGTTCCGCCAGCCGCGCGTTGGACCTATCTCCAGAACAGCGCCAAGCAGGCGACGATCGGCAAAATCGTCGACGACGCGATGGTCGCGATCGAGCGCGACTGGCAAACTCCGAACGTTGAAGTGCGAATGTCGAACGACGGCCGCAACACTTCGACATTTGAAATTCGACAATCGAACTTCGCATGAGCGAAGAACTCAAGAAGCGGACGAAGCAGTTCGCGCTCGACGTCATTTCGATCTGCGCTGAATTACCGCAGGCGCTCGAAACTCGCCATGCGATCGGACAAGTCATTCGTTCTTCGAGTTCGGTCGCAGCCAATTACCGCTCCGCGTGTCGCGGGAAGTCCAAGCCCGACTTCATTTCGAAACTTGGAACCGTTGAAGAAGAAGCGGACGAGAGCGGTTTCTGGCTCGAAATGCTCCGCGATATCGCCGAACTTCGGCATCTGAAGATCGACGCTCGCACTTCGACTGCGCTTGCCCGGGTACTCGACCAGGCCAATCAGCTGGTCGCGATCACAGTGGCATCACGAAAAACAGCACGTGGAAATGTTCGGTAATCGCTTCGACATTCGAAATTCAGCGTTCGGCATTTGCCCGGACCCGCCCTTCAACGACTCCGACTGGTTCCGCAAAGACGACGACGTGCGCTGGCAGTATGGCGTCCCGCCCCGGGGCAACGCCAACTTCGCCTGGGTGCAGCACTTCATCCACCACCTCGCGCCCCA
>JBPCMX010000019.1:0-47205 GCA_051001855.1 Chthoniobacterales bacterium
GCTCGGGTGCGGGTCTTCCTTTTTTCCAGCAGCACACAAATACGCACACTCAGTGGTCCCACCGTCTCAAGCTTCTCTCGAATGCCCGCCAGAGTAACGCCGCTGTCGAGAATGTCGTCCACGAGCAGCACATGGCGACCGGCCACATCGGGTAGCGGCACCTAACGAAAGACCAAGTCACCAGTGGCCGCGGTGCCTCCGTGATAGCTGGCCACGCTCAGGCAATCCAACTTCAACGGCAAAGGAATGCGCCGGAGGAGATCAGCCGTCAGCATGACGCTGCCGTTTAGGATTGCGATCACCGTCAACTCGCGGTCGCGATAATCGTGTGAGATTCTCGCGGCGAGCTCGTCCAGGCGCCGATGGATCGTGGCTTCATCGAAAAGAATTCGGTCGAAATCGGCCTGCATTGGTTAATCAAATATCAACGATTTTCCATCGAACGAAGGGGAAACATTCGGAAATCTGACGGCGCTACCAAACCCTTTGGAGATCGGGGAGGTTCTTGGTAGATTGAACTACGCGGCGGTGGCGCAACGGATTCGTCGCGTGAAGATGGCCAACCCGGAGAAACTGCAACAGCTGCTCAAAGAAATGTCAAATGTTTAGACGCGACCCCTTTCCCTACGCCGACACGCCTACCTACACACAGGGAGGATGCCTGTGCTGCTAACGTCCCGCGGAAATGCGCGCGGTCGCACCTGGCTGCAGCGCGTTTAGAATCGGCTGAGGGTAGACGCCGAGCACAATGATCAGCGCCATCAGCGTGATCATTGTGACGCGTGAAAGCTGGCTTACCGGGATCGCGTGGGCCTGCGCGGGCGCTTCCCAATACATCGCGCGCACCACTTTCAGGTAGTAATAAAAGCCGCACGCGACGGTGAGGACGCCGATCACGACGAGCGCCGTCTGATGCTGCCGGATGGCGGCGTCGAAGATGAAGAATTTGCCGAGGAAACCGGCGGTGAACGGCACGCCGGCGAGCGAGGCCATCGCGATGAGCATGGCGAAGGAGAGGAAGCGGGAACGTTTCGCGAGGCCGTTAAAATCCTCGATCCGATCTCCGGCATGGCCTGCCACGACGATGAGGACGGCAAAACTGAGCATCGTCATGAGCAGGTAAGAGACGAGGTAATAACCAACGGCGAGGCCCGCGAAGCAGACGATGCCGACGAGCAGGTAACCGGCGTGGGCGATGCTCGAGTAGGCGAGCAGGCGCTTCAGATTCGTCTGGGGCAGCGCGGCGAGGTTGCCGTAGAGCAGAGTCAGGGCTGCAATCAGCACGAGCAGCGTCTGGATTTGCGGCAGGATGAAGAACGGCTCCAGGACGCGCAAGAGCACGACGATCCCGCCGGCCTTTGAGCCGACGGAGAGGTAGGCGGTGACCGGGGTGGGAGCGCCTTGATACACATCCGGGACCCAGATCTGGAATGGCACCGCGGCGATCTTGAAGCCGAGCGCCACCAGGACCAGCGCCATCCCAAAGAGCGCGGGGATTTGATCCACGCCGCCGGCGCGTAGCGCGGTCGCGATGCGGGCAAGATTGGTCTCGCCCGTGACACCGAAAAGCCAGGTGATGCCGTAAACCAGAAAGCCGGTCGAGAGCGCGCTCAGGATCAGATATTTCACGCCCGCTTCGAGGGTGAGCGGATTGCGCCGGGTGAACGCCACGAGGACGTAGAACGACATCGTGACCACCTCGAGCGAGACGAAGATCATCACGAAATCGACCGCGGAGGCCATCCACATGAGCCCGGCGCAGGTGAAGAGGGGGAGCGCGAAGAACTCGCCGAGCCCGGCTTGATGAGTGGCGCCGTGGATCGACTGCCGCACGATCGGGGCGTAGTCGATCATCATGATCAGGACGAGGATGGTGGTGGCGAGGGCAAAGCGTTTGAAGAAGATCGCGAGGGCGTCGGCGCTGTAGAACGACCAGAAACCGGTCGCGGCCGCGGGCGGTGCCGGGGTTAAGAAGAAAGTGGCGGCGAAGACCAGCGCGAGGCCGCCGATGCCGGCCAGCGCGAGGGTGCGCTTGTCGAGCCGCTCAGCAAACGCCTCCACCATGAGCAAAAGGAGGCCGAGCACGACGACCGCGATCTCCAGGGTGGGTGCGTTGATCATCGCCCGGCAGTAAAGGAGGTGCGGAAAGCCGGTGCCAGGATGCGCACAAACGTCTCCGGGTAAAAGCCAATCCAGAGCAGCCCGATTGCGAGCAGCGTCAGAGGGAAAATCAGCACCGGGCGCACATCAGTCATCGTCGTCCAGCGTTCGGGCATCGTGCCGGTAAACGTCCGGCGGAACGCGCGCAGCATGTAGACCGCCGACATCACCAAGCCCCAGAGGGCAAGCAGCGTCGCCACCTGGTAGATGTGGAAGCCACTAAAGTCGGCGCCGTTGCGGAAGGCGCCGAAGAAAATCATCACCTCGCCCGAAAAGTTCGCGAAGCCGGGCAGCCCGATCGACGCAAACATGGCCAGCCCGAACGCGAACGAGCTGATCGGCATGACCTTGGCCAGCCCGCCGAGATCCTCGAGCGCCAGCGTGCCGGTCCGCTCCCGCACGTGGCCGGCGATTGCGAAGAGCATCGCGATCGACAACCCGTGCGCGAACATGAGAATGGCCGCGCCGTTTGTGCCGAGCAGATTGCCTCCGGCGATGCCGAGAAAGATGTAGCCCATGTGCATCACGCTGGAGTAGCCGAGAATCCAATCGAGCCGCTTCTGCGCGATCGTCGCGAGGCCGACGTAGATGATGTTGCCTAACAGGAGGATGATCAGCAGCCACGCCCAATGGCGCGAACCTTCCGGCAGCATTGGCACCGCGATGCGGAGCAGGCCGTAGAGACCGAATTTCTTCAGCACACCCGCGTGCAGCATCGCGGCCGGTGCGGGGGCGGAGGCGTAGGCTTCCGGTGCCCAGGTATGGAACGGGAAGAGCGAGATCAGAATTCCGAATCCGATCAGCAAGAGGAGGTAAGTGGATTGCTGCGCGCCGGCGGGAATCTGGCCGGCACTCGCGGCGGCTTGTAAGGTGCGGAAATCGAAGCTGCGCGCGGCTTCCGGCACGCTCCGGTAGAGCATGATCAGCCCGAGCAGCAGGATGAAGCTCCCGGTCGCGAGATAAATCGTGATCTTCCACGCGGCCGCGTGGCGGTTGTCACTGCCCCAGATGCCGATGAGCAGGAAGGTCGGGATCAACGCGAGCTCGTGGAAGGCGTAGAAGAAAAACATGTCGACCGATGCGAACGCCCCGAGCGCACCGGCGGCGATCAAGAGCAGGCAGGCGTAAAACGCGGGCTCGTGCTCGGCGATCTCTCCCGTGAACCAGACCGCGGCCAGGGTGACGATCGCCGTCAAGAGGACCATGAGCAGGCTGAGCCCGTCGAGCCCGAGGGTGAAGTTCAGCCGCCACGCTTCGCTCAGCGGCAGCGAGGTGACATACTGATATCCGCTCTGCGTCAGATCGAAGCGGAGGTACGCACCGATGGTGGCGAGCAGCGTCAACCCGGCCACCCCGAGCGCCGTCGCGCGCGCGGGTGTGCCAGCGAGAATCGCCGCAGCCGCGAGCAGAGGAGCGAAGACGATGAGGAGCAGAACCATCGTGGGAAAAGGTGCGGTTATCCTCGCGACGAAGCACCCGCACGCAAGGCGAAAGCGCCCGTTCTTACCGCCGGATTACGCGAACTGCGAAAGCGTTCGCGAGCGAGATTATGGTGAAGCCGGATCGAGCTCGTGCCTGCGTCTGGCGCGCTTCACGCAAAGCACGCTGAACGCCCCGAGGAGCACGAGCGGCATCGTTTGCGGCTCGGGCACCACCGTGACACTAAAGCTCGTACCAGCCATCGGGAAGGTGTTGCCATTATGGTCGGTAATAACAGAAAAGCGGCCACCGATGCCGGGAATGGATTGCGTTGTGTTGCCGATGGTATAGCTGCCCGGCGCGGCATTCGCGGCAACCGCAAAGGTCAGGTTCGCGACAAAATAGGTGCCGCTCCCCAGTGCTGTCGAGGGGCCTGCACCGAGATCGGATTGAGTGATCGGAGTGAGGAATTGCGGGAAGGGGATATTGCCGAAAGTGAAGGGACTGCCTGCGGTATCCCGGGCGGTGATTGAAAATGGGAACGGGCTCGCGGGGGTGAGCTGCGCAAGCCAAAAGCTAAACCCGGCGAGATCGGCAACATTGCCTCCAGGGGTAAACACCACGTTCATGCCGATCGTAAAGGTAGCGCCCGGCATGAGCGGCGCAGTTGGGACGTTCTGATAGGTAAAGCTGCCAGTTTGCGCGGAGACAGGCGAGGCTGGGAAAATGGCGCAAGTGAGCGCGAGGACGATGATGAGGAAGAAGTTTTTCATTGGGTGATTGGTGGTTGGCACTTCACGGGACATGCGCCCCGTCATGGCCTGATTGAACCAAGACGACAGGGCCGTTGGCAACCAAAATCGCCGGGGGAGTGAAGCGTATTCTGGGGGCGCTTGCCTGCCGCCGTGCGACTACCGGAACACCGCAAAGTAGATCAGCCCGACAATTCCGAGCCCGAACAGAAACGCGTAGGCTTGCAAGTTCCCCACCTGCAAGAGCCGCAGCATTGCACCAAATCCCCAGGTCGCCGTGCTGGCACCGCGCACCGCACCCGCATCGAGAATCCAGCGATCCAAAAACGCGGAGACGCTCGCGAGCAACCCCTGGGTATGCCGGATCAGCCACGCGTAAAATTCGTCGAAGAGCATCCGCCGGCGCAAGAATGCCACATCGATCGGATCCGCCTCGCGATTGCGATAAAGCAGGAAAGCGCCCACCAGGCCGAGCAGCATCGCACCGCTCGCGAGGATGGGCACCACGTGGCTGCCTTCGTCGGCGTGCGGTGCCGGCAGAAAACGATTCGCAAACAACCCGAACCCGGCAATCGCCGCGGGCACCGCGAGCACGAGCAGGGTGACGGACATGACGAAGGGGGATTCCTTGCCGTGCTCCGCATGTTCGCTGCGCGCTTTGCCGAAGAACACCACCAGGACGAGCCGCAGCATGTAAAACGCGGTGAGGAATGCAGTGAAGAGGGCGAGCCAGAAGATCGGCTGATTGTGTTCGTAGGCGAGGGCGAGGATCGCATCCTTGCTGAAGAAGCCGCTGAACGGCGGGCAACCAATCAGCGCGAGCGTGCCAATGAAAAAAGTGACGAATGTAATCCGCAGCTTCCCCGCGAGTCCGCCCATCTTCCAGATGTTCTGCTCGTGGTGCAGCATGATGATGATCGAGCCCGCGCCGAGGAAGAGGAGCGCCTTGAAGAAGGCGTGGGTGAAGAGGTGGAACATCGCGGCGTCCCCGGACGCGAGGCCGACTGCCATGACCATGTAGCCGAGCTGCGAGAGCGTGGAGTAGGCGAGGATGCGCTTGATATCGTTCTGCTGCGTGGCGATCAACGCGGCCATCACCGCAGTGATGGTGCCGATCCAGGCGATCACGGTAAGCGCGGTGGGCGCGGCCTGGATGAGAAACGAAACGCGCACGAGCATGTAAACGCCGGCTGCGACCATGGTCGCGGCATGGATGAGCGCGGAGATCGGCGTCGGGCCTTCCATCGCATCCGGCAACCAGACGTGGAGCGGAAATTGCGCGGATTTTCCGGCTGCGCCGCAGAAGACGAAAAGCGCGGCAGCGGTGAGGAAGCCGGGGTGACTCGTGAGCGTCGGCATTTTCGCGGCGATCTCCCCGAAGATCACCGAGCCGGTCGCGGCCCAGACCATGAGGATGCCGAGCATGAAGCCGAAGTCGCCGATCCGGTTGGTGAGAAACGCCTTGTTGGCGGCGTTCGCGGCGCGGTCGAGGTGATACCAGTGACCGATCAGCAGGTAAGAGCTAACGCCGACCAGCTCCCAAAAGATGAAAATCATGACGAAGTTGTTCGCGAGCACGATGCCGAGCATCGAGAACATGAAGAGCGAGAGCGCGGCGAAGTAGCGCGACTTGCCGGCGTCGTCGTGCATGTAGCCTAACGAATAGATGTGGATGAGCGCGCCGATCCCGGTGACGAGCACGAGCATGGTTTTGCTGAGGCTGTCGATCGTGAAGCCGATCGGGACGCGTAAGAGCCCAGGCAGATCGAGCCAATTCAGCTCGACGGGGGCGACCGCATCGGACCCGAAGATGAAGCAGCTGCAAATGAACCCGATCACGGCCGCGCCGACCGAGACGAACGAGCTGATCGCGCTCCAGCGGCGGGTGCCAAGCAGGATCACCGCCGCCGAGATCAGCGGCAGGAGCAGGACATACCAGGGGAGGAGAGAGGTCATGCTTTTCGCGGGCTAATACTTCAACGAGCTAATGTCTTCCACGTGGGTGGTTTGGCGGGAACGGTAGAGCGCGACGATGATTGCGAGCCCAACCGCGACCTCAGCCGCGGCGACGGTGATGATGAAAAAGACGAAGACCTGCGCGTTGTAATTCGGTAGCCCATTCGTGCCGACGTGGAAGCGGGAGAACGCGACGAGCGAGAGGTTCGCGGCATTCAACATCAGCTCCAAAGACATGAAGATGATGATGATGTTGCGGCGCAGCATGACGCCGGCGAAGCCGATCGTGAAGAGCAGCCCGCTCACGGAAAGATAATCGGCCAGCGTCACCATCTTCAGCGCAGCTCACGTTTGCTCAGCACGATGACGCCAATGGTGGCGACCAGCACGAGCACGCCGATGATTTGGAACGGCAGGTTATAGTTACTGAAGAGGAGCAGCCCGACCTGCCGGACGTCGTCGGGCGTGGTGGCGGGCAGCGCGGGGAACGGCTGATCCGCGCCGCGCAGTTCGCGGATCACGAGATAGATCTGCACGAAGAGGGCAAATGCCACCGCCGAACCGCCTGCGATCGCCGGGAGGTTAAACTTCCGCCGTTCCTCCGCTCGCAGATCGAGCAGCATGATAATGAACAGGAACAGCACCATGACTGCGCCGGCGTAAACGAGCACCTGGATGATCGCGATGAAGAACGCATCGAGGCCCATGAAGAGCGCCGACAAGCCAAGGAAACACAGCACAAGGCTGAGCGCGCTCGCGACCGGGTTGCGGTTCAGCACGACAGCCGCGCCGAAGCCGAGCATCATCGCGGCGAAGGTCCAGAAGAGGTAGGCGGGCATGGGCGCTAGCTAGCGGCGGATTGGAGGGGTGGAGGGGGGAGTAATTGGAGTGATGGGGGACTGAATGGTGTCTCTCCCTTTACTCCATTACTCCCACACTCCATTGCTCCACGCTCCTTCTTCACTTCTTCTCGTTCCATTTCAGGACTACGCCTTCCATGACGCCTCCGATCTCGAGCAGCTTTTCTTTGTCGTGCACCATGTCGGCGCGCGTGAAGCCGGTGATGGCGTAATCTTTGCGCAGGAAAATCGCCTGCTCCGGGCAAACCTCTTCGCACATGCCGCAGTAGATGCAGCGGATCATGTCGATGTCGAACTCGTTAGGATATTTCTCCACCTTGGCGAATTTATCGTCGCTCGGCAGTTCCCCCGGGATGATCTTGATCGCGCGCGGCGGGCAGATGAATTCGCAGAGCTGACAGGCGACGCAGCGGATCCGCCCGGCGACATCGCGCACCAGCGCGGGTGCGCCGCGGTAATGCTCCGGCAGGTGCGAATCCCATTTCTCCTCTGGGTACTGCATCGTCACCTTGGTGCGGCCGAAGATCATGTTCTTCACATGCTGCAGCGTGACCGCCATGCCTCCGAAAATCGCGGGCAGATAAATGCGTTCCTTCCAGGTGAGATTCGGGCGTGAGACGGTGATGGCCATACTTATCTCCTGATCCTGATTGTGCTCGCTCTCTTCTCGTTTCGATTACGAGCAGGATCAGGAGCAGGAGTGGGAAACATATCAGCGTGGGAAATAGGCAATGATGAGCGCGGCGACGAAGATGTTCACCAGCGCGATCTCAAAAAAGAAAACCCAGCCGAGCCGCATCAATTGGTCGTAGCGAAAGCGCGGCAGCGTCCAGCGCACCCAGATGAAGACGACGAGGAGCGCGGCGACCTTGGCGAAGAAGGTCGCGATGTTGAAGAGGCCGCCGAGGATTCCGCGCCAGCCTTCCGCGTCGCCGGTCACGTAAGACCAATGAAAGCCGCCGCTCGACGATGGGAGCGGAAGGTGCCAGCCGCCGAGGAAAAGCGTCACGATGATGGCGGAGCCGGTGATCATGGCCGCGTATTCGCCGAGGAAGAAGAGGGCGAATTTCATAGAGCCATACTCGGTGTGATAGCCTCCGACGAGTTCGGTCTCAGCTTCCGGGAGGTCAAACGGCAGACGGTTCGTCTCCGCGAAGATTGCGACGGTGAAGACGCAGAACGAAATAAACATCGGGATGGCGAGCAGCCACTTCTGCGGGTTGAGCCAATCCCCGATGAACGGTGCGATCATCCACCCGTGCTCGATTTGGTAGCGAACGATCTCGGTCAGCCGCAGCTGCCCGACGAGCAGGAAAATCGGGATCACGGCGAGACCGAGCGAGAGCTCGTAGGAGATCATCTGCGAGCTGGAGCGGACGCCGCCGAGGAATGGGTATTTGGAATTCGAAGACCAGCCGGCGATCACGATGCCGTAGACGCCTAACGAGGCGATGGCGAAGACGTAAAGGACGCCGACGTTGATATCCGCGATCACCATCGGCACGCCCAAGAGGGTGCTGCCGAAGGGCACGACCGCGATCGTGGCGATCGCCGGCACCATCGCGAGGCAGGGCGCGAGCCAGTAGTAGAAGGTGTTTACGTGCGCGGGAGTGAAGTCTTCCTTCAGCATGAACTTCATCGCATCCGCGATCGGCTGGAAGAGACCGGCCGGACCGACGCGGTTTGGGCCGACGCGGTCCTGGATCAAGGCGCTCACCCGCCGCTCGGCATAGACGCTGTAGGAAACCATCGGGAGAATGATCAGGAAGATCACTCCGATGATCTTCATCAGGGCCGCGAGGATGAAGAAGTAGTCCATTCGTTAGGCAGAATGTTAGTTCGCGGCCTTCTCCGACTCCGCCTTGTTCGCTTCGTCTTTCGCCGGCTCGTCCGGCGATGGACTCTGCGCCACTTCGATGACTTGCAGGCCGAGATCGCCGATCCTGCCAATGTTCAACCCGCGGAACTCCGGCACGGATTGGCTCATCTGCGCGAAGACTTCTTCGATCATGTAGATGCCGCCTGCTCGCGAGCTCGTCTCGGGGTTTTGCCCAGAATGCTCCTGGATCAAATCGCGCAGGATCTCCCAATCATCCCGCGCTTCGCCGGGAGCACTGATGGCGCGGTTCAGGCGCTGGAGACGGCCGTTGCCATTGATCATCGTGCCGCGCTTTTCCGCAAACCCGGAGGAGGGGAGCAGCGCGGTGGCGTAGGCGGTGGCGGCGTTCTCCAGAATGTCCATCAGCACAAAGGCCGGCAGCTGCGACAGGTGCTCGGGCGAGATGCCGGCGTCGAGCGGGTTCTCCTGCAGCGCGATCAATGCCTTCACCTGACCGCTGGCGATAGCTTGCGCAATCTGCGGCAGACGCGCGCCGGGTTCATCGCCAGTGATGCGCAGCAGTTTCGCGCCGTTGGTGTTGGGATTGCGATCGGCGCTCAGGAGAATGTCGTCGCCCGGTCCGCGATGCGGCACGATGTCGATGAGCTGCACGCCGAGCAGCTGCGCGAGCTGCGACGTGAGCCACAGCTCCTCGTTCGTCATCCGACCGGAGGCGATGATCGCGATCTCCCGGCCATTGAAGTGCTTCAGCTGAACCGCCGCATGGGTGATGGCGGTTTTCCAGTCCGTCGGGATGACCTTTTTGCCGGTGAAGATTTTCGGCTCGAGCAGGCGCTTGTCGGACTGCAGATAATCAAAGTTCAAACGCCCGTAATCGCACATCCACGAGGAATTCACGTCGTTGTTTTCCCGCGGCGTTTGCCGGTAAATCACGCCTTCACGGGTGCCGATCGTCGTGTTGCAGCCAGTCGCGCAACTCGTGCAAAAGGTTTTCGTTTCCTTGAGGAACCAGACGCGCATCTTGAACCGGAAGTCGGAGGAAGTGAGTGCGCCAACCGGGCAGATATCCACCGTGTTAAGCGAGTAGTTATTCTCGAGACGCCTGCCCGGATGCGCCGTGAGGACGCTGTGGCTGCCGCGATCGATGAAGCCGAGCACGTCATCCTTAGCTATTTCCTGGCAGAAGCGGATGCAGCGGGAGCAGAGAATGCAGCGTTCGTCATCGAGAGTCACGCGCGGGCCGAGCTCGACGTTCTTGGGTTTCTTGACCTTGTTCTCGAGGAAACGCGAGGAGGCGTTGCCGTATTCGACGCTAAATTCCTGGAGCCGACACTCGCCCGCCTGGTCGCAAATCGGGCAATCGAGCGGGTGGTTGATGAGGAGAAACTCCATCACTCCGCGGCGACAGTCGTCCACCAGCGGAGAAGTGGTCCGGACGCCCATGCCTTCCGCCACATCCTGCGCGCAGGAGATTTGCGGACGCGGCATCCAATTGATCTCGGGCCGGCCGTCTTCCCCGAGCACGGCTTTGCGGTCCGGTCCCATCTTCGGCATGCCCATTTCGATCAGGCACATCCGGCAGTTGCCGGGCGAGCTGAGCTTTTTGTGATAGCAATAGCGCGGGATGTAGCTGCCGGCCTGCTCGCACGCTTCGATCAGGCGCGTGCCTTTCGGGAATTCACGCCAAACGCCGTCGACCTGGACGTTCACCATCTGGGGTGAAGCCACGGGGACATCTTTGACCTGACCAACAAAACCAGCGGCACTCTCAGGATGCTGCGGGTTGACGATCAGCCTGTGCGAACGCGGCTCGATCAGCACATCCATATCTTCCATCGGGACAGTGCCGAGCAGAACCTCGTCTCCCATCACCAACGCGCCGGCGAAGGCCTGCCGATTCTCAAAACGCATGAACAAAGGCCCCACATAAGGCACCTGCACGACGCTGCCATCGGCCAGTTGCGCGGGGCGTGTTCCAGCCTCTTCCAGCTTTAGATCGTTCCGCAGCTGCTGGGGAATGCAGGTCAAATACGCCGCTGAATCAACTCGCGCGCGCACCGGCACCGGCGCGATTTCCGGAAACCGTGGATTACTCAAGAGGAGATCGGCGAAGACATATCCCATGGCTAGATCGTTCCCGCGGCGCCGGCTCGTTCCCACCCTGGATTGTGCGCGAGCGGCACGGTTTCCATGACGCGATCCTCTTTGATGAGCTCGCCCGGCGTGTACTCCGGCGGGAGAGGGGGTGGCATTGGCTTCTCGGCCCTCGCTTCGAATTCTTCGGGGAATTTGCCGACGAAGCTTTGCGTAGGCCAGGCACACGCTTCACCGAACGCGCAGATCGTGCGGCCCGCGATTTTGTCGGCCACGTCAACGAGCGTCCCTGGATCTTCCACCGTGCCGCCGCCGAGCAGCATGCGGTCGGTAATCTTCTTCATCCAGAGCGAGCCTTCGCGGCAGGGCGTGCATTGGCCGCAGCTCTCGTGCGCGTAAAATTCGTTCAGGTTGTTGAGCGTCCAAACCATGTCGCGCGTGTCGTCCAGCACGATGACGCCGCCGGAGCCGGCCATCGAGCCCGCCGCGGCTAACGAGTCGAAATCCATCGGCAGATCGAAGAGCGACATCTCGGCGTCTTTGATTTTGAAGCGGTCGTCGGCGCGCAGGACCTTCGCGGAGCTGCCGCCGGGGATGACCGCTTTTACCGTACGGCCAGAGCGCGGGCCACCTGCCATTTCGTAGATCAGCTGCCCCATCGTGACGGCGCCGACCTCGATCTCGAAGTAGCCGGGGCGCTGCACGTCGCCGCTCACGCAGACGATCCGCGTGCCGGTGTTGTTCGGCCGTCCGAGCTTCGCGTATTCGGCCCCACCCATCGCGACGATGTGTTTCACGTGGCAGAGCGTCTCCACGTTGTTCACGATCGTCGGGCACATGTAGAGCCCGAGCACGGCGGGGAAATAGGGCGGCTTGATCCGCGGATAAGCGCGTTTGCCTTCGAGCGATTCGATCAGGCCCGTCTCTTCGCCGCAGATGTAAGCGCCCGCGCCGCGGTGGATGTAAATCTCGCAGTCGAAGCCGGTGCCGAGAATGTCTTTGCCGAGGAAATTTTGCGCGCGCGCTTCTTCGATCGCGCGCTCCAGAATGCGCGCGCCCTCCGGGAACTCGCCGCGAATGTAAATGTAAGCGGTGCGCGCATTGAGGGCGAAACAGGAGATGAGCATCCCCTCGATCAGCTGATGCGGATCTTCGTGGATGATGTAGCGATCCTTGAACGTGCCGGGCTCCGATTCATCCGCGTTGCAGATGAGATAGACCGGCTTCTTCTCGTCCGGTTTAACGAAGCCCCACTTCATGCCGCACGGGAAACCGGCGCCGCCGCGTCCGCGTAAACCGGAGGCTTTCACCTCGTTCACAATCTCGCCGCGGGACATGCCAACCGCCTGCTGCAGCTGCTCGTAGCCGCCATTCCGCAGGTAGCAATCGATGTCGATGCTCCAATCCTGCCGGCCGATGTTTTGGAAAATCAGGCGCCGCTCGAGAGGATGCGGCGAGCCGGCATACCGGCCGCTCGCGCGCTTTGCCGCCAGCACTTCGGGAGCGCTTTCTGGCTGCACATTCTCGAGGAGATCATCGTCCACCATCGCTACCGGGGCGGTGCCGCAGCTCGCGAGGCACTCGACAAACTCAAAGCTGTATGCGCCGCCCGCGCTCGTCGTCGCGGGATTGTGCATCCCGGTGTCGTGTCCGAGCCGGCTCACAGCGGCGGCGGACTCGAGATTTTCCATCAGCCGGTAGCTCCCGGCCATCGCACAGCTCAAAGTGCGGCAGACGCGAATGTGCTTCTTCCCGGCCGGCGCCTGGCGATACATCGGATAGAAAGTCACGAGCTCGAGAATATTGATCGGCTCCAGCCCGAGCTTCGCCGCAATCCAGCGCACGCCCTCATCGCTGATGTAGCCGAAATGCTCCTGCCAGAGGTGCAGCAGCGGCATCGACGCGCTCCGTTTCCGGTCCGCCGGGTAACGCGCAATCGCGCGGTCCATTTCGCGCGCCAGCGCGACCGTCATCAGCGTGCGCTTCGGTTTCACAGAAGGCGCGCTCACTCTTTTATCGTGGATTCCTTTGTCTCCAACCGGTCATCCCAGAACACGATCGTGACGGTGTCGCTGCCTTGCGTGTAAACGTAAGTCGTCTTCTTGGTCAGATCAAAATCCTTGGTTTCCACCGAGGTGGGCATTCCGAGGATCGACTCCACCTGTTTCTTCGCCATTCCAGTGGTCACCTGATCCACGTTTGCCTTCCGGAGTCGCTTCCCCGGATCGCAGCCGGTGAGCAGCACCAGACAAAAAATCGCGCAGCAGAGAAACCGCAGATGTCGCAAAGCCATGAGGCGGACCGGCGGCAGCTACGGTTCGCGTCCGAGATTGCCGTTTTTGCTGTCGACCTCGTCGTTCTTAAAGGTGATCAACGCGAACTTCGATCCGTCTTCGTAGCGATAGGTCGTCTTCTTGAAGATCAACATGTCCTTCGTCTCGGCGGTAGTCGGCGCCCCGAGGATCGTCTCCACCTGCGTTTTCGACATTCCCATCGAGATTTGATCGTAGTTCGCCGGTGTCAACGTCGAGCCGGAAAGCGCATTGCGATCGCACGCGCTAAACCCGAGCAAAACGGCTGCGGTAAGGCAAATCCAGGCGCTGTTCTTGAGTGTTTTCATATAATGTAAACTGCCGATCACCTGTCGCATTCGCCCATCACGAAGTCCAGACTGCCGAGGATCGAAACCACATCGCTGATCGTGTGGCCGGGCAGGAGCTCCGGCAAAATGCTGAGGTTCACGAACGACGGCGAGCGGATCTTCAGCCGATACGGCACTCCGCCGCCTTTGCTGTGGATATAGAAACCCAGCTCACCTTTTGGATTTTCCGCGCCGAAATAAATCTCGCCGGGCGGCGCGTCGAGCCCTTCCGTCACGACGATAAAATGATGGATCAGCTCCTCCATCTTCGTCATCACATGCGACTTCGGCGGCGGCATGTTCTTCCAATCAACCACGTTGATCGCACCCGTCGGCAGTCGATCGATCACCTGCCGAAGAATCCGGACGCTCTGGCGCATTTCCTCGATCCGCACCAGGTAACGATCGTAGCCGTCCCCCGCAGTTCCGACGGCCACCTCGAAATCATACTTCTCGTAGTCAAGGTAAGGATGCTTCCGCCGCACATCGTGGTCGATCCCGCTGCCGCGCAGGTTCGGACCCGAGAGCGCGTAGGTGATGGCACGGTCTTTTGTGATCACGCCGACGTCGCGGGTGCGGTCGACGAAGATACGGTTGCGCGTGAGCAGCTTGTCCACCTCGTTCAGCTGCGGCAGAAACCCATCGAGGAACGCCTCGAGCGCGGGAATGAAATTCGCCGGCAAATCGCGGATTTGCCCGCCGACCCGGGTGTAGGAAGTGGTAAACCGCGCGCCGGAAATGATCTCGCACAGATTGTAGATGTGTTCGCGTTCCGTGAACGTGTACATGAACACGGTCAGCGCCCCGAGATCGAGCGCCATCGCGCCGATGCCTAACAAGTGCGCCTGGATGCGCGCCAGCTCGCAGCAGATCACCCGGATCGCTTTGCCACGCGGCGGCAATTCCCAGCCCATAAGCTTCTCGACCGCGCAGGCGTAGGCGACGTTGTTCGCGAGCGGCGCGAGGTAATCCAGCCGGTCCGTGTACGGCACGAACTGGTTGTATTGCATGTTCTCCGCGATCTTTTCGTCGCCGCGATGCAGGTAGCCGACATCGGGCGTCGCCTTCGTGATCGTCTCGCCGTCCAGCTCGAGAATCAGCCGCAAAACACCGTGCGTGGCGGGGTGGGACGGGCCCATGTTGAGCACCATCTTCTCGCCGATGTCGTCGCTCTGCGTGGCGCGTTCCGCCTGGGCGGCCGCCACGCGCGTGGCGGGATCGGGAGACTCGATTTCTCGGGTGGTAAATGCCATACGCGACGGTGCGACTATGCTCCCGACCGCGCGCAAGGGCGCAAGCGCATTTTCGGCCGCTGGGCGATCGCAGGTCACGACCGCTCCGACGCACCGCCGCGCGGCGGTGCGTTCAAGATTCCAGACTCCCCGCGGGAACTACAGTTCCCGCCAGAAAGTCGTGACCGGCTCGACACGACGCGCGACGCGCGGGTCCGTGTAGAACTTGATCATGTGCTGCCGCCCAGTCGTCAGATCCGACGGCTGCAGCGCAGCGGTGTTCAGGCGCCAGTGCATTGCGCCCTCGACTGCGACTTTATCGAGGCCCGAGACGCCGCTGCTGCGCACGATCCGAGCATCTCTTACCTGACCGTTACTCTCGAATACGAGGCCAAGCACGACCGACCCGGAGATACCCTGATCGAGGATCCCTCGGGTCAGGACGGGCGCTGGCTTAGCGGCCCATTGTTGCGCGTTCACGGCGCCTGCTCCGAGGAGCAAGAGCGCTGCACACGCACCGCAGGCTGCGTAACGAGACCATCCACCAATGATGTGTTTTTGGCTCATGCCTCGATGCTGACGATTTCGTCATGGTTTGACAAGAACATTTTCTTGATTTTTCACGTATTTATCAAAGGGGGAACCCGAAGGGGGCCGAAGAGCTTCGTGCTCGCCCGCCCCCGGAATTCGCTCTAGTGGTCGTGGATGAACAAGATCGCGCTGCTTTTTGCCGGCCAGGGTGCTCAAACCGTCGGGATGGGGCGCGAGCTGGCGGCGGAGTTTTCCAGCGCAGCGGAGATCTTCCGGCGCGGCGATATGGTCCTCGGGAGAAGCTTGAGCGAGATCGCCTGGAACGGCCCGCTCGAAGAGCTCACCAGGACTGCGAACTGCCAGCCCGCGCTCTATGTCCACGGCCTGGCCTGCCTCGCAGCGTTGCGGGAAGCCGCGGGTGAATTCGCCATCGAAGCGGCCGCTGGCCTCTCGTTAGGCGAATGGACGGCCCACGCCGCCGCCGGCACGTTCGATTTCGCCACCGGTTTGAAGTTGGTGGAGCGGCGCGGTGCGCTGATGGAAGCTGCCTGCGCCGCGACGGCGGGCGCGATGGCCGCGATGATCGGCGCGGACGAGAGCGCGGTTCGGGCGCTCGCCGCGGATACCGACGTGGATGTGGCAAATATCAACGCGCCTGGGCAGATCGTGATCTCCGGGGAAGCAGCGAAAGTGGAGATGGCGGTTTCGCTCGCGAAGGAACACGGCATCCGCCGCGCCACACTCCTGAATGTCGCGGGCGCGTATCATTCGCGGCTGATGAACAGCGCTTGCCTCAGCCTCGGCGAAGCGCTTCTTCCCGCGGAGCTCCAGATGCCGCGGCTGCCGGTCGCGAGCAACGTCAGCGGACAACCGGCGGAGACATTATCGGAGATCCGTCGCACCCTCCAGGATCAGGTGACCGGCACCGTCCGCTGGACCGATTGCATGGAATGGTTGCTCGCGCGCGGCTGCGATTTGTTCATCGAGCTTGGCCCGGGCGGAGTGCTCGCGGGCTTGCTCCAGCGCACGCGCAAAGGCGTCGATGTCATAAGCATGAGCGATCCCGCATCGCTCCGCGCCTGTGCAGAGCGATTGCGCAGCGCGGGGCAATCAGCGTAACGTCGCGGCATGACGATTCAGCAACGCATCGACTCTGACTTGAAAGACGCGATGCGCGCCAAAGACGCGGGCAAACTCAACGTGCTGCGAATGTTGAAATCCGCGATGAAGAACGCGGCGATCGAAAAGGGCGGCGCGAGCGCAGAGCTCGACGATGCGGAAGCGACCCAGGCGATCCGCAAGCAAGTGAAACAGCGGCACGATTCGATTGAGAGCTTCGACCAAGGCGGGCGCCCGGAGTTGGCGGCCAAGGAACGAGACGAACTCGCGATCCTCTCGACGTATCTGCCGCAGGCGATGAGCGGAGAGGAATTAGCGGCCGCAGTGCGCGAGGCGATCGCGGAGGCCGGCGCCACTTCCCGCGCGCAGATGGGCGCAGTGATGAAAGTGCTGCAGGCGAAACTGGCCGGCCGCGCGGATGGCAAAACGCTGAGCCAGGAAGTGCAGCGCCAGCTCGGCGCGTAGCCGGCTCCCGCGCGCATGCTCACGGCGATCATCGTCGCTGGCGGCAGCAGCCGGCGGATGGCCTTTGACAAGACGTTCGCGTTGTTGGCCGGTCGCGCCGTGATTGCGCATTCCATCGCTGCCTTCGAAGAGGCGGAGTGCGTGGACGAGATCGTGCTCGTGGCTCATCCCGAGCGGATCGAGAAGCTGCGGGATCTTGCTCGCCGTGCTGATTTTAAAAAAATCGCAGGCGTTGTTCCCGGCGGTCCGCAGCGGCAGGATTCTGTGCACGCTGGGTTGCAAAGTCTCTCCAGTGCAGCGGAGTTCGTGGCCGTGCACGACGCGGCACGGCCGCTGATCACGCCGGCCGACATTACGCGCGTTTTCGCGGCTGCGCGGCTGCACGGAGCCGCCTCGTTAGCTGCGCCGGTGAACGACACGCTGAAGCGTGGCGACGCCGAGGGCTTCGTGCGGGGCTCGGTCGCGCGTGACGATCTTTACGCGATGCAGACGCCGCAGATCTTTCGGCGCGATCTTCTGGCAAACGCTTATGCGCGCATCATGGCGGAGAAGCTCACCATCACCGACGAAGTTTCCGCCCTCCAGCATCTCGGTGAGAAGGTAGCGCTTGTCTCCACCGATGCGGCGAACCTCAAAATTACATTTCCAGCTGACCTCGAGCTGGCGGAATGCGTGCTGCGGGCGCGGCAGCCCACCGCTCCTTAACAAGGTTCACGACCGCGGGGATATCCGCCCGGCGAAAGGCGCGGCCTTTCGGCAGCTTCCCGGCTGGCGCGAAATCACCCATCTGGCGCAGTTCGCCGCCACGCCAGATCCACGCGTTTGGGTTGTAGGGACCGACGCGGCGCGGGTCCGTCCAGGTGTGAATCGAGACGAGACGATCTGTGATCGCGGCCGCGATGTGCATCGGCCCGCTGTCGACACTAATGATGAAGTGCGCCGCCCGGATCAGGCCGACGAGCTGCAGCAGGGTGGTCTGGCCGCTCAGGTCGACGCAGTTGTCGCCTGCCTTCAGCCGAAAGCGGCTCTTCCCCGCGATGATGACCGGCACCGGGGACAAGGCGCGACAGAACTCCGCGACGGCGCGATCCGTGAGCGACTTCCCGTTTCCGCGCGAGAATGGGTGGAGCAACACGAACGGCGGGTAATCATCGAAGCGCGGCAGCGGATCACCCGTCGGCAACGGAAAGCGCAGCGGCGCGTCCGGATTTCCGCCGAGGAGCTGCGCCAGCTTCATGTAGCGAGCGACCGCGTGTTCGTCGCGATCGACCCGCGCAACATGTTTGTAAAAGAAGCGTGAACCTTCCCGCGCATCGCTCAGCCCGAAAAATTCAGGCGCGCCGCTGGCCCGCCCGATTAAGGCGCTGCGGAGCAATCCCTGGAAATCGACGGCCGCATCCGGGCGCAGCTGGCGCGTGTGCCGCAGCCAGGGCAGCAAACCGCGCGACCAGCCGAGGAGGCGGAATTGGCTGCGCGGAAAAAGATGGACGTGATTGATGTCGCGATTGCCGCGGAGGAGCGGCGCCCACTCCGGATTGACCACCCAGGTGATCTCCGCGCGCGGATGCGCGTCGCGAATTGCTGCCACCGCCGGCAGGGTGTGCACAATGTCGCCTAACGAACTCGGCTTGATGATGAGAATGGATTTCAGCGGCGGCATGGCTTGAACTTGCTCGTTCTGGCGGACGCGAGGGTGCGCAGTTCCGCAGGGGCAGAATAAGAAAAGGGGATCGGCGCGCGGCGCTTAGCGCCCCAGCTCCAGCCTTTCCGCGAGCAGCCGGGGCAGCCCGGCTTGCCTGATCTTGCGTTGCGCCGCCGCCATGTCGTAGCGGATGCGGCGTTGCTCCACCATTTGGGCCTCGGTGTGGTAGACGCAATAGGCGGCACGCGAATCGCCATCGCGCGGCTGTCCGACGCTGCCGGTGTTGATGAAATATTTCTTGCCCGGCTCGATCGTGAGCTGTTCGGTTTTCACCCGTTTGACCCCGCCATCGCGCACAAACGCGCCCGCCACATGGGTGTGGCCGAAGAAGCAGACCGGCGTGTGCTGGTAGGTGAAGCTCGCGACCGCGTCGAGATTGTTGAAGACGTAACCCCACTCCGCCGGAGTATCGAGCGTCGCGTGCACGATCGTGAAATCGCGCACCTGCCGGGTCAGCCGCAGGTCGGCGAGCCATTGTTTATCGGCCGCGGTCAGATTCGCGCGCGTCCAATTGATGGCCTGCTCGGCGAGCTCGTTAAAATCGCGGGACGATTCCTCGAGCGACGCTTGTTCGTCGTGATTGCCTTTTACGACCGGGCAATCGAGCGCCTGCACGAGCGCGACGCATTCGTGCGGGTTCGCATTGTAGCCGACGAGATCGCCGAGACAGACGAAGTGAGTGCACTCCTGCTCCTGCGCATCTGCGATGACGGCCTGCGCCGCCTCGAGATTGCCGTGGAGATCACTGAAAATAGCGACGCGCATGTGGGAATTCCAGCGCGCCTGCTACGGGATGCGCTCTGTAGGCGGAATCTTGAGCTTTTCTTCGAGAAATTTCAATCGACTGATTAAGGTCGTTAGCCGTTCGCGTTCTCCCGCCTCGTAAAGCGCCAGCAAACGCTCGTAGGCTTCGCGTTCGCGCCCCGGGACGTAGGAGAGTTCGTAAGCGGAAAAGCGGCGTGCGTATCCGTGGGCGCCGGGTTTTTCGGCAGCGAGGGCGAAATATTCCGCGGCGCGTTCATGGTCCCGATATTTGTCGCGAGACAAGCGGGCGAGCGCCTCGTAGAGCTCCGGGCGCTCGGGGTTATTGCGAATGCCGCGCTCGAGGAAATCGCGGCCGAGGTCCCAGTAGGCGCGTTCCGCTCGCCGGCGGAGGGCGAGGCGCGGCTGCGTCGGATCCTCCTGCGCCGCGGCGCTCGCATTCCAGGCCATATGCCAGGCGGCCATGTCCCAAAAGAGGACGCCGCGCGGCTGCAGGGTCGTGACTTGCCGGAAGAGGAGCAGGACGCGGCTCCATTCTGTCCGTTCCCAGGCGACGTGCGCCTGGATAAAGAGCAAATCCGCGACCACGGCGCGGAAACCGCTGAGCGCAGCCACCACCCCGAGCTGCCCCACTTGCTCGCGTAATTCGAGATTCGCCGGCAACGCGGTGAGGTGCTCCTGCGCGCGCGCTTGAAAAAGCGCGTGCTCGACCGGCAACCGCAGCAAACCGCAGCCGAGCACCGCGAGCACGATGAGGAGGGCGCGGATCATAGTTCTCTGGCGTTGAAAATCGCGATCGCCAGGAGCAAATAAAATCCCAGGTAAAAGCACGCCAGCCCGCTCGTGCGGACGAAGAGCGCGAGCGGAATCGCCGCGCCGCTCACGATTTCGTCGGAGAAATCGAGCAGCTGCAGATCAGGAAAGCAGAGCGCGACCAGCGCGAGAAACGAACGGCTCAGCCAGCTCGCGCCCTGCTCCTGCAGCCAGAACTCGCGCGCGGTCGACTGGAGGTGACCGATGAAGTAGACGAAGACCGCCAGCACGACGGAGAAGATATTGGAAGTGGCAAAGGTGGAGATGAGGAACGTGAGCACGGCGAGGATACAGCCCTTCAGGTAAATGGCGATGATGCCGGGCAGGAGATTGGCGTTGAAGGTGGAGGAACGAATCGCCGCGAGTGCCTCGCGCATTTGCTCCGGCGGAGCTTGCGCCATTTGGCGCGTTGTATCCGCGAGGACCGTTTGTTCCCGCAGATAAAGCACCGCCAGGAAAAGAGCCGTCATCGCGAGCAGACTCACGGCCAGCAAACAGAGTACGCCCGCGACTTTGCCGAGCACGTATTCGAAGCGCGGGACCGGCCGGGCCAAAATCGTGTAAACCGTGCGATGCTCGACATCCTCCGGCAGCAGGCGCGCGGTCGCGAAAATGGCGAGCAGGGCGGTGAAGATGTTCATCGCGCCTAACGACACATCTTTCAAGACCTGGAACTCTTGCTGAAAGGTGAGCCGCGCGACGAAGAGCGAGCTGCCGATGAGGACCAGCGCGAAGAGCAGCAGCACGTAGAATACCTTCAGCCGCGTCAGTTCGGTAAAGGTATTGGCGGCAATCGCCCAGAGGCGACGCAACGAGAAGACGCGGTGCGGCATGACGGATGGAACTCAGGGCTCGCGCTCGGCGTTTTCGGTCGCGTCGATGAAGAATCGTTCGAGGGTCCGCTGCGACGGCCGCTGCTCGAGCAGCCGCGCGCCGTTTCGCTCCGCCAGCGTACCGATTTCGCGCAGCAAGTCCGGCCCGGCATTCTCCAGGAGCAGCTCGGTTTGATTTTCCACCGCCAGCAGTTCTGCGAGCGCGCCTTCGCGGATCAGGACGCCGTGCGCGAGAATGCCGATGCGGTCGCACACTTCCTGCACTTGGCCGAGCAGATGCGACGAAAGCAGCACGGTCGTGCCGCGTGTTTTGAGCGCGAGAATCAGATCGCGAATCGCGCGCGAACCGGCCGGGTCGAGGCCTGCGGTTGGCTCGTCCAGAATCACCAGCGGCGGTTCGTTCACCAGCGCCTGCGCCAGGCCGATGCGCTGCAGCATCCCCTTCGAATAGGTGCGCAGGGGCCGATCGCGAGCCTGGGTGAGGCCGACCAACGCCAGCAACTCATCGATGCGACGCGTCAGCCCGCGCCCGGCCAGTCCGCCAAGCTTCCCATAGAAACGCAAAGTCTCCGCGCCCGTCAGGTAGCGATAGAAATAAGGACTCTCGGGGAGAAAGCCGACTGCTGCGCGACTGCTGGGGAGGCCGAAAATTTCAGCCTTACCGCGCGTGGCTGAGACTAATCCCAGGATGATCTTCAGGGTCGTGCTTTTGCCCGAGCCATTTGGCCCCAGCAGGCCATACACCTGGCCGGCTTCCACGCGGAAGGTCACGTCTCGCACGGCGGTGACGACGCGGCGCGAGAACGGCACCGCGAAGGTTTTCGTAAGGCCGCTCACCGCGACTGCCGGTTCAGCCATGCCGGATCTCGAACCCGCGCACGGCGGGCGGTGCCGCCAGAGCAGCGTGCGTCGCGTTTTTGATGTGACCTCGCAATTCGCTCGCAGCGATCGCGTGCAGAAACGCATCGAGCTCCGCCGCTTCGCCCGCGGCCTGCAATTCCACGCGCCCGTCGGGCAGATTCCGCACCAGGCCGATGACGTCGAAACCCCGGGCAATCTGTTTGACCGAATAACGAAAGCCGACGCCCTGCACGTTTCCTTCGTAGTAGACCTGCGCCGCGTTCATCGACTCATCAGCATGCTCGAGCCCGCGGCCAACGCAAAGCCGCAGTGCGGCGGCTGATTATGGAGTGGGCGCTGGCTCGGCGCTCGTCGGCGGAAGGTCCGGGTCCGGCAGCGTCTCAGGCGGCGGCACGTAATTTGAGTCGGTGGCGCGCACGTCGAAGTTCTCCCGCTCAGAGGTAGGAGATGGGGCCGGGGGATTCAGGGCTGCGAGCAACGTCGGGGGCGCCGGCCGGATGTCTTCGCTCGCGACGTAACCTTCCTGCGAACTCTTCACCAGCTGCACTTTGCTGTAGCCGAAGGAAGGGCGAATCAACGTCACGAGTGTGTCGCGCGGCAGTTCCTCATCGGCGCCGTTGCCCTGCTGCGGCCCGTAGCGGTAGAAGGACGTTTTGTCCGCCGTGACGGCGAACACTTTCCCGCTGCTGGTGCTGGTTACCGCCTTCACCGCGTGCGAGGCACAGCCGCAGAGGCAGAGCGCGAGGGCGGTTGCGAACGCCGCCACCGCGGTCGCGTTTCTCGCGGACGAGGGAAGCAAACGCATTACTTGTAAGAGTAGACGAGGCAAAACGCGTTTGCCTCTCCTTCGGTCGGCGCGACCGAGACGTAATACTGCCCGCTGATCGTCGGCGAATAGCCAGCGGCGGCCTTGTCTTCGGCCACGTATTCTTCGGTCGGTACGGGATTTCCGTGTTCGTCGTAGACCTGGACGCTGAATTTCTTCACTTCCTGATCGGCCCCGACGGAGAACCAGTATTGATTCCCGGCGTAAAGATTGACGGCGATCAACGCCCGTTCGCCTTGCTTGATCGGGCCGCTCCAGTGCCCATCGCGGATCTTGAACCCATCGTTCGAGAAGGCGCCGGCGAGGTCAAGGGCCACATTGCGCGCTTGCACTTCGCGGTCACTCTCCTCCGCGTGCATTCCGAGGGGAGCGAAAAGCGCGACGAGCGCGAGAAAGACTGAGCAGGAGCGCTTCATTTCGCGTCTGGCTTGCTCTCGATGGGCTTGCTCTCGATGGGCTTGCTCTCGATATCGTCCATTA
Source organism: Chthoniobacterales bacterium (assembly GCA_051001855.1). Taxonomy (GTDB): domain Bacteria; phylum Verrucomicrobiota; class Verrucomicrobiia; order Chthoniobacterales; family UBA10450; genus JACCTI01. The sequence continues at coordinate 23,347 of JBPCMX010000019.1, forward strand.
ATTTACTCACCGCGGTGTGCAACTTCTGCACTTCCTCAGCAGTCGGGGTGCCACCGCTGGTGAACGTAACCAGCTTTTGAATTTCGCCGAGTTGCTCGCTCACGGTTTTCACCAGCGGCTCGCTCCGCATCTCGGGCGAGATGTCGTTCACCTTCGCCTGAATGAAACTGACCAGCCCCGGCTGGCGGAGCACCTTGGCGGCGCCGGCACCATAATCTTTCACGACCGCCCCGCTCACCACCTGCGTCCCACGAATCCATCCTCCTACGCTCACCAGAATCACGAGGTCCTGGTCGCGATTGGATTGCATCGACGTCTTCACTTCGTTCTGCGTCGCCTCCAGTTCTTCCTGGAGCGCGTCCCAGTCGCTGTTCTCCGCAAATTCGTTGATGCTTTTGCCGCGGCTGAGCACGTTCTCGCTCACGCCGAGAGCCTTCGCGAGCTTGATAATATCCGTGCCGATATTCTTCACCTGCTGGCTGTCCTGCGCCTCCACCGCGATGAAGCCATCGGCGATGAGCCCGCCAAGATTCAGCGCGATCTGCGCCCGATTGCGGAACGTCATCGGGATCGGACCGCGATATTGGCTGGCCCAGTTCGGCTTCCCCGGTTTGGAAAGCGCAGCGAAGAGCTCCCCGGGCGTGGGAATGGAAACCGTGTCCGTTCTGATTGCGCCCGCCATCTGGTCTTGGGAAAGCGGCTTGGGCTCAGCGGCGAAGGCCCACGTGCCCGGGAGCAAAATGGCCAAGGCAAGGCCGACCCGGAAAAACATGAGCCAGACTATGCGCGCTTCGGGAGATTGCGAGCACGAATCTTTGTGCGGCTGAACCCGCCCTGGGCTGTTTTGAGTGCACGCTGCTTCCGGAAGCAGGGCGCTCGACTCTCCTTCTATGAGCGTGATTCAGCCATTTACGAGGTCTTCAAAATTTCTTGAATTTTTTTATGGACAGTTTGCTCCGAGATCGCAATGAATAACGCCATGCTAATTAAAGCCCTTGCATCTTCTCTGCTCATCGCGCTCGTCGCCTCCTCGGCTTCCGCCGTCGGCACCTTCTACACCACGGAGGCTTCATTCCTCGCGAACACAAATCCCACCAGGTATCTGGAAGACTTCAGTGGTTTCACGTTTGGCAATCCGCTGGACGGCACTCAGACTTCGTACGTCGCCCCCGGCGCAAACGGCTTCGGATGGACCGCCAGCGCCGCCTTAGGTCTCTACTCGAACGTGAGCGCGCTTTCGACGAATGCCGCGAACGACCCGATCACAATTCTGTTCACCGGATTACCGGTCACGGCTTTTGGCGGCATCTTCGCCAACACTGATATCAATGGCAATATCATTCCAGGAACCGTCACCGTCATGACGAGCGACGGCGGGAGCCAAACGGTAACCACCAATGGATTTCTCGGATATACCAGCAATGTCACTATCACTTCGATCACAATGTTGGCCGCGGGGACGACGAACAATTGGGTGCAGGTCGACCACTTTTACACCGGCACTGCTGCTGTGCCAGAACCCGGCACGATCGCGTTGCTGTCGCTCGGGGCTGTGGGCTTGGTGGGCGCAGCGATCAAGCGCCGTCGCCAAGCATAATTCGGTCATTTTAGTTCTGCTCTGAGCCCCGGCTTCGTGAGAAGCCGGGGCTTTCTTTTGCGCAGGCACGTTGCCGAATTCTCCCACAGTCCGCACTTGCCGCGCGCGATTATGGATTCTGCCGATCAATCAGAGCTGCGCAGCAGGTGCCGCGCGCTTCTCAAGCACTTCAGGATCTCCCCGAATGTCACGGCGCACTGACCGTAAGGTTTCCGAGACATGAGCCGCGACTTCCTCACGATTGTGAGCCGTCTGCCGCGCTCCGGCACTTCCCTCATGATGGAGATGCTGGCTGCCGGCGGCATTCCGCCGCTCACCGATGAGCTGCGGCCGTCGGATGAGAGCAATCCACGCGGCTACTTCGAGTTCGATCCGGTGAAACGACTGCGTCAGGACCAGAGCTGGCTTACACAGGCCTCCGGAAATCGGATCATCGGAAAGTTTGTGCCTTGGCTGGAAGACGTCGCGTTTGCAACTTTGGTTGGGGCCGCGGTCGCGCAGCTCGTCGCATTTCTCCATGCCGACCGACTGCCGAGGGCGGAGAAGATGGCCGTAGTGATTGATGCAGCGCTCTATCGGCGTAAGCGCGTCGCGGAGTAGCACGCCGCCCGGCGCCAGCTCCCGCGGGCACGGAAGCAAAGTGTTGAATCGCGCGCCGGCACCGCGCATGATCGCGCTTCCTCTTTTATGGCTAAAACCAGCATCAGCAAAATCAGAGCGCGCGAGATCCTTGATTCGCGCGGCAACCCGACAGTCGAAGTAGACGTGTGGCTGGAAGGTGGCGCGTTTGGCCGTGCCGCCGTCCCGAGCGGCGCCAGCACCGGCGAGCACGAAGCATGGGAATTGCGCGATGGCGACAAGCAGCGTTACGACGGCAAAGGCGTCACCAAAGCCGTCGCGGCCGTGAACGACACCATCGCCGAGGGACTGGCAGGCGCCGATGCCCTCGACCAGGAAGAGATCGACCGGAAGCTGATCGAGCTCGACGGCAGCAGCAACAAGAAGAACCTCGGCGCCAACGCTCTCCTCGGCGTCTCGTTAGCTAATGCCCACGCCGCGGCCGCCTTTTCCGACCTTCCGCTCTTCCGCTATCTAGGCGGCCCGCGGGCCAACACCCTGCCGGTCCCGATGATGAACATCCTGAACGGCGGCGCGCATTCCGATGCACCGATCGATTTCCAGGAGTTCATGATCGTGCCCAAAGGCGCACCCACCTTTGCAGAAGCCCTGCGTTACGGCGCGGAAGTATTCCACGCGCTCAAAGGCGTGCTGCGCGACCGCGGCTTCTCCACCGCGGTGGGCGACGAAGGCGGCTTCGCTCCCGCGCTCAGCTCGGCGGAGGAAGCATTGGAATGCATCGCCAGCGCCGTCAGCAAAGCCGGCTACAAATTCGGCGAACAGATCTTCGTCGCGCTCGATCCCGCTGCCTCGGAGTTCTACGACAAAGGCGCCGGCCGCTATGTTTTCAAGAAATCCGACGGCTCGAGGCGCACGGCGGAAGAGTTGATCGACACCTACGAGGGACTGATCCGCCGCTTCCCCATCATCTCGATCGAAGACGGCTGCGCTGAAAACGATTGGGACGGCTGGAAGAAAATGACCGAACGCCTCGGCGATCGAATCCAGCTCGTGGGCGACGATCTTTTTGTGACAAACGTCGAGTTCCTGCAGAAAGGGATCGACCAGGGAGTGGCTAACTCCATCCTCGTGAAAGTGAACCAGATCGGCACCCTCACTGAAACCTTCCACACGATCCGGCTCGCGACCGAGAACAGCTACACCGCCGTCATCAGCCATCGCTCCGGTGAGACCGAAGACACCACCATTGCCGACATCGCCGTGGCCACCAATGCCGGCCAGATCAAGACCGGCTCTCTCTGCCGCACCGATCGCGTCGCGAAATACAACCAGCTCCTGCGGATAGCGGAAGAACTTGGTGACAAGGCCGTCTACGGCGGTAAGATGCGCTAGTGGATCACCCCGGCTACGGCGATTTCCGGGCGCGACGCGAAGCTTCCGTCTGGCAGCAGTTAAACCGCGTCCTGCGCGCGTTGCTCGCGCTCGCATTTCTCCTTATCGTCGTCAGCCTTTTTTTGCCCCAGCATAAGGCGCTCCTCCGCAGCCGTTCGGAGATCGACACGCTCCAGTCCCAGGTCACCGAGCAGAAAATGCTCCTGGCGCGGCAGACTCGCGAAGTCACACTTCTGAAGACAGATCCCGGCTATCTGGAAACGATCGCGCGCGACCGTCTCGATCTCATGAAAGAAGGCGAGACCATCTTCCGCCTCGAGCAACCCCAAGCCACGAAACGCAAAGCGGCTCCAGGCGACGCGGCGCAGCGCTGATCCTCGTCTGCGCGGGCGTTCGTTCCATTGGCGTCGGCGAGGTGCAAGGCGCGGATTGTTCATAAGCGCGCCGGGGAAGCGTGTCACCGCACTTCGTTCCCACACGAAGGGAAAAAGTGCATGATACGCTCTTGGGCGTCGAACGTCGGAAGGAGAACCGCGGCTGGCTTGTTGGCGGTCTGGCGCTAGCTTTGCGGGCATGGCAGCGACGACGGACGGACAGGCGATTGAGTTGGATGAGCTGAAGGGCCGGGTGGCGGAACTGCGGAGGTTTCTTTGACCCGGCCAGACTGCAGGAACAGCTAAGCGAACTCGAGATGCGGATGGCGGCGCCCGATTTCTGGGACAGCCGCGAGCGAGCCCAGGCCGATGTGGAGGAGGTGTCGCGTTTGCGATCACTGATCCAGCCATTGCAGGAGCTGGAACGCGCGACGTTGGACTTCGAGGTGCTGCAACAACTGGCCGCGGAAGAGAGCGATGCAGCGCAGCGCGCAAGCGCGGAGGCGGAGATCGTGGCGGAGCAGGCGCGAATCGTGCGGGAGTTGGAGGCATTCGAGCTGCGGCAATTTCTCTCCGGGCCGAACGATCGGTCGAATGCGTTCGTCACGATCCACTCCGGCGCAGGCGGGACGGAGTCGTGCGACTGGGCGGATATGCTGCTGCGGATGTATCACCGCTGGATCGAGCGGAGCGGATTCACCTCGCAAACGATCGACATTCAGACGGGGGAAGAAGTCGGGATTAAGTCGGCGACATTCCTGGTGGGCGGCGAGTACGCCTACGGCTATCTGAACTCGGAGCGCGGCGTGCACCGGCTGGTGCGGATCTCGCCCGTCGATTCAAACAAGCGGCGGCACACGTCGTTCGCGAGCGTGGATGTGGTGCCGGAAATGGGCGAGTCGGCGCCGATCGAAATCAACCCGGCGGATCTCGAGACCGATACTTTTCGGGCTGGCGGCAAAGGCGGGCAGAACGTGAACAAGGTGGAGACGGCGGTGCGGATCGTGCACAAGCCGACGGGGATCGTGGTGGCGTGTCAGGCCGAGCGGAGCCAGGGACGAAACCGCGAGCTGGCGATGAACATGTTGAAAGCAAAGCTCTACCAACTGGAGCAGGATAAAAAGCGGGCGGAGATCGATCGGCAGTACGGCGAGAAGGGCGACGTGGCGTGGGGCAGCCAGATCCGCTCGTATGTTTTTCAGCCGTACCAGATGGTAAAGGATCACCGCACCGGCGCGGAGACGAGCAATGTCCAGGGTGTGATGGATGGCGAGATCGATCTCTTCATCCAGGCAAAGCTGCGCGGGCAGAAAGCTGGCAAGAGCGACGCGGCTGATCTGGAATAGCAGCGCGAGCGGCGGAAAAGCGCCGTTCGGCCTTGCCCGAAATCATAGCGATTGGCATGCTGCGCGCGCAGCATGAAAACGATCCTTTTCTTCGCCGTTTTTCTCCTCGCCGAAACCAGCTTCTGCAAGCCGGCGCCAGCTCCAGCCCGGCCGGCCGCACCGATTCGCACTTTCCTGAATTGCCCCGATCTGCCGCATGAATCGCTCCGCAGCGGAGTGAGTCTCAAGTTCTACAACTCGCTCAAGATCTCGCCGCTCGAAGCGTGGATCGTGGTGCGTGCGCCGCTCAACGAATCGAAAGGTCACAGTGCGACCGTGAGTCGGTCGGATGCCGGCGGCGTCTACGATTCGTTCGCGCTGCAGCTCGCGAATTCAATGCAGATCACGGGGATGAACTACACGGAGAGCAATCTGCACATCAGCTACATCGATGTGCATCTGCTCATCTATAAGATTGCGGATGGCGTGATGGTGGTCGGCTTTTCGCACATCGATGACCCGCGGTATGCCGGCTATAAGCAGTTTGGCCGGGCCACGATCGGATTCCTGCGGCATGGGCAGTGGACCTTCATGGATAACAAGATGGAGCGCCGCTAAGAGCCGTGCACATCCAGTGACATGAACGCAGAAATCGCTCCGCTCACAGTGGTCGAGCACCCGCTCGCCGCGGCGAAGCTGAGGACGTTGCGCGCGAAAACGACGGGCACGGCGGAGTTCCGCAGCGCCCTGCAGGAACTCTCGATCGTCCTGCTCGCGGAGGCGTCGCGCGGGTGGGGAAGCGAGGCGTTTGCGGTCGAGACGCCGTTAACCGCCACCACCGGTGCGGCCCTGGCGCGGCCGGTCGCGCTGGTGCCGATTTTGCGCGCCGGCCTCGGGATGCTCGATGGAATGTTGCGGCTCCTCCCCGCGGCCAGCGTGGGGCACCTTGGCCTCTATCGCGACGAGAAAACGCTGCGGCCGATCAGCTATTATCGGCGGCTGCCGCGGAACATCGCGGATTGCGAAGTGCTCCTGCTCGATCCGATGCTCGCGACGGGCCACAGCGCTTGCGAAGCAGTCGCGATCCTGAAAGCGCACGGCGTGCGCGCTCCACAATTCATCTGCGTGCTGGCGTGCCCGGCAGGCATCGCGCAGTTGCAGCAGGCGCATCCGGATGTGCCGATCATCGCCGCCGCAGTGGACCCGGAATTGAACGCGATTGGCTACATCGTGCCTGGGCTTGGCGATGCGGGCGATCGCTACTTTGGAACTTGACCGCGCCCCCGGCAGGAAATGCAGGAGCTGACCTTTTACACGCTGGATGTTTTCACCGACCGCATCTTCGGCGGCAATCCGCTCGCGGTTTTTCCAGACGCGCCGGAACTCGAGAGATTCCGTTCGCCGGCCATCCGACGGTGGGCACCGCGCAGCTGCTGGTAGAGGCTCGGAAGCGCGCCGCGCGATGTTGCATGTCGAAGCGCGGGGCGCAGATGGGCAACTGGAGACGGTGCGCGTAGGGGGCAGCGCGATGCGCGTCTCCCACGGGACGATGCAGCTTCATTAAGGGCGGCTCGATCTCCATCTCGAGCGCCACGAGACGAGCGGTGCGTCTGACGAGGCGGGCTCGTGCGAATGATTCAAGGTCATATGAAAGCAACCTGGGAAGGCGTCACTCTCGCGGAAAGCAACGACACGATCATGGTGGAGGGGAACCATTATTTCCCGATGGAGTCGCTGCACCGTGAGCATCTCGTGGCGAGCGAGCAGCACACCGTGTGCGGCTGGAAAGGGACGGCGAGCTACTTCGACGTCCTGGTGGACAACCACCTCAACCAAGGCGCGGCGTGGTACTACCCCGATCCGAAAGAAGCGGCGGAGAACATCAAAAATCGCGTCGCGTTTTGGAAAGGCGTGGTCGTCGCGTGAGGTCGCCGGGTTCCTCGCGCCTCAGCTACGGCAGAAACGTGCCGGACCGGCTCCGCACTCGCGCGGTGTCGCCCGCGTTGACCGATCCATCGGTGTTCACGTCGAAAGGGAAGTTGGTGGCGTTTGCCGCTTCGCCGGAGTGGGCGCGGGTTTGCACCGCGTCGCCGGTGTTGACCGTGCGATCGCGATTTACGTCGCCGAGGAGCACGGCCATGCTGATGGGAACAGCACCGAAGTTCGTGCCGTCATTGACGTTGTTCAGGGTAATGGTGAGCGTCTGCGCATCGCTCACATTGGACAGATTCACGGTCACGGTCGCGCCACTCACCGACTGCGTAGCCGTGGCGAGGCCATCGGCGCTCGTCACCGTCACTCCGCCCACCGAGACCGCGTTAGCGAAGGTGATCACAACCTGGTGACCGTCAAAGTTTGGTCCCGAACCATTCCGGCACTCGATGCCGGCAGGTCCGGAGAGCGGTAGCGGAAGATCGAACACACCAGCCGCGCCGTGCACTTTCCGTGAGACCGCGCCGAGGGCGAGCGGCGCGCTCGGTCCGACACGCACGGAGTAGACGTCTTCCTCCTGATTGAAGGTGGCGGTGTAGGCCACGTTCGCGCCGGTGTTATCCGACACGACCGTGAGGTAGTCGCCCATCTTGTTTTGGTTCGGATAGCCGAGGAAGGGATTGAAGGCGTTGCTGACCGACACATTCGTCGACCAGGTGGTGCCGCCGTCGACACTGTAGGAGTAGTAGAGCTGCGAGTCGGTATTGTTGGCGGCGTTCCGGGTATCGAGCCAGAGGGCGTCGAGCCGGCCATTTGGCGCCACCGCGAGCGCGGCCATCCAATGCCACTTCGCGTGATTCACCGGATCGTCGTTGATCCGTTTCGGGGTGCTGAAACTTTGCCCGCCGTTGGTGCTGCGCACGAACATCACGTCGCTCCCGGTGGTGAACCCCGTCGGTTGCACCGCCGCAAGCAGGTAGATGTTGTTATTCGTGCTCGTGCCGGAACGATCGGCCGCCAGGAAGATTTGGCCCACCAGTCCAACTGGATTGATCGGCTCGCTACTGGCGATGGCTCCGCCGAGGTTAACTGGCGTCGATTGATCAAAGGTCGGTGAGACGGCGCTGTTCTTCGCGTTGCTGGAGCGATCGCACCAGATTTGACCGGTGTTCAGATTGACGCCACCGATGAAAAGCGTGCCGTTCGCATCCACGTCGAGCGTTCCCCAGGCCGGCGAGCCGGGCATGTTGATCGGGTTCAGCCAGGTGAACCCGCCATCGGTCGAGCGGGAAAATTGCCGGCCTCCGTAGTTGTTTCCCCCTGTGCTCCAGATTTGATACTGGAACCCGTGGCCGCTGCTGTTGGTATTGTCGATCGTAAACCACTGCTTGTCGCCGCCCGTGGCAGAGGCCAGCCGCGTCCAGGATTGACCGCCGTTCACCGACTGCCACATGTCGTCGAAGAACGACTGTAGCAGGCTGAGGTAAAAGAAACTGCCGGTGCTGTCTGCGCCGAGCACCGGGTCGCTGCGGAAGACGTTATTTTCCAGGACTCCAGGAAACGTCCACGATTGGCCGCCGTTGCTGGTAAAGCCCCAGCCCGATTGGCGGAAATTCGAAGTGACGCTGTTAAACTGCCGCCAGCCGATTGCCATCTTGCTGCCATTGGTCGGGTCGACGCAGATCGAAGGTTCGTTCGCAGCATCGCCGACGATGTTCTGCCCATTTGCATTCACGTTCGCCTGGTAGCTGGTGAAGCTGTCGTGCTGCGACACCATCCCGGGCGAGACCACATCATTCCGCCAGACGTAGGCCGGAGGATCGTCATAGCGCTCCAACTCTGTCGTCGGGAGCGGCTTCGGGGAAAGCGCCTGCCCGTGGCTGAGCGTCGCTGCGGCGAGGAAGCCGAGCCCTGTGCTCACGTTGATTGCCGCGATTCGGAGGCACCGGAAACTGGGGAGGAGCATCTTCCGAGGGTGCTCTGCCCGCCGCCCGTGTCAATCCCAACGTGTGCCGCGAGGGCCGCACGAAGCACTTCCGGCGGAGCAAAGGGAGAAACAAGCCCGGGTGCCGCAACTAACCGCATGAAATTTCCCCTAACCAACTGATAGTCCCGGCTGTGCCATTCCGTTCGTTAGGTCTCGACGACCGCCTCATCAAAGCCATCAAAGAAGCCGGTTACACCGAGCCGACTCCCATTCAATCCGCTGCCATTCCGGAGATCCTCGCTCGACGCGACGTCATCGGAATCGCGCAGACCGGCACCGGCAAAACGGCCGCGTTCGTGCTGCCGATCCTGCACCATTTAGCGAAGCGGATTGGCGGGACCGATCGCCGGCAGATCCGGACCCTCGTCGTTGCGCCGACGCGCGAGCTCGTGATGCAGATCGAGGAAAACGTCCGCGCCTACGCGAAACATCTGCCCTTGCGGATGACGACCATTGTCGGCGGCCTGAGCGAGCGTCCGCAGATCGAGGCGCTGCGCAACGGCGTCGATCTCGTCGTCGCGACGCCTGGCCGTCTGATCGATTTGATGCAACAGCGGCACGTCAACTTCTCCGGGATCGAGTTCCTCGTGCTCGACGAAGCCGACCGCATGCTCGACATGGGGTTCCTCCCGCCCATCCGTCAGATCGTTCGGGCAATGCCGGCGAAACGCCAGACGCTCATGTTCTCCGCCACGCTCTCGCGCGAAATCGAAGCGCTCACTCACGAGTTCCAGCACTCGCCGAAAGTGATCGAGATCGGTCGGCGCGCGAATCCCGCGGAGACGGTCACGCAGTTCGTCTATGAGGTGAATCAACACCTCAAGCCTGCGCTGCTCCTGCATCTCATGGGCGATCCGCAGTTCGACACCGTCCTCGTTTTTGCGCGCACGAAACATGGCGCTGATCGGATCGCGAAGCGGCTCGAGGGCGCCGGGATCAAGACCGGCACGATCCATTCCAATCGGTCGCAAAACCAGCGCCTCCGCGCGCTGAAAGATTTCAAGTCCGGCACGGTGCGGGTCCTCGTGGCGACCGATATTGCGGCGCGCGGAATCGACGTGGACGGCATCTCACACGTCGTGAACTACGACTTCCCGATGCACTCCGAGGATTACGTGCACCGTATCGGGCGCACCGGCCGCGCGCACGCGGTAGGCGACGCGATCAGCTTCATCACCCCCGAGGATCATGCTCCGCTGCGCTCGCTCGAGCGCTTCATCGGCCGCGGGATTGTGCGCAAGCGCGCGGAAGGTTTCGACTACGGAGCTGCCGCGCCACCCCGCGTCGAGCGCGAGGGGGAGCGGGGCAGGGGACAACCCCGGGCCGATGTGCGCGAGCGCCGCAATCGTCCTGCTGGGACCGTCCCCGGAGCGCCGAATCGTCCCCCGCCGCATGCCTTTGGCCGCCGCGCAGGTGCAGGCGGTCGCGGCCGCCGGTAGAGCCTTGTGATGCGCGGCTGAGGAAAGCGTCCAGGGGCGGTGAGGCTTCGAGTGGCAATGCGCCCGACGCAGCTCTAGCCGGATGAAGAGACCGGGCTTTGGGCGTTACCACTCGAGAACGGTGCTCGCCCAGGTGAGGCCGCCGCCGAAGACCACCATCAGGATGAAGTCGCCGCTCTTGAGCCGCCCGCTGCGGTTCGCTTCGTCCAATGCGATCGCGACCGCCGCGGCGGACGTATTGCCGTAGCGATCGACGTTCACGAAGAAGCGATCGAGCGGGAGCTTCATCCGATCCGCGATTGCTTCGATGATTCGGACGTTGGCCTGGTGCGGGATGATGCACGCGATGTCCTCGATCGTCAGTCCCGCTTTCTCGAGCACCTTGCGCGAGGCCTCCAGCATGGAAATGACGGCCTGCTTATAGACGTCCTTTCCCGACATGTGGATGGTCTGGAGCTGCTGGTGCGCGTTTTCCGCAGTGATCGGGGTGCGGGAACCTCCACCGGGCATCCAGAGGATATCGCTGTGATTGCCGTTGCTGCCGATATGGGTGGCGATGACGCCGTGGGCGCTATCGCGTCGATGCTGGAGGAGGGCGGCGCCGGCGCCATCTCCGAAGAGCACACAGGTGTTCCGATCGGTCCAGTTGGTGATCGAGCTGAGCTTCTCAGCCCCAATCACGAGGACGGTCTCATAGGTATGCGAAGTGATGAATTGCTGCGCGATCTCGAGCGCGACCAGGAACCCGGCGCAGGCCGCGGAGACGTCGAGGCAGGCCGCGTTGAGCGCGCCGATCTTCGTCTGCACAAAGCACGCGGTCGCTGGGAAAGTCATGTCCGGCGTTGCAGTCGCGACGAGGATGAGATCGATCTCCGCGGGTGCGATCTTCGCCTGCTCCATCGCCTGCAACGCGGCGCGCGCGGCCATGTCGCTTGTATGCTCGTCCTTGGCTGCGATCCGCCGCGTCTTGATCCCGGTCCGCGTCACGATCCACTCGTCGGTCGTGTCGACGATCTCCGACAGTTCGTCGTTCGTGAGGACCCGCTCCGGAACGTAACTGCCAGTGCTGACGATCGAGACGGTGCGCCCGGTTTTCTTACCGGATCGCGGGCTCGAGCGGGGCGGTGCTTTCATGGTAGCGGCGAATCTCCTCGACGATATGTGGGTTCACCTCGTGTTCAATCGACTCACACGCGACGCGGAGGGCGTTCTTGATCGCGAGCGGCGTGCTGGCGCCATGCGCGATGATGCAAATGCCGTTCACGCCTAACAGGGGCGAGCCGCCATATTCCTCGTAGTTCACCTTCTTCCGGATGGTCTTGAACGCACTTTGCGCGAGATAAGCGCCTGCCATCCGGAGCGTGTTTTTCGTCAGCTCGTGCTTGAGCCACTTGAAAATTGCGTCCCCTACGGACTCGCACGTTTTCAGGATCACGTTCCCCACAAACCCGTCGCAAACTACCACCTCGACCGGATGCGCGAAGAGATCGTGTCCCTCGATGTTGCCGCGGAAATTCAGCTGGCTCTGCTTCAGCATTATGAAGACTTCCTTCGTCAGGTCCGTCCCCTTCACGTCTTCGCCGCCGATGGACATCAACCCGACGCACGGATTCGCGTAGCCGAGCACGTGGCGACTATAAACCGAGCCCATGATGCCGTACTGGAGCAGGTGATCGGGCTTCGCGTCGCTGTTCGCGCCCGCATCGATCAGGACGAAAATATTCGTCTCGGAGGGAATGATCGCCGCGATCCCGGGACGATCCACTCCTGGCAGGGTGCGCAGCTTGATCGTAGTGGCAGCGACCGCGGCGCCGGTGTGACCCGCGCTGACGATTGCTTCCGCGTCTCCTTTTTTAACCAGATCGACCGCACGGCTGACGGAAGAATCCTTCTTGCGCCGCACCGACTGCACGGCGCCGTCGCTCATCTCGACCACCTGGGTCGAGTGCACGATCTCGATCCGGCGGTCGTTACAGCCATCCTTCTTCAGCTCGGCTTCGATCTGCGACGTGTCGCCGACGAGGAACAGCTTCTCGATCCGCGCGTACTCGCGTAGCGCCATGACTGCACCGGCGATGAGATTTGGCGGGCCGAAGTCGCCGCCCATGGCATCGAGTGCGATTCTCACAGAAGCGGGAGTTTGCGAATTCCCGCGCGGGAATGCAAAGGGAAAACCAGAGCTCGCCGCGCGGCGCGGGCACCTCAAGGCAGCGACGGCTTGAAGCGCAGCGCAGCGCTACCCGGCGTCGACCGTCAAGACCTGGCGGCCCTTGTAGTAGCCGCAGGAGGGGCAGGCGGTGTGCGACGCGACCGTGCTGCCGCATTGCGTGCACTTGTTGAGCTGTGGAGCCACCCAGCGGTGGGATGCCTTGCGTGTGCGCAGCCGCATCTTGGATGTTTTGCGTTTTGGAACTCCCATATCGAGCCGTGTAGGAAAGCAGAGATTCGGCAAAAGACAAGGCGCGGGGTGACTTCGCCTGCTTCTCGCTCGTAAACGATTTTCGGGGTTCGAGGACGAAGACGAAGACGAGCGCGAGTTATAGATCGAGCTTGTCCAGTGCACTCCAGTCCGGCTTGCGTTCGGTTTCGCTCTCCGCGGCGTGGTTTTGCTGCAGCGGCGGCGCGGGACAGACCCGACCCCCATGCTTATCACAGCGCGGATAGGCCGGGAGATTTAATAGAATGTCTTCCCGGGCGGCTGGCGCCAGATCGACCAGCTCGGGGCCGCCCGCTTCCATGACGAGGGCAAACTCCGGCACCGCGATCGTGTAGGGGAAGCGTTCCAGGCACGCCACACACCGCAGGACCACGGGCTGCGCGAGCGAGCCGTTCGCCCAAAGTGCGCCTTCCGACAGGCCGACCTCGAGCGAGTAGCGCAACGGCCCATCGCACTGGACCTCGTCGTTCGTGAGATCGGGAATGAGGCAATCCTCTTCTCCTTCCAGGTGGAGACCCTCGGCGGGGATCTGGCGCAGATGAACTTTCATTGGCAGCTCTCTTTGGAGTTCATGGTTTTTTCTTGCCAGCGAATGCGGCTACGACATGTGGCGGCACGAATTTCCCGATGTCGCCACCGAGCCGGGCGATCTCCTTTACGATCCGCGAGCTGAGGTAGGTGTATTCCTCTTTCGGCATCAGGAAGATGGTCTCCACGCGACTCTCCAGTTTGCGATTCATGAGCGCCATCTGGAATTCAAATTCGAAATCCGAGACGGCGCGCAGGCCGCGGATGATGGCGGCGGCGTTTTGTTTCACCGCAAAATCAACCAGCAACCCATCGAGCTGCGCCACCTGCACGCGGTCGGCATCCCCCAAGGCGGTGCGGAGCAACTCGATCCGCTCGGCGAGGGAAAAGAGCGGTTGTTTCTGGTCGTTGTGGGCGACGCCCACGATCACTTCGTCGAACAGCTTGCGGGCCCGATCGATCACGTCGAGGTGCCCGTTTGTGACCGGATCGAAGCTACCCGGGTAAATGGCGCGGCGCATGAGGGGGAGAACGTCCAACGTCCCGCGCATAACGTCCAACATTGAAATGAGAGGTGAACGTTGGACCTTGCTCTGCCCATGCTCCCTCCCCCTTACAAACGAATCGCCGTCGCGAGCGCGTTTTCTCCGCGCTTCGAGCAAGTGCTGGCGGAGGCAAAGCGAGTGCGGGATCGGTTCGGCGCGGAGTTAAACCTGATCTATGTGGGCGAGGAGGATGCCGAGACGACGCGCCGTTTTCAGGAGGCGCTCGCTGCGATGGAGCTGCCGGCGGATTCACGGATCTACTACCAGAAGGGCACGCCCGCGGACGCGATCCTGGCCGCGGTGCACGAGAATGGCATCGAGTTGATCGTCGCCGGAGCGCTCGAGAAAGAAGCGGTGATCCGGTCGTTTCTCGGAGGCGTCGCGCGCCGCCTGGTCCGGGATGCGCCGTGTTCGGTGATGCTCTTTACCAAGCCGGAACGCGAACCGCAGCCGTTGCGGCGGATTGTTTTCTTCGTGCCGGATTATACGGAGCACGTGGCCGCGGCTCTGCAGAAGACGCTGCGCCTCGCGGCCCTGGAAGGTTCCGAGAACGTCTACGTGGTGCGAGTTTACACGAGCTTCGATGCGGCCCGTGCGACGCTCCGCGCGAATCTCGAAGAGCAGCTGCCCGATCAGCCCGCCGCACCCACCCTCGAGGAGGAAGAGGCCGCGCTGGAGGCGTTCATCGAGGCGGGCGGCGAAACTGCGGTGCCGGTGGAAGCGCGTTGCATCCGCGGGAACACCGGGTTCGCAGCATCCGATTTCGTGCAAGCGATCGAGGCAAACCTGCTCGTGGTGCCGGTGGAAGCGAGCCAGAACGCGGGCGAAATCCCGCCGCATATCGCCTGGGTGAGCGATGTGATCCCGTGCAACTTGTGGGTAATCCGCTGAGGCGATCCTTGCCCTGCGAACGCGATGCTGACTGCGACGCCTTTCCGCCCGTTCAGTGCGGAGCACCTGGCGGCGATTTTCCTCACGATCGCCCTGCCGTTTCTCTTCGCGGCGATCGTTAGGCGCGGACTCGTCACGGAACGGCAGGTGGCCCTTGGGTTATCGGCGATTCTGGTCGGCAACTACGTCATCTATCTGCTCTTCCTTCGCCGCTGGGGCGATCTGACGTGGGAAGCCACGCTTCCGATGCAGATGTGCGATTGGGCGATGGCGGTGATCATCGTGACGTTGCTTACGGCGAATCGTCGCTGGTTTGAGGTAGCATATTTCTGGGGAATCGGCGGCACGCTGCAGGCGGTGCTCACGCCGAATCTGCGCTTCGGTTTCCCCGATCTGCGCTTCCTCAGCTTCTTCGTCGCGCATTGTGGAATCATCCTCGGTGTTCTCTTTCTGATGTTGACCCGCCGCCTGCGGCCGTATCCGCTTTCCATCCTGCGCGCGTTCGCTTGGTCGGAAGCATACTTTCTCGTGGCCATGATGGTGGACCATTTCACAGGGGTGAATTACGGATTTCTGCTGCACAAACCGGAAGCGTTCTCGCTCTTGAGCTTCCTCTCGGACTCGCGGCCGATGTATCTTTTACAGATGCAAGGTCTCGCGCTGCTCTTCTTCGTGCTGCTCTACCTGCCCTTTGGGCTGAACGACTTCGTCAAGCGAGCACGCCAACGTCTCATTTGACTGCTGGAGCACGGGCGTCCCGCCTGTGCGGCCAGCGGGCGTCTCGCCTGCTGATTCTGCGCCTTCAAGCGAGACGCCCGAAGGCCGCACCGCCGAGGCGGCTATGCTCCTCGCCTTCCGCCATGCGAGCGGGAGCGACTGCTTTCGGTTGCGTCGCAGGGGCTTTCCGGCGGAAGCTGGCACCCGAGTGAAACCACGGCCCCTCAATATTGGCAGCGTCATCCTCGGCGGAAAGCGGCCGACGTTTATCCTCGGGCCGTGTGTGATCGAGTCGGAGAAGTTCGTCCGCCGGATAGCGGCGAAGATCGCGGAAATCTGCGCGGCGGAAGAGCTGCCGTTTATCTTCAAAGCTTCCTACGACAAGGCGAACCGCACCTCCATCCGCTCGTTCCGCGGTCCCGGCCCGAGAGAAGGATGCCAGCTCCTGGCGGAGATCAGTCAGGAGCTGCAGGTGCCGGTGACCACGGATGTGCACACCG
The DNA here is from genome assembly GCA_051001855.1 of Chthoniobacterales bacterium. GTDB lineage: Bacteria > Verrucomicrobiota > Verrucomicrobiia > Chthoniobacterales > UBA10450 > JACCTI01. The sequence continues at coordinate 39,590 of JBPCMX010000019.1, forward strand.
CCGAAGAAGCGCAGATGGCGGGAGAATTTATCGATGTGCTGCAGATCCCCGCGTTCCTCTGCCGGCAAACGGATTTGCTGCGCGCCGCGGCTGAGACCGGTCGAGTGGTGAACGTGAAGAAGGGCCAGTTCCTTGCGCCCTGGGACGTGCGCAACATCGCGGAAAAGCTCAGCGAGTTTGGCTGTAAGCGGTTCTTCTTCACCGAACGCGGCACTACGTTCGGCTACAACAATTTGGTCGCGGATATGCGATCACTTTACTGGATCCGGGAGGCTGGTTATCGCGTCATCTTCGATGCAACTCACTCGGTGCAGCGGCCCGGCGGAGGAGGGGATACCACCTCCGGTGATGGCGCGCTGGCGCCGGTGCTGGCGCGCGCCGCGATCGCCGCCGGCTGTGACGGCATCTTCATGGAAGTGCACGAAAATCCAGCCCGCGCGCTCTCGGATGGGCCCAACCAGGTCCCGCTAAAGCAGTTGCCGAAGCACCTCCGCATGTTAAAGGCTATCCATGCTGCCGTTTCCTAGCGGTCGCTCCTGGAAACGGAGAGCTTGCGCCGCATTGGTCGCTGGGTTGCTCGGCCACTTTTCCGCAGTCGCGGCGGATCCCAGCGCCACCTCCGAAAAGCCGCGCGGCAAGCTCAAAAACACAATTGCACCAGGCGGCATTCCATTGCCGATTGGTCACGAAGCGAAAGGTCTGGTCTTGCCGGATTACAGCACGGAAGGCCAGCTGCAGGCGCGCTTCGAGGCCGCCACGGCCAAGCGGATCAGCGTGCAGGAGGTGCAACTGACCGGCCTCAAAATGACAACATTTACGCCGGAGAATACGACCGAGCTGATGATCGACATGCCCGCTTCCATTCTGAACCTGGAGACGCGCGTCATCACTTCCCATGAGCGGACCACGGTGACGCGAGCGGATTTCAAAATAAGCGGCGACACAATGCGCTTCGATACGGTCGCGAGACAGGGCACGCTCGTCGGGCATGTCAAAATGGTGATCACGGACAAGAGTGCGCTGATGAAAAAAACGGTCGAATGATGCGCTTGCTCGGATGCCTGCTTTTGCTTTCCACCTACCTCGGCGCAGACGCGCTGGCGCAGGAATCCGCTGGGCGCTCGCTCGCTTCACCGGCGCCGTCCGCACGTAAGATGGCGGCGGCGAGTGCGGGGAAAACGCCAGCCAAGGCGGCGGCCAAGGCGGAAAAGGATCCTGTGAAGTCTGTTTTCGCCGGGGGTTCACTGGCGCCGGCCGGCCAGGCTATCACGACCGAAATCTATTCCGATCAAGCCTCCTTCGATTCGCAGAAATCGATCGGGACGTTTAGCGGTCATGTGATTGTGCAGGATCCGCGGTTCAATATTCAGGCAGACAAATTGACGGTGCTGCTCGTGAAAGGCGAAGAACAAGGGCTGGAGAAAGCCATCGCGGAAGGAAATGTGGGCGTGGTGCGCGAGCGGCCGGGTGAAGATGGCGGACCGCCGGAACGTTCCATCGGGCGCGCCGACCGGGCGGTTTACACGACGAAAGATGGGAACGTGGAATTGACGGGAACACCGCGCGTGCAGAGTGGATTGAACACGCACGTCGCGACCAGCCCGGAAACCGTGATGGTGATCAATCAAAGCGGACAGCTCACCACCCAGGGTCCCAGTCGCACAGAGATCCGGCAGGAGCCGAAGGCTTCGCCGACTCCGAAGCCATGATCAGCCCGACCCTGAGCGCGCCGGCCCCATCGTCCGCGGTGCTGAAAGGCGCCCCGCTCCCGCGCACTGTGCTCGCCACGCGCGAGCTGGTGAAAATCTACGGCGGCCGCCCGGTCGTCAACGGCGTCAACATTAACGTGAGCGCCGGTGAGATTGTCGGCCTGCTCGGTCCGAACGGCGCGGGCAAGACGACCAGCTTCTACATGATCGTCGGCCTGGTGCGCCCGCATAGCGGAACTGTGCTTTTTTCCGGCACGGATGTGACCGACTATCCGATGCACAAACGGGCGCGGCTCGGCATGGGTTATTTGCCGCAGGAGGAGTCGATCTTTCGCAAACTCACGGTCGAGCAGAACATCCTCGCAATCCTCGAGACATTACCGCTTTCGAAAGCGGAACGTCGCCATCGTTGCGACGAACTGTTGCACCAGTTCGGGATCGAGAAGATTGCGAAGAACACCGCGCTCACGCTCAGCGGCGGCGAGAAGCGCCGCCTCACGATCGCGCGTTCTTTGGTCACAAACCCGAGCCTTCTCATGCTCGACGAGCCATTCAGCGGCGTCGACCCGATCGCGGTTTACGATGTGCAGCAGATCGTCGTCAATCTGCGCAAATCCGGCCTGGCCATCCTGATCACCGATCACAATGTGCGCGAGACGCTCTCGATCGTCGACCGCGCGTATCTGATCTATGAGGGGCGCGTTGAAAGCGAAGGCACAAAAGATTTTCTCGTGAACGATCCGATCAGCCGGCAGCTTTATCTCGGCGAGCGGTTTCGGATGTGAAGCGCGGGGCGCTTCCTAGAAAATTTTTTCGCGAGAGCGCGAAATGATTGACGCTACCACCGGTAGTGTGTAGTTACTGCACCGACACTATGCGTTGTCCTAAGTGTGGGTTTACCGATGATAAAGTCATCGACTCCCGCCAATCTCGTGACAGCTCCAGCATCCGACGTCGCCGCGTTTGTTTGCAGTGCTCCTACCGCTTCACGACCTACGAGGAGATCGAACGCTCGGAGCTGCGCGTGATCAAACGCGATCGCAGACACGAGCCGTTCGACCGGCGCAAGCTCGTCGCCAGCCTGGCGAAGGCGTGCGAGAAGCGGCCGGTGGGCCTGTTAACGCTGGAGGAGGCGGTCGACGAGATCGTGCACGACATCGAGACCAGCGGACGGGAAATTCAATCCACCACGATCGGCACCAAAGTCCTGGAGAAGTTAAAGGATATCGATGAGGTCGCGTACCTGCGCTATGCCTCGGTGCATCGTCGCTTTGAAGGCGTCGATCAATTTGTCGAGGCCGTCCAGGCCCTCGGGCGCCGGGTTAAAACCAACCCGTCGCAGTGGGAGCTTTTCCCGCCGGAAGTCGCAACTCATGGTCGCGTTTAAAGAGGAATTCCCCTACCTGCGGTGCGAGTCCGGACAACTGTTCGAATTCAACCAGCAATGGCTGCACGCCGCCATCACGCGGGCGGCAGACAAAGCAGGATATCCAAGTTGGTGGCTGACGGATCACATCACCGAGAGCATCGCGTTTTATCTGCGCCTGCGGAATGACGAGCCGGTCGTGCCTTTCGCTCAGCTTTCGCAAACCGTCCGCTACGTCCTAAAGGTGATCGGCTACAAGGAGATTATCCCGCATTTTTCACCGGCACCTCCTCCGATCGCGGTCTCCCTCTTCGAAATCGCAACGGCCGCGGGTGCAGGATATGAGCTGGCTTTTTTTCACGAACTCGAAAAGCGCATCCAAGAGCTCGTGGAGACCGGGGCCGACAGCCTCCAGCTCTGCGGCCTGCAAGCCTGCGTGAAGCATCTGCGCGGCGCGAAGACGTGGACCCGGGCGTGCGACACGCTGCGTGAAGAGGTGATCTGCTTCGTGCGCGAGAAGCTCACGGCTGGCGGAGAGCTGCAACATCTGCGCTGTTCCGTTCGTTAGGCTCTTGTGACCGTGACAGGCCGCGGCGTATGACGATCTTCGAGAAAATCGCGGCGCGTCAAATTCCCGCGGAAATTATTTGGGAAAACGACGAAGTAATGGCGTTTCGGGACGTCGATTCGAAGGCGCCCGTGCATGTCTTGATTGTGCCGAAACGTGCGATCCCGCGCCTTGCACTGGCCAGAGCGGAGGACGAGGCCCTGCTGGGTCGTTTGCTGCTTGCCACCCGCATCGTTGCCAGCAAGCTGGGCGTGCTGGAAAGCGGCTACCGGGTCGTGATCAACAACGGGCCGGATGCGGGCGAAAGCGTGCCGCATTTGCACGTCCATCTGCTCGGCGGCCGTCCGCTAAGTTGGCCGCCGGGCTAGGTTCCTCCGTTCCGGTTGCGGGTAGGGATCGGCGCGGTGAGGGAGGGATTCGAACCCTCGGTACCCTTTTGGAGTACGACGCTTTAGCAAAGCGTTGCTTTCGACCACTCAGCCACCTCACCAAGTTGGTTGGCGGGAATATGGGGCGGCGTGCAGGGCCGTCAACATCGCCGCATCCCGGATCGCGGCCGCCGTGCGGGCGTGACTCCGCCCTTCGCTGTAGTAACCTGAGACGTGATCCAGGAGGCGGAAGCCCTTGAGCAAATTCTCGCGCAGGTGCATCCGCTTCCGGCGCGCCTCGTGCCCTTGGCGCAGGCGCTCGACTGCTATGCGGCGCGCGATGTCTACGCAACTTTGTCGCTGCCGCCGTTCGACAATTCTGCGATGGACGGCTACGCGATCGTGGCGAGTTCATCCGCGGCTGGGGCGCGCTTGAAAGTAGTGGGTGAACAGCCGGCTGGCCGCGACCGCGGACTTGCGCTCAGGGGTGGCGAAGCGCTGCGCATCTTCACCGGCGCGCCGCTGCCGCAGGGCGCGGATGCCATCGTGATGCAAGAGGATGTGACCCCGCGTGACGGCGAGATCGAGTTGAGCGAAAAGGTCGCGGCCGGCGAGTTCGTGCGGCGGCGAGGCGGCGACATCGCAGAGGGGCAGAAGATTTTTTCCGCAGGCGAGCGCATCCGGCCGCAGACCCTGGCGTTGTTCGCTGCTCAAGGAATGAACGCGATGGAAATCGGCGGCGCAGTGCGCGCTGCGATTATCTCCACTGGGGACGAGTTGGCTGTGCCCGGAAGCAAGTTGCACCCGGGGCAGATTTACGAATCGAACTCGGCTTTGCTCGAAGCATTGCTGTGGAGACTCGGGGTCAAGGTCGCGTCGGTCGTCCACTGCGCCGATCAGGCGGAGGAAATAGAGTCCGCAGTGCGCGCCGCCGCGACCAGCAGTGATGCGCTCATCATCAGCGGCGGTGTCTCGGTGGGCGCACGTGATTTCGTGAAGCCAGCGCTCGCCGCCGCCGGTGCGTCGCTCGATCTGTGGCGCGTCGCGGTCAAGCCGGGGAAACCGTTCCTCTTCGGCCGGACCGAACGCTGCGCAATTTTCGGACTCCCGGGGAATCCCGTCTCCGCTTTCGTGACCTTCCTTCTTTTCGTTAGGCCAGCGCTCCTCCGGATGATGAGCGCTCAAGGCGATGCGCTTGCCTTGCCGCAAACCAGGGCTCGAGTCTCGGAGGAGATTTCGAACCCGGGCGACCGCCCGCATTACCTGCGAGGCGTGCAACGCGGGGAAGTCTTCACGCCAGTAGGCCGGCAGGAATCGCATGCGCTTTTCGGGTTGAGTCGCTCAAATGCGCTCTTGCTCGTGCCCGCAGGCGGACGCCTCGCCGCTGGGGAAACGGCGAACGTCTTCACTTGGGAATGACGCGCGGCGGGACTGGCGTCACGTTTGACACCTCCAAGCCAGCTCCTAGCTTTTGCGGGTTGAACACATTGGCTGTCACCCCGCGTGTGCGCACGCGCACCCCAGCGAAAGATCTTCGGGCGGATGCCGAGCACCTCTCGCATATCATTCTCGAGATGCAGCGCTGCTTCGTGTTGCGTCTGTGCAAAGAGCTTGCGCCCGGTAATGTTTCCTTCCCGCAGTTTTTTCTCCTGGCGGCTTTGGATCAAAAAGAAGTGCTCACGATGTCGGCGATCGCGCAGAAAATGGGTCATACCACCGCAGCGGCGAGCGGCTTGGTCGCGCGGCTGGAAGGACTGAAATATGTGGTTCGCTCAAGCGCTCCGGAGGACCGCCGCAAAGTCCTGGTCTGCATCACCCCGAAAGGGTCTGCCTTGGTCGCAAGAATCCGTGAGGAGATGGTGGGGAACCTGATGAAAGTGATGGCTTATCTCAGCCCGGGTGAACAGAAGGCCTGGGTGCAGATTTACAGCAAAATTCACGCTTACTGCCTGACGAAATAGAGCGCTCGCGGTTCCACCTTCCATGGCGTGTGATTCTCTTCTGCACGTCCCGTACTTGGAACCGCTGCATCCCAGCGGCGGGAAAGCTACTCGCGGCCGTTCGAATTATCAGCGGCTCAAGCCGTTAGTGACAAGTGACTTACAAATCGTTCGCCGCGCGGCACGGCGCTTGCATGTGAACCCCGAAACCCTGTGGACTATGCTCGGTCAATTGCTACCGTTGCTCACCGTTCATCGTCGCGTCCAGATCTCCATGCGCAAACCTCTCCACGTCCTCGGCAGTGTCGTCATCGTCCTGCTGCTCCTGCTTCATCCGCTCACCTCCTTTGCCGGCAGCGATGGAGCGGCTGTCTCTGGAGGAGTTCCTCGGTTCACCCTCGAGCAGGCAGTTCTCACCGCCTTGCAGCGCAATCCGCAAATCCAACGGGCGCGGCAGGAGATCGAGCGGACAAAGGGACTTTATCTCGAACTCCGCGCCGATGCCCTGCCGCGGGTGGATGCGACCGGGCAGTTTAGCGACACCGATCCGCACTTGAGCAACTTCACCGGCGATGGCGGCAACGGCTCCTTCGTCGATCCCGTCACCGGTCAGACAGTCGGCGGCCGTTCCTCTGGTCTGGAGCGGCAATACAGTTTTAATCTGCGCGCGACGCAGATCGTTTTCGCCGGTGGCCGCGTCGTTTCACAAATCCGCTCGGCCGACTTCCAGCGCGACAGTGCTTATTTCGGCTTTCGCGATGCGATCGACGCGGTGATTGCGCTCGTGCGGCAGCAGTTCTACCAGATTCTTTTGAACCGCGCGCTCATCGGAGTGCAGGAAGAATCGATTCGCCTGCTCGAAAGCCAGCTCCAGGATCAGCAGAACCGCTTCGAGGCCGGCACGGTGCCGCGCTTCAACGTGCTGCAGGCCCAGGTGGCGCTCTCCAACCAGCAGCCGGAACTCATCAGCGCTCGGAACAATTATCGCATCGCACAGCTCCAACTGGCGCGCACCATCGGGCTTGATTTTGACCCCGTGCGTGGTGACTCAGCCCCGCTGGAGGCAGTCGGGAACCTGAGCTATGTCCCACGCTCCATTCCGCTGACTCGCGCGATTGAAGTCGCAAAGGAACGTCGCCCGTTGCTCAAGCAGCAAAAGTCGAACGTGCTCGCGAGCAATGCACAGGTGGGCGTCGCACGCTCTGGTTACTTCCCGCAAATCAGCGCGACGGGCGGCTCCGATTTCCGCAGCTCGCCCATCAGCGAAAACATTCATGACGTGCGCTCAGGCTATGCCCTCGGTGCAACTGGATCCTGGGCGATTTGGGATTGGGGACAGACCTACGGCCGCGTGAAGCAGGCGAAAGCGATCCTTCAGCAATCGAAAATCAGCCTCGATGACGCGAGCCGGCAGGTGGAACTCGAGGTGCAGCAGGCATATTCAAACATCGTGCAAGGTCGCGAGTTGATCCGCAGCCAGCAGCAAACCGTAGGGCAGGCTGAAGAAGCGCTGCGCCTCGCGAGTGCGCGGCTCAGTGCCGGCGCCGGCACGCAGTTGGGAGTGTTGAATGCGCGCATCGAGGTGACGCGGGCGCAGTCGATCTTCTTGCAGGCACTCTACACCTCCCACGCCGCCCTCGCTGGGTTCGATCGCGTGGCCGAGAC
>JBPCMX010000020.1:0-7813 GCA_051001855.1 Chthoniobacterales bacterium
CTGACCCTGCGCAGCTCGGCGACATCGATCCCGCCGAGTTCCGCCGCCACCTGCATCAGATGGCCGATTGGATCGCTGATTACCGAGAGAATATCGGCACGCTCCGCATCTCGCCCACCGCCGCACCTGGAGCCATCCGCGCCCAGCTTCCGCCCGATGCGCCGGAAGAGGGCGAGCCGCTCGCCGGGATTCTCGCGGATATCGACCGCGTCATCATGCCTGGCATTGTGCATTGGGCCCACCCGCAGTTCGTCGGCTACTTCGGATCGACCACCACCTCGCCCGGCATCCTCGCCGAGATGGTGGCTGCCGCGCTCAACATCAACGCCATGACCTGGCGCACCTCACCCGTGGCCACCGAGCTGGAGACGCACGTCCTGCAGTGGCTCCAGCAATGGCTCGGCCTGGGCGATGAATGGAGCGGCGTCGTCTACGACACCGCCTCCATCTCCACCATGCACGCCCTCGCTGCCGCCCGCGAGGAGGCCAGCAGCGATGTCCGCGCGCGCGGGCTGTCCGGCCGCGCCGATGTCCCCGTCTTCCGCATCTACGTCTCCGACCAGGCGCACAGCTCCGTCGAGAAAGCCGCGATCGCCCTCGGCCTAGGGGAGGGGAACGTCCGCCGCATCGCCACCGACGGCGCCTTCCGCATGAATGTCCACGCCCTGCGCGAAGCAGTCCTTGCGGATGTGCGCGCAGGCTTCCGGCCCCTCGCCGTCGTCGCCACCGTCGGCACCACCTCCACCGCCAGCGTCGATCCCGTCGCCGAGATCGGCACCGTCTGCACCGAGCACGGCATGTGGCTGCATCTCGATGCGGCCTACGGCGGCGGGCTAGCCTTATTGCCCGAGTGCGCCTGGGTCACAGAAGGATGGAATGACGCCGACTCGTTAGTCATTAACCCGCACAAGATGCTCTTCGTGCCGTTCGATTTCAGCACCCTTTACGTCCGGAATATCGCCCGGCTGCGGAAGGTCTTCACCCTCGTCCCCGAGTATCTGCGCGGCGACGCCGCCGGTGCCGAGATCAATTACATGGACTACGGCGTCCAGCTCGGCCGCCGTTTTCGCGCGCTCAAGGCGTGGGTCGTCTGGCGCACCTTCGGCCGTGCCGGCATGGCGGCCCGCATCCGCGAGCACATCCGCCTGGCCGGCCTTTTCACCGACTGGGTCAACGAAGACCCGCGCTTCGAGCTCGCTGCGCCTACCGTCATGCCGGTCGTCTGCTTCCGCGCCCTCGCCGCCGATCACGCCGCGAGCGACGCCCTCAATGCGCGCCTGGTGGAAACGCTGAACGCCGCCGGCGAAACCTACCTTATGCAGACGAAACTCCGCGGCCGCACCGTTATGCGCATGGGCCTCGGGAACATCCTCACCACCGAGGAACATTTGCGCAAAGTGTGGAAGCTCATCACAGCCTCAGTCGCGGACTGACCGCCCGCCGCGCTGCCGATTGACGCCGAATTTGCTCGTCGGGGAGGAACTGAAGGCGAACTCGCCGCTCGCTCGACATTCCAAAGGCCTCCTGTATTTTTGTCCTATGCCCGATACCGCGGAAAGCGAAACGAGCTTGATTGAGGCGATCCGCGCGCTGCCCGAGGAAAGTCAGCGGTCCGTCTTGAGCTATGCACTCTTCTTGCGCCAGCAGGACGAAGAGCGCCGACTTCTCGCCGAAGATGCGCTCTGGGATGAAAGCCTTAGCGATCCGGTGAAAACGGCGAACTTCCATGCGTTCGCCGAGCGATCGCACGCTGGCGGGAGCGAACCGCTCGATCCTGCCAGGCTGTGAAGTCGAGCGGCACCCGGGACTTCTGGGCGCTTTATCACGCGTTGCCCTTGGCCGTGCGCACCCGGGCCCGCAAGGCATTCCTGGCTTTCATTGCAAATCCGGATCACCCGAGCCTCCGCTTCGGAAAGCTAAAAGGCGATCACGATTACTGGTCGGTCCGTTTCGGCGACGGTTACCGGGCCGTCGGCCAGCGAACAGGCGACACCGTCCTCTGGCTCTGGTCGGGACTCATCAAACCTTCGACAAAACTTTCTGACCCATGCCGAACTCCTGAAACTCTGGAGCCGCACCGTCATGCGCCTGGGCCTCGGGATCATCCTCACCACCGAGGAACATCTGCGCAAAGTGTGGCAGCTCATCACCGCCTCGGTTGCGGACTGACCGCCCGCCGCCGGATAAAACAGCGATTCTCCCTGGCTTCCCCGCGGCAAGCTTTCGAATTTCGCCTTTCTACTTTAAGCACCGCGCCCCATGGCTGCGGCTACCGTGAAGGTTTGTCATCCGAGCGCCCCAAGTAATACATTCCCGCGATGTCATTGACGGAGCTAAAATCTGAAATCGCGCACCTTTCGGCTGCTGATCTCGGAGCCCTGCACAGCGCGATCGAAGCGGAATTGTTGAAGAAGGAGCCGGCCGAGCCGACGACGTTTGCGGAATACGCCGCGTCGCTGCGCGGCACCATGACCCTCCATCCGGGTTGGGATGACGATGAGCCGCTCGAACAGTGGAACGCAGAACGCGATGACACACCACTTTGATACCAATGCGTGGATCCGAGCGATCGAGCGGCCAGAGGAGCTTACCGCGCCGGCATCGGCCATAATCCAGGCCGCCGGCTCGGCGCCGTTCGGTTTGTCCGCGATCAGCATCTACGAAATCGGGCAAAAGGTCCGCAAAGGGAAACTGGCTCTATCCATGCCCTTGGAGCGGTGGTTCGCGATTGGGCTTCGACCGGCCTTTGTCCGCGTGTTTCCCATCGATGCCGAAGTCGCCCGCGAAGCGAATGAACTTCCCGGTACCTTCCACGGCGATCCCGCCGATCGCTTCATCGCCGCTACAGCGCGGAGAAACAAACTCACCATCATCACAAGTGATCGCCAAATACTAGCGTATGACCACGTGCGCGCCCTCTGGTAGAGGGCGTTTGCTCGCCTTCCTCGAAAATACAGCTCCCGGTCCCAGATCGGCGTGAGAGCTGGTTCGATCTGCTGAAAAGACAAATTCTCGGCGACAGCGTCGAAGTCTTTCTCCCACCGCAGGACGTCCCCCTAACGAATGAGAGCGAACGCAAGCTCGCTCCTCGCTTCCGACTTCATCGCCTACGCCCACAGCGCCACTTTCATCGCCGGCCTCCGCGCCTTCATCGACACCTTTGTCCGCGTCGCCGCTTACTTCCCCCCGCCCTGCACACTCAGTTCCCACCGGTAACCATCGAGATCATGGAACCAGAGGCCCAGGTGCGGCGAGCCCGGCGCTTCCGGCCCGATCTCGGCGCCGGGATCTTCCAGCTCCGCGCCGACGCTTTGCAGGTGCGCCAGCGCCTTGCGCAGCGCCGCCATGGTCGGCAGGTGGAACGACATATGCCCGAGCGTCTTCGGCGAAGGCTCCCCCTTATGCAGCGCGATCGTCACGTTGTCATTCCCGACCGCCACGCCGTCGTCGAATTCGAACTGCGTCTCCAGCCCTAGCGCTCGCCCCAACCACTTCGCGCTCTTCCGCGGCTTGCGCACCGCCAGCCCGAAGTGACCGACAGCGCCTAGCGTGAACGGCACTGGCGTCGCCCGCTTCTTCTTTGCTCCTGCCTTCTTCGTGGCCATGCGTCCGACAGTAACTTCCTCGATCATGCCGCGCAATTCGCGCGGGCGATTCAGTTGGAGTGTAGCCGCATCGCTGAGTCGACGCGCTCCAATACCGATTTCCAAAACCCGCTGCAGCTCCGCCGTCACGCTCCAGATCTCGTGATCATCGTTCAGCGTAGACGAAACGCCGTGATTGCCGCCGCGGCCATTTCTGGGTCATAAATGGCTGATGCACAGAGTCCACATCCACCTGAGCGTCATCGCCCTTCTCCTCGCCAGCGCATCTTTGGCTTTCGCGCAGGCGACGACAAAATCCTATTCCGGCACCTACAACGGCGCCGCCTGCACTGTGCAGATGACCTGGCGGAACTGGGCCGGCCTGGGAGCAGTCGACGGGCGGATCAAGCTCGCTCGCGGGGCCACCATCCCTTTCTCCGGCAGCAACACCCAGACTGGCGTCCTCGATCTCACTGCGAACGGAACCGCCATCCGCCTCGTGCGGAGAGGCGGAGGCCGAAACACCTCGTGGTCCAGCCCCACATTGTCCCTCATCGAAAGCGCCCCGACACCCACCCCGAGCCCGAGCCCATCACCCACCCCGACACCGCCCCCCATGTCCGGCACCGGAGAATCGTCTCTCGTCGATCAAACCTATACCGGCACGTGGAACGGAAAAGCGTTCACCGCGCAGATGCGGTGGGCGCCGGGCGACACGCCCGAGGTCCTGCGCCGCGGAGTTGGGAAGGCGACGCTGGAGGATGGCACGCAAGTCTCGATCGAAGGTTGGCAGCCCAGCGCTGATTCCATGGAGTTCAGCCTCGCGCCGGACCCTGGCGGTGCCACGTACAAGACGACGAAAAGCACCGGCGAAGGAAAAGCGGGGTGGGAGAGCAGCTCCCTTACCTTCATCGAGAAGAAGTAGCCATCGCGTGACCGACAGCGCCTAAGGTGAACGGCACTGGCCTCGCCTGCTTCTTCTTTGCTTTTGCCTTGTTCGTGGCCATGCGTCCGACGATAACTTCCTCGATCATGCCGCGCAATTCGCGAGGGCGATCAGTTGGAGTTTCCCCATCAGCTGCGGATAAAATGAGCGCGCCCAGGCCGACCCCGGAAGAAGTGGCTCGTAAAAACATCGACGCGCTTCTCCAGCAATGCGGCTGGCTGGTGCAGGACTATAAGAGGCTCGATCTCTCGGCAGGAAAAGGCATCGCCGTGCGAGAGGTGCGGCTCAACAAAGGCCGCTGCGACTACCTGCTCCTCATCGATCGAAAGCCCGTCGGCATCGTCGGAGCGAACAATTCCCGGCGGGGTCAGATCAGCGAGTTTGCAGCCGAGAACGACACGAGGCGCCGTGGTCGAGCGAAACGAGGACCGTCCCCCGGATACGCTCGCAAATTTTAGCTTCCCTTGCTCGCCTCGACCGATAACCTCCCGCTCATGCGTCTCAAAAACCTGCTCACCGTGATCGGCGCCCTCGCGGCGGCAACTTCCCTCCAAGCCCAATCGCCTGCACCAAGCGCCAGCCCTTCCCCGGACAGCTCCGCTTCGCCCGCGAAACATCACCGCACAAAAAAGGCGGAAGCATCGCCTGCCCCTTCAGCCGACGCAGCGAACCCGAGCGCCTCGCCCGCCGCTTCTCCGAAGGCGAAGCGCACTCGCAAGAAAGCAGACGCATCCCCGGCTCCGAGCGTCGCACCCGCGAGCAGCGCCCCCCCGGCCGCGTCACCCACCCCGCGCAAACGGAACGGGGCGAGCACCGCCGGCTCCTCCACTGCTCCCGCTAGCAGCACTACCGCCGCCAGTCCCGCTGCCGCGTCATCGAATCCCTTCGCAAATCTCTTCAAACCAAAGCCAACCCCCACGCCTGCTGCGGGCTCCGCGAACAGTTCATCGGATACGCACGGCTCCGCCAAACATACTCCAGCCGTCATGGCGGCCCAGGCACCCGGCGGCGGCAATGGCCAAGTGTGGGTTAACACGGAGACCCACGTCTATCACAAAGAAGGCTCCCGCTATTACGGCCGCACCAAGGCCGGCAAATACATGAGCGAAGCCGAAGCGATCAAATCAGGCGCGCGCGACGCGAAGCGGGCCAACGAATAGCTCCTCCGATCACGGCGTCAGCGAAGCGCTCTACCTGCGCGATCCCGCGTTTGACCGCTAACTCACCGGCCAGATGCCGGCGAATAGCCTTCGCGTCAATGGCCGGGGCTCTCGTGCAGCGCTGCCTTGGCCGCGCGTGATCGGCGCAACTTCTCTTTTAGCCCGACCCGATCACGAAGAGCCCCGCGATTCCCACCGCGTAGATCACGAGCACGGCGGAGAAAGAATAGAGGTCAGCTTCATAATCTCGCATTCTTCCGAACGACCGGTCATTTGGTCCGGCAGTCATAAACCGCCCCATCGTATTCCACCCGAGCTTTTCGAGCCATGCGCCTTTCTTTCTCCGACCGCGGTCAGTCCCGGCGAGAGCGGAATTCTGAAGCTGACCCATATTCTCCCATGCAAACTAACTGTCGCCATGCGCGTATCGCCGATGCATTAAAATGTCGCGCCGTCGCCGAACCAGACGATCAAAGAGGCAGCATACGATAGTCGTAACTAAGATTGCAATACCCATGAGCAGGAGGATGTGTTCTGCGGAGAACAAGGAGAGTAGTGCCTGCCCAAGCAGTCCATCCTCAGGCGCCGGCATTTGGTAAAATTCTCCGACTACTCTCTCGGCCGGCGTCGCGCTCAAGTAAAGCGTCAGAGTGCCCAAGCCGAGAATCATGGCAAAACGAAACCTTCCGATCCTCCATCGAAAGACTTGGCGTCCCAAAACCACGGCCATTAGTGAAGCGACGTAGACGGAGGTGAATCGCATCCCAAACCCACAATCTGCGCGATCAGCGAGAGTGAAGCACAATGGATGAATAAGCAACAGCGACAGGTAAATGGGAGCCCACGCGAAGTCCCGGCGTATTGAGTCGATCGCGAGGAGCCCGAGCACTATGCCGAGAGAGAATGTCGCAGCACATAGTGTGACAACCTCACTCGTTAGCACAATGCGCGGGGCGCAAACAGCAATAGATATCAATGCGTTAGTAGCCGCGTTCAGTTTCGCTAATTCTTATCTGGTGTAACGGGATGGAAACCCTCGCCTTCCTCGCCGCCACCTGGGAAATAACCTGCAGTTTCCCATCCGCCCCCGCCGGTACTTGCGAGACTGCTCAATTGTCCGTATGCCGGACGCCCAGAGAAATTGCCGCGGCCGAGCCATCCCGTTTGGTTAGCAATCCATCTGCCTATGGTAGGATGCACTAAGCTCTCAATCTGGCCTGCGTTAGGCACGCCATCGGGATGGTAGTCCATAACGTTGCCTTCAGAACCGGGTTTGGTTTTACCTGTATGGGGACTATATTCGTCGGGCCATCCGAAGAAGTGGCCGACGCTATGCCGGGCCCCTTGTTGCGGGGTAATCGTCTTCACATCGAACAGGTTCCGAGCACCGCCAGCATACCAGGTACCGCCTTCGTTGCTGCCTCTTTCGTTGCCGAAGTTTCCTTCGCCTGCTCCCGAACGTACATCAACGTGGTTCACGTGCCCCAGTTTGGAACCGACGGCAACTGGCTGAAATATTAAAGACACTTTTTGTCCATTTGGCAACGAATATCGACCCGACAAACTGGCGATCCCCTCGTGAAATTGTCGGATGACCTCCGTTGTCGCAGCCACTCCAGTATAGTGAATAGGGATTCGAATCGTGTAGGCGTTGTGACCGGTCTCAACGCTCTCGTAATACTCTCCCATTGGATCAGTCCGATTGACTGGATCACCGCCGCAATAGCGGAAGAGATTCCGATCACCGGCGGCGAAGCCTTTGGGGTCTTCGCTCATGAAGCGGCCGAGGGTGGGGTTGTAGGCGCGGTTACGGTATTCGTAAAAGCCGTAGCGCGCCACCCATTCCCGGCCGGTGAAGAGGAACCGGTTGTTGACCAGTGTGCCGCCAGTCAGCAATGCACCGCCGGGGTTTCCGGCAATGGGCGGCCCGTGGAATTCCGGCTGGCCGAAGGCGTCGTAACGGTATTGCTCCAGGACCACTCCATCGGGGTCTGTGACCGCACTGATGTTCCCGAGCCGGTCCTGTTGCAGAAACTGCGTCGCCCCGTTGTTGAAGCGTGCGATGATTTCATCGATCCCGATGCCATAGACGCTGCTCGCCAGTTTGTTGCCGGCCGCGTCAA
>JBPCMX010000021.1:0-9665 GCA_051001855.1 Chthoniobacterales bacterium
AAAGGCGGCAGCGAGGGCGGTGTCGCGACGGAGATGCCCGTCGGCCTCGCGATGGCACAGCAGACCATGCAACAGCAGGCGAGTCCGCAATCGATTACACCGTCGGCGGGTGCGGCCGCGGCCCCAGCGCCCTCCGCTGGTGTTCCAGAGCTACTCAGCCCGGCCCAGGCGGCGGAAGCGCTGGGTGTGAGTGAAAGCGACGTGCTGCAAAGCCTCGAAGCGGGCGATCTGAAAGGGAAAAAGATCGGCTCGACCTACCGCATCACGCGCGCGGCGTTGAACGAATTTTTGCAGAGCTAGTATGGCGCAACTGCAGGCGCAGCAGCGCTTCGAGTGCCCTGCCTGCGGTGGCGCCGCCGAGTGGTCGCCCGCGAAACAGGCGCTCGTCTGCCCGTTTTGCGGAACGGTCGCGCCCCTCCAGCCGGGCACGGCGGCGATCGGCGCCGTCCGCGAACTCGATCTGGCCACCGCACTGCAGAATCTGCCGGAAAGCAGCCTTGGCTGGGATACGGCAACGCGTTCCGTGAAGTGCCAGAGCTGCCAGGCGATCTCGGTCTTCAAACCGGAACGCGTGGCGCAGAATTGCGACTTCTGCGGCTCGCCGGCGCTCGTTCCCTACGATGAGATCAAGCCGCCGATTCGTCCCGAGAGCCTCCTTCCCTTCAAGCTCGGCCAGAGCGACGTGCGCGACCGTGTCCATCGCTGGTATCGGAGCCGCTGGTTCGCGCCGAACCGTTTCAAAAGCCGCGCATTTACCGACACCTTGCATGGCATTTACCTGCCGTACTGGACTTTCGACGCGCAAGTCGCCGCGCAATGGACCGCCGAGGCCGGCTTCTATTACTACACCACCGAGACCTACGAGGACGACAAAGGCAACACCCAGAGCCGGCAGGTCCAGCAAACCCGCTGGGAGTATGCCAGCGGCGCGCTCGATCATTTCTTTGACGACGAACTCGTCTGCGCCTCCCGCGGAGTGCCCGCGCCGCTCGTGCAAAAGATCGAGCCGTTCCCGACCACAGAGCAACTGGTGCCGTACGATCCTGGTTACATCTCCGGCTGGGTCGTCGAGCAATACCAGATCGATCTGGCCGCCGCCACCACGGCTTCGCGCCAGGGCATGGAAACGAAGTTGCGCCAGATGTGCGCCGGGCAAATCCCGGGCGATACCTATCGCAACCTGCAGGTCGACGCCGATTACAGCACGCAAACCTTCAAGCACATCCTGCTGCCGGTCTGGCTCCTGAGTTACCAGTACGGCGCCAACACCTATCGCGTGATCGTGAATGGAGTCACCGGGACGATGGCCGGCAAATATCCCAAGAGCTGGATCAAGATTGCGCTTCTGGTTATCGCCATCCTCATCGCGTTGCTCATCGTTTTGGCCGTGAGCCAGGGCAGTTAGACGCAACGCCCAGGACGAAGCTGACGGTATCCGTCCGATCGACAGAGCTGCATTGGAAGGATGGGCGCCAAAAAAAGCCACCCACCGACACCGAAAACCGGCGTGCGATGGGTGGCTTAAACTAAGGAAACAAAAACAGCCGGAAAAGTGCTAGCTGCAGCTCCGAACGCGCGAGTGCCGGCGCCAGGCCCACATTCCTAAAAGCGCAGCACCGACCGAAAGTTCCAGCACAGTTGAAGGCTCTGGCACTGCAGCGGGCGAGAGAGTGAAGGTGTAGGGGGCAGGGTTGCCGGCGGCCGCGCCACCCGCCGTCGTTTCGTTCATGATCACCGTGAAGCTCGCGCCGGCAGGGATATCAAACGAAAAAATTTGTGGTAAGCCCACAGTCGGGCTGAGGCCACCGTCTGCGCGGTAATTGGTCGCGATGTTCGTTGGGTCGAAGGTGCCGAGGTAAACCACGCCGAAGGGGAGGTTGGTGGTTGAAGTAGTACTCATGTTGATCGTGAAGGCGGTGGTTACGGCAAATGGATTCGTGAAGATATACGAATCGTAGTGATAGGGCGTTCCCGCGTTGAACACACCGGGGAACGTCTTGTTCATGCCCGACATCGATGGGACACCGTCACGGAAGAGACGACCATTCTCGGTGGGATCAGAAACCGTAACGCTGCCGGTAAACATCTGTGCTGAAGCCGAAGCGCAAAGGGCCAATGTCGCCGCAGCCAGAACGAGCCTGAGGGGAGTTTTTGTTTTCATTTCAGACATCTCATTGCCCGTCGTGCCTAGAAAAATCTTTTCCCGAAGAAAGTTTTCCTCGCACCTGCCGCGATGCGAACGCGCCACCAATTGCATTGAGCCAGGCGCCCTCGCAGATTGGCGGCATGAAGCGATTAAATTACTTCCTCCTCGTTGCTCTAATTTCCTGTGCGTTTGTGGGCACCTCCCCCGCTTCCGCCAGCACGCGTGAAAATAATCGCCTGCGCGCGGGTAAAATCACCAAAAACGAAGCCCAGCATCTGGTCCTAAAGAAATATCCAGGCGCTCAGCTCAAGAAGTGCAAACTCTCGGGCGCGCCCGATCATGGAATCTGGCTGGTGGAATTCGTCGAGGCCGGAGGCACAAAAATAGCACGCGCGCGGGTGGACGGACGCAGTGGCAAAATCCTGCCCTGAGCCTTCGGCTCCGAGCGTATCATGCCCCTGGAGATCTCGAGGGCGAGCGGGCGCTGGTAGGGACAGCGCGCTCCGGCATCCGCTATCTAGGCGCCTGAGGTCGGACGAAAGGCGCGGTAAGCATACCCCTCCTCCAGATCGAGCTGCGTGGCGCCTTTGTTCCGAAAGGCCCAGAGATAAACCGCAAGCGAGATCGCAATACACGCAGTGACGTAGCTGAAGAACAGACCATCCCGGTGCGCCTGATGCAGCGCCTTGCCGAGGAATGGAGCGGTGCCTCCGAAAACCGCATTCGCCACCCCATAGCCCAGCCCCACTCCCAGCGCCCGGATCGTGCGCGGGAAGAGCTCCGCTTTCACCAGCGCATTGATCGAGGTGTAGCCGAGCACGATCAGCAGTGCCGCCAGCATGAGCAGGAAAGACAGCCCCGCGCTGCGCGTGTTGCTCAGCGCCGTCATGATCGGCCAGGTCAGCAGGACTCCACCGAGGCCGAACCAGAGCAGCAGCGGCTTGCGTCCCACCCGGTCGGAGAGCGCGCCCGCCGCCGGCTGCATCAGCATGAAGAGGAGCAGCGCGCAGAAGTTCACCGTCGTGACCGTCGCCTTGTCCCGGAGCGTGCCGAGCATCAGGATCTGCATGTAGGAGGTGAAGGTATAGAACGCCACCGTCCCCCCCATGGTGAGGCCGATCACCATCAGGAAAGGCTGCCAATGCTGCCGCAGTAAACGCATCGTCCCGGGCGCTGCCTCGCCTCGTCCCGCGGCGCGCGCCGCTTCCATTTGGTCGGCCGGCACGGACTCACTCATCCCACGGCGCAACCACGTGACCGATAAGGCCGCGAACGCGCCGACCGCGAACGGAATTCGCCAGCCCCACTCGTGCAGGGCTGCGTCGCTCAGGGTGGATTGCAGGACGATTTGCAGCACGAGCGCCAGCACCTGACCACTCACGAGCGTCAGGTATTGGAAGCTGGAATAGAAGCCGCGCCGGTTCCGCGTCGCTATCTCCGACATGTAGGTCGCGCTCGTCCCGTACTCGCCGCCGACGGAGAACCCCTGCACGAGCCGCGCGACAAACAGCAGCGCCGTCGCCCCTGCGCCAAGGGTCGCGATTCCCGGCGTCACCGCGATCAGAAGCGACCCGGCTGCCATCAGCAGCACACTCAGCGTCAACGCTGCCCGCCGTCCGCGCTGATCCGCATAGCGCCCAAAAAACCAGCTCCCCACCGGTCGCATCACAAACCCGGCGGCGAAAACTCCGAGCACGCCCAGGAGTTCTTCATCCTCCTTCCCGCTGGCAAAGAAATGATGCGCAAAGTAGGTGCCAAAGACCGTGAAGGAGTAGAAGTCGAACCACTCCACCATATTGCCGAGCGAGCTGCGCAGGATGTTTCCGACCACCGACTGCCGTTTCGCCGCCTCGCGCTCGATTTCGGCGCGCGCGCCCGAGGGTGCGACCGCGCGCGGCATTACGGCGCCGGCTGCGGATTGCCCTCGAGCTCGGCCGCGTGTCGCTGATGTGCGTCCGCTTCATCGGTCCTGCCGAGATCGCGCAGGAGAATCGCGAGAGCGCGATGCGCGACGACGTTATTGGGCTGCAACTGCAGCAGTTGTTCCAATTGCGTTGCCGCCTCCTGAAAGCGATCGCCCTGCGTGTAGGCGTTCGCCAGCTGCAGGTGCGCCGCCGTTAGTCCAGGCTGCAAGCGCACCGCTTCTCGAAACTCCGGGATCGCCTCACTGAAGCGGCCCAGGAGGGAGAGCGCAGCGCCGTAGTTAAAGTGTGCTTCCGCATCCGCAGGCGCGAGCTCGGCCGCCGCGCGCAGATAAGGAAGGCTTTCCGCCAGTTGCCCGGCGGTCGCCAGCGCCCGGCCGACCGCGGCTTGCCGCGTTGCGTTCTTTGGCTCGAGCTCGAGCGCCCGCTTCCAGTGCTCCAGCGCCTCGTCGGGCTTTTGCATGGTCGCGAGCAAATTGCCGAGCGAGTCCTGCAGCGCTGCGTTCTGCGGATCGAGTGCGAGGACCGCCTGCAGATGGCCTAAAGCCTCGCCGTTGCGGCCCAGCTGCAACAAAAGCGTGGCCAGATTTCCGCGCGCTTTCGGAAAGTCCGGGTAAAGGGACAGCGCTTTGTCGTATTCCGCCACCGCCTCCTCCCCGAGACCGCGCCTCGTCAGGACCTGGCCGAGATTGTTATGCGCTTCGGCGTCGTTGGGATCGATCTCGATCGCCTTGCGAAACTCCGCTTCCTCATCTTCGACCGGTCCTTTTCCCGCAATCAAAACACCGAGACTGTTGTGCGCGAGTCCGCTCTCGGGATTACTCGCGATCGTCGCCCGCCAGAGCGTCTCCGCATCCGCGTAGATCGCTCCCTGTCGCCAGGTCCGCACGCCTAACGAAAGGATCAGCCCCGCCGCCACCACTGCCAGCACCGCAGGCCCCACGCGCCCGAGCCGTGCGCTCGCCAGCTCCACCCCCGCGGCAAATAGCGCCAGCGGCCCGATGCAGGCCAGATACTGGTAATGATCCGCCACCCAGGTATAACGAAAGGTGTAGAGCATGATGAACCCGAGCACCGGACTGAGCGTGGCCGCGAAAAAGAGCAGTGCTGTCTCCGCGCTCCGGCCGGTGTAACGGCGCAACAACCAAACCGCCAGCACCGCCACAATCGTGAGACCGATCCAAAGATAATCGGCGGGGTTACCCGGTGAAACGTGCCAGCGCGGATAGCTAAAAGACAACGCGTCGGGCCAGACGAGCTTCGCGAGGTAAAACCACAGCGCGCGGCTCGCGATCAGGATGCGCTCGGGGATGGGCACAGCGAACGCCTGGCCTTGGGTGCCTTGGTGGAAGCGTTCCCACCAGATCGTCAGCGCTCCCATCGCCCCGCCCATTATGATAAACGGCGCTACCTGCGCCCAGCGCGCCAGCGTGATCGGTTTCCGTTTCAGCCAAAGCATCAGCAGCAGCGCAGCCGGCAGGGTGCAGGCCGTCGTCTTGCTGAAGAGCGCGAGCGCGTAGAAGAGGAGCGCCGCCACGTAATAGGCGGAGCGCGCGCGCGTGTCTTTTTTGAAAAACCGCGCCCAGCACCAGAGCGTCAGGAGGAAGAAAAACCCCATCAGCACATTTTTCAGTTCGGTGATCCACGCCACCGACTCCACCTGCACCGGGTGCACCGCGAAGAGCGCCGCCGCCAGCCACGCCCCCGGGAGACGCAAGAGCCGCAACAGCCGCCAAAGCAGCACCGCGTTTGTCGCGTGCAGCAGAATATTCACCCAGTGATAACCGGCCGGATGAAATCCCCAGAGCGCGTGCTCCAGCCGGAAGAGCGAGTAAACGAGCGGGAAATATTGCGAGGGCGAATCAAGCGACAACCAGATGCGCCGGAAACCGTCGGGCGCCGTCAGCAGCGGATTCGCGGTGACATAAACGTCATCGTCCCAAATGTAGCCGGCGCGCCAGACAAGCTGGTAGGCCGCGATCGTGGCCGCGATCAAGAGCAGGCCGAGGAGCCAGCCGGCCACCCGCTTTTCGTTCGCTGTCTTGGTCTCTTGCATCATCGCGGGACAACTTTCTGCCTTCCCCGGCGCGCGCAACCCCGGAAGCGTCGCAGTGCGGCCGGGCGCCAAACCTGCACCAAGCCACCGCTTGCTCCGCATTTCCGCCTCCGGGGATGCTTCCGCGGACGTGGGTGACCAGTTCGGCGATTACCTTAGTTGACGCCTGCTCGCGAAGCCTTTCCGAGTTGCCCTGGCTTCCACGGCGGTGTGGGTTGCGATTGCCCGCCGCGGCGGGTGAACTTCTCTGGGATGTCAATACTGCCGGGCTGGCTCGCGGGGTTCCAGGGCGGGAGTTTCACGCGGGTTCGTAAGCAACGCCAAGCTCGGCGGCGGTAGTCGCGAGGCGAGTGTCGAGGGTCCAGAGCGGATTGCCCGAAAGGCGGGCGGCGACGAGCAGTTGCACGTCGCTCCAACCGAGACCGCGGCCGTAAAGTTTGTAGTTCTCAACCAAGGCGAGACATTCCTCGGGCGATCCGGTTTTCGCCTTCGGGATGAGGGCGAGCGTGGCCAAAAAGCCGGCACGCTGGGGAAGATTTCCTGTGGCCAATTCACCGAGCACGACCCAATGCACGCTGATGTGTTTGCGATCCAGGAGCGCTTTGAACCCGCCGTGGCCAACGCGAAGATGGGCGATCCAGAGCGAGGTGTCGGCGAGAATCACTTCCGGGACGGCTTGGAGCGGCGCCGTGATGGAGGCTCGAGTGCAGGCATCGTGCCGCCGAGCGCCGCCAGCCGCTCATAAGCCTTGTGCTGAATGAGATTCTCGAGCGCGAGCCGGACGAGCGCCGTTTTCTCCTTTACGCCGGTGTAGGCGCTCGCGGACGCATACAGCTCGTCATCAATATTGAGTGTCGTTCTCATGCATATCATAATGCTGTTTATGTATGCATCTGTCAATGCGTGAGGCCTGACTTAGGTAAGGCAGAGGTCTTCGTGCGTTTGGAGGGATTTCTCAGGCTTCCGGGGAGCGGATTTTGGCTTCCGGAGTGGAATATGCAACTTTTCGGTTGCATCTCGCGCTTCCCGTCGCGTAATGTGCAACCATGACATTGCACAATACAGACGAGGATCGGATTGAGAAACGGATCGAGCTGAAGGCGCCGCGGACGCGGGTTTGGCAGGCGTTGACGGATCATGCGGAGTTTGGCCAGTGGTTCGGGGCGAAGCTGGAGGGGCCGTTCGTGCCCGGGAAGGTGATGCGGGGGAAGATCACGATCCCGGATTATGAGCACATCCAGATGGAGATCGCGGTGCAGCGGATGGAGCCGGAGGGGTATTTCTCTTATACGTGGCACCCTTACGCGATCGAGCCGGAGAAGGATTACTCGCAGGAGGCGCCGACGCTGGTGGAGTTCCGCCTCGAGGAGATGGCGGAGGGGACGCGGCTGACGGTGGTGGAAAGCGGGTTCTCGAAGCTGCCGCCGGAGCGGCGGGCGGAGGCATTCCGGATGAATAGTGGAGGGTGGGAATCGCAGCTGGAGAATATCGAGCGATATGTCGGCAACTAAGGCGCCGGCGGGGCTGGCGACGCGGGGGGTGTTGCGCAGGCAGGCGCCGGTGTTTGCAGCGCTCGGGGATGAGACGCGGCTGGCGCTCCTGGCGCGGCTCTCGACGGGGGTGCCGTGCTCGATCACGGAGCTGACGGCGGGCGGGGCGATGTCGCGGCAGGCGATTACGAAACACCTGGAGGTGCTGGAGGAAGCGGGGCTGGTGCGCGGCGAGGCGCAGGGCCGGGAGCGGCGGTTTGAGCTGGAGACGGCTCGGCTGGCGGAGGCGCGGGGGTATTTGGACGCGGTATCCGCGGCGTGGGACTCGGCGCTGGGGCGGCTAAGGGATTTTGTGGAAAAAAGCTGAAAGGCTGAAATCGGGACGGTCCCGGGGGACGTTGATGCGGCCGCCTCTCAGGCGGGCGGCCCATCAGCAGTGTTCACCGCCCGGGCTCACTCACCGGCTCACCAAGCAAGCGCAGGAACTCCGCCGTCCGCGGTGGTTGCCGTCGGCGGCGCCACTCACGGGGGTTCGTCCCTGACGGGACTTCGGCGCAATCTTGTTTGCGCGCCTAGCGCTGAAGCACAGGGCTTTTTCAGGACTGTTCGGTCAGCACCGGGCCTGGACGCGGGTGAGGAGCGCAGCGCCTTGGCGCGCCAAGCTCCAGCGATGTGGATGGCGCTTAGTAGCGAGTGTGAGAAAGGTGCCCGCTTGGGTCGTAACCGGAATGCTGTGCGGCGAGCTGCGATTGGGAATACTGCGCATTCTCATCGGCACAGGCTGAAACGAACATGACGGTGGCCACCGCGAGCAGGGCAAGAGCGATCAATTTCATAATTTTTCTTTCTCCGATTGGGTGCGGTAATCTACACGCACCCGCCGAACCGCCAGTGCAAATCGAGCTTGGGGAATCGCAACGGAGAGGCGACAGTGGCCCCCTTATGGGAAACAGCCAAGGCCGAGACAACGTGAAGAAGCGCGCCGCCCGGCGCAAAAAAACGGAGCGACTCGCAGCCGCCAAAAAGAGCAGCGCGAAAACTCCGGCAGCAAAGTAGACAGGAGCGAAACCGGAGTCCGGCGCTGCGAGGGCGCAGGCTGATCCGGGCACCCCCTACCCGGTGCTCATCTGGCGGCCGGGCCCCGAGTAGATGAGCGGCCAATCCGTGCGACAACGCACCGGTTTCCCGTTCCGAAACCCGGGAATGAAGAGCGCGTCAACGACCGGTCCGAGTGCGGCGGCTCCGAAGCCGAGCCCAGGAGGATGCTCATAGGCGATCTTTCCGCTGACGACATGGCCCGTCTCGTCGATCTCGAGCGTGAGCGAAGCGACCCCGGCATGGCCCGGCGCGCCCGTCGGCCAGAAGAAACCTTTGAACTTCGTGTTGCCGGGAACGATCGCGTACTGCGGCGCGATGAAATCTTTGCCCGTCGTCAGGGCATCCTCCTCCTGGTTCAGGAAAATGCGGAGGTGCGGCTTCCCGTTCACGACGGCGAAGCTGACCGTGCCATCGATCCACACATTTGTGCGGTGATGCTGAAAGACCGCGGGTTCGTAGTAAGCGCGCTGATATTTTCCCAGCAATTCCTCCCGCAGCATCTCGGAATGCGGGCTCTCCCGGTAGACCTGCATGCCGTAGGCGTCGCCGTTGGTCGAGATGCCGCAGCTGAACATCACAATCGCGTTTCCCTGGCCGCGCTTCATCAGTCCCTCGGCGTCGATCTGGTTTACGAGCGAGCGCCTGCTGCGGGTGAGAAGTGCAGGGCGAAACTCCGGCAGATCTTCGGCTCGCACCGGCGTCGCGGGCGCGCAGAACAAGAGAACCGAGGCGAGCGCAAGGAAAGGAAAGACCGCAAGCTTTCGGAGAAGATGCATCGGACCAGTCGAGCATTTTACGCAAATCCTGGCAAGCCAGAACTGGGGGTCGGGCAAAAGGGGTCGGTCTCATAATCTCGGCGAAACAAGCTCGACCGGTGCAGCGATCGTCTGGCAGAATCTCTGCCATGCCGCGCAAGGGGAGGGTGGAGTTTTCTGGAGCACGGAAGCGGAGTG
>JBPCMX010000022.1:0-6338 GCA_051001855.1 Chthoniobacterales bacterium
AGCGTGTTTACCGCTCTCCGAGGCTTATCGCAGTTAGCCACGTCCTTCATCGCCTATTGGCACCAAGGCATCCATTATGTGCTCTTTGTAGCTTGATCAATCTGTTCCGGTCTTTCGACCAGAGATCTTTGATAACTGAAACTCGCCAGACCGGGACATCTTACCTTCCCGGCCGATTATTTTCAGACTCAGCTCTTAAAAGTTGTTTTACTACCCTGTATGTAGATGTCAAAGAACCAGCGGCTCCGCACATTTCAGTTCACAAAAAAACCCAACCCTGTCTCCCGACTCGAATGACGTCTCCGTCGATAAAGCCGGGACAAAATTGAGTTCCAATTTGCAGTCCCAAAATGTGCGAGAACAACTCCGTCCGGCTTTCGCTTTCGGGAGTCCCGCTTCTGGCGGGGTCAGCAAAATAGCGACCGATTTGGGATCGTCAAATCAGAAAATGTATTTTCTCGAAAATTCTTCGAACTGGGACGGTCGGGTCGTGAATGGGGAGCGAAGACCAGTCAGATTCGCGTTCGGGCGTCGCCGAGGTCAACTCGCCTGACGGAATGCCTCCGGCACGAAATCGAGATTGCTCGCCTCGGCGGCGGCAATGCGGATTTGCTCCTGCATGACGTCGACTGGGACAGGGAGCGCTCCGGCGTGACCCATTCGCGCTCGACAATACCGACCGGATGATCGCTCCAGAACGCCTTCCTTCGGATAAATCGCCACGACCGGAAACGGCAGTTTGTATTTCGAGGAATACGATTCGATCGCCATGTTTTCGTAGAGCACTGCCGCGCTCAAATACTGCGGGCCATTCGCGAACATCTTCTTGCCGAAAAATCCGGTCGAGCTGCCGTAATGGACGATCGACTGCTCGATCTGCGACAAATAGGAGGCCGTCTCCGGGCGGGTCAACTCATCGATCAATTCGCCCGAGCCTTTCGGAGTGGCCTGCACCGTAATCGACTTGCCCGAAGCGGTCTGATCGCCGGAGCTTTGTTTCTCCGCCCTGCTCTCCGGCGCTTTCCGACAACGCACAAGTTTCCAGCCTTCCGGCAATGGAAGGCGCAAGTTGGAAGCATGCGCTACCTTGCCTGCGTGAATCGTCTCGACGGCCGCGCGCCAGATCAAATTCGTCCGGTGAGTTTTGAGCTTGGCATCGCCCCACACGCGACTGGCTCCGTCCTCGTGGCGATGGGCGAAACCCGCGTGATCTGCGCCGTGATGGTGGAGGAGGGGGTGCCGCGCTGGATGAAGGAGCAGGGGGTGCCCGGCGGCTGGCTGACGGCCGAGTATTCGATGCTCCCGTATTCGACGAATACCCGAAAGGCGCGCGATATTTCAAAGGGTCGGCTGGACGGCCGCAGCAGTGAAATTCAGCGGCTCATTGGCCGTTCTCTGCGTGCGGTGGTTGCTCTGGAGCAACTGGGATCGCGCACGATGTGGGTGGATTGCGACGTCTTGCAAGCCGATGGCGGGACGCGCACCGCCGCCATCACAGGTGCCAGCCTGGCGGTTGCGATCGCGTGTCAAAGCCTCGTCGCTCAGAAGAAGCTGAAAGTGACGCCGTTGCGCACGCTGGTGGCAGCGGTCAGCGCTGGAATTCTCGAGGGCGCGCCCGTGCTCGACCTGAATTACGAGGAAGACAAAGCCGTGAGCGTCGATTTCAATGTCGTGGCCACGGAAGCAGGCGAGCTGGTGGAATTGCAAGGCTCCGGCGAAGAGGCGACCTTCTCCGCGGACGAACTCGCCGCCATGCTCACCCTCGGCCGGAAGGGCATCGCCGAATTAATCGCGACGCAGCGGGAAGTGCTCATGCATTTCAGCGTGCAACCCGGTTAGTTCGTGCTACCGCAATCGTTCGCGACCCGCGGCAGAATGAAATTCACATGAAAAAAGCACTCATCACAGGCATTACGGGACAGGACGGCAGCTACCTCGCGGACCTGCTGCTTGCGAAAGGCTACGAAGTCCACGGCATCATCCGTCGCGCCAGCACCTTCAATACGGCCCGGATCGATCATCTCTACGCCGACCCGCATATCAACGGCGTCCGCCTCTTCCTCCATTACGGGGACCTGAGCGACTCCGTGAATCTCGTAAAGCTCCTTTACGATCTGAAGCCCGACGAGATCTATCACCTCGCCGCGCAGAGCCACGTCCGCGTCAGTTTCGACATCCCGGAGTACACCTCCGACGTCACCGGCGTCGGCACCATCCGCGTCCTCGAAGCGATGCGCGAGACCGGGATCAAGCCGCGCTTCTACCAGGCGTCGTCGAGCGAGATGTTCGGCAAAGTCCAGGACGTGCCGCAGGTCGAGACCACGCCGTTCTGGCCGCGCAGCCCGTACGGCGTCGCTAAAGTTTTCGCCTACTGGGCCACGGTGAATTACCGCGAAAGCTACGGCCTGCACGCCAGCAACGGCATCCTGTTCAACCACGAAAGCCCGCGGCGCGGCGAGACTTTCGTCACGCGCAAAATCACCCGCGCGGTCGCCGCCATTAAGCTCGGCCTGCAGAAAGAGCTGTTCCTCGGCAATCTCGACGCGAAACGCGACTGGGGCTACGCGCCGGACTTTGTCGAAGGCATGTGGCGTATCCTCCAGCACGACGAAGGCGACGATTTCGTCCTCGCCACGAACGAAACGCATACCGTGCGCGAGTTTGTCGAGACCGCCTTCGCCCGGGCCGATCTCGATTGGAAGGAATACGTGAAGCACGACGACCGCTACGAGCGGCCCGCGGAAGTCGATCTCCTCATCGGCGACCCGGCGAAGGCCAAGCGGATCCTGGGCTGGGAACCGACCGTGCGTTTCGAGGAGCTCGTGCGCATCATGGTCGACGCCGATATCGCAGCGCTCGAGAGCGGCTCCGCCCAGCGTCATCTCGGGCAGATGCCCTGAGCGGCTGCGCTTCTAATTAGTCGCGGCGCCCGTGGCTGGCTGGGCTGTCGCCACCTGCTGCGCAGTGGGCTCTACCGGCGGCACCACCGCTGCGAGCGGCAGATTCACGATGCTGACGCGGGCGCCGTAGCCGACCACGTCGAAGAGCTGGATCACGTCGCGTGACCTCATCCGCACGCAGCCATAGCTGGCCGGCCGCCCCACGTTCCGCTCCTCCGCCGTGCCGTGGATGTATATGTAGCGCCCGTAAGCATTCGCGTTTTGCGGTTCCAACCCGCGCAGCCACAAAATCCGCGATACAATCGGATCCCGCCCCGGCGCATCCGGCATCAGCACCTCCCCCGTCCGCTTCCGGCTGTGGAAGACGGCGCCCGCCGGTGCCGCCTCTCCGATCTTCTTTGCAATTTCCAGTTCGCCCAGGGGAGTGCCGCGGCTGCCCGGCGCATCACCGATCGCGAACTTCGAAGTCGAGACCGGATACGTTGCGATCGGCACGCCTTGATCCAGCACCACCATGCGTTGTTCCGGCACGCTCACCACGATGCGGTGCCGCGTGTCCGGCGCCGTGCAGGAAGCAGCCAACCCTACGACCGCGGCGCCAAAAACGCCGCGCCACAACGCTGAGAGGGACAATCTCACATCCGGTTGAACCTGAAGAACCCCTCCCCGGTTGCGGTCGTCGCGCGCGCGATCTCCTCCAGCGCCACGCCGCGCGCCTGCGCGATCGCTTCCGCCACCAGCCGCGTGTGTGCCGGCTCCGCGCGTTCGCCCCGATGCGGCACCGGCGCCAGGTACGGGCAATCCGTTTCCACCATGAAATCCCCCGGCGCCAACTGCGCCGCCACCTCGCGCACCGCTGCCCCATTCTTGAAGGTCACGATCCCGGTGAACGACACCAGGTGCCCATCAGTGATCACCTCCCGCGCCTGCTCCAGCGTCCCGCCGAAGCAATGGAAAACCCCGCGCACCCTCCCGGCGTAGGGCCGCAACAGGGCGAGCGTATCGTCCCATGCGTCCCGCTGGTGGATCACCACATTCAGGCCTAGCTCCACCGCCAAATCCAGCTGCTGCTCAAAGAGGCTCGCCTGTTTCCCCTTGTAGGCGCCATCGTGCAGCCCCGCTTCCATCTCCTCCTCCGTCTCCGCCTGGAAAGCGCCGGTGATGACCTCCGCGCTGCTCTCCTTCTCCGCCTCGATGCTGGGGAGGCGGTGATAATCCAGACCCGTCTCGCCGATCGCCACCACGCGTTTGCTCTGCGCCAGCTCCCGCAGGGGCGCCATCACATCCTCCGGCGCTTCATCCGCGGTTGTCGGGTGCACCCCGATCACCGCGTAGATCTGCGCGTAACGTTCCGCCAGTTCCACCGCGCGCCGGCTGCTCTCGACCGACGTGCCGATCGAGAGGATCCGGCTCACCCCCGCTTCCTGCGCTCGTCGCAGCACCTCATCGAAGTCTGCCGCAAAATCCGGGTAGTCGAGGTGCGCGTGGGTCTCAATCAACATGCGGGGAAAGTAGCGCAACGTGAGGCCGCCGAGAAAGAATTCTTCCGCCCCCGGATAGAGACGGCTGAAACACGGGACGGCCAGGAGGTGCGGTGGGATTCGTTCTCCCATCTTGGTTTCATCCGTGTTAACCCGTGGCCGTCACTTCCCGAAATCCCATGTCCGCCTACGCCCCGCCCGATTTCCTCCAGCTCGACGACCTCCTCACCCCCGCCGAGCGCGGCCTGCGCGACCGAGTCCGCGCCTGGGTCGACGAACGCTTCCTGCCCGTGGTGATCGAGCACCACCGCGCCGACACCTTCCCGCTCGAGCTCGCCCCCGAGCTTGGCGCCCTCGGCGTTTTCGGTCCCACGATTCGCGGCCACGGCTGCCCGGGGCTGGGCCACATCGCCGCTGGCCTCATCATGCAGGAGCTCGAGCGTGGCGATAGCGGGCTGCGCACCTTTGCTTCCGTGCAGGGCTCGCTCGCCATGATGGCGATCAGCCTCTTCGGCTCGGAGGAACAGAAGACGCGCTGGTTGCCGCCGATGGCGCACGGCGAAGCCCTCGGCGCTTTCGCGCTGACGGAGCCGGAGTTCGGATCGAACCCCGCCGGGATGCAATGTCGCGCGCGGAAGACGGCAGATGGTTATGTGTTGAACGGCGCGAAGAAGTGGATCGGCAACGCCACGGTCGCCGATGTGGTGGTCGTCTGGGCGAAGCTCGAGGAGGACAATGATCCGCAGGCGATCCGCGGATTTCTGGTCGAGAAAGGCACGCGCGGATTCAAATCAACGCTGCTCGAGGGAAAGCTTTCACTCCGCATCGGACTGACTGCCGAGATTGAATTTGCCGATTGCGCTCTGCCTCACGAGTCATTGCTGCCGCTCAGCCGCGGCTTGCGTTCGCCGCTCGAGTGTTTGAACCACGCGCGCTTCGGGATCGCCTGGGGCGCGCTCGGCGCGGCGATGGCGTGCTACGAGGAGGCGCGGCACTACGCACTCGGTCGAGTGCAGTTCGGAAAACCGATCGCCAGCTTCCAGCTCGTGCAGGCGAAGCTCGTCCGCATGCTCACCGCGATCACGCAAGCCCAGCTCCTCGCCTTCCGCGTCGCGCAATTGCGGGACGCCGGCGCGGCGAAGCATTACCACATCTCGATGGCGAAGATGAACAACGTCGCAGTCGCGATCGAATGCGCGCGCACCGCGCGCGACATCCTCGGCGGCAACGGCATCCTCGATTCCCACGCCTGCATGCGGCACATGATGAACCTCGAAAGCGTCAAGACCTACGAAGGCACCGAGGACATCCACCAGCTCATCCTCGGCCAGCAGATCACCGGGATCGCGGCCTTCGACGGCTAGGAAGTGACTCCCCGATTGACGCAGGCGTGATCTGAGACAAGCGCATCCCGGCGACCACGTTCGCCTGCTGCGTTCCGGCCATCAGAGGAAATGGTTCGTCGTCAGGACCAAAGCATGAAGCTGCCAGCCCGTCAGCGCCTTTGCGCGGCATGGCGGAGATTCGCCAGACGATCGCTGCGCCGGTTGAGTATGCTTCGCGGAGATGATGAGACCGAGCCCTTTCGGCTGCCCCGAAATGCGTCGTGGAGGTTTACGGGTAGCGGTCGCCGCGGCAACCTCGCCAGCGTGACTTTATCGCTTCGAACTTAGGCTGGCAGCGTCGACGCTTCCGCGTACGCTCATTGCATGACTTCAAGTGAGATCATCACCGTCGATCCCGAAATTCTCGGTGGGACGCCGGTTTTTGCGGGAACCCGCGTCCCGGTGAAGACGCTCTTCGAGTACCTCGAGGACGACTATTCCCTCAAGGAATTTCTCGAATGCTTTCCGACGGTCACTCGCCCAATGGCCGTGCAGATGCTCGAACACTCACAGCACGCAATCCTCCACGCGGCAGCGTGAGAATCTTGTTCGATGAGTGCGTCCCGTGGCCG
>JBPCMX010000023.1:0-24751 GCA_051001855.1 Chthoniobacterales bacterium
ATGGGCTGGATGCACGATTTCCTCCATTACATGGCGCTCGATCCGATCTTCCGCCGCTTCCATCACAACAGCATCACGTTCTCGATCATGTATGCGTTCAGCGAGCATTTCGTGCTCGTGCTGAGCCATGACGAGGTGGTGCACGGGAAGGGCTCGCTGCTCGCGAAGATGCCGGGCGATGAATGGCAGAAGTTTGCCAACCTGCGGATGTTGTTCGCCTGGATGTACGGGCATCCCGGCAAAAAGCTCCTCTTTATGGGTGGCGAAATCGGGCAGGTACGGGAGTGGAACCACGATCGTGGGCTGGATTGGTTCCTGCTCGAGGAACCGAAGCACGACGGGCTGCGGCGGATGGTGCAGCACCTGAATTACGTCTACAAAAACGAGCCGGCACTCTGGGATCTGGACGATACCCACCAAGGCTTCGAGTGGATCGATTTCCACGATGCGGACAACAGCACGGTTGTGTTCATGCGCCGCTCCGCGGTGGGCGACGTCATTATCTTCGTGGTGAATGCGACGCCTCAGGTGTTGCACGGCTACCGGATCGGCGCGCCGGAAGCGGGCTTCTACCGCGAGATCATCAACACCGACGCCGAAACCTACGGCGGGAGCAACGTGGGCAATATGGGCGGGCTGGAAGCGGACGCGACGCCGTGGCAGGCGCGGACGCATTCGCTCATGATCGAGGTGCCGCCGTTGGCGACCGTGGCCTTCAAACTCGAGCGGCCGCAGGTGTCTGAAGAGGCGAGCGAGACCGGCTCAGAGGCGGAGCCGCATTCGGCTTGACCCTTTTTCGCGATTCTCAGAGGCTGCGTTCTCCATGACGAAAAAGACTTCTGCTTTCACTTTGATCGAACTGCTGGTGGTGATCGCCATCATCGCGGTCCTGGCTGCTCTGGCAGTTCCGGCCCTCACCAATGCCCTCACCCGGGGCCAGATGACCGGGACCATGAACAACGCGCGTCAGCTTTTTCTCGCCGGGTTCCAAATGGCGACGGATGGTTCGACGAACTCGGATCCAAACCTCGCCTGGCCAGGCGCTGATGTGACTCCGCCGGTGACCACGCTGCAGGCCTACTGCGAAAAGCTGGTGCAAAACGATTATCTGAAAGCGGGCGACCTGCAGAAGATCCTCACTGCACCGGGTGCGAATGCCTCGGTCACCGCGACGGCTGGCGGCGGGGGCGGGAACACGACCGTCACTATCACCGGAAAGAGCGCGCTGAAGGTCTACAAAATCAGCGAAGGCGACGCCTCCAATGCGATCTTCGCCGCCAGCGCGAACTACAAGTACAACACTCTGCTCCTAACCACCGATGCTCCGTACGGGGATAAAGGTTTCGTGGTCGTGCGGAAGGGCGGTGATGCCGCCATCTTCCGGAAAAATCAGGCCACCAAGTCCGGCTGGTCGAACAACGACAAGAACTTCCGGGCTGCCATCGGGGTGCTGCCGGGCGACGCGGGGGACGATACCGCCACGGTGGGCGACAATAGCAAGGCGCTCGACAATCCGTAACTCCCGGTTTGTCGCGTGGAATGCGTCTGTTTCGGGCGAAAATTCCGCCCGTGGGCTGACCTTACATCTGACTCGTTCTGCGTCGGGTGATCCTGCAAAAAAGCGCCGGCCTCCGGCAAAAATTTCTCGTATTTTGGATTCCTGGATCTGAGACTGACGGGCTGAAAACATCTCTGTGCATCCTGTGTCTCGTTCTCGTGGCGAGTAACACGTTCGGGGTGCCAGGCTCCGCGAAAGGCATGCGTATCGGCGAGAGCGACATCGTTCCGACCCGCGTGCTCAGACGAGGACTCAACCCGTGGTTCTATAAGAGCCTGCTCGCCTCTCCTCTCGAAGGCTGGATCGTCGTCCATGGTCAGCTCTCGGGGACCGGGCTCGTTGGTGCGCGGGTGGTGCGTTCGGACATGGACGGCGCTTTCGACGCGCTCGCCCTGCAACGCGCCCGCGCAATCAAGATTGCCGGCGCTTATAAAATCGACAGCCAGATCAAGACCAGCAGCGTGACGCTCAATCTTCTCATTTACAAAATCGCCGATGGCACCGCGGCCCTTTCTTTCGTGGTGTTCGACGGCGCCGGCGGGAACCAGTTAGACTACTTCGGCTGCGCGCAACTGGCCGTCCGCAAGGATGACGGCCGCTGGATTGAAATCAAAGGACCGGCCGGATTACAGGGCAAAGGAATTGCCGTGCGGACGCCAGGGATGCGATATGACCAGGCGGCGTTGAAGCTGGAAAAGATTCCCGGAGGTCCGTAAACGTCGCTCTCGTGTGGAGACGCCACGATGAAAACGAACATCTACGCGCCGTTCTGGATCATCAAAGCGGCGCTGCCGCATCTGCCGCCTGGGTCGGCGATCATCGTCACCACCTCTGAACAGGCGACTGATCCGTCGGCGGAACTGAACAGTTCGGCGGCGAGATGCCGATGGGCCGCCCCGGCCAGCCGGCGGAACTGGCGTCGAATCTATGTGCAGCTCGCGGCCAGCGATGCCAGCTACGCGACTGGGCAAGTCTACGGCGCGGCCGGCGGAAGTGGTCACCCATAGTTCCTCGCGGCGATCGAGCGCGCCGCTCCTCGACCGTTGCGGTGATAGTTTTTCGCTCAATCAGGTGGCGTAATGCCGACGGGGCCGCTTGCGAGAAAATGCGCGGAAATTTTCTTGCGGGCGCTTCTTTCATTCCTATATTGCGCGCTCCCCGCATCAGGTGCGTGAGGTCAGAAGACGCTGCCTGAGCGGCTTTTTTGTCGCCCGAAGCCTGATGGTCGGGCGCCTTTTATTGTCACGACATGCCAACGATTAATCAGCTCATTCGCAAGGGACGAAAGAAGATTTCGGTGAAATCAAAATCACCGGCTCTGAAGAATTGTCCCCAGCGCCGTGGCGTCTGCACGCAGGTGATGACGCGGACGCCGAAGAAACCAAACTCGGCGCTGCGCAAAGTGGCGAAGGTGCGGTTGACGAACGGACAGGAAATCATAGCCTACATCCCCGGCGAAGGGCACAATCTGCAGGAGCACTCCATCGTGCTGGTGCGTGGCGGTCGCGTGAAGGATTTGCCCGGGGTGCGCTACCACATTGTGCGCGGCACGCTCGACAGTCTCGGAGTTGACGGACGTCGCCGGAGCCGCTCGAAATACGGCGCCAAGCGCCCGAAAGCCGGTGCTGAGGCCGCGGCGGCAGGTGCCAAGAAGAAGAAGAAATAATTTCACTCACTTAGAACTACGGAAACAACGATCGCATGTCTCGTCGGCGGAAAGTTTACAAGAAGGAAGAGAAGATCGACTCGCGCTATGGCAGCGTGGCGGTCGCGCGTCTGATTTCCACCGTGATGAAGCGCGGGAAGAAGTCCCTCGCGGAGCGGATCGTCTATACCGCGATCGATAAATCGCGCGAAGGGTCCGATGCAGTCGATCCGCTCGAAGTCGTGAATAAGGCGCTGGAGAATGTCCGCCCTCGTCTGGAAGTGAAGTCCCGCCGCGTCGGTGGCGCGACCTACCAGGTGCCGATGGAAGTGACCCCGGCTCGTCAGGTTTCGTTGGCGATGCGCTGGATCGTGACTTACGCCGATAACCGTCGCGGGATGCCGATGGCGGAAGCGCTTGCGGCTGAGCTCAAAGACGCGGCGGCTGGTCAGGGCAACGCAATCAAGAAGCGCGACGACACCCATAAGATGGCGCAAGCGAACCGCGCCTTTGCTCATTTCCGCTGGTAAAGATTTTTTTTTGGTCATGGCTACTGCAACTCTGGATAAACCCGCGACGACGAATCCGAATTCGCCGAACCGCAAGTTCCCGCTCGAACGGACGCGGAACATCGGGATTGCTGCGCACATCGATGCAGGCAAGACGACGCTGACCGAACGGATCCTGTTTTACACCGGGATGATCCACAAAATCGGGGAGGTGCATGATGGCACCACCGTGACTGACTGGATGGAGCAGGAACGCGAGCGCGGCATCACGATCACGTCGGCTGCGACGACCTGCGCCTGGATGCAGAAGCCCGAGCCGGGCGTCTACAAGATGTATGACGGCATCAAGATGCGCGTCAACATCATCGACACTCCCGGGCATGTGGATTTCACCGCGGAAGTGGAGCGTTCTTTGCGGGTGCTCGACGGTGCGATTGCGGTCTTCGACGCGGTCGCCGGAGTGCAGCCGCAGTCCGAGACGGTCTGGCGCCAGGCGAACAAGTATAACGTTCCGCGGATCGCGTTTATCAATAAGATGGATCGCGTCGGGGCGGATTTCGATGCGTCGATCGACTCGATGCACAAGAAGCTCGCGGCTAATGCGTGGCCGATTTTGATTCCGCTCGGGAAAGAGGATTACCTGAAGGGCCAGCTCGACGTGGTGAACCGCAAAGCGGTTTTCTATCTCGATGACGACTCGATGGGTTCGACCTACGAGGTGCGGGACATCCCTGAGGAAAACAAGGAACAGGTCGAGAAGGCTTACGCGACTCTCGTGGAGCAGATTTCCAATATTGACGACGAGATCGCTGAAGCAGTCCTGGAAGAGAAAGAGATCACGCCTCAGATGCTAAAGGCGGGCATTCGTCGTCAGACGATTGCGAACAAATTTGTGCCCGTCGTCGGCGGCTCCGCTTTCAAGAACAAGGGCGTGCAGTATCTGGTTGACTCCGTGATCGATTACCTTCCGGGGCCGCTCGATATCCCGCCGGCGATCGGGATGGAGCCCGACACGCACGAGAAGATGGACGCGCCGACGGACGACAACGGGAAGTTCTGCTCGCTCGCCTTCAAGCTTTGGAGCGATCCCTTCGTCGGGAAGCTGGTTTTCTTCCGCGTCTATTCGGGTTCGTTGTCGAAGGGCGATAACGTTTACAATCCGCGAACGAATAAGCGCGAGCGCATCAGCCGTTTGATCCAGATTCAAGCTGACAAGCGCGAGGACATCGACACCTGCTACTCGGGCGACATCGCGGCGATCGTCGGGATTAAGAATATCACGACGGGCGATACGCTTTGCGACGAAGATTTTCCGATCCTGCTCGAGCCGCCTTCGTTCCCTGATCCCGTTATTTCAATGGCGATCGAACCGAAGACGAAGCAGGACCAGGAGAAGATGGGCATCGCGCTGCAGCGCCTTTCCGAAGAAGATCCGACTTTCAAAGTCTTCACGCATGAAGACACCGGCCAAACGATCATCGCGGGCATGGGCGAACTCCATTTGGAGATTATTCGCGACCGCATGCTGCGCGAGTTCAAGGTCGACGCGAACTCTGGCAAACCGCAGATCGCGTACCGCGAAACGATCACCGCGCCGGCCGATGGCGAAGGCAAGCTGATCAAGCAGTCGGGTGGCCGCGGTCAATATGGCCACGTCGTGATCAAGGTGCAGCCGAACGAACGCGGCAAAGGCATCACGGTCGAGAACAAGGTGGTGGGCGGCAACATTCCGAAGGAATACATCCCGGCCTGCAAGAAAGGGATCGAAGAAGCGATGCTGAATGGCGTCGTCGGCGGCTACCAGGTGATCGATGCCAATGTCGACATCGTGGACGGCTCGTACCACGACGTCGATTCGAACGAAATGGCGTTCAAGCTCGCGGCGATTTTCGCGGTCAAGGATGCCTTCAAAAAGGCGAAGCCGATCCTGCTCGAGCCAATCATGAAGGTCGAGAATGCGACCCCGGAAGAATTCCAGGGCGACATCATGGGCGATCTGAATCGCCGCCGCGGCAAAATTGGCAGCATTGAAGTTAAGGGCAATCTGACGATGGTGCAGGCGGAAGTTCCGCTCGCGGAAATGTTTGGTTACGCCACCGCAATCCGCTCACTTTCGAAAGGCCGCTCGAGCTACTCGATGGAGCCGTCACATTTTGAACAAGTCCCGCAGCAGCTCGTCGCTGCCGTGCTCGACCAGAAGGAAACCAAGTAAATGGCCAGCGGGCAAAGAATTCGTATTCGCTTGAAAGCATTCGACCATCGGATGCTCGATCAATCTGCCGTCGACATCGTTGAGACGGCGAAGCGCACCGGCGCGCGCGTGGCGGGACCGATTCCGCTCCCGACCTTGATCGAGAAGTTCACGGTCAATCGCTCTCCGCACGTCGACAAAAAGTCGATGGACCAGTTTGAAATCCGGACCCACAAGCGCCTGCTCGATATCATCGAGCCGACCGCCAAGACGGTGGACGAGTTGAAGAAGCTCAACCTGCCGGCCGGCGTGGATATCACGATCAAGATTTAGCGCCTGAGCGCCTGACACCTTTTGCAAGCCCACCAACATGAGCATTGGACTTTTAGGAAAGAAAATCGGCATGACGAGCATCTACGATGCATCGGGCAAGCTGCGTCCGGTGACCGTGGTCGCCGCGGGCGATAACGTTCTCTTACGGCGGGTGACCGCGGAAAACGACGGTTACTCCGCGATCAAAGTCGGCTTCGACGTGCAAAAAGAGTCGCGCGTGAACAAGGCGCTGCTCGGCGAGTTTGCCGCGGTCGCTGCCGAGCCGAAGAAATTAATGCGCGAGTTCCGCCTCGAGGCAGACGCACCCGAAGGCGAAATCAACCTGAGCGTGACGCAGTTCGCCCCCGGCGACTGGGTCGACGTGGTCGGGAAGTCGAAGGGCAAAGGCTTCCAGGGCGTGATGAAGAAGCACAATTTCGATGGGCAAGGCGCTTCGCACGGATCGAAAACGCATCGGCGAAACGGCGCTATCGGCAACCGCTCCACCCCGGGGCGCGTGTTCCGGAACATGGGTATGCCAGGCCACATGGGTGACGAACGCGTGACGGTGCAAAATCTGCAGGTCCTGCAGGTGCGCGAGGCCGAAAAGGTGATTTTGATTAGCGGCGCAGTGCCGGGAGCGAATGGCAGCTACGTCGTGGTTCGTCCGGCGCTGAAGAAGCCCACCACCGCAGGAGAAGCGAAATGAGCGCCACCGTTTTAACCGCAGACGCAGCCCGTGATGCGAAGTTCACTCTGATTGATGGCGGTCGCGGGACGCAGGCGGTGCACGATGTCGTAGTCGCGATGCGGGCGGCGCGTCGTTCCGGTTCGGCTAACACGAAAACGAAGGCGGAAGTCGCTCTTTCCGGCGCGAAGCCATGGCGGCAAAAGGGCACCGGCCGCGCCCGTGCCGGCTACAAGTCTTCGCCGATCTGGCGTGGGGGCGGCGTGGTCTTCGGACCCAAGCCGCGCGATTACTCGAAGAAAGTTTCCAAGTCGACGCGCCGGCTCGCGTTCCAGAAGGCCCTGAGCGAGCGAATCAACGCTGGCGATGTGCTGACGATCGACACCTTTGCGCTCACCGAGCTGAAGACGAAGTCTTTCCTGAGCCTGCTCAAGGAGCACACCGATGCCACCAAGGTGTTGCTGATTTCTGACGCGTTCGACGAGAAGACCTACAAGGCGGCGCGCAATGTGAAGCCGGTCCTGCTGGCGACGGCGAGCGATGTGAACACAGAACAACTTCTCGCTTTCGATAAGATTTTAGTGACGGGCAAGGCGCTCGAGCAGTTGGCGGCGCGGACCACTCCGCCGGCCAAAGCGACGGCGGAATGACTTCCATGAACGACCATTTCGATATCATCCAGACGGCCTCGCTCACGGAGAAGGCGACCCTCCTCAGCGAAAAGCACAACAAGTATGTGTTTCGCGTCGCACCGCGGGCTAACAAGATCCAGATCAAGGCCGCGATTGAAAAGCTTTTCAGCAAGACGGTCGTCGCGGTGAATACCTGCAACTACGCCGGGAAAAAGAAACGCGAGCGACGCGCGGATTTCGGCCGCAAACCGCATTGGAAGAAGGCCATCGTAACGCTGAAAGAGGGAGACAAGATCGATCTCGTCTAATCTGTTATGGCAATCCGCAATTATCGTCCCCTAACTCCGACGCTGCGCTTCAAGACGCTCCCGACCTTCGAGGAGATCACCAAGTCTGGCGCGGCTAAGTCGAAGCCGCACAAGAGCCTGACCGAAGTCAAGAAACGCAGCGGCGGCCGCAACAACAATGGTCGGCTCACCTCGCGTCACATCGGCGGCGGGCACAAACAGAAGTATCGCAAAGTGGATTTCAAGCGGCGCAAGCATGGGGTCGCTGCGGAGGTGGTCGGGATCGAGTACGATCCGAACCGTTCCGCGCGCATCGCCTTGATCAAGTACGCCGACGGCGAGATGAGCTACATCCTTGCGCCCGATGGTCTGGCGGCGGGCGCTCGCGTGATGTCTGGCGAAGCCGCCGCGCCTGAACTGGGCAATTCGTTGCCACTCAGCGCGATCCCGCTCGGGTCCAGCATTCATAACATCGAGATCGCACCGGGCCGCGGTGGCCAGATTGCACGGAGCGCAGGCCAGCAGGCCACTTTAAGCAACCGGGAGGCGGGTTACGCGCTGGTGAAATTGCCTTCGGGCGAGATTCGCCGCATCCATGACACCTGCTGCGCCACCATCGGGCAAGTCGGAAACGTCGATCACATGAACGTAGTCAGTGGCAAGGCGGGACGTTCCCGTTGGCAGGGCAAAAGGCCAACGGTGCGCGGCATGGTGATGAACCCGATCGATCACCCCAACGGGGGCGGCCAGGGAAAATCAAAGGGCGGCGGCGGGCGTCAGCACTTGACGAGTCCGTGGGGTCAGCCCGCGAAGGGATTCAAGACCCGCTCGAAGCACAAGCCAAGCGATCGGTTCATCATGCAGGACCGCCGCGTGAACCGGAAGAAGAAGTAATTTGATATGGGCAGATCTTTAAAAAAGGGACCCTTCGTCGAGCCGCATCTTCTCGAGAAGATCGACAAGATGAACACGGCGGGTGTGAAGAAGCCGATCAAGACCTGGTCGCGCCGCTCGATGGTGACGCCGGATTTCGTCGGCCACACCTTCATGGTGCATAACGGAAAAATTTTTACCTCCGTGTTCGTGACTGAGAACATGGTAGGGCACAAGCTCGGCGAGTTTTCGCCGACGCGGATATTTAAGAAGCACGGTTCGCACACCGCGAAGGTGACGAAGTAGTGATGTGAATTTTCGATCTCCGATTCTCGAAAAGCGGGTGCGAGCACTCGTCAGACGAGGATCGGTTATCGTGATACTTGGGAGCGCCTGGCCAGCTGGAGAGCTGGCGGCGCAGGGGAATAGTTCTTTGTCAGGATCCAAAAATGAATATGCGGGCACAGAGACGCACGCGGGGACGCAGCCTCCGGGCACGGAAGAGCTGCGCCGCCAGCTCGCGTTGCAACGTGAAGCAGTGAAGACGTTGACCGAAAGCCTGGCGGAATCGAATGCGGAGGCGGAAGTGTTCCGCCGGAAGTATTCGGACCTGCAGTTGCGGATGGAAGCACTCGGTCTGGAAGCGGCGAACAAGGATCGCGCGAAGCTGGAGCAGCGTCTCTTGAGCGCGGTCAGTGATTTGCAGCTGATGCAAAAGGAGCGCGCACAATATCGCGACCAGATGCTTCGGCTGACGGAAGCGATGTTGCAGTTGCTGAAAACGTCGACGGGCGCTGATCCGACCGCGCGCGCGGCGGTTGAGGCGCAATTGCGGAGCACGAACGAACTGGTCGCGAAAGCGGGCAGCGCCAGTGATCCGACGCCGTCGCTGATGGACGGAAGCGTTGTGAGTGTGAAGGACGAGTGGTCGCTCGTGGTCGGCAACCTCGGCGAGAAGCAGGGGGTAAAGATCGGGATGCCCTTGCGCGTGGTGCGTGACGGCCGGGTGATCGCATCGCTGCGGGTGGTGGACGTGCGGCAGAAGATCTGCGGGGCGGTGATTCAGGAGATGGATTCTGGGAAGGATAAAATAAAGGTGGGTGACCGGCTCCAGGCCGATGCCCGCCAAAACGTTAGTTTGAAATAAAATGGAAGTTCGATCGATATACCGGTACGCGAAGATTTCGCCCTTCAAGGTGCGCGAGGTCACGCGCGCGATTCAAGGGTTGCCAGTTTCGGCAGCGCTGGACCTCGTCGCGTTCAGCCCGAAAAAGGCCGCGGGCTTGATCAACAAGACCCTGAAGAGCGCGGTCGCGAATGCGGAGAACAACGCGAACCTCAAGGTAGACGGGCTCGTGGTGAAAGAGGCCACCTGCGGCGAAGGCCCGACGATGAAGCGCATGATGACGCGCGCCCGTGGCAGCGGCAGTCGCATCCTGAAACGCAGCAGCCACATCCGCATCATTTTGACAGACGAGATCGAGATCAAGAGACGGAACAAGACCAAGCGCGGCAAGAAGAGCGGCAGCGCGAAAGGTGGAGCGAAGGGTGCATCCCGGAAAACCAGCGCGACCGGGGCGAAGGCAAAAAGCCAGCCGAAGCGTCCACCAACCGAGGGCGGAGAAGCCGGTCAGAGTACCGCACCGGATCCAAACTTGAGCAGCCGCAGCGACGTTAACGAATAATTTTATGGGACAGAAAGTTAATCCAATTGGATTCCGCCTCGCGGTGAACCACGACTGGCGTTCGCGCTGGTACGCGAACCCGCAGGAGATGCCCGGCTTCCTCCACAGCGACATCGAGATTCGCAATTACGTGAAGAAGAAGCTGCAGTTCGCCGCGGTCGCGAAGATCATCATCGAGCGCGCCTGGAACAGCATCCGGGTGACGATTCATACGGCACGTCCCGGGATCGTGATCGGACGCAAAGGAGCCGAGATCGAGAAGATGACCGAAGAGATCTCGAAGATGGCGCAAGGCAAGCAGATCAAGATTGACATTCAGGAAATCAAGACGCCGGAACTCGACGCGCAGCTCGTGGCGGAGAACGTCGCCTTGCAGATCGAGCGCCGTATTGCTTACCGCCGCGCCATGAAAAAGGCGGTTCAGATCGCGATGGATTTCGGAGCGCAGGGGATTCGTCTGCGTAGCTCTGGGCGGCTAAATGGCGCGGAAATTTCCCGCTCGGAATGGTATCGCGAGGGCAAGGTGCCGCTGCATACCCTCCGCACACCGATTGATTATGGCTTCGCTGAAGCAAACACGGTCTACGGAAAAATCGGCGTGAAGTGCTGGCTCTGCAAAAAAGAGGAAGCGCCGGTCGAGCCGCCCGCCGCTCTGCCGCCGCAGCCGACGGAAGCTTAAGAAGGAGACACTGCCATGCCATTGATGCCCAAAAGAGTGAAGTATAGGAAGACCCAGCGGGGTAGCCGCAAGGGGATGGCTTCACGCAATCTCCGGATCGATTTCGGCGAATTCGGTCTTCAGACGCTGGAACGCGCCTGGATCACCAATACTCAGATTGAAGCCGCCCGTGTCGCCTTGACCCGCAACATGAAGCGTAAAGGCAAACTCTGGATCCGGATTTTCCCCGATAAATCGGTGACCTCGCGTCCACCGGAAACCCGGATGGGCAAAGGCAAAGGCCAGCCCGAGTATTGGGTCGCGACTGTCCGGCCCGGGAACATCCTTTTCGAACTCGATGGTGTGACGGAGTCCGTCGCCCGAGAGTCCCTGCGTCTGGCGGCGAACAAGCTGCCGGTTCGCACCAAGTTCCTTACCCGGCACCACGTCGCCGCGGCCTAACGAGTATGAAATTTAAGGAAATCAATGAGCTGAGCTCAGACGAGCTGCAGACAAAGAAACGCGAGATGCGGCAGGAAAGCCTGCACCTGCGCCTGCAACAGCAGAGCGGTCAGCTCGAACAGTCGAGCCGCCTGCGCCTGCTCCGCCGGCAAGTCGCGCAATTGGAAACCGTGCTGGCACAGCGCGCCAAGAAGACGGGGAGCAAATAAGTTATGGCCGAAGAAACGATCGAGACGGGTGCGAGCGCGAGCACTACGGAAGCGGCTGCGCCACGCGCCACCCGGAAAACGCGGACGGGCGAGGTGATTTCCAGCGGGATGAACAAGACGATTGTCGTGCAGTCCGTGACCAGGGTCCCGCACGCGAAGTTTGGCAAAATCGTCAAACAGAAGAAGAAATTCTACGCGCACGACGAAGAGAACCGCGCCAAGACGGGAGACACCGTCCGCATCATGGAGACGCGGCCGCTGAGCAAATTGAAGCGTTGGCGTCTGGTGGACGTGGTGGCGAAGTAGCGGAATCCCAAGGGAATTTTTATGGTTTACTTAAGATCCAGACTCGACGTGGCGGATAACAGTGGCGCGCGCATGGCGACCATGATCGGCGTCATCGGGCAAGGCACCAGCCGGTGCGCGGGAATCGGCGACGTGATTACCGCGAACGTCAAAGAAGCGAGCCCGAACGGCACGGTAAAAAAAGGCGAAGTCGTGCGTGCCGTCCTCGTGCGGACGCGGCAGCCGATCAAGCGCGATGATGGCTCGGTCTTGCGTTTCGACAACAACGCGATTGTGATCATCGACAAAGATCTGAACCCGCGCGGGACCCGTATTTTCGGTCCCGTCGCGCGGGAGCTGCGCGAGCGCAACTTCATGAAAATCGTGTCGCTCGCGCCCGAAGTTTTATGAACCGAATCAAGCTGCACGTCCGCAAGGGCGATCAGGTGGAAGTGATCTCCGGGAACCACAAAGGTTCCACCGGGAAGGTGCTCGAGGTGATTGCCCGCAAGGAACGGGTGCTCGTCGAAGGCATTCGCATGATCAAGCGCCACCTGAAGAAGTCGCAGGACAATCCCCAGGGGAAGATCGCCGAACGCGAGGGTCCTATTCACATTTCGAATGTGAAGGTGGTGGAACGTTCGGAACGCAGCGGCAAGGGCAAGGGCGAAAAAGCGGCCGCGAAACCCACGGCGAAGAAGAAGAAAGCCCCTGCGAAAAAGAAGGCACCGAAAAGCGAGGCGTAAGCCATGAAAAACGAATTTTACGATCACTACAAGAACAAGGTCGTCCCGGCGCTGCAGAAAGAGCACGGTTACACCAACATCCATCAGATTCCGAAAGTGGAGAAGGTCGTGGTGAATACC
Organism: Chthoniobacterales bacterium; assembly: GCA_051001855.1. Taxonomy (GTDB): domain Bacteria; phylum Verrucomicrobiota; class Verrucomicrobiia; order Chthoniobacterales; family UBA10450; genus JACCTI01. The sequence continues at coordinate 12,861 of JBPCMX010000023.1, forward strand.
TCGATCGGATCGCAGGCAGATGTGAAGCAGGCGCTGGAAGACGCGAAAGCGGAGCTCGCCTTGATCACAGGGCAGAAGCCGGCGGAAACACGCGCGAAGAAGAGCATCGCAAATTTCAAGCTGCGCCAGGAGCAGGCGATCGGCGCCAAGGTGACTCTGCGCGGCGCGAACATGTATGAATTCCTCGAGCGCCTGATCAAAGCCGGCCTGCCGCGGATCCGGGATTTCCGTGGGGTTTCGCCGAAGGCGTTCGATGGCAACGGCAACTACACGCTGGGCGTGGCCGACCAGTCGATCTTCCCCGAAGTCGAGCTCGACAAAATCAAGCGCAACATCGGTTTTGATGTTACCATCGTCACCACCGCGCGGACGAACGAAGAGGCCAAGTCACTCCTGAGCGAGCTTGGGATGCCCTTTAGCGATCGCGCGAAGAAGCCTGCCGGCACTCCGGCGGCCGCCTAACCATGAGCACTGTTACCGACCCTATTGCCGATCTTCTCGCTCGCGTGCGCAACGCCGCCGCGGCGCAGAAGCATGAGATGTTTGTGCCGTACTCCAAGATCAAAAGCGAAGTGGTTCGCATCCTGAAAGAGGAAGGCTACATCACGGATTTCTCCCTCGATACGGAAGCCGCACACCCGCGGATCAAGATCACCAACAAGATCGCGAATCGCACCAGTGCGATCACCGGTCTGAAGCGCGTCAGCCGCCCTGGACTCCGCCGTTATGTCGGCGCGCAGGAGATTCCACGTGTCCTTGGCGGGATGGGCGTGGCGATTCTTTCCACCTCCCGCGGCGTTCTGTCCGGGCGCGAAGCGAAGAAGCAAAACGTGGGAGGCGAGCTCCTGGCTTACATCTGGTAAGCAGGGCTGCGAATTTCTATGTCACGGATTGGAAACAAAGCGGTCGAGATTCCCGAGAAGGTGAAAGTCAACATCGGCAAGGATGGGGCTGTCGCGGTGGAAGGACCCAAAGGGAAACTGAATTGGACCTTGCCGCGCCAGATCAAGGCGAGCGTCGCCGACAACCAGGTCTCGCTCGCCCGCGATGCGGAGACGCGGAGCGTGAAAGCGCTGCACGGACTCTCGCGCAGCCTGATTAACAACATGGTGCTCGGCGTCAGCACGGGCTTCACGAAGAATCTCATAATCGAAGGCGTCGGATTCAAAGCCGCCGTGCAAGGTCAGACCTTGAATCTCGCCCTCGGGTTTTCGCACCCGGTGCTGTTCCCGATTCCGAAGGAGATCACCATCACGGTCGCGGACAGCACCAAGATCGCGATCTCCGGCATCGACAAAAAGGTCGTCGGACAGGTGGCGGCGGATATTCGCCGCTACTACCCGCCGGAACCTTACAAGGGCAAGGGCGTGCGTTACGTCGGGGAAGTGATCCGCCGCAAGGAAGGCAAGACCGTTCAGTAGTATGAAGACTTCGCGCAAAGAAATCAGACATCGCATTCATACCCGCATCCGGAAACGGGTCAGCGGCACGGCCGAGCGCCCACGCCTGGCGGTTCATTTTTCCGGCCGGCACGTTTACGCCCAAGTGATCGACGACGACGCGGGCCGCACCCTCGCCGCGGCGGGCACCACCGAAGAAGTCCTCGCCTCGAAAGGCAAAGCCTCCGCCAACTCCGCTTCCGCGCAGAAGGTGGGTAAGGCGGTAGCCGAGCGTCTGCTCGCGAAAAATGTCGCCAAGGTCATCTTCGACCGCGGCGGCTTCCAGTATCACGGAAAAGTAAAAGCTTTAGCCGACGCCGCGCGCGAAGGCGGGTTGCAGTTTTAAGTCATGGCACAACATCAAGGCGGCGGCCGGCGTCAGGAACGCCAGACAGACAAAAGTTCAGCGGCACGTGGTGATACGACGGAGAAAGTCGTGTTCATCAATCGTTGCGCGAAAGTGGTGAAAGGCGGACGCCGTTTCAGCTTTAGCGCGCTGATCGTGGCGGGCGATCACGACGGCAAAGTGGGCGTCGGATTCGGCAAAGCAAACGAGGTGGCAGAAGCCATCCGCAAAGCTTCCGATGCGGCGCGCAAAGGGATGGAGAAAATGTCGCTGCACGAGAACACAATTCCGCATGCCACGACCGGTGAATTTGGCGGCGGGCGCGTTCTCTTGCGTCCAGCTTCGCCCGGAACGGGCGTGATCGCCGGTGGCGGCGTGCGCGCGGTGGTGGAGGCAGTCGGGATCAAGGATGTGCTCGCGAAGTCGCTCGGCTCCAGCAATCACTCCAACGTGGTGAAGGCGACGATCGAGGCGCTGCGGGCGCTGCGGCGCAAGGATGAAATTTTCAAGACGCGCGGAATCCGCATGAACAGGGACACCGCCGACGGAAGGGCTGATCAGTCATGATGCGTTTGCACAATCTCAAACCGCGTCCGGGTGCCAAGCATCGCGTGAAGCGGCTCGGTATCGGAGAAAGCTCCGGCCACGGCAAGACGAGCGGCAAGGGGCACAAGGGCCAGAAAGCGCGCTCCGGCGGCAGCATCAGACTTGGCTTCGAGGGCGGTCAAATGCCGCTTATCCGCCGGTTACCGAAGCGCGGGTTCAACAACGCCGCGTTTCACAAGAATTACGCGATTGTGAATCTGGACGACCTGAACGAGTTCGAGGTCGGCACGGTGATTAACGAGCAGATGCTGCGCGACTCCAAAATGATCCGCGGCAACGTCGTTGGTCTCAAGGTTCTCGGCTCGGGCGAACTGAAGCACGCGCTCACGATCGAGGCACACAAGATCAGCGCGTCCGCCCGCCAGAAGATCGAAGGCGCGGGCGGCACGGTGACCTTGCGTGAAGCGCGCGCGCCGCAGGGCCCGCGTTTCCCGGAAGCTGCCGCTCCGGCGGAGAAACCAGCGGCGCGCAAGCCTGCCGCTGCCAAGAAATCTGCGGCGAAGAAGAAGGCTTCTTCCAAAGGTTAACGCTCGGCGCTTCCAGGAACTTGTAAGCGATGGTTTCGGCGTTTCTTAATACCGTCAAGATTCCCGAGCTGCGGCGCCGGATTCTTTTCACGCTCGCAGTGATCGTGATCGTGCGCCTGGGCGCGGCGATCAGCACGCCCGGGGTCAACTCGGCGGTTCTGCAGGAGTGGTTTCGCGACACCCTTTCGCAAAAGTCGGGAGGCGGTGTCGCGGCGCTCTTCAACCTTTTCAGCGGCGGCGCGCTCGAGAACTGCGCCATCTTCTCGCTCGGCATCATGCCGTATATCAGCGCTTCGATCATGTTGCAGCTGCTGACGGCGGTCATTCCCAAGCTCGGGCGGCTCGCCCGTGAGGATGGCGGGCGGCAGAAAATCATGCAGATCACGCGCTACGCGACGGTGGTCTTGTGCGTTGTTCAGGGTTATCTGCTGGCGGTCTCGTTCCAGCATCCGGAGTCGTATCAAACGATGCTGCCCGGCATCACCGAGACGGTGCAAAAGCTCGGGATTCCGCTCGTGGCCGACCTCGGAATGGTCTTCCGAATCATTACGGTCCTGACGCTGACGACCGGCACCTTGTTCCTGATGTGGCTGGGCGATCAGATCACCGAGCGCGGGATCGGCAACGGGATCTCGCTCATCATCACGGTCGGAATTGTGGCGCGCCTGCCGGCGGCTCTGGCGCAAGCCTGGAAGACATTTGTGCCTTCCGGCGAGACCGGCACGAGCCAGGTGAACCCTGCGATTCTCGTGCTCATGATCGCTTTCCTGTTCATCGTGATCGCCGCCGTGATCGCGGTGACGCAGGGCGTGCGGAAGATCACCGTGCAGTACGCAAAACGAGTGGTCGGGCGCAAAATGTACGGTGGCCAGACGCAATATATGCCGCTGAAGGTAAACTACGCCGGCGTCATGCCGATCATCTTTGCGTGGGCGCTGCTGCTCTTCCCGACTACGATCGTGAGCGTCGCGTTCCAGAATAGCCGCACCGCGCGGACCATCTCGGACGCGCTGTCGCATGGCTGGCCGCATTACGTCGTGCTGGCTTTGATGATTTTCTTCTTCAGCTATTTCTGGGTTGCGACGCAGTTTCAGCCTTCTCAGATCGCCGATGATCTGAAGAAATACGGCGGTTACATTCCCGGTGTGCGTCCCGGCAAGCCCACTTCGGAATTTCTCGACTTCACGATGACGCGGCTCACGTTCGCGGGCGCGATCTTCCTCACTTTGATTGCGATCCTGCCGAGCTTGCTTAGCCAAGGGCTTAATGTGCCGCAGATCACCGCCCAATTTTTTGGCGGCACCAGTCTGCTGATTATTGTCGGCGTGATTCTCGATACGATGCGGCAGGTGGAAACGCACCTGATCCAGCGACATTACGATGGCTTCCTCCGGAAAGGGCGGATCCGCGGTCGCTCGGATCGCTCCAGTTACAGCCGGGGCGAAGCCGCTCCGCAAACCACCCTGATGTGGCTTTACGTCGGAATCGCGGTGCTTGTGATCGCGGGTGTCGCGATTTTCGTTTATCAGCACTAGGCTGCGGACTGATGCTCGCTCGTCTTATTTCTGCCCCATGAAGCGGCGGCTTGTTCTGCTGGGCGCGCCCGGTTCGGGGAAAGGAACCCAGGCCGAGATGATCACCCGGCAGTTCGGCGTTCCTGTGACTTCGCCCGGAGCGATCCTGCGTCGGGAAGTGGAGATCGGGACGCTGCTCGGTCTGGAAACAGCCGAGCGGACCAAGCACGGAGAACTCGTCCCCGATAAGATCATCATTGAATTGATCGAAGACTGGGTGCGGCTCCACGGCGCGCACGGCTTTATCTTCGATGGTTTTCCGAGAACCATCCCACAGGCGGAAGCGCTCCAGGGAATCCTGCAACGGCATCGCACCCCCCTGGATCTTGCGCTCTGGCTCGATGTCTCCGCGGAAACAATCAGCGACCGCATCTCGCATCGTCTGCAGTGCCAGTCGTGCGGCTTTACGACGAGCGAAGGCGCGGCCGGGTTTTCGGAGCGCGCGGTCTGTCCGTATTGTGATGGGCCGCTCGTCCGGCGGACAGATGACGACGCCACTGTTCTGCAAAAGCGGCTGACGGAGTTCAACACGAAGACGGAGCCGCTGGCCGACTTCTATGCCAAGGCCGGAAGCTTGCGGAAAATAGATGGCAACCGCGACCGCAATGAGGTGTTTGGGGATATTTCCCGCTTGATCGAGCAGGCGGCATGATCCCGATCAAATCTGCGAAAGAGGTCGAGAAAATGCGGCAGGCTTGCCGCACCGCGAGCGAGATTCTCGAGCGCGTCAGCGATCTCGTGCGGCCGGGAGTTTCGACGAAAGAAATCGACGAGGCCGCGGCCGATCTGATGAGTGAGGCGGGCGTGAAGAGTGCGTTCCTCGGTTATCGACTTGGTCATCGCGTTTTCCCCGGCAACATCTGCATCTCGCTCAATCAGGAAATTGTGCACGGCATCGGCAGCCAGCGCCGCATTCAATACGGGGATATCGTGAAATTGGACATCGGCGTGATCCAAAACGGCTGGGTAGGGGATACTGCGACGACCGTTCCGGTGGGCATGATCGATGACCGCACCGAGAAGCTTCTGCGGGTGACGGAAAATGCGTTGCGGAAAGCGATCGCCACCGCGTCAGAGGGGGTGCGGCTGGGGGATGTTTGCGCAGATGTCGAGGAAGAGGCGGTCGCCCACGGCTTCAACGTCGTCCGGGAATTTGTGGGCCACGGCGTCGGGCGAAAGCTGCACGAAGAGCCGCAAATCCCGAATTACGGCAAGCGCGGCAGCGGTCCGCGGCTCAAAGCCGGCATGACGCTCGCGATCGAGCCTATGATTAACGCGGGCACGGCCAGTGTCCGGTTGCTCGAAGATGGCTGGACCGTCTGCACCGCCGATGGTCTGCCCTCGGCGCACTTCGAGCACACCGTCCTGATCACGAAGCAGCAGCCGGAGATCCTGACCATGCGGCGCAAAACGGAGCTGCACTAGCGGACCGCGTTTCCCCAAAAACATGGCGGCCATCCCCGATTCGCGAGTTGCGACGCAGAAAACTTCTGCTAGAAGTTTCACCCTACGATTTGTCGAGGGGGCGGATCACCTTCCGCCAGCAGTGATATCGCGGAGCTGATCTCCGCGTTTTTCGTCTCGCGAATCGATCCACCTATGAAAGTGCGACCCTCAGTAAAGAGACTTTGTGAAGCGTGCAAGATCGTGAAGCGCAAGAACGTCGTGCGCGTGATCTGCAAAAACCCGCGTCATAAACAGCGCCAGGGGTAAGGAAATTTTATGCCACGATTACTCGGAGTTGAGATTCCATCGGACAAGCGGATCGAAGCGTCCCTCACCTACATCTACGGGATCGGACCGACGACCGCGAGACGGATTCTTGAACAGACAAACATCGATCCCAACGTCCGCGCCAAAGAGCTGACGCCAGTGCAGATCAACGACATCATCCACGCGATCACGGACAATAAGGTGCTGATCGAAGGCGATCTCCGGCGCGATTTGCAGAGCAACTTGAAGCGCCTGCAGGCGATCAATTCTTACCGTGGGATTCGGCATCGGCGCGGCTTGCCCGTGCGTGGGCAACGCACATCCACAAATGCGCGGACGCGCAAGGGACCGCGCAAAACGGTCGGCGTGATCCGGAATAAAGACGCCAAGGCCGGCAAGACTTAGCCGCGGGCCGTAATCACTCACAAGTAGGAAAAGCAGGATTTAAAGATGGCTGATTCAAACGAAAACGAGCAGGCAGACCCCGCTGGAGACGATAAGGCACGCCCAGCGGAAGTAGGCGCGCCTCAAGGCGGCAGTTCGGAGCGCACCGGCGAAGCGCCGCCCGCGGCCGTCGCAGCTCCCGCCGCGGGAGAAGAGAGCCCCGCTCCTGCCGCACCGCCGGCGGCCGATGCTGCTGCACCGGCAGCTCCCGCGGCCAAAACAGCGGGAGCGAAAGCCCCCAAGAAGGTTAAGAGCAAGAAGGAAGCTGCCCCGGCCGAAGCTCCGAAAGTCGAAAATCTTTCGCTCGACCCGAACGACGTCGAGAAGCCGAAGATCATCAAGGCAAAAGGGAGCAAAAATATCCACTCGGGCGTTGCTCATGTGCTTTCCACCTTCAACAACACGATTGTCACCATTACGGACTTGAACGGCAACGTGATCGGCTGGTCCAGCGCCGGCAAAGTCGGTTTCAAAGGCTCGCGCAAAAGTACTGCCTACGCCGCGCAAATGGTTGCGCAGGACGCCTCCCGCCAGGCGATGGGACACGGCCTTAAAGAGGTGGAAGTTTTGGTCCGCGGACCCGGCGCCGGTCGCGAATCGGCGGTCCGCGCGCTACAGGCGATCGGCCTCGATCTCACCGTCATCCGGGATGTTACCCCAGTGCCGCACAACGGCTGCCGTCCGCCAAAACAACGGCGCGTTTGATCGGCTCTCAAAACTTTCAACTACCGACTCTCAACTTCTCCAAATGGGCAGATACACCGGACCTAAAACCAAAGTCGCGCGCCGCTATGGCGTGCCCCTCTTTGGACCATCGAAATCCCTCGAGCGGAAGAATTACCCGCCCGGCATGCACGGGCCCAAAGGTTCACGCCGCAAACAATCGGATTACGCAGTCGCACTCGGCGAGAAGCAGAAGCTTCGGTACCAGTACGGGCTGCTGGAAAAGCAGTTCCGTCGGTTATTTCAGACTGCGCTGCGCCGGCGCGGCGTCACCGGGGAAACTCTTCTTCAGCTGCTCGAGACGCGGCTCGACAATGTCGTCTTCCGCCTTGGCTTGGCGAATACCCGCAGCGGTGCGCGGCAACTCGTCTCGCACGGTCACGTGCAGGTCAATGGCCGCAACGTGAATATCGCCTCGTACAACGTCAAAGCGGGCGACGAAGTGATGGTGAAAGATCGTCCGAAGTCCCGTCAGCTCGCGCTGCGGAACCTCGAGCTCACGCAGATCGCGCCGGTGCCGGATTGGCTGGTGGCTGATCGCGACGCGCTCAAAGGCAAGGTTGCTCGGATTCCCATTCGCGATGAGATGCAGCCGATGGTGAACGAGCAGTTGATCGTCGAGTTGTACTCGCGCTAGCCGCTCCGCGCTGGGAGACCGGCTTTTGCCCTGCGCATCTCGTTCCTGAACGGGCGATCAGCGGCCTTGGTTCGCCGGGTTGGAACCACGTTTCCCCTCGCTCGACAACCCGCTCGCGTCCAGATACTCCAGCGCTTTGCTGTAGCTGCGGCGTTGTAGGAAGTGACGCAGCTGCGGATCAATCGCTTTCGACAGGCGCCGCTCCATCTCTTCCAGCCGCTCTGAGACGCCCTGCAACCGCTGCATGTGGCGGGCGGAATCACGCCGGCTCACCTCATCGCCGACGATTTCCCGATGTTCGTGCAGGATCTTGCTGAGCTCCGCCAGGATTGAGGCCACGAGAAAGCTTGAAACGCGCGGCGCTTTCGCGCAAGCGAGCAGTCGTGCCGGACGCGCCCCTCCCGGGAATCAGCGACGCGTCGTCAGCAGCTGCTTCTCGATACCGGTTGGGCGGAAGCTTTCGTGCGTCGGGAAACTAAATGGGCCTACGGTCAGGAGCGCGCTTGCCGCGCCTCGGCCAGGAGCTGTTCCCGCGCTTCGATCCAATCCATCGCCGGATCGCCCCGCAGCGCGAGCTGGACGCGCCGCTCAGCGATGAAATAGGCCCGCAAACGGATATCGGCATCGGATGGCCGTGGCGCGACTGCCGCCGCGCTCTCGCCTTTTGCGGTCTTTTTGGCGGCTGGCTGGCTGCTGCTCCCCTTCCGAGCCGGTTTTGCGGCGCTTTTCTTCCTTCCCGGCCCTGTTCCCGCGGACTTCCTGGGGCGGGCTGATTTTGCAGGCGGCGTCGCTGCTGAATCGGTCTTAACGGCAGCGGTGCTGCCTGCTTCCTGGGTGGTGGCAGCAGTGGGTTTCGTTTCCTTTTTCGATTTTTTTGGCACGGTGCTTGGGCAATGGTTTTGTTCGTCAGGGAGTTAACGGCGCGACCGTGGTTTGCAAGCAGATTTCGCAATCGGGTTGCACCGCTTCGGCGAGCGCACGTAAGGTGCCCAATGCGGCATTTTGTCTTGCGCTGGCTCGTCACGACGGTTGCCGTCATGATCGCTTCGGCGTTCGTGCCAGGTATTCGTTATGACAGTTTCGGAGCCCTCCTTGGAGCCGCTTTCTTACTCGGAATCCTAAACGCTATCGTGCGGCCGATCCTGCTGATCCTGAGCGCGCCCTTGATCCTGGTGACGCTTGGATTGTTCATCCTGGTGGTCAATGGACTGATGCTGCGCTGGGTGTCGGCGTTTGTGCCAGGCTTCCATGTGGATGGCTTCGGGAGCGCGTTCTGGGGGGCGATCGTGGTGGGGATAGCGAGCTGGGCGCTGAGCGCTTTCCTCCGCGGGAGCGATGGGCGGGTGCGTGTGCTCACGCACCATGCGCAGATCAAGCGAGTGCAAGGGCGCGTCGTGGATTCTACGGAACCGCGCGTGCCATGAGCTACGGACGCGGCGTGCGTCCTCCGCGCGTTCGGGTAAAAATCTGCGGAATCACCAACTCTGAGGACGCGCGGGCTGCAGTGGAAGCGGGTGCGGATGCCCTCGGCTTCAACTGTTTCCAAGGGAGCAAGCGGCATGTAGACCTGGCGTCGACCGGTGCGTGGATCGCGCTTTTGCCGGCGCACGTGAAAAAGATCGTGGTCACGGTCAATCCGACTGCGGCGGAGGCGCTCGCTCTGGCCACATTGCCATTCGTCGATGCATTGCAGTTACACGGCGCGGAAACTCCAGAGCTCTGCCAAGAGCTCGTCGCCGCAGGGATTCGCATCGAGAAGGCATTGCCGGCTACGAATCCAGCGGCCGTCGCATCGGCGCTGCAATTCGGCGTCCGCACGATCGTGCTGGACTCCAGCGCAGGCGGCTCGTTCGGTGGCACGGGCACAGTTTTCCCCTGGCAAATCGCCGCTGATTTCGTGGCGACGCATCCGACGCTTCGCGTCATCCTAGCCGGTGGCTTGGACGCGAAGAACGTGGCGGAGGCGATACGGATCGTGCGCCCTTTCGGCGTGGATGTGACCACCGGGGTCGAATCGCGGCCAGGGCAAAAGGATCATTCACTCCTGCGCGCGTTCCTCGAAGCGGCGCGCGCGGCGTAGCTGAGCGCCGGGGCGATCGTAAGGGTCGCAGCAACATCGCGGAACATCCGCCCCGCGCCCGCACGGACGGGCAACAGCGAGGATCCGCAGCAAATGTGGGGTTGAACTGGGGGCGGGTTTCGCGTTGTTCCTCTCCACGCCGGATCGGGGCGCTAAGGCCCTCCCCACATTATCCTCATCACCCCGCGAGATAGCTCCGCAGCCGCTCTCGCAGCTGCGTGCGCGCGCGAAAAAGCAGGCTCTTCACCGCCGGGACCGATTGGTTCAGGACCTGGGCAATTTCTTCGTAGCTGAGTTCCTCATAACGGCGGAGCACCACTGCCATCCGCTGAGTCGCGGGAAGCGCGGCGATCGCGCTCTCGATCGCTCGTTGCAACTCACCCTCCAAAAGCGATTCACCGGGCGAGAGACCGTGCTCGTCCTTGAGCTGCATCTCCTCGCCGGTTGGATCGATTTGCAGCGACGTCGTGGCGTGCCGCTTGCGCCTGCGCACTTCGTTGAACACGAGATTGCGGGTGATGGTGAGCAGCCAGGTGGTAAATTTCGCCCGCGCTTCGTAGCGGCTTGCACTCTTCCACACGCGCACGAAGACCTGCTGCGCGAGATCCTCGACCTCGGAGTTGTCGCCGAGCATCCGTCCGATCGTGCCAGCGACCAGCGCCTGGTGCCGCTCCACCAAGCGCTCGAAGGCCGCCATATCCCCGCCGCGGGCCTGCTCCATCAGGCGCACGTCTTCGGCGTCGGAGTCACGCCGGTCGACGGGTGAAGAATCGTGCAGGGACATCAGAGATCAGACGGAACGGCGGTCTGCGGTATTGCAGGTTTAAACCCGCGGCGGTTGCGCTCGTCGCAACGCGTCCGGTATGATACGTGGCCGAGGGTGCTTTTTGTTGCACCGGGCAGGTGCGTTGTGCATCATACGCCGCTACTTTCCACGTGAACCTCATGAATCTTTCCCTCATCCCGCGTGAACTGCAGGCCATCGCCAAAAAGGTCGAAACCGAGGAGCGGATCACTGAGGCCGATGCGCTGGAGCTCTACCGTTCCGACGATCTGAACGCTCTCGGGATTATGGCCACGGCCGTCCGGGAGCGGAAGAACGGGAATTTCGCGACCTACATTCACAATCGTTACATCAACTACTCGAACGTCTGCATCCTCTCGTGCCAGTTCTGTGCATTCGCCGCGCGGAAACGCGAGCCGCACGCATTCGAGATGGCGATCGGCGAAATCGTCGAAGCCGTGCAAAAGTCGCTGGGGCAGGGGATTACGGAGATTCACATGGTCGGCGGCCTGCACCCCACGTTGCGCGGCGAATGGTATCTCGAATTGCTCCGCAGCCTGCGCGCGCTCGATCCTGGCCTGCACCTCAAGGCATTCACCGCCATCGAAATCCGCCACCTCGCCGAGCGTATATTCAAGCTCCCCATCGCCGAGACCCTCGCCCTGCTGCGCGATGCCGGCCTCGGCTCGCTCACCGGCGGCGGCGCCGAGATTTTCGACCCCGCCGTGCGCGACAAAATCTGCCGCGGCAAAGAGAGCGCCGAAGAATGGCTCGACGTCCATCGCACCTGGCACCGCATGGGCGGGCGCAGCACCTGCACCATGCTTTACGGCCACATCGAGACCCACGCCCAGCGCGTCGATCACCTCCGCCGGTTGCGCGAATTGCAGGACGAAACCCACGGATTCACCGGGTTCGTTCCCTTCGCATTCGTCCCCGAAACCACCGAACTTGCCCACATCAAGCCCGCCTCGGGTTTCGAGGAATTGCGGAACCTGGCAGTCAGTCGCATCTACCT
>JBPCMX010000024.1:0-42225 GCA_051001855.1 Chthoniobacterales bacterium
CTCTGGGATTGGTTGAAAGCGCGCGCCGCTGACAGGTAGGCGAGCCGTCCGAATCGATTTGACGGCTCGATTCCCCCGAGCGCTAATAGCAGCTGAATTCCCGCCCGGGCTTCCATCGATCCCGCTCTTCACTATGACTATTTATCACGACGAAGTTTTCCAGATGGCGTGCGACCAGTTTCAGGTCATCGCGGACTACCTGGACATCGATAAGAACGATCGCGACCGGTTGATGTATCCGAAACGCTCGGTCGCGGTGACGCTTCCGGTCCACATGGATGATGGCACGACCCAGACCTTCCAGGGCTATCGCGTGCAGCATCACCTCACGCTCGGGCCGACCAAGGGCGGCACCCGTTTTGCTTCGACTCTCTCGATGGGCGAGACGGCGGCACTCGCGATGTGGATGAGCTGGAAATGCGCGCTCGCTAATCTCCCCTACGGCGGCGCCAAAGGCGGCATCGCGTGCGATCCGACGAAGCTTTCGCGCCGCGAACTCGAAGCCGTCTCGCGCCGATACATGCAGGAGATGATCCCGTTCGTTGGGCCGCATACCGACATCATGGGTCCCGACATGGGGACGAATGAGCAGGTCATGGCGTGGTTCATGGACACTTACTCGATGTATACCGGTTATACCGTGAGCGAGATCGTGACGGGCAAGCCGGTCTCGATTGGCGGCACGGAAGGCCGCCGCGAATCGACCGGACGCGGCTGCGTTTACCTGATCGAGCGCGCGATGGAGATGTTGAAGATGGAGCCGGAGAAGAGCACCGCGATCGTGCAGGGGTTCGGCAATGTCGGTTCCGTCGCGGCCCTCGCGCTTGCCCTTAAAGTGGGTGTGAAAGTCCTCGCGATCAGCGACGCCTACCGCGCCGTGCACAACCCGAAGGGTCTTGATATCAAAGCGGCCGACGAGTGGGTCGCCCAGAACGGCTCGCTTCGCGGCTGGGATGGCGGCGACGACGTGGATCCGAACGAAATGCTGACGATGAAGTGCGACATCCTCGCACCTTGCGCCGTCGATCGCGTCATCACCGACAAGAATGCCGCCAAGCTCCAGTGCCGCATCATTGCCGAAGGCGCGAACGGCCCAACGACCCCGGAAGCCGACCTGATCCTGAACGAGAAATGGGATGAGATTTTCGTGATCCCGGACATCCTCTGCAACGCGGGCGGCGTGATCGTTTCCTACTTCGAGTGGGTGCAGGGGTTGCAGAGCTTCCTTTGGACGGAGAGCGAAGTGACCGACAAACTTTTCCGCATCATGCAGCATTCGTTTACGCAGGTGATCAAGCGCGCGAAGCAAGACAAGGTCTCCCATCGCACCGCCGCGATGGCGATCGGGGTCGAGCGCGTGATGAAGGCGAAGCATGCCCGCGGGTTGTTCCCGTAGCCCGGCGTGAGCTTCTCGCAGCGCGCAGAGCAGCGAGGCGACCGGTTCCTCGACATTCTGACGGATGAATCCGCCGGAGCGCGCATCGTCGTGTCGCGCCTCGGCGGCGAGCTCGTGAGCTGGGCGCGGCGCAACGCCCGCGGCGACTGGGTCGGCTTCCTGTATCGCGACGGCGATCTCACGCCACCCGCAGGCGGCTGGGCGAATCATGCAACCGTCATGGGCTATTTCCTCCACCGGCTGAAGGAGGGCCGCAGCCTCTACCGCGGGCAGGTGATCGAAGGCGGCACGCACAGTTTCCTGCGCGGAAAGGAATGGCACCGCGTGGACGTTGCGGCCGCGGCAGGAACGCTCACGTATCGAATCACACAGCATGATTTCACCGCGCGCGAATACCCGCTCAATGTCTCGCTCGATCTGTCTTATCAGCTTCGCGGAGAGACGCTGCAGGTGACGTTCCATTTTGAAAACCACGAGCCGAATCTCGTGGCGCACGCCGGCTTTGGGCTGCATCCCGGCTTCGCGGCCGCTTCCTTCGCATCCTTCGAATTGCGGATGCCGCCGGGCAATTATCGGCGCCACTTTTCGCCAATGAACTACCTCTCCGGCGAAACCGAGGAGATTCGCTTCGCGGGTGGCACCATGCCGTTTCCACGCGAAAGCCTTCCCGGATCCTGCATTCTCGAATTCATGGATGTGCCGGACCGCACGTTCATTTATTCCGATCCGCCGAGCGGCCGAACCGTCCGGCTCGATCTGGCCGGCGTGCCTTACGTGACGCTTTGGTCGGACGGCGGCCCGTTTCTTTGCGTCGAGCCGTGCTGGGGTCTCACCGATCACGAGCAGCAGCGCGCCTTTGAAGAGAAAGAAGGAATTCAAAAGATTGCGCCCGGGGCAACTTTACAGGCAAGCTTCAGCCTCGCGGCGCAACTCGCCGAGTGAATCACATGCCCGCCGCCGCTTCTCTCCGCGCTCTCCTCGCCCGCTCGATCGATTATGCCGGGCTTTTCCCGCCCGCGGATCTCGCGCTCGAGCCGGCGGTGGAGAACCACGGGCGCTACGTCCGAGAGGCAGAGGATTGGATGCTGGGCGCGTTTGTCATACCCGTGGCGCAGCTCGATGAGCTCGGGCCGCTGCTGCAGCCGTTCGATGTGCAACATCGGCTGCGCATCTCCGCCCTTGGGCGCAAAACGGATTTGCCTAACGAGTTCACGAGTGCTCTGCAAGCGGCGACGCAGTTCATCCACGATTTCGAGATGCGGCACGGCGCGACCGCAAGCGCGACCCAGATCGAGATGGCGTTCCCGGCCAAAGCCGGCGCCATGGTCGCCGAGGCCAGCGCGGCGCTCGTGCAACGGCAGCTGCCAACTTTCTGGGAAGCGCCCACCGACGACGCGGAGCAAATCATCGGCCTGCTCGCGCGGCATCATCGCGAGAGCGGCGTGCGGCATTTCGGTTTCAAGCTCCGCACCGGCGGGGTGATCGCCTCCGCCTTTCCCTCCTCGGTGCAAATCGCCCGCGCCTTGATCGCGTCGACCGAGCAGCGGGTGCCGATCAAGTTTACCGCCGGTTTGCACCATCCGGTGCGGCAGTTTGACTCCAGCGTGCAGGCCAAGATGCACGGCTTCCTCAACGTCCTCGGTGCGGGCGTTCTCGCCGCGGAGCATGAATGGAGTGTGCAACAAACCGCCGCGATGCTCGATGACGAGGAGAGCGGTTCCTTTGCTTTCGACGACGAAAATATGACCTGGCAGGCTTGGAAAATTCCGACCGGGCGGATCGAGACCCACCGCGAGATCATTACTTCCTTCGGCAGCTGCAGCTTCGACGAACCACGGGAAGACCTGCGGGCGCTCGGCTGGTTGTAGATCGATCGCGGATTCGCCGTGGCAATAAAGGCAGCTCGCGGTTATACGGACGCATGACTGCTCCCACGAAGTCGTTCCTCGAGGTCGCGCCCGACTCGCATTTCCCGATCCAAAACCTGCCGTTCGGAATCTTCCGTCCGGCGCAAGGTCCCGCCCGCGTTGGCGTGGCGCTCGGTGATTTCGTGGTGGACCTCTCGGTTCTGGAAGAGCAGGGGATGTTCGGCGCGCAGGAGTCGGTCTTCGCGGATGATTCCCTGAATCGTTTTCTCGCCCTCGGCCGTCCCGTCTGGCAGCACACGCGCCAGGTTCTGCAGCAGCTTCTGGATGCCGAGACCGCGACGTTGAGAGACGCCGCCGCGCTCCGTGCGCGCGTCTTTCATCGCCAATCGGCTGTGACCATGCAACTGCCGGCGCGCATCGGGGATTACACCGATTTTTATTCCTCCTACGATCATGCGCATAATGTCGGGACAATGTTGCGAGGCGCGGAAAACGCGCTCATGCCGAACTGGAAATGGCTGCCCGTCGGCTATCACGGCCGCGCCAGCTCGATCGTGGTCAGCGGCACGGAGGTGCGTCGGCCGCGCGGCCAGATCAAGCCGCCCGAGGCCGAAGCGCCGATCTTCGGCGCGACGCGCAGCTTTGATTACGAGCTGGAGATGGCCTTCCTCATCGGCCCCGGCAACTCGTTAGGCGAGCCGATCCCGATCGCGCGCGCCCCCGGGCACATCTTCGGCATGGTGCTCATGAACGACTGGAGTGCGCGGGACGTGCAAGGGTGGGAATACCAGCCGCTCGGCCCTTTCCTCGCGAAGAACTTTTGCACCAGCATCTCGCCGTGGGTGGTGACGATGGATGCACTGGAGCCTTTCCGGAGACCGCTTCCGCCGCAGAATCCCGAGCCGCTCCCGTATCTGCGCGCGCCCGACGACAGCACGTATGACATCCAACTGGAAGCGCACCTCACGACCTCCGCCCTGTCTGAGCCGCACCTCCTCACCCGCACGAATTTCCGCCATCTCTACTGGAGCATCGCGCAACAGCTCGCGCATCACACCGTCGGCGGCTGCAACTTGCAGCCCGGCGATCTGCTCGCCAGCGGCACGATCAGCGGCCCGGAAGAAACTTCCCGCGGCTGCATGCTGGAGCTCACCTGGCGCGGCGCCAAACCGCTCACCCTGCCCAATGGCGAAACGCGCAAATGGCTCGAAGACGGCGACGCGCTCACCATCACCGGCTGGTGCGAAGGCGATGGCTATCGCGTCGGGTTCGGGGAAGTGAGCGGACGTATCTTGCCGGCGGCGAACTAACTGCGCGTCCGCCCGATACACCTCGTGCAGATTCTGCTCCCGTTCTACGATCAAGCCCAGCAGCCATTCCCGCGCTCTTGTCATGCCCGGGCGTCTTGACGCTGCGGGCGGCGAGAAATAGCCTCGTTCCATGCCTACTCTCACGGAAGCGCCGCCCACTGCCGCCTCGGCCGCGACCAGCCGCGAGCCATCCTCCGTCCTGCCGCCGATCAACCTCAAAAAATGGATCGAAGAGAATCGCGAGCTTTTCAAGCCGCCGGTCAGCAATCGCTATCTGTATGAAGGCCGCGATTTCTTTGTCATGGTGATCGTCGGCCCGAACGCGCGGAACGACTTTCATCTCGTCGATTCGGAAGAGTATTTTTACCAGCTGCAGGGCGACATCAAAATTCGCATCCGCGAAGGCGATCGCATCGTCGATCATCTGGTGCGCGAGGGCGACACCTTCTTTATCCCGCCGAACGTTCCGCATGCCCCGGTCCGTCCCCCGGACACGATCGGCGTGGTGGTCGAACGCCGCCGGCCCGCGGGCGAGCGTGAACACGTCATCTTCTACTGCCCGAAGTGTGAAGCGCTCGTGCAAGACATCGATTTCGATTGCGGCGACATCGTGCAGCATTTCAGCCAGGCGATGCTCGATTTCTGGGCCGACGACGAACGCCGCACCTGCAAACAATGCGGCGCAAAGGTGGAGAAAGCCGAGCCGGTAAGGCCATTTTAGCTAACCGTGGTGGGCTTGAAGTTCGCATATCGGGACCCCACGCGTGACATCGTTTTCCTCTGGGCCGGCGGGGAGAGGCGATCGACGCTCGGACTGTGGGCCCGACGACGAGCTATGGTCGCGATTTTCACAAGTCGCACCTGGCGTTCGCGGTCTCTCTCGAGGAGTTGCTATTGAAGGCCGTCCGCGTCAGTACAGGTCGCGCCTGCGGTGTTCGAAGACCGGCATGCGTTCGCGGACAGCGTGGACCGCGGAGGGCGTAATCTCCGCGAACAAGAGTTCCTCGGTAGCGGCTGGCGCAGAAGCCAGCACGGCGCCGGATGGGTCGATGATGGCGGAGCTGCCGCAAAAGGTAACGCCGTCGTCGGTGCCGACGCGATTTGACAGAATGACGTAGCATTGGTTTTCGATCGCGCGGGCGGTCGCAAGGATGCGGAGATGCTCGACCCGCGGGAAGGGCCAGGCGGAGGAGATGACGAGCACATCCGCGCGCTCGTCGCAGGCGAGATGGCGGTGGAATTCCGGAAAGCGGAGGTCGTAGCAGATGCTGAGGCCGAAGCGAAAAGCGCCTGCGGGCAGCACCACAAATTCGCCGCCGGGCGCGAAGCATTCGTGTTCCGCGATCGGCGCGGGGGAGAAGAGATGCGCTTTGCGATAACGCCCGACAATCTGGCCCGCGGCGTCGATCGCGACCTGAGCGTTGAAGATGCACTCGTCCGTTCGTTCCGAGACGCCGCAGATGATGCCCAACGACCGCTTCCGCGCGAGCGCCTGGAGCCGGGGGACGGGCCCGTCACTCCAGCGCGCTGCTTGCGCGCAGATGACGGACATGACGTAGCCGGTATCGGACATCTCCGGGAACACGATCCACGCGGCCCCGGCGGCAGCGGCGCGGGCCGCGACCTTTTCGATCTTCCGCAGGTTCGCGTCGGCGTCGCCGACGGCGCAGGAGATTTGGGCAGCGGCGACTTTCACGACAGTCGGAAAAACGGGCGCGCTTTACTCCGAGCGCAGAGCTTTCACCGGGTCGAGGCGCGCGGCGAAGTAGGCGGGGATGATCGCGAAGATCCAGCAGATGACGAACGCGCCGATGCAGACAATCGCGATGTCACCCGGCACGATCTGAGCCGGGATTTCGGAGAATTGATAGACCTGGCGCGGGAAGACTTCGATCCCGAATGTGCTGGCGAGAAACCGGCTGAATTCATTTCGATAGCGGACCAGCGTCATGCCGGCGGCGAGGCCGGTCGCGGTGCCGAAGAGGCCGACCACGATGCCCTGGCCGAGGAAGACCCAGACGATCTGCCAGACGGTGGCGCCGAGTGCTTTCATGATCCCGATCTCGCGGCGCTTCTGCACCGTGACGGTGATGAGCGTGTTCATGATGCCGAAGGCGGCGACGATCACGATGAAGAAGAGCAGGAATAACATCACGGTGCGCTCGAGCCGGACCGCCTCGAAGAACTGGCTGTTCATATCGATCCAGGTCTGCGCGTACTCCGGCGGCTTCAGGAAGCGCGCCTCCATGTCCTTCTTGATCGCCTCGGCGGCGTAAGGATCGACCGTCTTCACGGTCAAGCCGTGGAGCGCGTCTTCGAGCCCGTAAAGCTCCTGCCCGATGTGGAGCGGCACGAGCAGGAACTCGGAGTCGTGCAGGTAATGGCCGGTCTCGAAAATGCCGGTGACGGTGAGAGTTTTCGGGAGCACGATCTCGCGCAGTTGATCGATCGCCTCTTGCTCCTGCGCTTTGTCACGGTTCTCGAGCTTCTTAATGCCCTCGAGGATCTGCCCGAGATTCCCCGGCGAATAAATTGTGAGCCTGTCGCCCACGTCGATGTCGAGCTTCCGCGCCAGCTCGATCCCGAGCACCGCCGAATCGCCCTCCAAATCGAGCGCACCGCGGACGATGAACTTCTGCAGCGGCACGACCTTCTCTTCCTCCTCCGGTTCGATCCCGCGGATCAGCGGCGCGAGCCTGCGATTCCCGAACTCGACGATCACCGGTCCCTGCACGTAAGGCGCGGTCGCGACGACGCCGGGCGTGTTGCGCACTTTGACCGTGAGATCGCGCCAATCGCGCAGCACATCCTGTGTCGTCACGAGAATGTGCGCGTCCCAGTTGATCACCTTTTGTCGCAGCTCCCGGTCAAACCCGGTCATGACCGAGATCACCAGGATCAATACCGTCACGCCGAGCGTCACGCCGAGCACCGAAATGAGCGTAATGATCGAAACGAACGTGCGCTTCGGCTTCAGGTAACGGAGCGCGAGGAAGAGGCTAAACGGCAGTTTCAAAATCGCCGTTACCGTCCGCTGAAACGGAGGCGATGCCAGCGCGATTGCGCGTCAGCTCGGCACAGCGTGCGCCTGCAAATCCTCGAGCGAGACAAACTCCAGCGCAGACTGGTGCGTCGCTTCCAGGTCGACTCGGCCCGGGAGCCCGCGCTTCAGCGCCGCCGCCCAGCGCGTCACGCAGACGCACCATTTGTCGCCCGGCGTTAATCCGGGGAAGCCGTACTCCGGGTGCGGCGTGATGAGGTCATTGCCGTCGAGGATCGAAAAGTCGAGGAAGTCCTGGTCCACCACTACGCAGACCGTGTGCAGGCCGAGGTCTTCCGGACCGGTGCGGCAGTAGCCATCGCGGTAGAATCCAGTCAGTGGCTCGGTGCAACAACAGCGCAACTCCGTGCCGAGAACGTTGGTGGGCATGCCGGCACCGTAACATCGAACGCAACTGCCGAAGAGCAGATTCGCGGTTCGTTCCGATTCTCTTGCGGTGAGCGATCCATCCAGAATGCTGGCGTTTTGGCTGATGCCGGCGGGCGAGGCGAAGCAGTTCTTCGTTTCGTTAGTCCGAGAGCTGGCGGGGCGTTTCCACGCGCCGCTTTTCGAGCCGCATGTCACGCTACAGGCCACCGAGGCCCAGGCTGACAAAGCGACCTCGCGCAGGCTTCGGGAGATCTGCGCGTCCGGCATGCCGATCGACCTGGAGATCGAGCGGATCGATTTCTCGCCGCAATATACGAAGACGCTCTTCGTGCGGTTTCATCCTTCTGCGCCAGCGAGCGCGCTGAGCAAGGCGCTGTCATCCGGCAGCGCCGGCTACGAATTCAATCCGCACCTGAGCCTGCTCTACAAAGAGCTCCCGGAAGACGTGAAGCGCGAGACTGCGGCCGGCATTCGGGTGCCGTTCCCGCGCGCGCAGTTTGACGCGGTGAAAGTGATCTCCACGCCGGCCGCGATCGCCACGGCCGCCGGCGTGGAGGCCTGGCAAACCGTGGCCGAATGCCAGCTCGGGCCAGTTGCGCGCGCGTGGCACGGGCATCCTGCCCGGTGACTCTCCGCTGCGTTTGAAACCCTGCCCCACCCAAGCGAGAGCCCACTGTATTCACAGGCAGGCTCGACGTGCTCGAAGGTATAGAAAGTGTCCCACGCGCCAACAGCATCTGCCGACACCCGGTGATTTTATTCTGCCGCTTTTTCGCGCCCGCCAGGCGCTCGAGGTTGATGTTCTCCAGCCCGATGAACACGCGCCGGACGCCCGCGGTGCGGCATTTGCGGATGAACTTCGTGACGATGGCTCCAAGAGAAAGGAGCGGCAACTCGCCGCTCCTCTCCTGCTGTCTCTCGGCCTGGTTTACTTCAGCGAAACGTCGTCAATTCGGAACGTGGTTGTAACCGAGTAGTCCGTAGTGGTGCGGAATTGCAGACGGATGGTCTGGCCTGTGTAAGCCGCAAGGCTAAACGATTTTTGCGAATAGCTGCCAGCGGTCGTCTTGTTTTTGTTGCTGTAGGTCGCAAGGGTTTGCAGCAGCGCGCCACTAGTGTCTCGAACTTCGACGTAGAGATAGTCATAGGCCCTATTCGCGGACTCGCTCGAGCTGCAGTTGAACCAGAAGGAGAGAGCGCCCGTGGCGGTGGTCGGAATCGTGACCTGCTGATAGGTCTGGCCCGTGACGTTGTTGTTCACGCCGAAATACATGTCGCCTGTTCCGCTGTGGGGGTAGTTGCCGCTCTGACTGTAAAAGGCGCCCGAACCGGACATGACCCAAGGGGCAATGCTGCCTTCCAGCCCGCCATTGACGATTAATTCGCCGCTGGGAGTGGGAGTCGGGGTAGGCGTAGGAGTCGGGGTAGGCGTAGGAGTCGGCGTGGGCGTAGGAGTCGGGGTGGGCGTAGGAGTCGGCGTGGGCGTAGGATTGCCGCCAGTCGCCACCTTGAAGCTGCCGATGCGGGTGCGCCAGTTGTACGATCCGGTCGTGGAGTAGTATTCGCTCGTAAACCAGAAGGTGGTGTCGTCCACTGGATCGACTGTGAGAGCGCTGTAATCACCCCAGCGATTCCCGCTGCCGCTCTGGCTGCCGGTCCCGTCGAAGAGATGCGCTTCGCCCTGGCCGAGAGTGTTGATCGGGTCTGTCGCGAGGCGCGCCGCGTAGCGGAGCTGAGGGTTGAGCGTCGAGCTGGAGGCGCTGAAGCCGATGGCGAGGTTGCCCTGTCCGTCCATCGCAGCGCTTCCGAGCCAGCGCCAAGTGGTATCCGGCTGGTAGGTGCTTTGCTGGTAGACGGTGACGGGACCGGAACTCACATTGCGCAGCTCGAACCAGCGCAGGCCTGCGACGCCGCCGGAGCTGATGCTGTAGGTGCCAACGACGGCTTCGTGATCGCCAAAATTCCGGTAAGCGAGGCGGAACATGAGACGGTCGCCGATGCCATCGAGGTAATTGGCGCTGGTAACTCCCTTTTGCGGCACACAGGCGCGGCTACTGGGACAGAGCGCGGTGTAGCCAGCGGCCGGTGGATTGGCAAAGGTGGTAAACGTGGAGTTCGACGGCGTGGCGAAGTCGACGTGGAAGTGGTAGGTGGTATAATTTGGGTTGCTGGCCTGGCCGGGGAAACCCACGAAAGTGTTCGGAGCGCCTGCGGGCGGCAAGGTCGAGCCGTCCAAGTCCGCCGGCAGGAAGCTATCAACGCTGCCGCCGAGGGGGCCTACCGGGCTAACGAAGGTTGCGGGTTGGCCTACCAGCATCTTCGCTCGATTGAAGGCGAAGGCCTGCGGGCCAAGATAGGCGGTGCCGGCGGCATTGAAGATGTTCATGCTCATGTAATAAGCATCCGGCCAGACACCGAGGTGGGGATAGTCGTAGAAGTTCGTGCCGAGGTGAAATCCGTAGCGGTAGTAAGTGCCGGTGGCATCTGACGTGGTGGAGATAGCGACGCACTCGTCGGTGACGGCGCTGCCGGCACCAGCGAACTGACTGATGAGCCAGCGGTTCGCCAGGTGATCGTAGAGCACAACGGGATCGCCTTTGCCGCCGGTTTCGCACACCCCGCCAAACCCTGTCCAGACAGACGAGATGCTGTTGGGCCCGAGGACCGAAGCGCCGGTCGCCTTATCGAACACCTGATAACCTTCGTTCACGCTCTGGACGTACTGCGTTGCTCCCACGGCACCGTTCGTATCAGGCGGGGCGCAGTTGCAGCCCACACCAGGGAAACCAATTCCGTCAAAGTTGCGGATCGGGAGTGGGACGCTCGGCGCGAGGAAGCCGAGGGTCGAGGCATGAAAGTTCTGCACGACCGGGTCACTCTTATCCGTATGCCGATAGGGAATCCGCGGGTTTTCGTTCGCGTCCCGGTCGCCGCCGCGCCGGACGTCGGCGGCACTCCAGGGAGGCAGATCGCGCATTGCGGGAGAGACGTCGTTCTGATAAGAGGCGCCCACCTGAAGAGAACGGGCGCCATCGGGATCCGCTCCCTGGGCAACTTGAGCGGTGCCCAGCAGGCCACTCACGCTGAGCAGCGCCAGGACAAGACCGAGTGAGCAGAAAAGATAGGCGACGGCACGCCGAACAACGAAGGCTGATTTCCGAGACATTGGTTTTTGCATCATGATTCTGCGGCGAGCTTACGGGAGGCGCCGAAGATCGCCAGACCTAATTACCTAATATTTTCGTAAGGTTTAGAGCGAAAGAGAGGGATGAGATTACGACCCCGCGAGCGGCTCTGCTATCACCAGCTTCACCGCGCATCAGCCCTGCGGCAGCGGCTCGTAAAAGCGAAGCGCCTCGATGTCGCTGCCCAGCTCGCGCAGCGGATAGAGACCCTTGGCGGCGCCCGCACCGGGATCCCGGATCAGGTAGTCGAAGCCTTGCTTGCCGGCGATGACCACGAAATGGGTGATACCGCTCGCGAGCCGGACGCGCACAATGACAGGATTGCCGCGCGCGAGATTCGAATCGATAAGCTGATAGGATGGCAGGTCTTCGTAAACATGCCGGACACGGTCGGGCGCGAGCCAGGCGGCGCGTTCCCAGTAAAGCCAGCCCTGCTCCGTATAGCCGCCGACGCTGGTGAGGAACCAGTTTAACTGCTGCGGATCGGTCTCGATGCCATAGGACTGAAAAACCATCGCGGCAGAAGCAATCGCACAACCCGCGCTGCCCAGCGTGCCGTTCTCGGAAACTCCGCCGATCGCATCCGTCCGCCATCTTTCATTCCCCTGACGGAATGAGGGTACGGCCAGCTCCACCCGATGGAAGAAGGGCCGGCCACCGTGCGGAGAGAGCGGCCGTTTCCAAGTCCAATCGATGGAGACGCCGGCCGCGCCCGCGAGGAGGACGAGGACGGAAATGGCGAGCAGGCGCTTCACGGCAGAGAACTATAAGCCAGTTCGCGTGAGAAGACCCGCCCTTCGCGCATGCCGCGACGCCGGCTTAGGCCGGGGTCGTGGCCTTCGCCATCGTCTCACGCTCCCAATTCCGGTGTTGCGCGATCGCAGCGATAAACCGCGCCGAGACCTTCTTTACATCGCTCTTCGCTGCCACGATCAACGCCGGATCGGCGCCGCTGCTCGTCTTCGAATCGTCACCGAGTGGAATAGAGGAGGCGCGAAGAAGATCCACGCCTTCGCCGATCGCGGCGATCGCCTTGCAATGCCGATACGCTTCGTTCACGAAATGGATCGACTTCGCGTTCGCGAGCAAAGCCGCCACGCTCTCCGCGCCACCGGGGATGAAGACAGCGTCGAATAAGACGGAGGCCACATTTCGCAGCGCCAGATCGACCGCGATCTCGCCGCCTTTCGAGCCTTTGATCACGCCCCCGTTGGGCGCGATGATCGCGACCTTCGCCCCCTGCGTCGTGAGAGTTTTCTTCAGCGCGGCGACTGCGGCCTCATCAACGCCATCGCCCGCCAGGAAGGCAATCTTGCGGCTTTGAATGGTGTCCTTGACGGT
Organism: Chthoniobacterales bacterium; assembly: GCA_051001855.1. GTDB lineage: Bacteria > Verrucomicrobiota > Verrucomicrobiia > Chthoniobacterales > UBA10450 > JACCTI01. The sequence goes on from JBPCMX010000024.1 coordinate 12,531, forward strand.
GTTCATCATGCTCAGCGCGGGCGAGAGCTGCGCCGGCTTTTTTGGCGGCTTCGTCTCGGTCTCTTTCCCGGCATCGGCGCCAACGTCCCTGTTGATCCGGCCCTCGATCGTTCTCGGGACCTGTTTGCCGAGGCCGGTCGCGATCTTGTTCGCCATGCCGCCGTCGATCTTCGCGAGCAGGAAAAGCATCCGCTCGACGATCGCCTCCCGCTTCACAAAGCCGAGTTCGAAAGTCAACGCGTCCACGATGTGCTGCTGTTCCACCGCGCTCTGGCTTTGGAAAAAGAGGGTCGCCTGACTGAAGTGATCGAAGAACTTCGCCGTCTTCCCACGCACTTTCACCCCGGTCAGAGGCTCGGCGTAAGTCACGAAGCCGCCCGCGTTTTCCTTCGCCTGCATCGGACAGCCGTCGCCGGTCGTGTTCGGATGGTAGCTCGTGTCCCCCGGAGGAATCATCTGCTGCATGTGCCCGTCGCGCTGATTGTTGTGCATCGGACAGGTCGGGCGATTGATCGGGATCTGCGCGAAATTCGGTCCGCCGAGGCGCGTGAGTTGCGTATCGGTGTAAGAGAACAGGCGGCCGTGGAGGAGGGGATCGTTCGTGAAGTCGATCCCCGGCACGATATGCCCCGGGTGAAACGCCACCTGCTCTGTCTCCGCAAAGAAGTTATCCGGATTGCGATTCAGCGTCATCTTCCCGATTCGCTGCACCGGCACCATCTCCTCTGGAATAAGCTTTGTCGGATCGAGCAGGTCGAAGTCGAACCGATGTTCATCCTTTTCCTCCACCACCTGCACGCCGAACTCCCACTCCGCCACCCCGCCATCGTCGAGCGTGTCCCACAGATCCCGTCGATGGAAATCAGGATCCGCCCCGTTGATCTTCACCGCCTCGTCCCACGCCACCGAGTGCATCCCGAGCAGCGGCTTCCAATGGAACTTCACGAAGCGCGCTTTTCCCCGCGCATCGATCAAGCGGAACGTGTGCACGCCGAAGCCCTCGATCATCCGGAAGCTGCGGGGGATCGCGCGGTCAGACATCACCCACATCAGCATGTGCAGGCTCTCCGGCGCGAGCGAGATGAAGTCGTAAAACGTATCGTGTGCTGAAGCCGCCTGCGGGATTTCGTTATGCGGCTCCGGCTTCACTGCATGGATGAAATCCGGGAACTTCACCGCGTCCTGGATGAAGAAGACGGGGATGTTGTTGCCCACCAGATCGAAGATTCCTTCCTCCGTATAGAACTTCACCGCGAAGCCGCGAACATCCCGTGCGAGATCGCCCGAGCCGCGGGAGCCGGCCACCGTGGAGAAGCGCACAAACACCGGCGTCTGCCGCTTCGGATCGGTCAGGAAACCGGCCTTCGTCAGCTTCTCGTTCCCAGGGTAAGCCTGGAAAAAGCCGTGCGCCGCCGCCCCGCGCGCATGCACCACGCGCTCTGGAATCCGCTCGTGATCGAAGTGCGTGATCTTCTCCCGCAGATGAAAATCTTCCAGGAGCGATGGCCCGCGCTCGCCGGCTTTGAGCGAATTCGTATCGTCATTGATCACGAGCCCCTGGTTGGTCGTCAGGAGGGTCCCGGCCGGGTCCGGAGTCACGGCTGCGAGCGCCTCCAGCTTTTTGTTATTCCGGGCTTTGTTCCTCCGTGGGGTTTCTCTTTTCATAGATCGGTGTGCGGTATCTGCGCCACCTTCCCGCAGCCGTCAATTCTCGATTGGAGCGTCGCCTCCGCGCACCAGGTTGCCCCTCATCACGATCGCAAAATCAGCGCACGCGACCCACGCGCGCGTGCGACTTTGATGACCGTCGAACAAGGCATTGTGACAGCGGTGAAAATCCTTCGTAGCACGGGCCGGCCGCAATTCGATCGCGAAGGCAGTCGACACCTTCCTCCGCTGGCGGTGTTGATCAGCAGTTCGCTACTCACCGCCGGCGCGGGGCAGGCTCGCCCCCAAATCACGCATCGGGGGAGGAATGCAGCTCCTTGAATGCGCGTCCGAGATTCGCCAGCACGTCGCTCGGGAGGAGCGACTGCTCGCTCGCGTCGCCCCCAAAGACCGCGATTTCCGCCGCTCGTCCGCAAACCCAGGCGCCCACCTGCGCCGCCGCAAAGGTCGAGAGTTTTTGGCCGATGAGAGCGGCGCAGACTCCGGTCAGCACGTCGCCCATTCCGCCGGTGGCCATTCCGGGATTGCCCGTGGTATTATAGCTGAGTGGCCGGCTCTTTTCTGCGACGATCGTGCGGCTGCCTTTGAGGAGAAGAGTCACCGGGTAAGTGGCGCAGAATTGCTGCGCCTGTTCCGCGCGTGAGACGTGGTCGCGCGGAAAGAGGCGTTGCATCTCGCCAGGGTGAGGCGTGAGAAGCCGCGGGCTTTTGGACCGCTCGAGCAGTGTCATGTCCGTCGCGAGGATGTTGAGCGCATCCGCGTCGAGAACCATGGGCTTATCGATCTGCGCGATGAGCTGCAAAATCTCGGGCGCGTGCGCCCGGCCCAGCCCAGGCCCGACCGCCCAGATGTCGATTGGCTCGTCCGCGAGGTGAGCGTAGGAGGCGATCGGTTTGACCATCAATTCTGGCGCGGCGCTGGCTGCGATAAGATCGTAGAGTTCTTCAAGGACGAAGAGCTGGACCAGTCCTGCACCCCCGCGGAGCGCGCCTAACGAGCAGAGGAGTGCTGCGCCAGTGAAACCTTTCGAACCCGCGACGACGCCGACACGGCCGAACTGGTTCTTGTAGGCGCCAAAGGCTCGTCTCCCCAGAAGGTGACGAAGGGAACCGGCAGTGGCTACCGAATCCCTGTCCGCGGTCGGGGCTGAAACGCCGGCCAACGTCACGACTTCTATGCGGCCGACCAAATCCAGCGCGCCGTCGGCGAGCAGGCCGCGCTTCGCCAAGCCGATCGCCACCGTCACATCCGCGACTACACAATCGGGATCCGCCTCGCCGCGGTCGCTTTCGAGACCGCTTGGCAGGTCGATCGCGAAGACATAGGCAGCCTGTTCCCGCCGCAGCGCGTTGAGTTCCCGGCAGGCCGTTCGGACCGGCTCGCGCAACGGCGGGGTCGCTCCAACACCCAGGAGGCCATCGAGCACGACCAGAGGCGCAGTCGCGCCCAGCCGCTCACGGCGTCGCGCGGTCGCACGTTCTGCCAGCGCGGCGCGCAAGCTTGTTAGTTTCTTCCGCGCGAGTTCACCCAACTCCTCCTCGGAAAACGCGAGCCGCCATTCGATCGCCCAATCGCGGGCGAGCAACAGTTCCGCCGCTGCAAAGGCGTCGCCTGCGTTGTTGCCTTTGCCGGCGAAGACGACGCAAAGTCCAGGAGCCGGGAAGAACTTCGCCACCCTGCGGGCGAGCCCGGCCGCTGCTTCATCCATCAGACCTTCGGCGGTGAGGCCAGCCGCGAAAGCAGCCTCTTCGGCGGCTCGCATCTCAACGGCGGTAAGGACAGCGGAGCCCAAGCAATTTCCTACGAAGAGCTCTTTTTTTTCTTCTTTTTCTTTTTGCTGCCGCTCGATTTTTTATGTGAGTGCGTAGTCTTCGAAGAGTGGGAACTCCGGTGATGCCGGCTGCGTGCGCTCCGCGCCGGACGCGGTGCCGCACGCACGAAGTCTGGCCCGGTGAGCTGCTGCGGCAAGACTTCCGAGGACGCCGCCGAGGAGCGGGAAAGCGGGCGATTCGCAGCCGCTGGCTGTCGGCGGATGCCACGCTCGATCGCCTCGGCGAGTTGCTGCCGATAGCTCGCGTTCAGCACGTTGCCTCCTTCCCCCGGGTTGGTGAGAAAACCGCACTCGACTAAGACCGACGGGATCGTCGTGCGCCGCAAAACGAAGTAGCCGCGCCGCCGGATTCCGCGATTCTCGGAAGACGCCATCGCCACGACGTTGCGGTGAATGCCCGCGGCGAGCGACGCGCTGTCGCTGCGATAATAATAGGTTTCGATCCCGTTCGCTCCAGCGCGTGACGCGGAGTTAAAGTGGATCGAGACGAAGGTCGCGCCGCGTTGGGCATTCGCGATCGCGGTGCGCACGCCGAGAGGAATAAAGACGTCGCTGTCACGCGTCATCACGACTCGATAACCGTCCGCCTGGAGGAGGCGGCGCAGCCGTTGCGCCACGTCGAGCGTCATCCCTTTCTCGCCGATCCGCTGGCCGGGCACACCGCCGCGATCGAAACCACCGTGGCCCGGATCGAGCACGATGGTGGACGATTGCGCACGCGCCCAGGGAGCGAAGAGCACCGCGGCAAGAAGAAGAAGGAATAGGATTCGGGGTGTTGGGCGTGACATCTTAAAGTTAGTCGTCTGCCGGGGCAGCAGCGTTCGGCCGGACAGAAAGTTTCGCGGCTGGAGCTTGCCCGGTTTGCGCCACCGGCAGGTCGACCATGCCGCCGCGCACCGCAATCGCTCCACCCGCCGCGCGCCGCAGGTGTGGACGGCTTTTGGTTTCCATGAAAGTCGAACGCGCGAGCACTTGCCCGTTCAGACCGATCTTGGAATAGGACCAGGTGCGCGGCGCCACGCAGTGTAGCACGTGCAATTGATTCGCCGGGTCCAACTCCGTCTCTGGGTCGCCGTAGGAGATCGAGCGCCCCAGCGGAGATGTGCTGTAGACCGTGCCGGTGCTCCGATCTTCCACCCGGATGTAAAGCTTCGTGTGATCCGGAAAACGATTCGAGAGCAGGGAATAGGTGCGCACCGCGCCAGCGTCGGGCTGCCCGTCGGGCACGCCGACACTACGCTGCCAGATGGTGCGGGCGTCGCCGACCTGCACCACCTTCGTCGGCGAGTAGAAGAACCGGTTCAGGTCCGCGAAATAGATGTTCGCGCGGATGTGATACGGCCCGAAATCCTGGATCGGGTAGCTCGGCGTCAGGTTGATCTTGTGCGTCACCGTTTGGCCGGAAGCAATCCGCAGCGGCTCCTCGGAGAGGACGCGCGTCGGCGCGACCAGGCGTCCTTCATTCGCCGTCACCTCAAATCCAAACCAGCGTTCGCCGCCGTCGTCGTGCAAGTCGATGTCGCGCCCGGCCAGGTTCGTAATTCTAACCGTCGCCACCACCGGCTCGTAGGCGACGTACTGCACGCGCGGGAATTTCAGCTCCACTTGAATCTGAGCGCGCGCGGTATCCAGCAGCACGAAGGCCAGGGCGAGCGAGAGCAGAACTTTCATGGGCGGCCAGAATACTGCAATGCGAGCGAGAAGAAAGCGAGCGAACGGTCTTTCGCGATGCCGCGCGCGGCGGCGCATCCATTGCGGGAACGCCTATGGCTTGCGCGCGCCGCCGAACAATCCCCATCGGCCCTGCTTCCTGGCCGGTTCCGCCGCGACAGGCGGCGTGGTCCCGACGACTTGAGCCTTCCGCCGCGCCACAGCTCCGATGACCGCTTCATGCCAGGCGCCGGTGATGGTGTGCACCGGTGCGCGCACCGCGTAGTCGTAGGCAAATTCCACCGCCTCCCACGGCACGATTTCATACAACGCATCCGCGCCGCGCGCGGGGCCGCGTTCCGCGTGCACGATGCGCCCGCCGAGCAGGTAAACGACCGCGGTCTGCGAGCCTTTCACCAGTTGCACCGCACCGCTGCGGCCCGCCAGGCAGCACATTTGCAGCAGATCGAGCGCGTGATAGAGATCCATCCCGGTCCGGCGTTGTTCCTCGGCGCGTGCGATCGCCTCGAGCAGGCGCGCGCCATCGATCGGCTCGGGAAATACCTTCGCGTGCGGTACCTCGAGACGCTGTTCGGTCGCCGGATAATCCGGCAGAAACATCGTCTGTAAACCGGCAAAGATTTCACTAAGGGTGCCGCCGAGCGCGAGCCCGTTTACCCCTTCCGCCTGCAATTGCATGATCAGGAGCGAACAGCGCGGCACGCCGCGCGCCCAATCCAGGGCACCCGCACCGGAGTTCGCCAGACCGCAATGATGCTCGGTGTATTCCTTTATCAGGCGCACCAGCTCTTCGCCGACCTCGGCGTCGCGGTGGACGAAAAGAATCTGCATCACTGCCCCTGCAGGTTGAGCGGCGGCGCGAAAAGATTCAGCAGCTTTGTCGGCTCAGCGCGCACGTCCTGCAGCTGGTCGTTGTAATAAACGCGAATCTGATAGCCGCCGAACTTGCGATTGCTCGCATCTGCGGCCGGCTTTTTCGTGCTGCCGGCGCGGCGCCCGGAGGTGGGCGGCGTCACATTGGCGGCGGCTTCCGCGAGAGCGGCGTCGGAGAGCACAGCGCCGTTCTTCAGCCGCACGTAGCTCATAGCGAGGATCTCCGGGTTCGTGCTTTTCCAATCATGATTCGGCGTGATCCACTCGTAGTTTACCTCTGCATCGGTCAGCGCGTATTTGCTGCTGTTATCGATCGAGTCGTAGAAATAGACCTGAATTTTCACCTTCGTGTGGTCGATGACTGTGTTCGCGCGCACCTTCACGCCCACTCGCAACGTGAGGTTCGTCTCCGCGTCGGCATCAGGATTTTCCGTGACCGTCGCCTCCGTGATGCCAAAGGTGGAGCCGTCTGGAATCCCATCCGGATTCGCGCGTGTGGTGCCGGCGTCGAGCGGCGAGACTCCGGCAAACCCGGGTCCGGCTGAGGTGGCCGCAGGGGGAGCGGAGGCGCCGACTTTGAGCTTCATGTCGGCCAGTTCGTAAAGGGCGCCGGCCGAGGGGCCGATCTCCTGGATCTTTTGCCACGCCGCGTTCGAGCGATCGAAGAGCTGGATCGATTCGTAGATCATCGCCATCTCGGCGAGGACGTTCGCGTTTTTCGGATCGCGCTGCGCGGCATCCTGCAGGCGGGCGAGCGCGTTGGTGGTGTCGCCGCGTGCGCGCAGCGACGCTGCCTCCTGCAGAAGACGCTCGGCCGCCGAAAGCGCAGCATTACTTGGCACCGTCTGTGGGACCGTCGACGCGCCCGGGGCCGGAGTGGTCGCCGGGTTCGCGGTGGAAGGAGCAGCAACCGACGGGGCAGGGGAGGCGGCAGCCGCGACCACGGGAGCTTCCGCGGCTTTCCGCGCCGCGCGGACTTGGGCGTAATGCACGCCCACGGCCAGCAGTTCACACCCGCCCAGCACCGCCGCGACTACGACCGCGATCAGGTAGGTGCGGTCGGGTCCGCTGGGCGATGGAAAGTAAGTCGCGCGCATGGGTTGCAGTTTTTTTTAAGCGCGGCGCAGCGATGGGTCAAACCTGCCGCCGCGGCCTTGGGCACACAGGAACACCGCGTTCCTTATCGTGAAATGTCGCTCTGGCTCAGCATCTTGAATCCTTCGCCTAACAAAACGGAGGAGGCGCAGTCCGCATCGTCCACATGCATCGCCAGGGCCGCGAAACCGCGCGGCCGTGTGAGCAGCGGATACGTGAAATGCACGTTCACCTCTGCCATGAGCAAGGCGGCGAGAAGTTTCGCCAACTGCCCAGAGACTTCCGTCATCTCCACTACCACCATTTCGCACACCCCGAAGGCGACATCGTGTTCGCCGAAGAGGTGCTCGACCAGGTCCGGATCGCTCGTGATGATGCGCGCGATCGCCGAGTCGGTCGATTCTGCGATGCTCAGCGCCACCACCTCCGCGTGCCGAGAATTCAGCAGCTTCACGACATCGAGCATCGCGCCCACTTTGTTTGGCAGGAAGACAGAGAATTGCCGCACGCGCGGTCCATCGAAGCCCGAGGTTGTTTCCGGTAGATCTAAGCTCATATAAAATCGCTCGCGCCACCGCGGGAGCACCCGGGCGACGCGGCGCACTATGTCATGGCATCGGTTTTTCTGGCAACCGGATTCGAGCCCGGTCGAAAGATCATGCCTGCTCGCCGCACGCCATCTCGCTCGGCTTGCCCGCGAGAAACATCCGCGCATGCTGATCCCGCGTTGCGGATGATGCTCAATTACCTCTCGATCATGCTCGGCGGTGCGCTCGGTACCGGCGCGCGGTTTGGGCGGCCAGTGCCATTGCTTCGCGCATGACGGTACTTTGCCGCTCGGCACTCTCTTTGTGAACGTCTCCGGCTGTCTGCTCGTCGGAGGGTTCACGGCCTTGCTCGATCCCGCGGGGCGCTGGCTGGCGCCGCTCGAAGTGCCGAGCTGCGCGGATGCTCGCGACAATAACGCGTGACTTCGTCCTTGTATTCGGCACTTGGTTTGGGATCGAAGGTGCTCATCGGCGCTTCATTGCCAGTCAACTCCGAAAACGCCGTCGCGCCGGTCGTTAGATGGCTTTTTTGCGAGTGGGCAAAATTTCAGTAGATCGCCGGCAGCAGTCGTTTCGTGCGTTGCATATAGCTGGTGTAACGCTCACCCAGCGCGGCCGTCAGCGCCTCTTCCTCCACTCGGATCCTCCGCAGCAGAGCGATCCAGATGGGAACCATGAGGAGGAGCAGCGCGGCCCAATTCGCTAGAGAAAGACCGAAGCCCAGGAAGGCCAGCAGCACACCGGTGTAAGAAGGATGCCGCAGCCCGCGAAACGGCCCGCGTTCCACCACCTCGTGGTCGTTTGCTATTTGCACATCCACGGTGAAGAAGCGGCCCAACGCCACGATCGACCACCACCGCAAGCCGAGGCCCGCCACAAACAACACCACGGCGATCCAACGCAGCAGCGTCCGCTGCGGCAGCGCCGCGGCCGGCCACGCGATCGCGGCATAGACACCCGCCGTCACACTAAGGAGGATCACCACCCAGAGCATGCGCAGGGTGCTGCGGTCCTGTCGCACTCCCTCACCCCGCGAACGGTGGGTCACCGTCAGCAGTAGTTCCGAGATCAGATAGGTAAACCCGAGGGCTTCCGGCGGCGGCGGTTGCATTCCGGGATCATAACCAGGCGCGTTCCTTTTGCGAAAACGGCAGAGACAAATCCGCCCGCCAGCGCGTTATCTCGCCACAAACGCCCGCCCGTATTGCACCGGCGGCTTCAGCTCGGCGCCGAATTTCGCGGCAGCTTTCAGCGGCCAGTAGGGTTCGCGCAGGAACTCGCGCGCCATGAAAATCAAGTCGGCTTTGCCGCCGACGATAATCTCGTTCGCTTGTTCGGGGGTTGTGATCAGACCGACTGCGGCCGTCGCGATGGCAGCCTCGCGACGGATGCGTTCCGCGAACGGCACCTGATAACCGGGCCCGAGCTTGATTTTCGCATCTGGCACCGCGCCCCCGGAAGAGCAATCGATCAGATCGACGCCCAGCGACCTTAACTTCTGCGCGAGCTGCACCGATTCGTCGATGTCCCAGCCACCCGGCGCCCAATCGCTCGCTGAGATGCGCACAAGAAGCGGATAGCGCTCCGGCCAGACACGGCGCGTAGCTTCCACGGTTTCGCGTACGGCGCGGGTCCGATTTTCAAACGAGCCGCCATATTCGTCCGTGCGACGGTTCACGAGCGGTGAAAGAAATTCGTGCAGCAAGTAACCATGGGCCGCGTGGATTTCGATCAGCTTCGCCCCGGCTGTCTCCGCACGTCGCGCGGCGGCCGCAAAGGCTTCGACGACGCGCTTGATGCCCGCTCGATCCAACTCCTCGGGCACGATACCACCCGCCTCGAAAGCCTCTGCCGTCGGTGCGTCGATCGGCCGCCAGCCGCCATCGCTTTCGCTGACCGATTTACCACCTTCCCAGGGCGGAGCGGTGCTGGCTTTGCGGCCCGCATGCGCCAGCTGCAGCGCGGGGACAGCACCTTGTGTTTCGATGAAAGCGAAGATGCGACCAAGCATTTCAATCTGCTCGTCCTTCCAAATCCCGAGATCCTGTGGGCTGATTCTGCCTCCAGGGAGAACCGCCGCGGCTTCGGTCATGACGAGCGCAGCGCCGCCGACGGCGCGGCTCCCGAGATGCACGAGATGCCAGTCATTCGCGAAGCCGTCGGCGCTCGAATACTGGCACATCGGCGAGACGCCGATCCGATGCCGCAGGCGGACGTCGCGCAGTTGGAGTGGAGAAAATAAATTGGCTGGCATGGACCACTTTACATCACGCCATCAAAACAAACGCGCCGCTCTGAACCGTGCGGAGGCAGCGTCGCTGCCACAGCGTGCCAGCGCACCTGCGTGCAGATTCAGAGCAGCGCGAGCTGCTTTTCTGAGGCATTTTCCGTGGAAGCGAACCGCACCCCCACGCCAAGTAAACGCACCGGCTTGCCGGTGCGCGCGAACCCCTCGTGCAGTAACAACCGGAAGTCTTCGAGTTCGGGCGACATGCCCGCACGTTCCACGGTCGTGCGCGTGAAATCGTTGAATTTCAGCTTCACGAAAATCTTCGTGACCGCCCGCTCCGTGGCTTTCTCCGCCAGCTCGGCCGCGAGTTCGGCCACGAGTTCCGGCAGGCGATCCTCGCAATCTTCGAGCGTGATTAGATCGCTCGAGAATGTCTCTTCGTTACTGAGCGATTTGCGCTCGCGATCCGGCTCGACGGGACGGTGATCAATTCCGCGGCATTGCTCATAAAGTTCGATCCCGAACTTCCCGAAATGCTCGCACAGCTCTGCGCGCGAGAAGCGTTGCAAATCCGCGCAGGTCGCGGCGCCGAATTGCGCCAGTTTCTGTTCGGTCACCTGGCCGATCCCCCAGAGCTTCCGCACCGGCAACGCGGCGATGAACTCCGGCACAGCCGCGGCCGTCACTTCAAACTGGCCGTTCGGTTTGTTGAAGTCGCTCGCGATTTTTGCGATCAACTTGTTCGGGCCAATTCCCGCAGAGGCGGTGAGTTTTGTCTTTTGCCAAACCAGTTGGCGAATCACCTGCGCGAGCGCCGCTGGTTCACCCGGATGCGTGGAGACGTCGAGATAGGCCTCGTCCAGCGAGAGCGGTTCCACGAGGGCGGAGAAGCGCTGGAGAATCCCGCGGATCACGGCAGAGTCGCGCCGGTAAACCTCGAAGCGCGTCGGTAAAATGATGAGGCGCGGGCAGCGTTGCAACGCCATGAAAGTGGGCATCGCGGAGTGCACCCCAAACTTCCGCGCCTCGTAATTGCAGGTGGTCAGTACGCCGCGCCGATCGCGCGTGCCGCCGACCCCGACCGGATGACCCGCCAGCTCTGGCCGGTCGCGCACCTCGATCGCAGCGTAGAAACAATCCATGTCGAGATGGATAATGGCGCGGTGGTTCTCTGGCATTGGTTCTGGCGCAAGCGTGAAACCTGGGGCCACATTCGCACATGCCGATTCCTGCGCAGCCCGTCCTGATCGTCGGCGGCGGGCCAGCCGGTCTGCGCGCGGCGGAGGTGGCCGCGACCGCAGGCGCGAAAGTCATCCTCTGCGAGGCACAGCCGTCGGTGGGTCGGAAATTCCTGGTGGCGGGCCGGGGTGGACTGAATCTGACCCACAGCGAACCGGTCGAAAAGTTTCCGGCGCGGTATCGCGCGCGAGAGGAGAGGTGGCGCGATTTGCTCGCGGAGTTTGGGCCGGTCGAACTGCAAGTTTGGGCGAGCGAAGTGGGCGTGGAAACATATCACGGCACCAGCGGGCGTGTCTTCCCGCGCGGCCAAAAAGCGGCTGTCTTGCTGCGCGCCTGGATGGAGCGGCTGCGCCGCCTCGAGGTCGATATTCGAACCGGAGCGCGCCTCGCGAGTTTGCGCCCGGCAGGCGTTGGCTGGAGCGCAACTCTCGAGCGGGCGGAGGAGTCGTTCTCCGTGGCGGCAAAGGCCGTGGTCCTGGCTCTAGGCGGCGCCTCCTGGCCAGACACTGGCTCGGATGGAAGCTGGCCGCAGATCCTTACCGGGATGGCCGTAGCGATCGCGCCCTGGGTGCCCGCGAACTGCGGCTGGGAGGTCGATTGGCCGGCCGATTTGCTCGAGCGGGCGGAAGGATTGCCGCTGAAAAACCTGACCGCCTCCGTCGGGGCCGAATCGGTTTCCGGCGAGCTGCTCATCACGCGCTACGGCCTCGAAGGCGGCGCGATCTACCGGCTGGGACCGGCGTTGCGGGAAATGCGCTCGCCCATGATCACGCTCGACCTGAAGCCGCAGCTCACCGCCGCAGCGCTCCATGCGCGGCTCGCGGCTGCGCCGAGCGAATCCAATTGGCAGCGGTCGCTGAAGCTGAGTCCGGCGGCAGCGGCGTTACTCCAGACGCTCTTCGGGGAGGAGACGGCGGAGCCCGAGCGACTCGTTAGGCGGGTGAAAGCGTTGCCGTTGCAGCTGACCGGGCCGCGCCCGATCGCGGAAGCAATCTCGTCGGCCGGCGGCATTTGTTGGGACGAACTCGATGAAATGCTCATGTTGCGGAGGTGCCCCGGTCTTTTCGCCGCGGGCGAAATGATTGACTGGGAAGCGCCGACCGGTGGATATCTGCTGCAGGGTTGCTTCTCGACTGGCACGCGTGCAGGTCGCGCGGCGGCCCGCTTTTCGAACAAGCGATGATCACACGAGTTCTGATGGTGCGCCACGGCGCCACGGTTTTGAGCGCGGAAGATCGTTTTGCGGGCGCGACGGATGTGGAGCTATCCGAGGGTGGCCGCGAACAAGCGCGTCTCCTGGCGGCGCGGCTGGGCGCGGAACCAATCGCCGCGGTCTACGCCTCGCCGCTCGGACGCACGGTGGAGACGGCGACCATTCTCGCGCAGCCGCACAAGATCGAAGTGCAGACGCGCGATGGCTTGCGCGAAATTTCACACGGCCACTGGGAACAGAAGACGCGCGGGGAAGTGGAAGCGCAATTTCCTGAAGAGACGGCAGATTGGGAGAAGGATCCCTACGCTTTCGCGCCCGCGGACGGGGAGAGCGGACTGGCGGTGACGGCGCGTGCCCTCCCGGTTTTGCTCGAGTTGGTGCGGATGAATCCCGGGGCAGAGATTCTCGTGGTTTCGCACAAGGCGACGATCCGTCTGCTCCTCAGCTCACTCCTGGGCTTCGATCCGCGGCGCTATCGCGATAATCTCGATCTCGATCCCGCTTCCCTGAGCATCGTCGATTTCAAAGATCCTGCGCGCGCGCGTCTGACTCTCTTCAACGACACTTCCCACTATATCGCGATTCCCGATCTTCCGGCGACCCGGCTCTCCAAGACGTGGAACGCCGCCAGTTAACCCCCGGCTTCACCAGCACCGCACCGCAACCACGGGGATTCCCTCCCGCGATTCAGTGATATCATGGGAGACGAAAAAGAAGGCGAAAGGCACAAGAAAGTAACCGCGGCGACGACCGACGCACCGCAGGAAGAATTCATCAGCCCGGAGAGTATTCCTTCCGTGCCGGAGACGCCGCCGGAAGGCGGCTCGTCCACGGATTCGAGAAAGGAACCGACGCGTTAGGCGCAGCGCCTCCCCGGTCGTCAGGAGACGGTCTCTGCCTCCGGAATCCGGAATGTCTCGATCTGATTTTTAATTTCGCGGACGAAGTTGGCCGCGCCGGCGCCGTTCACGACCCGGTGATCAAAGGTGAGCGAGAGCGTGATGACTTCCGCGGTCTGATTGCCGTTTTGGCTTCCGAGCAGTTCGTGATGCGCGGAACCAACGAAGAGCGTCCCGACCGAGGGCGGCACCACGATCGGAGCGGCCGCGCGGACGCCGAAAGCTCCGAGGCTGCTGATGACGAGCGGCGCGTTCACCGCGTCCACGCGGCCGGCGCGCGTCTCTTCCACGGCGACGTTGTAGCACTGCACGAAATCACTCCAGTCGCGCGTGTTCGCTTTCGCAACGATCGCAGTCGCGAGCCGGTCGTTCTCGAGCGAAACCGCCATTCCTAGATCGAACTCCGTGTTCTCCACAATGCTGTCGTCGTCGAGCATGATCCGCCGGAAAGGCGCATGCTTCTCCATCGCGCGGACAACGGCCCACGCGACCATGACCGAAGGAGTGGCGGCGCATTCCCGCGCGTCTTTCTTCGCCACAGCGCGCGCCTCGCGGATGGCGTCCCATCGCGCGTCGATCTGTAGGTTAGCTGGGACGACTCGACCCAGGCGGCGCGTGATGGTAGGCGAAAGCGCCGGCTCAATCGCGACCGGCTGACGGGAAGCGGCCGGCGCTGTCGCGCGACGCGGAGGCGCGCTCTGGGCGGCGGTTCTGTTTGGTGGGGGCGCGTCCGGAGAAACTTCCGCCGTCGCCTGCATCTGGTCTTCCCAGGAAGTTTCGGCACTCACGACCGTCCCGATTTCTTCTCCGATATCGACGGTGGCGCCGACCTCCGTTTTCCAGTCGCCCATCGTGCCTTTGAACGACGACTCGATCGGGTAAACGGCTTTGTCGGTTTCGACTTCGCAAAGCGGATCGTCCAGTTCGACGGCGTCGCCGGGTTGCTTCAGGAGCGCGACGACTTTGGCATTGCGGATACCTTCGCCCATGATCGGGACGGTGATGCTTTGGGGGCGCTCTTGACTGGCTGTAGCCGAGGTCGCCGGCCCCGGTTGCTCGATCTGGGATGGCGCGGTGCTGCCGGGGTCGGCGACCCTGGCGACAACAGGCATCGGCCGTGCGCTGCTGCCGGACATGGTGCGCTGCACGGCGGCCACGATCCGCTCCACATCAGGGAGCGCGGCGTATTCGTAGATCGGGTTGTAGCCGATCATGACGTTTGCTTTACTCACGAGAATAGGCGGCGCGAGCAATTCTCTCCAGACATCCGGCTGCGCTGCGAGGTGCGAGATGATCATCTGCCCGACGCTGCAATTTTCGCTGTCCTCCTGCACGACGACGAGGCGGCCGGTGCGGCGCACCGATTCCTCCACGGCAGTGCGATCCCAGGGGGAAATCGAGCGGAGGTCGAGCAGGTCCACGCTTGCGTCGGCCCCGATCTGCTCGAGCGCCTCGAGCGATTTTTCCACGGTATTGCCCCACGCCACGAGTGTGACGTCCGAGCCGGCATGGCGTTTCCGCGCGACACCCAGAGGGACGGCGCGGATCGGTTCCCGCGATTCATGTTCCGCCCAAAGCAGATGCTTCGGGATGAGGACAAACGTCGGGTCCTCACAGTGCATCGCGGTCCAAAGCAGACCGGCGGCGTCTTCCGGCGTGCTCGGGATCACAATATTGATGCCGGGCATGTGCGCGATGGCGGCCTCATTCGCCTGGCTGTGCCAGAGACTCCCGCCCGGCAGATAGGCGCCGTATGGAGCGTAGATCACCATCGGGCAAGTCCAGGTGCCGAAGGAACGCCAGCGCAAAGTGGATAGATTGGTCACGAGCTGGTTCCAGGCCGGCCCGATGAAGTCGATGAATTGCAGCTCGAAGACCGGCCGCTTGCCGTAGGAGGCGAGCCCGCAGCCGACGCCGAAGATCGTCGACTCTGCGAGCGGAGAATTGAAAACCTGCTCCGGGAATTCGGTGGAGAGCTTCTGGGTGAGGCGGAAGACGCCGCCTTTCGGATCCTCGATGTCTTCGCCGAAGAGAATGCGGCGCGGATCTTTTTCCAGGCCGAGTCGGAGCGCCTTGTTCACGGTGTCGCCGATCCGGTATTTGCCGGCTGGAAGCACCTCGTCGTCGAGCTGCGGAAGCTGGCCTGTGACCTGCAGTTCCAGCTCCTCCGCGAGCGGATCTTCCGCGCGCTCGGCCTTGGTGAATTCCTTTCGAACGCGCTCCTTGATCTCCTGGTCGAGCTTCGCGTAATCCTCCGCCGTGATCACGCCTTCGCTGATCAGCCGATCGCTCCAGATGCGGAGCGGATCACCTTTTTCCAACGCCTCGATTTCCTCCGCGCTGCGGTAAAGCTTGTGATCGTCCGAGCTGGTGTGGCTGGAGAGCCGTTCCATCGTGACCCAGAAGAACGCCGGACCCTGGCCGGCCCGCATGGCTTCGAATGCAGTCGCCCCGGCATCGTAAACCCGCTGCAAATCTGTCCCGTCCACGATCTGCCAGTCGTTCGGCTGGAGGACATCGAGCGCCCGCGGTGTGATCTCTTTCGTCGGGCTGCTGATGCCGTATTTATTATCCTCGACTACGAATAAGACCGGCAGCTGCCGTTCTTTCGCGAAACAAACAGCCTCGTAGAAGTCGCCTTGCCGGGTCGCGGCATCACCGATCGTTGTCACGACGACGTTTGGTTTCTGGTCGAGCTTGATCCCCCAGGCGAGGCCACACGCGGGTAGCAGTTGCGCGCCAGTCGGTGTCGGCACGCTCCAGATGCCGCGCTCCGCATAGCTATAGTGCGACGGCATCTGCCGGCCGTGGCTCTGGCCATGGCGTTTCGCAAAATAATCGAGCGCCAGCTGCGCGGAGGCCACGCCGCGGCCCAGCACGAGGCCGCGATCGCGATAATAAGGGCAGATGAAATCGCCATCCCGCAGCAGGAATCCAAGCGCGGCCAGACCTTCATGGCCCATGCCGGAGACATGGAAATGGCCTTTACCCTGCCGGTTCAGATTCTGCTCGCGGAGGTCACCGTGCCGGCTCTCCAGCAGAATCGTGAGGAGCCGGAGCTTATCTTCTTTGCGGAGAGCAGACATGATGGCGCGGGTTTGGTTCGGCGGAAACGGCGGTGCTAACGGAAGGCGAGAGCACAGAGTTTGCAATGGCTTTCCGCCCAAAGGGACGCGCGGAAAAGTCTATCTCCGGAGCGCGCCCTCCTTCATCGCGATCGTCCTGTTTCGGCGCGGCAAACTGGTTATAGATAAATAATGAGCGTGGCGAGCGAGCGAAGACCCGCGAAAACTCGAGGAGTCATCGCGCGTTATCGCGATCATCTGCCTGTGACGGACGCCACACCGATCGTGTCACTGGGCGAGGGGAGTACGCCGTTGCTGCCGTGTCCGCGACTCAGTGAAATGGTCGGCCGAGGCTGTGCCGTGTTCGTCAAATACGAAGGGCTGAACCCGACGTGCTCGTTTAAAGATCGCGGCATGACTCTGGCCGTTTCCAAAGCGGCGGAGCGGGGAATCGCTGCCGTCATTTGCGCTTCGACGGGGAATACCTCCGCCTCGGCCGCGGCCTACGCCGCACGGGCGGGGATTCGCTGCGCGGTGATCTTGCCGGCGGGGAAGATCGCCAGTGGCAAGCTGGTGCAGGCCTACGCCTACGGTGCAAAGGTCGTGGCGATCGAGGGCAATTTTGATGACGCCCTCCGCGTCGTGCGCGAACTGGGGCGGCGGCCCGACTTCGCGATCGTGAATTCCATCAACCCTGATCGCATCGAAGGGCAGAAGACCGCTGCTTTCGAAATCATAGAGGATCTCGGCGATGCGCCCGACGTTCACATTCTCCCGGTCGGCAACGCGGGAAATATTACCGCATACTGGCGCGGTTATCAGGAATACCAGCGCCTCGGCCACGCCACCAAGTCTCCGGCCATGCTCGGCTTTCAGGCGGCCGGTTCCGCTCCCATTTTCCACGGTCGGACAATCGAGCAACCGGAGACGATCGCCTCCGCCATCCGCATCGGGAACCCGGCCAGCTGGGAATCCGCCACGGCCGCCATTCGCGAATCGCGCGGCGCCATCGACCTTGTCACTGATGAAGAAATACTCGCCGCGCAACAATGGCTCGCGAGCCACGAAGGCCTCTTCGTCGAACCCGCCAGCGCCGCATCTATTGCCGGTCTCTTCAAGTCCCTCGACGCGCGTCAACAGCCTTCTTATCCACTCGATCAGCTGCCCGAGGGCAGCTGCATCGTCTGCACCGTCACCGGTCACGGCTTGAAGGATCCCGCATCCGTCCGTTTCAGCGCCGCCACTGCCGTCCCGCCGCAGGAAGCCGATGTCCTCCGCGCCATCGATTTCTAGCCTGGCCGGCCGCCGCGCGCAGCGCCGGAGGGGACCCCGCTCTGTATGCCTTGACAGCGGCGCCAGTTCGGCGAAAACGGTTCCGCCCGTGTCTTTCGACCTCCTCCGCCGCCCGTCATGCGTCTGATCGTTCAGAAATACGGCGGCACCTCCGTGGGCGACCCGGACCGGATTCGATCCGTTGCCCAGCGCCTCCTTGAGACGCAGCGGGAAGGCTGCCGCGTCGTCGCGGTGATCTCCGCGATGGCCGGAGTGACCGATAACCTGATCCGGCTCGCGCGGGAAACGTCTCCCGCACCGAGCCCGCGTGAGCTGGATGTCCTCCTTGCCACGGGCGAGCGAGCCGCCATCGCCCTCACCGCGATGGCCGTCAACGCCCTCGGGGGAAAGGCAATCTCGCTCAGCGGCGCAGAGGCCGGCATCCTAACCGATCGCGCCCACACCCGCGCCAGGATCGCCAACATCAGCCCCAAACAGGTCCACGAACTACTCTCCGAAGACTACATCGTCGTCGTCGCTGGATTCCAAGGGCAGACCACCGACGGTGAAACCACCACGCTTGGTCGCGGGGGCTCCGATCTTACGGCAATCGCACTCGCAGGTGCCTTGAATGCAGACGCTTGCCAGATATTCACCGATGTAAACGGAGTATTTACCTGCGACCCGCGGGTTGTTCCGGACGCCGCTCAGCTCAGGGAGATTGCCTACGATGAATTGCTCGAACTTGCGAGTGCGGGGGCGAAGGTCATGCAATCTCGGGCCGTGGAGTTCGCGAAGAAATTCAGCATCCCGTTCGAGGTCCGCTCCAGCTTTAATCGAAACCCCGGCACCGTCGCCAAGGAAGAGACCGCCAATATGGAAGACGTCCTCATCCGCGGCGTCAGTCTCGAGCGCAGACAGGCTAAAGTGACGGTCGCTGGTGTTCCAGATGCGCCCGGCAAGGCGAGTAGCATTTTTTCTGCGGTCGCTTCCGCCGGGGTTCTGGTCGACATCATCGTGCAGAATGCCTCGTCGGAGCGCCACACCGACATGTCATTCACGATCAACGAAGCAGACCTGCCAGCCGCCGAGCAGTCGCTCACCCCAGTTGTGCATGCGATCGGCGCCCGGAGCTACAGCGCCCACGGACCTGTTGCAAAGCTGAGCGTCGTCGGCATCGGCATGCGTTCGCACGCCGGGGTAGCGGCGCGCCTTTTCGAATGTCTGGGAGCCGCCGGGATCAACATTCAGCTCATTTCCACCTCCGAAATCCGTATCGCCGTCGTCGTCGACGAAGCGGACGCGGACCGGGCTGCACAGGCGGCGCACGCCGCTTTCCGCCTGAAGCAATTCGCCCCCGCCGCAGCGCCAAACTGACACGTCTTTTCGCTGCAAAACCTTGTGGAATCAGCCTCGAACAGAACACCGTGACACGCGTAAGTAATATAGCAAAAGCTTCTCAGTCAGCGGATTCACTGCGCAACAATCGTGAGAGAAAGCGCCTTCCGCGTTGCATCGTGCGGCCCGGTTCGGGAATTTGGAGCAGGATTAGGATCAGGGGGAAGAAAATCAGTTTCATCTGGCATCCCTTGGCCAGGAAAGTCTTTCCCCGGCGGGAGGGCGCGGGCGGATTTTATCGTTGCGCGTCTTTGCCGGGATAGGTGCTCTGCGTGCTCTTCCTCGGTTTCTTCGAGGTTCATGCGATAGATAAGGGGAACTTTCTCGCACCGCTCACTATCTATGTGAGAAATGCCTGTCATATAGCTGCCATGATCAATCTTTACTTTATATGACATATATTGTCTGATGTTGTTCTGGGATGTTTGTGAGGCCGATTCCAAGGGCTTAGACGTTGCTCCCCCGCCATTTCAGCTTCTGGCGGACGACACTGAAAAAGGAGACGCCAGGCAGCGCGGCCAGTGGTAAGGTTTCCCGCGCCTTGGCAATCCGGACAACGGAGCCGGACTCGATGTGGATTGGCTGCCGGCCGTCGATGCTGAGGTAGACGGGGTGATCGCGCTCGGTGGCCTGGACCTCGACCGTGGCGGAGTCGTCGATGATGATGGAGCGATTCGTGAGGGTGTGCGGACAGATGGGAGTGATGACGAGGGCGCCGGACTCTGGCGCGAGGATCGGGCCGCCGGCGGAGAGAGAATAAGCAGTCGACCCGGTAGGCGTGGCGATGATCAGACCGTCGGCGTTGAATTCCGTGAGGAGTTCCCCATTCACCCGGACGCCAAGGCGGATCAGGCGGGAAATTTCGCCGCGACTGAAGACGGCGTCGTTCAAGCAGCGGAGAATCTGCGGCTGGGCCGGACCCACGGGATCGTGGCGGATCTCGAGGAGAGTGCGTGCGCTGAACTCGATTTTCCCGGCTGCGATGCAGTCGACGGCCTGCAGATAAGCGGACGAGGCGGCGCAGGTGAGAAAACCGAGGGAGCCAATGTTGATGCCGAAGATGGGCTTGATTTCAGGGCCGAGGGCGCCGACGACGCCGAGAATCGTGCCGTCACCGCCAAGGACCACGATGAGATCGACGGCGCGGCCAAGATCGGCGACGGTATGAGGAGATGTTTCGCCGATCAGTTGGGCGGTGGCGGTTTCCAGGAGGACGTCCAGCTGTCGGCGCACTGACTCGGCTCGAACAGCGCGCACCAGCTCGGCGGCTCCCGGCTTGCCCGTGTGCGCGACGAGGCCGATTATCTGCGGGCGCATACGAAGAATTCCTGGTTGCCGTCGGCGCCGGTGATGCACGACGGGACGGTCCCTAAGGCGGTGTGCTGCTGGTTGGCGATGAAATCGAGGATCTTGCGTTGTGCCTTTCGGTGGAGCGCAGGGTCGGCGACGATCCCGCCGCGTCCGACATCTTGCGGCTGGAGCTCGAATTGCGGCTTAATGAGCGCGAGAACCACTCCGGTTGCAGTCAATGCTTGGAAGGCGTTCGGCAAGATCAAAGTCAGCGAAATGAAGGAAACGTCCATAACGCAGAGGTCAATCGCCTCTGGAATGTCGGTCGGGAGAAGATGCCGGGCGTTGAGATTTTCGCGAACAATGACGCGCGGATCCTGGCGGATTTTCCAAGCCAATTGCCCGTGGCCGACATCGATCGCATAGACCCTGGCGGCACCGCGCTGCAGGAGGCAATCGGTGAAGCCGCCGGTGGAGGCGCCGATGTCGAGGGCGATCTGGCCGCTCGGATCAAGGCCAAAGTGATCGAGCGCGCCCTCGAGCTTCATGCCCCCTCGGCCCACGAATTTCGGTGGGGTAGCGACCGTGAGTTCGGCCTCCGGGTCGACGGAGACGGACGATTTGGTGAGGACGCGGTCCCCGAGTTTGACTGTTCCGGCCATGACAGCGCGCTGAGCTTGCTCGCGGCTGGTACAAAGGCCACGCGCGACAAGGGCGAGATCGAGGCGCATTTTCTTTGGCACGAGATCAGGAAGAGGAAGTTAAGCTGTTAAAGGCCAGAGAGTGTGCGAGATACGCAATATATCCCCGGTATAACAGAAAATTATGTTATTTGTTCTGTATGTAACGTGAATGTGACCATAGGTAGCCTCGCACGAATTGCTTAGGACGGTTTCGCGTTTCCTTCCGGTGCATAAAGCCGAAGAAGCTGATCCAACGCCTCCACATCCTCCGCTGAGGCTCGGCGACGCTGATATTTGCGAAAAATAAGGTCACGGGCGTAGGCGAGATCGGCGGGCAACGGACGCTCGTAATAGGTCCAGGTAGCCTCGTCCTGATACTTCGCCTGGAACTTCCAATGGCCGCCGAACTTCGTCACGCGGACCTCCCGCTTGCGCCCCTCGGCGTCCTTTTCCTTCCATACATGTTGACTGCGCATCGCGCGGGCATTCTACATAGAATCTTGAAAGACGCAGCCCGACTGCTCGCCTACTTCTTTGCGACGGTGCTGTTTGGCGCGCTGGCGGCGCCGGTGCTTTACTGGACTGCGCAATGGCTGAGCCATGATTTCCTGACGTTTCTCAGGGGCCGGGATTTCGAGACGTTCTTCCACCGTTCGCTGCTCCTCGGGGCGGTCTTATTCCTGTGGCCGCTGCTGCGCTCGCTCGAGATGCGCAGCTATCGCGACTTGGAGCTGGTGCCGAATGAACACCGCTTTCGCGATGCGGGAATCGGCTGGCTCATCGCGGCGGTTCCCCTGCTCTGCCTGGGTGGAGTGCTCCTGGCGCTGCACATCTACTCGCTGCGGGCTTCGTTTCCCGCAGGAGCGATTCTCGGGCGGATGGTTTCCGCGGCGGTGGTGCCGTTCATCGAGGAGCCGCTCTTCCGCGGGTTGATCCTTGGGATTCTGCTGCGGGCCGGCTCGCCCTTTTTTGCGGTGCTCTCCACGTCGGCGCTTTTCTCGATCCTTCACTTCTTGAAGGCGCCGGAACAGACGTCGCCAACTGTGACCTGGAGCTCCGGTTTCGTTTCGCTCGCGAACTCCTTTGCGCAATTCCATCAGCCATTCCTGGTGGCGGCAGCGTTCACGACCTTGTTTCTTCTGGGCTGGATTCTGGCCGACGCCCGGCTTCGCACCCGCTCGTTGTGGCTGCCAATCGGGCTCCACGCCGGATGGATCTCCGCCAGCGCTCTGTTTAATAAGTTGGCCAGCCGCGAAATGGAATTGCTCCCGTGGATCGGCCGAAACCTGCTCGTAGGGATCGCCCCATTAGGCGTGGCGCTGCTGAGTTGGGCCCTGCTGCGGGCCTGGCTGCGACATGTGGAAACTGCAAAAAATTGAGCCGCTGCGATCGCTCATCGCGCTGCTTTACCCCGCGTTCTGCGCGGTTTGCGATGTGCCGATTGCTCAGGACGTCTACCTTTGCGGGAGCTGCGCGAAGAACGCGCCGCGGATCAAGCCGCCCTTCTGCGCGCGCTGTTCGCAGCCATTCTCCGGTGCGATCACGGAGGTGTTCTCGTGCGCGAATTGCACAGAGCGCGTTTTGCACTTTGAGGCTGCGGTCGCGGCTTTCCGCAGCCGCGGCGTCGTTCGCGAAGTGATTCACAAGTTCAAATACGGGAAGGAGATTCATCTGCGTTACCCGGTAGCCGACTGGCTCCTGGAGACGCTCGATGATCCGCGGCTTGTCGGTCGGAGGATCGATCTTGTAATCCCGGTGCCGCTGCATCCGGCGCGGCAGCGCGACCGCGGTTTCAACCAGGCGCAGTTGCTGGCGCAGATCATGAGCCGGCGGACGGGATTGCCGATGAAGCCGGTTCTGGAGCGGATTCGTTATACCACTACCCAGACGATGTTCGACCGGTCCGAGCGAATCGAAAACTTGCGTGACGCCTTTCGTTTACGCAAAAAGGCGGACGTGCGAGGATTACGCGTGCTGCTAATTGACGACGTGCTGACCACCGGATCCACCTTGAGCGAATGTGCGCGGGTGCTGAAGGCTGGCGGGGCGATTTCCGTGTATGCCGCGACCGCGGCGCGAGCTTGACTCCATGGCGATTTTCAAAAGACCAACCCTTCGGACCCAGGGCCGCAAGCGCGAAATGCCGCAAGGACTGTGGCAGAAATGTCCCGGCTGCGAGGAGGTGGTGCACGAGCTCGAGCTGGCGCAGAACCAGCGGGTCTGCCCGCGCTGCGATTACCATTTCCTGCAGGGAGCGAGCGAGCGCATCGCGCATCTGCTCGACCCCGACAGCTTTGTAGAAATGGATGTGGGGCTGCGCTCCGTCGACACGCTCCTTTTTCAAGGTGTCGCGACCTACAAGGACCGGTTGCAGAAGCATCAGGAGACGTCCGGCTTATCCGACACGGTCATCAGCGGTCACGGGTTGCTCGAAGGATACAAACTCGCGCTCGCGGTGATGGATTTCAGCTTCCTCGGAGGATCAATGGGCTCGGTGGCCGGCGAGCGGATCACGCGTGCGATCGAGTGGGCGACGCAAAATCGCTGCGCTGTCGTGGTCATCTCCGCCTCGGGCGGCGCGCGCATGTATGAAGGCATGCTCAGCCTCATGCAGATGGCAAAAACCAGCGGCGCGCTGGCGAAACACGCGTGCGAGCGGCTGCCTTTTATCTCTGTGCTCACGAACCCCACCCTCGCCGGCGTGATGGCGAGTTTCGCCTCGTTAGGCGATGTCATCCTTGCGGAGCCCGGGAGCATGGTGGGCTTCGCCGGGCAACGCGTGATCAAGGAGACGACGCATCAAAACTTGCCGCCGGGCTTTCAAACCGCGGAGTTTTTGGAGCAGCATGGCTTGATCGACCTGATCGTGCACCGCAAGAAAATGCGCGCGCAGGTGGCGCAGCTCCTCAGCTACTTCGCTTCCGCACGGTGAACGAGCGCGAAGCGCTGGCGTGGCTCTTTGGCACCCAGCTGTTCGGGATCAAGCTCGGGCTCGACAATATCCGGCGGCTACTCGGCGCGCTCAGCGTTCCCGGCCCAGAGCAGCGCATCGTACATGTCGCCGGCACGAATGGGAAAGGCTCCGTCTGCGCCATGATCGCCGCAATGGCGCGCGCGCAGGGATATCGCACGGGCCTCTTCACATCCCCTCACCTCGTCACCTTCCGGGAGCGCATTCAGGTGAACGGTGAGATGATCGCCGCCGCGGAAGTGGCTCATGGGTTATCCATGCTCCGCGAGCTAATCCGCGACTGGGAACCGCACCCGACGTTTTTCGAGATCGCCACCGCGCTGGGGCTCCATCACTTCCGGGAGCGCGGATGCGAAATCATCGTGCTGGAAACCGGGATGGGCGGCCGGCTTGACGCCACGAATGCCGTGACTCCGGTCGTGTCGGTGATCACTCCAGTCGATCTCGATCATCAGAAATGGCTGGGCAGCACGATCGAAGAAATCGCGGGTGAAAAGGCGGGAATTATCAAGCAGGGCGTGCCGGTTGTGAGCGCGGCGCAGAGGCCGGAAGTAGAGCGGATTCTGCGCGCCCGCGCTCTCGATTGCGGCAGCTCGATTGAGTTCAGCAGCGAACCGGCGCGGGAAAGGATCGCACTCGCCGGGGCGCACCAGAAAGAGAACGCCGCCCTCGCGATCGCTGCCTGCCGCGTCGCGCAGCTTGGCCTGAGTGCAGATGCGATCGCGCATGGACTCGCGACGGTCGAATGGCCCGCCCGTTTTCAGCGCTGCAGCGAGCGCATCGTGATCGACGGCGCGCACAATCCCGCGGGCGCACGCGTCCTCGCCGCTACCTGGAGGGAGATTTTCGGCGACGAAAAAGCGACACTCGTGTTCGGTGTGCTGGCCGACAAAGCCGCGGCTGCGATCTACGAGCCGCTGCGGGAGATCATCGATTTCGCCGTGCTCCCGCAGTTCAAGGGCGAGCGTGTCATGCCTCCGGGCGAGCTGGCCGCGATCATCGCTGCGACGACTCCGGACGTGCCCTGCGAGACGGCGCTTTCCTGTGCCGAAGCACTCCGGATTGCGCAGGAAAGATCGGCGCGCGTGCTTGTCGCGGGCTCCCTTCATCTGGCCGGGGAAGCGCTCGCTTTATTGCGCGGCAGGTCCCATACTTTTGAAGAATGCGCGCAGTGAGCCACACGGCGCACGTGAGCTCGTGCACCGCTTCGAGGAACTCCCCATCGCGCGGCAGCTTCGATCAAGCGTGTCTCGCCGCGACTTCCATTCGCAGCAGCCGGGATCATGCTGTGAAACGCAAGCCGGGCTGGGCCTTCAGCTGCGGCTGGAGATCGCGCCGTGCTCGCGGCGTTCATTGTTCGGCGCGATCGCCTGATCTGCGAGATATGTCATCCACTCCGGCGTGACTTCCCGGGAGCGACTCGCGCCGCCGGTGCGCAGCTTGTCGCCGGACGCATCGGTTGCGCCGGGCAGCAGCCGATGCGCCAGATTCAAGGCTTGCGCGGTGAGATTTGGGAGCACAGCGTTGCCGATGATCGCGCCACGAGCTGCGAGCGTGAGGGTAAGAGACGGTTGTCCCCGGCGGCACGCCTGCAGGATCTTCGCCGCCGCCCGTTCGACCTTCATCGACAAGCCCGGCATCGCATTCGCGGTCGCAAACCAGCCGAATTCCTCCGCATGCTTGCCTTTGAATTGGGCATTCACATGCGAACCCGTGCGCATCATCCCCGGCGAGACGGTGGTCACATAAATTCCATCCTGCACCAGCTCCGCCCGCATGGAGTCGGATAACCCGGCGAGCGCGAATTTGCTCGCGCAATAAGGCGCCAGATGCGGCACCGCGATCCGTCCGCCGATCGAGGCAATGTTCACGATGCGCCCGCCGCCGCGCATCCGCATCTGCGGGATGGCTGCCGACATCAGCGTGAACGGCGCCCAGAGGTGCAGCTGCATCGCTTTCTCGAAATCCGCGCGTTCCATGTGCGCGAGCGGTCCCACTTCGATGGTGCCGGCGTTGTTAATCAACACATCGAGCCGGCCGTAGTGCCGCACCACGTCGCGGATCGCGTGTTCGCACTGCGCCTGGTCGAGCAGATCGCAGGGCAACATCGAGACATCCCCGCCGGTCTGCGCCAGCTCATCGTGCGCCCGTTGCAGTTCCACCTGATCCCGCGCCAACAAAACCACGCGCCCGCCGAGCGCGCAGAGCTGGCGCGCCAGCACCAGCCCGAGACCGCGCGAGCTGCCCGTGATGAGCACCACCTTGCCCGCCCACGAAAAGCGCGGAGCAATCCCGCGACCGAGCAGCCAGGCCGCGAGTGCAGCCCCGGCGGCGACTGCGGCCACTTGTCCTTTGCGAGTCATCCGAACCTATACGCTCGAGCCGACCGGAATGCTCTCAGGAATCCGGTCCGCTGCGGGACGCTTCAGGCAAAACGCGAGCCCGGCGCCGACCAGGCAGAGGAGCGCCGCCACGTAAAACGGCGTTTCCGCGTAGTGCCCCACCGGTTTCCGCAAATCCATCATGAGCAAAAACCCGCCGAGGAGCGGCCCGAGCAGGCGCGCGGCGCTGCCGGCCGATTGCACCACGCCGAGCGCGCGTCCCTGCCAGCTGCGTTCCACCATTTGCGAGGCGAGACCGTTGAGCGTGGGACTGGCGAGACTGCTTCCGATCGCAAGACCTGCGCAAGCCGCCAGCAATGTGCCCAGGCCATTACTGAAAGGTAGCGCCGCGAGCGACATCGCGGTGACGATCAACCCGACCCGCGACAGTGCTGTCTCGCCGAAGAGCTTTACCGCCCGGCCGATCAAGCCGCCTTGCACAGCCACCGTGACGATCCCGATGAAACCAAAGATGTAGCCATTCGCATGCGCGTCGTAGCCGAAGCGCCGCTCAGTGAAGAGCGCAAACAGAGTCGTCATAATGGTGAAGCTGCCCGTCAGGAAAAAGTAAGTCGCCACCACCAGGCCAAACATCCAGCCATTACCGTGGCGGAACACTTCTGCAGTCGAGGCCTTCTTGTGTGGGGCGATGCGGTGTTCGCGCGAGAGACTTTCCGGCAGGATGAAGTAAACCAGCGCGCAATTCACCGCCGCGAGAGCTGCCGCGAAGTAAAAGGGCGCAGCGTACGAGACGCGGCTCATGATTCCGCCGATCATCGGGCCGAACGTAAATCCCAGGCCGAAGGCCGCGCCGATCATTCCCATCGATTTCGAGCGCGTCTCCGGCGTCGTCACATCCGCGATGTAAGCCTGCGGAATCGAGATGTTCCCGCCCGTCACCCCCGCGATGATCCGCGCCACGAAGAGCATCAGCAGCGACCGGCCTGCACCCATCAGCGCAAAGCCCAGCGCCGTCCCAGCAATGCTGAAGAGCAGCACCGGCCGGCGTCCGTAGCGGTCCGATAGTTTGCCGAGGAGCGGCGTAAAGATGATCTGCATTCCCGAATAAATGCCGGTGAGCAAGCCGATCTGCAGCGGCGTAGCGTGAAAACGATCCGCATAGAGCGGCAGCACCGGAATGATGACGCCAAAGCCCACCATGTCGATGAAGACCGTGAAGAAGAGGACGAGGAGCGGTGAACGGCTGCGGGACATGGCGAGCGGGTATAGTGTCGCACCGCGCGCGCCTCGTCCAACGGCGAGCCGGATTCCCGCGCGCTTTCGCCGGAGAACAGGCGCCGGAAGGCTTGCCCCTAAAAAGTCTTCGCCCTATTGAAAAGAAAATCCCGCCATGGCTGCCGACAATATTGAGTCTCACCTGATCGAGAAACGCGTCTTTAAACCAGCGCGGACTTTCGCGAAGAAGGCGCGCATCGGCAGCTTCGAAGATTACCAGCGGAAATACCGCGAATCGATCAAGGCGCCCGATAAATTTTGGGCGCGCGAGGCGAAGGAGCTTACGTGGCAAAAGCCGTGGCGCGAGGTGCTGCAATGGAAGGCGCCCTTCGCGAAGTGGTTCGTCGGCGGCAAACTGAACGTCTCCGAGAATTGCCTCGACCGGCATCTCACCGGTCCCAACCGCAACAAAGCGGCGATCCTTTGGGAAGGTGAACCCGGAGACAAACGAACGATCACCTACCAGCAACTGCATCGCGATGTCTGCCGGTTCGCGAATGTACTGAAGCGAAACGCGATCCGCAAAAGCGATCGCGTCATCATCTACATGCCCGCGATTCCGGAAGCGACGATCGCCATGCTCGCCTGCGCCCGGATCGGCGCGGTCCACTCGGTCGTGTTTGGCGGGTTTAGTGCAGACAGCATTCGCGATCGCATCGCGGACTGCGGCGCGACGGCCGTCATCACCGCTGATGGTGGCTACCGGCGGGGCGCGATCGTTCCGCTGAAGCAGAATGTCGACGACGCGCTCCGCGGCGCGACTTCGATCAAACGCGTGATCGTCTTCCGCCGCGCCGGAAACGACATCCACATCGAGGAGGGACGCGATGTCTGGTGGCATCGCGAGATGGAATACGTCGACGCGAACTGCCCGCCCGTGGCGCTCGACAGCGAGCATCCGCTTTTCATCCTCTACACCAGCGGCTCGACCGGAAAACCGAAGGGCATCCTGCATACCACCGGCGGGTATCTCGTCGGAATTTACTCGAGCACGAAATACGTCTTCGACCTGCGGGACGACGATGTTTACTGGTGCACCGCCGATATCGGCTGGGTCACCGGTCACAGCTACGTTGTCTACGGACCTCTGAGCAACGGTGCGACCGTGCTGATGTACGAAGGGGCTCCTGACTGGCCACAAAAAGACCGGTTCTGGGAACTGATCGACCGCCACGGCGTCACTATCTTCTACACCGCGCCAACGGCCATTCGTGCATTCATGCGGTGGGGCGTCGACTGGCCGAAGAAACACCCGATGAAGACGCTGCGGCTGCTTGGGTCGGTCGGCGAACCGATCAACCCGGAGGCGTGGATCTGGTATCACTTGAACATCGGCCGTGAGCGGTGCCCTATCGTTGACACGTGGTGGCAGACCGAGACAGGCATGATCATGATCTCGCCGTTGCATGGCATCACCAGCACGAAGCCGGGCTCTGCGACGCGGCCGTTCCCGGGTGTGTTCGCCGAGATCCGTGACAACGAAGGCAAGCCGGTTGCGACCGGCGGCGGATTGTTGACACTGACCAGGGCCTGGCCAGCGATGCTTCGCGGCATCTACGGCGACCCGGAGCGGTTTGAGAAGACCTACTGGAGCCGCTGGCCCGATCGCTCCTACTTCACAGGGGACGGCGCGCGGCTCGATGACGATGGGTTCTACTGGTTGCTCGGACGCGTGGACGACGTTCTCAACGTCGCAGGCCATCGCCTCGGCACGATGGAGGTCGAGAGCGCGCTCGTGGATCACCCCAGCGTCGCGGAGGCGGCCGTGGTGGGGAGGCCGCACGAGATCAAGGGGCAGGCGGTCGCCGCATTCGTCACGGTGAAGGAGGGCGTCCGCGCGACGCCGATGCTGGCCGACGAGCTCAAGGAGCACGTCGTAAGGAAAATCGGTGCGATCGCGCGGCCCGACGAGATACTCTTCGCCGCCGACCTGCCGAAGACGCGATCGGGCAAGATCATGCGCCGCCTGCTGCGTGACATCGCGGAAGGCAAGGCGCTCGGCGATACGACGACGCTTGCGGACCCCGCGGTCGTCGCGCGTTTGAAGTCAGAGTACGAAGAGAAAGAAGGCTGAAGTGCCGTTGATTGAAACACGGGATCTATGGAAGACGTACGTGATGGGGGATGAGGAG
>JBPCMX010000025.1:0-64056 GCA_051001855.1 Chthoniobacterales bacterium
CTTGAAACACAATGTGGACGCGGCGCTGAAAGGCGGCGGGCACGGCGTGGAGCGGGTGATCGTCTTCCGCCGCGCGGGCATCGATACCCACATCGAGGAAGGCCGCGACGTGTGGTGGCATCGCGAGATGGAGTATGTGGATGGGAATTGTCCGCCGGTGCCGGTGGATAGTGAGCATCCGCTTTTCATCCTCTACACGAGCGGCTCGACGGGCAAACCGAAGGGCATCCTGCACACCACCGCCGGCTACCTCGTGGGCGCGGTCTCGTCGTGCAAGTACGTCTTCGATCTCCGCGAAGAGGATGTGTACT
This sequence comes from Chthoniobacterales bacterium, assembly GCA_051001855.1. Taxonomy (GTDB): domain Bacteria; phylum Verrucomicrobiota; class Verrucomicrobiia; order Chthoniobacterales; family UBA10450; genus JACCTI01. The sequence goes on from JBPCMX010000025.1 coordinate 312, forward strand.
GGTGTACTGCCGACGTCGGCTGGGTCACCGGTCACAGCTACGTCGTCTACGGCCCGCTCGCGAACGGCGCGACCACCTTGATGTATGAGGGCGCTCCGAACTGGCCGGAGCCGGATCGCTTCTGGCGGATCATCGAGGAATACAGCGTCAACATCCTCTACACCGCGCCGACGGCGATTCGGGCGTTCATCCGCTGGGGCGACCAGTGGGTGAAGAAGCACGATCTCTCTTCGCTACGGCTGCTTGGTTCCGTGGGCGAGCCGATCAATCCCGAGGCGTGGATGTGGTATCACGAAAAAATCGGCGGCGGGCGCTGCCCCATCGTGGATACCTGGTGGCAGACCGAAACGGGAGGAATCATGATCTCGCCGCTGCCCGGCGCGATCGCGACCAAACCGGGGAGCGCGACCCTGCCGTTCTTTGGCGTCGACGTCGCGATCGTGGACGAGCAAGGGAACGAAGTGGGACCGAACGTGGGCGGCAAGCTGATCGTGCGCCGGCCCTGGCCGTCGATGTTGCGGACGATTTACGGCGACAAGGAACGCTACAAAAAGACCTACTGGAGCGAGTTCAAGAACAGCTATCTCACCGGTGACGGCGCACGGCGGGATGAAGACGGCTATTTCTGGATTGTCGGCCGGATCGACGACGTGCTGAATGTCGCGGGCCATCGGCTGGGCACCTCCGAGCTGGAGAGCGCGCTCGTAAGTCACGCAAAGGTGGCGGAAGCGGCCGTGGTCGGCCGGCCCGATGAAGTGAAGGGCCAGGGGGTCGTAGCGTTCGTGACGCTGAAGACAGGGGTGGCGGCAACAGCGGCGTTAAAAGAAGAGCTGCGCCAGCATGTCGGGACGCACATCGGCGCGATCGCGAAGCCCGACGAAGTGCGTTTCGCCGACGCGCTCCCGAAGACGCGCAGCGGGAAGATCATGCGACGTCTGCTGAAGGAGATCGCAGGCGGAAACGTTGTGACCGGCGACACTACGACGCTGGAGGATCTGAGTGTGCTCGCCACCTTGAGCGCCGAGGAGTAGAAGTTCCCCGAGCGGAAAAGCCATCCCCTGCTTCTGTTCCAAGGCGAAAGCAGAGCGGCGCCGACCGGGCGATTTCCGTTGGTGCCGCGCGCAACTCGCGTAGCATTCTCCCCGTGAGCTTTATTCGCACAGGGCTGCGTGAGCTCGGCTTGAAGGTGCGCCGGCAAAAGACGCGGATGGCGCTCCGCCGCGAGCGACGCGTGCTGCAGCGCAGCGAGATCGCGCTCGGCCGTGAAGGAATGGCGCAGGCGGTCAATTTCCCGGAGCTGCGCAATGAGATCGTGGCGCTGAAAAAGCTCGAGCAGGAGCAAAAGGAAGTAGGCCTCCGCATCGCGCAGGTCGAGGAAAGCCTGCAGGAGATCGAGGCGCAGCGGCAGCAGAACGCAAAGGAACAACAGGAGGCCCTCGCCCGGCTCGAGGAGGAGAAAAAGCCGGTCTTGCAACGACGGAACGAGGCGCGGGCTGCGTCCGATATTTGCCACCGCGAGCTGCAGGGCGTGGACAAACGCCTGCAGGATAACGACACCGCGGATCGCGAGTTGCTCGAGAAACTCACCGCTCTGCAGGCGCTCGATCCGGCCCCGGGCGATCTCGATACGCAGACCTCCACGCTGAGCAGCCGGCGCGCGGAATTACCCGAGCAACGGGCGGAGATTACGCGCGCCCGCCTCGGAAGCGCGGAGGCGTGCCGGATCGCAAAAGAGAAGCTCGGCCTCGCGGAGTCGGTGTTGGATGAGATCGACAAGCGCATCGCGCGGATGCGGGCGGAATATGAGACGCGGGATCGCGCTGTGAATGAGAACAGCCGTGCCCAGCAAGACGCCTTGAAAGAGGCGCGCACCCATCACCAGACGGTGGAGGAGCGCAAAAACCCGGCCTATTTGAACATCGGCCGTCACCTCGCCGCACAAGGGATCGCGCCGCCGAATGCGCCGCATCTGCTCGAGCATGTGCAGCGTCGCCGCACAGCGGTCGACAAGCACAGCGAACATAAGGCGCAGCTCGCCGTCCTTTCCGGCGAGATCGACAAGCAGGAACTGCGCAAATTTTACTTTAGCATCGCGTCGGTGCTCGTCCTGCTGGCGATCATTCTGCCGCTGGTCTTCCAATCGCCCGCCAAACGAGAATGGCTGCCGCAGAACACGGAGGCAATTCTCTCGATCAACCTGCAACAGCTCCAGCGCGATGAGCTGCCGAAGCGCTGGGAAAAGGAACAGCCTCCGGAGTGGGAAGCCGTCTGGAGCGGCCTCACCGCGAATGCGCGGCGCACCCCGGTGCTCAATCTCGCGCGCGATGCAGTGCGCCTGACGCGCGCGCTCAACAGCGGCCCGGCGGGCGCGGTCCGCGAGTTTGTGCTCGTGCAAACCCGGGGCGACGTGACGCCGGTAATCCGCTCGCTCGAACGCGAGCCCGCTTTCGAGCGGCGGCCGATCAGTGGATTGCCGATGTATTTGCGGCGGGATTTCGCGGTGGCGCGCGTGGGGCCGCAGACTCTCGCGGTGGGCGCGCCGAATGACGTGGAGGAGCTGGTGCAGGTGCGGCTCGGGGTGAAGCAGGATCTGAAAATCACGGGCTCTCTTTTCGATCGTTTTCAATCCCTCGATCCACAAACGGCGGTGCGCCTGGTCTCAAGCGATCCGCCCAGCCTGGCGCGATTCTTCGGCCCGATCTTCAACGAGGAGCTGCTGAAATCCGCGCAGATTTTCGGGCTCGGCCTGTCGTTTTCCAATCCCGTCAAAGCCCGCCTAATCTTGAAGATGAAGACCGCACAGGCCGCCGAGGAACTGGCGCAGCGCATTCGGGACGATGCCCAACATTGGCTCCATTTGGAAAACTCGGAACTGCTCCTGTTCGCGCAGGGACCGGAGGTGAACGCTCAAGGGGCCGATATCGAGATCCGCGCGAACGTTCCGGAGAATAGTGCTCGACTTCTGCTGCAGCGCATCGCAAAGAGCACGCTGCGCCCGCCATAGCGGGCCCGTAACCTGCTACTGCAGGGGCAGTGCTTCCGCCTATCCGTTTATCGCATCCTTTGAGCCGCCACATCCTCGGAAGGGTTCTTCCCTTCATCATCATTTTACTCACCGCGGTTTGCGTAGGCTCGGCCGCGGAACCGGAGCTGGTCGACATCCGCACGGTCGACCCCACGATTCTGGTCGAGCTGCGCTACGCCGGTTCTCACAATTGTGCCGGGAAGGCGCTTTATCCACAGAACATGCCGGCGCTGGCCCGGCCGGAAGTGGCGCGCCGGCTGGCCGAGGCTCAGGCGACGCTGCGCCCGCTCGGTTATCGTCTGAAAATCTGGGACGCTTACCGGCCGAAGAGCGCCCACCAACAGTTGTGGCAGTTCTCGCCCTTCAACGATTATGTGGCCGATCCCTCAACCGGCGGCTCTCTTCACAGTTGGGGCGTCGCGATCGATGCGACCCTGGTGGATTCCAAAGGGCGCGAGTTGAAGATGCCGACGGATTTCGACGATTTCAGCGACGCCGCGATGTTGCGCTATACCGGGACAAACCAGACGGTGCGCCGCAATCTGATCGCGCTGCAAAGCGCGATGGCGCGCGCTGGATTCTACGGGATGCGCACGGAGTGGTGGCACTTCGTTTCGAAAGACTGGAAGGATTATCGCTCGGTGCCGGAGGCATTCCTCGGCGCCACCTCCTCGCTGCCGCCACCGCTTTGGAGCGAGCAGCGGCCGCCGCTCCCGGCGCCACCTGCGGCACGCCCGGCCGGGCCCGGCTCGTCGCAGAGCATCGCCACCCGGCGCTAAATGGTGGAGGCCGTTCCTGCGTGATCTGCAGCACCGTCTTAACAAGTCGGCGCGCGCAATTCTCTATCACCCAGCGGAGGTAAGCCGTCGGCGATCGGGAGAGAAAGGCGATCTCGGGCTCGTCATAAGGGTGGAGGGCGTGCACGAGAAAAGCGCCAGAATACTGGCGCACTCCAAGACGCTGCCGCGCCTGCCTACTGCCCGGCCCTGCGCCTGCGTCGTGGAGTGCGGCGCTCTCGCGCCGCTTTCCTACGCAACGCTCGCGGCAATACCGGCTTTCTCGGCCCTTCGCTGCCGGCTAGGCCGGCGCGAGCGCTACTTGCCGGCAAATCCAGCCGCCACCAAGCACCACATCGCCATCGTAAAAGACCGCGGCCTGGCCGGGTGTTACCGCCTTCTGCGGCTCATGCAACTCGATCCGCGCGCTAGCCCCGGGCAGCGGAAACAGCGTCGCCTTCGTGCCGGGATGGCTGTAACGAATTTTCACCGTCACCTCGATCGGCTCTTCCACGATTCCGCGGCTGACCCAGTTCACTCGATCAATTTCGAATTCTTCGGAGACGAGATCTTCCGCGCTCCCGACGATCACGCGATTCGTCTCCGGATCGATATCGACCACATAGCGCGGCGCGGGTGAGCCGCCGGGAAGCCCCTTCCGCTGGCCGATGGTGAACATCTCGATCCCGGCGTGGTCGCCGAGGAAGTTGCCCGCCAGATCGTAGATGCCGCCACCGTGGAATTCGCCTTCACTCAAGTGCGACCGCAGGAAGGCCTTGTAATCGTTTCCCGGCACGAAGCAGATTTCCTGGCTGTCGACTTTGTCGGCCACTTTGAGTCCAAGCGTGCGTGCAATTTCCCGGATCGCGGGCTTCGACATGGCCCCAAGCGGGGTGAGCGCACGCTGCAGCTGCGCCTGGCGCAGACTGAACAGGAAGTAAGACTGATCCTTGCGCGAATCGGCGCCTTTTCGCAGCACCGCATGATCTGCCTGGTGTTCGATGATCGCGTAGTGCCCGGTCGCAATATAGTCACAGCCGAGCGCCTGCGCCTTTTCCCAGAGATTGCCAAACTTCAGCTTTTCGTTGCACATCACACAGGGGTTGGGCGTGCGGCCGGCCTGGTATTCGCTCGAGAAGTAATCGATCACGAGCCGCTCGAACTGATCCGCTTCGTCCACCACATAGTGCGGAATGCCTAACGAATGCGCCACGCTCCGCGCATCCGCCACCGCCTGTGGGCCACAGCATTTATCCTCCGCCCGCGAGATGCAATCCTGCGGCCAGACCTTCATCGTTACGCCGATCACGTCATAGCCCTGCTCGCGCAGCAGATAACCCGCCACACTGGAATCGACCCCACCGCTCATGCCCAGCAGGACGCGCTGTTTCACCGGAGACATCGCGAAAACTACAGCTTCGGACCGCGGCTTACAAACTTGCTCCCGCGCAAGGTGAACCGCCACGGCAGGTCCGCAGATTTCGTGATCCCGATGCGGCGGTCGGTCACAATCTCCACCGCGCCCTCGCGCGCCTCACGGAAGCAGTGCATCTCGTCCGCACAGAGATCACGCTCGTCGTCGGCGCGGGTGATCCGCAAGGCTCGCGTGAGCTTTCCGGGACCGGAACAGAGTCGCCGCACGTCCTCCACCCCGCGACGCCGCTGCATCACCTGCAGGCCGGCGGTCGGTTCGAGCGCTCGGATGAGCACAAACCCGGAGCCCTGTTCGCTTTTCGTGAGCGCGTTCAGCATCCAGTGCACGCCGTAGTTCAGATAAATGTAGGCTGCGCCCGGCTTGTTCCGCGCCAGAAATGCGCGTGTGCTGGGCCGCACAAAGCAGTGACACGCCTCATCGTTCTGGGAGAGATACGCCTCCGTCTCCACCACGATCCCGGAGCACTTGCCCCAGACCAGTTCGGTGCCGATGAGTTCGCGCGCGCAGGTGAGCGGGTCGCGCTCAAAGAACGACGCAGGCAACATCGGCCGCGCTACTCGGTCGGATAGAACACCGGCAAGACGGTTTCGCACGCCGTCGGATCGCCGTCCCGAAACGCGGGGATGAATCGCACTCCTTCGAAATCGGTCAGCGCCGCCTGGCCAAAACCGAGCAAAGGTGGTTCCTCCTCGACGACGGTGATCACGCTGGGTTTGCCCTGGGCGTCCACCTTTACAAGCAGATCGACAATCCCGGAAACTGCCACTGGTTGCTCCGCCTGCGGCATTTGCAGGCCGCGAAATTTCGATTCTCCGCCCAGAACTGGTTGTGGCCCGATGAAATCACTCTCCTTCTTTAGTTCCTCCGGATCCTGGTGGAGATAGATTCGGACCCGCGGTTTCGCTTCCGCGATCGAAAAGACGACCGTGCCGTAGAAGAGAACACCCGCGGGCTGATAATTGTAGATGGCGGGCACGACTTTCGTGTTGGCGAGCTGCTTCGAGACCTCCTCCTCCAGCGCCTTGCTCTCCGGCATCGCCCGGTAGGTATGCGGCTCCATCAGCGCGCCGTCGATCGAGGCCATCGCGCTGAACATGACCGCGCCATCCTTCTGTCCGGCTTTCATGAGCGCGACGCCGTCGATCCGATTGATCAACGAGGTCGGCCCGGACCCGAGGAGTGCGGGGCGAAACTGCGGGCGTGCACCTTTTGGAGCGTCAGCCGCCAGCGCGATCGACGCGAACGAGACCAGCAGCCCGACAAAGAGAAGAACTCTGCGCATGCTGCCTACGCAATCCAGCAGCCGGATTTGCGCAACCTTTATTCGGAATGCACGACCACACCCGCGCCTCCGAGACCGGGCCCGACGCCTTACTCTTCCCGCTGACCGCGGCGATCGGCATCCGACGAGGCAGGCTCGATCGATCATCGAGTGGATTTTGCTCGATGACCGGAGCGCGTTCGATCAGGCGTTGCCATAGACGGCGGAGCGGCGTTGCACGTCAGCGTGCGAATCGTGCGTCCTGCTTCTGAATCCGCGATCAAGATCGCGAGTCTTTTCGCACGCGTCTCCGGCTGCTTCGCACTAATCACCCACCAACTCGCGGTCCGCTGGTACCACGGCGGCTGCGCGCAGAAGAAATCCCAGGCGGCCTGGTTGCACCGGAACTCCTTCTCTGACGCCGCATCCAGCGCGGCGTCTTTCCGCTGTTCATAGGCATAGATGGCAGACTTCGCTCCCTTCGTGCTACGAAGGCGGCCAGACCGGCCGGTTGCATCCGCCCGCTGCGCGTCAGCTCCGCGACACGCGCCATGTTCACCGCGCTCCAGATGCTGCCACGTTTCCGCGGCGTGAACCGAATTTTGTAACTCGCCTGGTCGATCCTCTTGCGCAGCCCATCGATCCAGCCGACGCAGAGCGCTTCATCTACCGACTCCGGCCAGGTGATGCTCGGGCGACGGCTTCCGACTTTGTAGAAGCCAACCCACTGCTCCGCTGCAATCGCGTGATGCGCCTGCAGCCAGACGCGGAACTCCGCGGGAGTCGCAAAGAAGAGGGGCGCCGGTTCACTCTTCGCCATCGTAATAATCGAGCGCTTCTCCGCGGAGGAGCCGGCGCTCGGGCGAACGCACGAGCCACTTCCCGCTGTCCGGGTAATAACACGATTCGCCGAGGGGATTATCCGCCACCACGAGCAGCACCAGGTCTTCCGTTCCGTCGTTCTGCAGCCCGTGCGGCTCGTTAGGCAAAAAAAGGAACGCGTCTCCCGCCGCGACCGCGGTCGTGCCGGCGGCGTGGCGCACGACACCTTTCCCGGAGAGGACGTGGTAGAACTCCCATTGCGCGGAATGGAGGTGATACGGATACGGCGTAGCGCCGGCGGGGATGCGGGTAATCTCGACGTCGAAGGGATGGCGCTTCAGCAGGTCGGTCGAGAGCGGGTCGCGCCCGAGCGCTTCTGAGATCCCCTTCCCCGCCCCGGAGAATTTCCCCTTCGGAGACGACCAGGTCTCCTCCCGGATGTCGGCCGTGTTGATCTTCCGCATCGCCCATTCGTAGCCGGAAGGCGCGTGCCTGCCAAGCTCCCGCTCCCTCAACTAAACATCATGCTGGCGCTCGTGAATCCTGGCAGCTCGATCATCCTTTCGTAGCGCAACCCGAGCTTCTGCAGGACGCGGATCGACGCGTGGTTTTTCGGTGAGGTGAAACCCACCACCTGGGGCAGCTGCAGGATCTTCCGCGCGTAATCCATCACTCCCGCTGCGGACTCAGTGGCGTATCCGCAGCCAGCGAAGCGCTCCAGGAATCCGTAGCCGATGTCGATGTAATCGATCGTCTCCCGCTTGGCGAGGCCACAGGTGCCGATCGGCTCGCCGTTCGCCTTTAGTTCCACGCGGTAAAAGCCGAATCCATGCTGCTCGTAGATGGGCAGCACTTTCGTTGTCAGATAATTCTCTGCGTCCGCCAGCGTGCGCACGCCGCGATCCGCCACGTTCCGAATAAACGAAGGATCGTTTAGCAGCTCCAGCATCAGGGCCGCGTCGCCGAGGGTGAGCCGCCGCAGCACGAGGCGCTCTGTCTCGAGCACCTTTACCCCGAGGCCGGCAGTTTCCGCTGTCATCCCCTCACTCATAGCCATAATCTGCGGCGCATGACCAGCGCGCACGAAGCCGATGCCACGATGGCAGTCTTCCTCGACCTCGAGAATATCGCGATCGGCGCACGGGAAGCCGATTATCCCGCATTCGATATCCGCCAGGTGCTCGAACGCCTGCTTCTGAAAGGCCACATCGTGGTGAAGAAGGCCTACTGCGATTTCGACCGCTACAAAGATTTCAAGCGCGGCCTGCATGAAGCCGCCTTCGAGTTGATCGAGATCCCGCACGTCCGCCAATCGGGCAAGAACTCAGCCGACATCCGGATGGTGGTGGACGCGCTCGACCTTTGTTATACCAAGAGCCACGTCGACACCTTCGTCATCATCAGCGGCGACTCGGATTTTTCGCCGCTCGTGAGCAAGCTGCGCGAGAACAACAAAACCGTCGTCGGAATGGGCGTGAAGAAATCCACCTCCGATCTCTTCATTAATAATTGCGACGAGTTTCTGTATTACGACGATCTCGTCCGCGCCGAGCCCCGGCCGCGCGCTCGTCGCCCGCCTGCGAAGACGACGGCAAGGACCGTCCCGCCCGCATCGCCAGGTGAACCGGAGAAGTCGCACAGCCTTTCGCCCGATCGCGCGCTCGATCTCGTGAGCCAGACCCTGGACGCGCTCCGCGCCGAGCGTGGGGAGGATTACGAAATCCGCGGTTCGCTTATCAAGCAGACGATCAAACGCCGCAATCCCGGGTTTAACGAACGGGCACACGGCTTCCGCGCATTTAACGAGATCCTGCTCGAAGCGGAGAAGCGCGGCCTCTTGCGCCTGGAGGCGGACAAACAAGCCGGCACCTACATCGTGCACGGTCTCGAATAGCGCTAACGTGCTGGCCTGATGTCGAACGAAGCACCCGCCGCCCCCCAGGTTTACACCCGCGCTAATCCCTTCCCGGGACGGCTGACGGTGAATCGCCGGATGAACTCAGAGGACTCGGAAAAAGAGACGCGGCACTTCGAGGTCGATCTCACCGGCTGGGGACTCAGCTACGAAGTCGGCGATTCGATGGCCATTTACCCGACGAATGAGCCGCGACTCGTGCAGGAAATCATCCACGCGACCGGCGCGACCGGTGACGAACTGGTGAAGGGCAGCAAGACCGCAGAGCTCCCGTTTCGGGAAGCGTTGCTGCGTGAATACAGCATCACGGCTGTGACGCCGAAGCTGCTCAAGGCGATCGCGGAGCGCGCGAACAGTGCGCCGCTGATCAAGGAACTTCTTCACTCCGAGCGGAAGGAAGATTTGCAATCTTATCTATGGGGAATGGATGTGATCGATTTCCTGCTCGAGCATCCGTCAGCGAAATTCGCTCCGCAGGAGTTTGTCGGGCTCCTTTCGAAGCTGCAGCCGCGGCTCTACTCGATCGCGTCCAGCCTGAAGGCGTTTCCCGAGCAGGTGCACTTCATCATCGACGTAATTCGCTACGAGAGTCATGGCCGGAAGCGGGGCGGCGTTTGCTCGACCTTTATGGCGGACCGGGCGAACGACGGCGTTCCGGTCTATCCCAGCTCATCGAAGTTCCGGCTTCCGGAAGATCCGAACACTCCGATCATCATGGTCGGCCCCGGCACCGGCGTCGCGCCGTTCCGCGCCTTCCTGCAGGAACGGTGGGCCACCGGCGCGAAAGGAAAAGCGTGGCTCTTCTTCGGCGCGCAGCGCGAGAGCTGCGACTACTTCTACAAGGACGACTTCGACCAGCTGCAAAGCGAGGGCTACCTCACAAAGATGAATTGCGCCTTTTCCCGCGACCAGGCGCACAAGATCTATGTGCAGCATCGGATGGAGGAAAACGCCGTGGAGTTGTGGCGCTGGATCGATCAAGGCGCGCATTTTTTCGTCTGCGGCGATGCCAAACGGATGGCGAAAGACGTCGACGCCACGCTGCGCGGGATCATCGAAAAAGAGGGCGGCAAGAGCGTTGAAGACGCCGCCGAATACATGGAAAAGATGAAGACGGAAAAGCGCTACAAGCGCGACGTCTACTAGCGGCGCTTTACTCCGAGCAGCACCGCAGCAGCCAGGACGCTCAGCCCCGCGACTGCCGCGCCGGCGGTGACGGCTCGTGGCCGGTAAAACAGCTCGAGTTGTCCGCCGTTCCCGGCCGGCAGCTCGACCGTGGGCGCGAGACCCTGCAGTGAGGTGACGGTCAGCGGTTTGCCATTCAGCGTCGCGTGATAGCCGGAAAAGTAAGCGCGCGAAAACGTGATCAGCATCGGCCGCGTGGGATCGTTTGGGGTAACGTCCGCGACGACGCGTTGCCGCGTGTTTTCGATCATCTTGACCGTGGCGTCCCCGAACCGCTCATCGGCCAGCGCCCGAACGTGGGGCAGCGCATCCTGACGATGCCACACCTCCCCTTCCCACGTGCTCTGGACCAGCTTCCAATCCGGCGGCAGGGGCGCCGGCAATGGTTCGTCGCTCGCGACCAGCAGACCATCAATGCCGAGCTTCGCCAGGAGCCCCCCCGCGCCGGCTTCCGGCAACACGATTTCGGCAAGACGCGGCGGATTGATCTGCCCGTGGGTGCCGAAGTCTAGCAAACGGCCGATGCCCGCCGGACCGACCGGGGTGTAGCCGTTGATCAGGTGCACGCCGGCAAACATCCCGGTGCTCCCCGGCCGCGTGATCGTGCCGAACCAGCCGCCGGTCTGGTCCCCGCGGTAGCACTCGGTCGGCGAGCGGTAGATGCTGAGGTAGAGGCGGGCCGAATCGAGCGGCGCGACGCTATTGAGGTTGGCGTTGAATCCAAAACGCGACACGGCCGAATGCAACGGCACCGTCAGATAGCTGGCGAGCAGCGCGAGGGAGGTGACGACCGGGAGGAGCCATGCCGCCGCCGCGCTGTGTTCCGGCGCGCTACCCGCCGCGAGCCACCAGAGCAGCGCGATCAGGACGAGGATCAAAGCCGGCGGCGACCATCCCGCAGCCGCCGCTGCGCCGAGCGCAAGCACGAGCGCCCAAAGCCCCGGATTGGAGACGCTCCAACCGGCACCGGCATTTCGATTGCGATCCAGTTGCCAAACCCGAACGGCCTCCGCCGCGGCCAGCGCCAGCACGAGATGGAAGAGTGCGAGGGAGCGAAAGCTGAAGCGAAATGCACCTGCGCTGGGCAGCATGCAAACGCTGAGCACTGCGCCGAGCAGCGCCAGTTCCCAGTCGACCTTCCGGAGCACCAGCCCACCACGCACCACCATGGCCGCCAGCAGCACGACCACCGGCGCAAAGCCACACGCCAGCTCGATCGCGGGGTGCGGATACACCTCTCCGCCAAACATCGCCCACGGCACTTCCCACGATGGCAGAATGAACCCAGGCAGCCCGCTGAACGGCACCACCCATTGGCGCGGCGGAAACACTTCCACCGCACGGCGCGAACCGGGCGCATAATCGAGCAGCGCGATCCAGGCGGGTGCGGAAAGCCCCAGGCCGAAGAGCCAGCCGACACCAAGACGCACCGGGCCGAGCCAGCCCCGTTTCGTCGCGATGGCGCGCACCGCCAACCAGGCGGTGACGAGCCCGAGCATGATGACGGTATAGGGAAATCCGCCGGCGACGAGCAAGTAGATGAAGATGCCCGGCAAGAGCAGGCGAAAACGTCCGCCCTCCCGGTGTAGCGCGCGCTCCAGCGCCCACCAGGCCCAGGGTAACCAGGCAAAGGCCGCGAGAGCGCCGAACCAATCGCTCGCGCCCCAGCAGATCATCCATCCGTTCAGGGCGCTCACCAGCGCCACCGTCAGCGCGAGCGGCGGCGCCAGATCGCGTCCGCGCGCCAGCATGTAGCCGCCCATCGCGAGCACGAAGAGGTGCACGATCGAGAGGGCGGCTGCTTGTTGCGCGAAATCGAGCGGAAACTTCCAGATCAGCACGACCGCTGCGTTTACAAAGATGGAGAAGGTCCCGTACTGAAACTCGCCCGCCAGATTACTGCAGACCCACGAGTAGGGGCTGAGCAGCGGCCAATGCCCTTCGCTCCAGCTGCGCGCGATGTCGGTAAAGGCCGGCAGAATCGAGATCTGGTAATCGTCATACCAGAAGATGTTTGGATCGTGCCGCAGCAGCAGCAGGCAGAAGAGCGTCGCCACCAGGCCCGCGCCAGTCGCGCCTGCCAGATCTCCGCGCAGAGACGAAACCGACCGCGACGGATGCGAGATCATTTCACCACGGAGGAGGCAAAGAACACGGACTGGAAGCGCACTACAGCACCACCGGCGTGCCTTCCGTCATCACGAGCACCTTCTCCGCGATGCCGGCTTCGCGCGCGCAGGCGAGCAGGCGCGCCGGCGGTTCATCGAGCGGCTCGTAACCGAGTCGAAACGTGCCGTAATGCATCGGCACGAGCGTCTTCGCTTTCAGCTCCTGAAAAGCTCGCACCGCCTGCTCCGGGTTCATGTGAACTTCCCGGCCGCTGGGCGGGTCGTAGGCGCCAATCGGCAGGAGCGCGACTTCGATGTCGAACCGCTTCCCGATTTCCTTGAACCCGTCGAAATAGGCACTGTCGCCGCAGTGGAAAATGGAGCGGCCTTCCGCCTCGATCAAAAAACCGCCAAAACCGCGATGGGAATCGTGCAACATCCGGGCGCCCCAATGATGGCAAGGCGTCATCGAGACGCAGAGCGGCCCCAGCTCGAGCCGCTGCCAATGATCCAGCTCATGCACGATGTTGAACCCGAGGTCGTGGACCAGATTGCCCACGCCGACCGGCACCACGATCGGTTGATCGGCCGCCACCTTTCGCAGGGTGCGGCGATCGAGGTGATCGAAATGGGCATGCGTCACCAGGACGAAGTCGATCGAGGGCAGATGGAAAAGGTCGAAGCCCGGTTTTTTCAGGCGCTTGATCACCTTCAGCCACAGCGACCAGTTCGGATCGATCAGCACGTTCACTTCCTTCGTCTGCACGAGGAAGGAGGCGTGCCCGATCCAGGTGATGCAAATCTCGCCTGCCTTCACTTTCGGGAAGAGCGGCAACCCGCCTTTTCCCGCACGTTTTGTGAAGAGCGACGGGATCAGAACGCTGGTCAGGAAGTTCCGCTTATGCCAATCGGCGCTGGGGCGCAGTCCCACCTTGGTGGAGCCGCCCGACTCCAAGGGCGCGCCGTTTGCCGGGCCGGGGATGACATTCTTCCGGCTTTTTTTCGAGAAGGGAATCGGCACTGCGGCGCAACCATATAAGCTGCGGCAGGTGAATCAAAACGTTTCACCTCGCTACGGTCGAGCCCTCTCGGGCGCCGCGCCGCGGCCCCTCAACCTGGCGCCTGCATCGCAGCCAGCATCTCGCGCACAGCCGCTTCGAAGCCGACGAAGAGGGCGCGCGCCACAATGGAGTGCCCAATGTTCAGTTCGGTCAGATTCGGAATTTGGTGGATAAGAGAGATGTTGCGGTAGTTGATCCCGTGCCCGGCGTTCACCTGCAGGCCGAAGTTTGCAGCGCGCGTCGCCGCAGTCTGCAGTCGCTCGAGTTCCGCTTCTTCGAACTTCGGCGCGAACGCATTCGCCAATTTCCCGGTGTGCAGTTCCACGATCTCCGCTCCCAATTCTCCGGCCGCATCGATCTGCTCACGCGCCGGGTCGATGAACATGCTCACGCGAATCCCGGCGGCTTGCAGCCGTTTCACCGTCCCGGTAAGTTCTCGCCGGTGCGCAATCAGATCGAGGCCGCCTTCGGTTGTGATCTCCTCGCGTTTTTCCGGCACCAGGCAGACTTCGTCGGGCACGATGCGGAGGGCGAAATCGACAATCTCGGGAGTATTGCCCATCTCGAGATTCAGCTTTGTCACGATGTTCGCCCGCAGTCGCTCGAGGTCGTGATCCTGCATGTGGCGGCGATCCGCACGCAAGTGAGCCGTGATGCCGCTCGCGCCCGCGCGTTCGCAGATGCTCGCGATCGCGATCGGATCGGGCTCCGCATTCTTCGACTCGGGCATCGTGGCATACCGGGCCTGCCGCAGGGTGGCGACATGGTCGACATTCACGCCGAGATGCAGAGCACTCACACGCGCCAAATAGGAACGAGGCGTCCGCCACGGGCAAGCGGAACCTTCTCCCGCCTCGCACGGATCGGCCGCGCGACTTTTCTTGACTCGTTCTGCCGCACTTGTGACCTTGCAGCGGTCACGCCGCAACACGAGGAAATACTTTGGAATACACGGACGCGCCTTCAGCTGAATCGCAAATCGCCGTCGCGGAAATCGCGGCCCAAGGGAAACTGGAGACGGCCGAAGGCAAGGCGAGCGATGCCGTCGCGGTCTTGCTCAGCGTGCTGCCGGGGCTCGGTCACATCTACAAGGGCCACAAAGTCCTCGGGGCGCTCTTGATCCTTGTCGGCACGCCGATGGCGGTGGCGCTGGCGCTCCTGACCGCAACCGGAACAGCCGGATTCGGGATCCTGCTTTTGCCGATCTACTGGATCGCCGTGATGGTGCACGTCTACGCGATTCAGGATCGGGTCCTGCCTGGCATCAGCGACCAGGGCGAACAGTACTAGCGGCTCTTCCGCCGGTCGTTAGGCCGGCACTTCGCTCTCGACCACGGCCGTGTGAATTTCCTCGAGAACCTCGCGCAATCCGTAGCGGAAGCGCCACGCGGGATAATGCTGCTGAAATTTCCGCACATCGCTGATCCACCAGATGTGGTCGCCGATGCGGTTATTCTCCTCGTAGCTCCAGGATAACTCACGGCCGCTGATCTCTTCGCAGAGCGCGATCGCCTCCAGCATGGAGCAATTGCTGTGACGGCTCCCGCCCAGATTGTAGACCTCACCCGAACGCGGCGCGTCGATAAACGCGGCGAACGCCTCCACAAGATCGAAACTGTGGATGTTGTCGCGCACCTGCTTGCCGTTGTAGCCGAAGACGCGGTAGGGACGGCCGGTCACGGTGCATTTCATGAGATAGGAGAGGAAGCCGTGCAGCTCCGTTCCCGCGTGCGCGGGACCGGTCAGACAACCGCCGCGGAAACAAGCGGTCGGCATTCCGAAATAGCGGCCATATTCCTGCACGAGCACATCGGCGGCGACCTTCGAGGCGCCGAAGAGCGAGTGCTTCGTGTGGTCGATACTCATCGTCTCGGAGATGCCAGGCTCGTATTCGTGGCCTTCGGCGATCTCCCAGCGCATTTTCAGCTCGCGCAACGGGAGCCGGTTCGGCGTATCGCCGTAGACCTTGTTTGTGGAGGTGAAAACGAAGGGCGCTTCGGGACAGACCTCACGGGCCGCCTCGAGCAGATTGAGCGTGCCGTTCGCGTTGACGGTGAAGTCCATCTGCGGATCGCCCGCGGCCCAATCGTGGGAAGGCTGCGCCGCGGTGTGCACGACGGCTGCAATCTGCTGCGCCTGCTGCTTGAAAACAGCGCTGACGGCGTCGTCATCGCGGATGTCGAGGTCATGGTGCTCGTAGCCGCTGATCGTCTGCACGAGCTGATCACGAGTTGATTTGGTCGACGCTTCCGCGCCGAAGAAGCGGCTGCGCATGTCGTTATCGATCCCGACGACGCGATAGCCTCTCTGCGCGAAGTGCTTCACGGTTTCCGATCCAATCAGGCCGGCGGAGCCGGTGACGATGATGGTGTTCAATTTCATGCGTGGACCGAGATGTGGATGGTTTAGCACGAAGCGCCGATCAACCATGTGATCCCGCCGGCGCATTGCACCCGCGCGGCCGGGAATTGTTGGTCGCCCGCCAGCACCGCATCGAGTAGCCCGCGATTTTTCTCGCCGTTCACCAGGAAACAAATGCGCCGCGCGTGGCTGAGGAGCGGATAAGTAAAGGTCAACCGCCACGTGTCCAGTTTCGGCACGAAATTCGCGACCACGCGCTGCGTCTGTTCCTCCAGCGCCGCGGTGCCCGGAAAAAGGGAGGCGGTGTGGCCGTCATCCCCCAGCCCGAGCAGGATCAGGTCGTGCCGATAAATCGCTTCGCCGCGCTGCGTGCCTAACATGTCGAGTTGATCCTGGTAATCCTGTGCTGCTCGCGTCGGATCGATTTCGCCCCGCAGCCGCGCGACTGAGCGCTCCGGAACGGCTGCCGGATTCAGAAGCGATTCCTGAGCCATCCGGAAATTGCTTTGCTCGTCATCCGGCGGAACGCAGCGCTCGTCGCTGAAGGTGATGAAAACGCGCTCCCAAGGCAGGTCGCGGCCGATGCGCGCGAGCTCGCGGTAGACCGGCCGCGGGGTGTTTCCGCCCGAGAGCGCGAGGCGAAATTCGCCCCGCTCCGCGAGTGCGATCCGCGCCTCCTGCAGAATGAACGGGGCGGCCTCCAGCGCGAAATCGCGCGTGCGGATCACTTCAGGCTTCACGGCACACGAGCGACTGCCCGCCCCTCAAATCGCGCAATGCGCGAGCCCACGCTTCTCAAGGTAGCGCTGATGATATTCTTCGGCGCGGTAAAAGGTCGGCGCGGGCTCGATCAAGGTGACGATCGGTCGGGGGAAACGGCCGCTTTGGTCGAGCGCCGCTTTCCCTTTCTCCGCGGCTGCCTTTTGATCGGGGCTGTAGTGAAAAATCACGGAACGATATTGCGAGCCGACATCGGGGCCCTGCCGGTTCACCGTGGTGGGGTTGTGATTCGACCAGAAAACCTCGAGCAGCTGCTCATAGCTCACCTGCGCGGGATCGAACTCCACCTGCACCACCTCCGCGTGCCCCGTTTCGTCGCTGCAAATATCTTCGTAGGTCGGGTTGGTCGTCCTGCCACCCGCGTAGCCGACCACCGCATTGGTGACCCCTTTGATATTGCGAAAGGTGCTTTCCACGCCCCAAAAACAGCCCGCCCCAAACATCGCCTTCTCTGTCATCATACGCGCAGCATCGAACTGCCAGCGGCGCCTTGCAAGACGACCCCTTCCCCGGTGCTGCCGGGCCGCCGCTACATCACCATCCCGCCGTCCACCGCGAGAACCTGGCCGGTGATGTACTTCGCTTCTCCAGAGGCAAGGAAGGCGACGGCATCCGCAATATCCTCCGGCTGACCAAGGGCTTTCAATGGAACCTTCGTGAGGATGTTCTGCCGGATTTCTTCGGATAACACCGCGGTCATATCCGTTTCGATCAGGCCCGGGGCGACAGCGTTCACCGTGATCCCGCGGCTCGCCAATTCCCGCGCGACCGATTTCGTGAAGCCGATCAGTCCTGCCTTGCTCGCGGCGTAGTTCGCCTGGCCCGCATTGCCGATCAGCCCGATCACGGAGCTGATGTTGATGATGCGGCCGCTGCGCTGCTTGATCATCGCGCGCTGCACCGCTTGCACGAAGTTGAACGCCCCTTTCAGGTTTGTGTTCAGCACGAGATCCCAGTCTTCCGGCGACATCCGCATGCTCAAGCCATCGCGCGTCACGCCGGCGTTGTTCACCAGAATGTCGACGCGCCCGAACTCCTCGAGGATTCGCCCGCCCGCGGCCTGCACGGCTCCATGGTCGGAAACGTCGACGGCGTAAGCTTTCGCGGCCTCCGGTCGCAGCGCGTTGATCTCGTCGGCGGTTCTTTGGGCATTCGCTTCGGTGCGACTTACGGAAGCCACGCGTGCGCCTTCCTTCGCCAGGCGCACCGCGATGGCGTGTCCGATGCCGCGCCCTGACCCGGTGACAATCGCTACCTGATTTTCAAATCTCATGGCTCTCCCTGCACGCGGGGCTCGGGCTCGCAAACATTAATCGCGTCGATCAACTGCCGGAAACGTCCAAAGCTGCGCCGGTATGGGGTCAGGATCAGCCGCGGCATATCCCAGAGCGCGGGCTCGTTCTTCTCCTGCCGGAGCGCGGTGCCCTGCACGATCTTTCCCTGCCGCACCACATCGGCGAATTTGTCGTTCAGACTCGCGACCGCCGCCTCGGAGAGGCGGTGAGCGATCCGCAGCACGAGCTCGTCCCCCACCCAGCGCGCGGAGTGGTAAACCTTGTAGAAGTTCATGATCTCTTCCACCGCTTCCTGGGCGTTGTGCGCGATTTTGAAGAAATAGAAATCTTCCGCGCCAATCAGGCCGAGCTTGAAGAGGTGCTCGGTCAGGAACTTCATCCACGTCTCCCAGTAACTGCCGCTTGGCCGATCGATGCAGACCACGGGAATGATGCGCGCCTTGCCCGTCTGCATCAGCGTCAACACCTCGAAGCCTTCATCCATCGTGCCGAAGCCGCCGGGGAAAAGCGCGAGGGCGTGGGTCTCCTTCACGAAGTTCAGCTTGCGCGTGAAGAAGTAGTTGAAGTTAATCAGCTTCGGGTCGCCATCGATCGTCTCGTTCGCGCGCTGCTCGAAGGGGAGCCGAATGTTAAGCCCGAAGCTGTTTTCCCGTCCCGCCCCGCGCTGCGCCGCGCCCATGATGCCGTCGCCGCCGCCGGTGATGACCATGAAATGGTGCTGCACGATCTCGCGCGCGAACTCTTCCGCGACGAGAAACTCCGGCTCCGTCGGCAGGGTCCGCGCGGAACCGAAGACGCAGACTTTGCGGAAGTCGCGATATTTTGCGAAGACCTTCGCGGCGTAGCGCATCTCTTTGAGCGAACGGTTCATCAGCTTCAGGTCGGCGGTTCCCATTCCGTCGCGCGCCATCTTTAGCGCGGTCATGATCATCTCCTCCACCAGCTCGGGAGATTTGTCCGCGCCCCAGGCCTGGACCAGATCGTGAATCCGCCGGTCGAACTCCTCGCCGAGCGATGTCTGGCGGCGCGCCGGCTGCTGATGCGTTGTCCCTGCGGTAAAATCTTCCACGCTTTAGTTTCTTCGACTCCGCTGCTGCTGCACAGGAAAAGTTGCGTTCACGTCCGGAGCAGCGCGCCCAGGATCTCATGCATGTGCCGGATCGGCAGCGAATAATGCCCCGCGCCTTCCACCAGGCGCAGCCGGCACTCTGGCAGCCGCTGCGCGATTTCTTCGGCGAGCCGGAAGGAAAACGTCCGGTCCTTCGTGCCGTGCCAGAGGTGCACCGGCGTTCGCACTTCCTCGAGCGGGAAGCCCCATGGCTCGGCGTAGATCTCCGCGTCCGCCATTACCCCCGCCGCCGACCGCCGCCACGCCCGGCGCGAGCTTTCGAAGCACGCCTCGAAGGCCACGCGATCGCGCAGGACGTCGGCATCGCACGGCTGCAGAAGCCGGAGAAGGAGCGGCCGCCATCGGAGCGGCGGCCGCATGGATGCAAATGGACGTGCGGCGTGAAACATCGCCCGCACCACCCGCGGCTCGCGTGCACGTAGCGCGAGCATCCAGCGGTAAAGTCGCAGCAAGCCAGAGTGATCGCGCAGTTCGGCGATCGGTGGCGCGCCGCTCGCGACCGCGACCGCTGCCACTCGCTGGGGCAAGGCGTAAGCGGTCGCGTAGGCATAGGGTGCACCGCCGGAGATGGCAAGGAGGTGGAAGCGCGGCAGTGCCAGATGATCCGCCAGCGCCCGCGCCACCGCCGGCCAGTCGAGCAGTTTTCTCTCCGCTTGAAACGTCGAACCGCTAATGCCCGGCCGGTCGGGTGAGATGATCCGCGCGCCCACGGCGAGCGCGGCCTCGTGTGTGAGCTGCGCCATCGAGCGCGAGCTCGGCCAACCGTGGCAGAAGATCACCGGCTGGCCCGCGGGATCGCCGTACTCATCGTAGGCAATCTGCCCGCCTTCGATCGGCAACAACGCACCACGGACGCTCACCCGCGGAATGTAGCGGCACCTTTGAGATACTCACCTCCTGCATGCGCACACTCGGCAGCCGCCTTCCGTATTAAGGGTATGAACGAAAATTCACAGCCGGGTTTCGGTAAGATTTCCTCTCACGGCGACGGCATCGGCGCGCCGACCCCGGAGCTGGTGGAGAAACGGGCTCGGGAGCTGGCCTTGATCGATGAACGCAATCCGGATGATTTCACCGATGCGGATTGGGAACGGGCGCGCGGCGAATTGCTCGGGATCGACAGCGACGGCGCACCCGAGGAGGTTGCTGGGGATCTGGATACAACCGAAGAATGGGAAGTGGTCGCGAGCAATACCGGCCACCGCGCCCCGCGTGCCGGACTGGACGACGACAAGATGCTGGGCCAGAAGCTGGTGGAAGGCGGGATTGAAGAGGCCACCCACGACAGCATGTTGGAAGCAGCGAAGAGCGAGCAGAGCCAGGAAGGCGGCGTCATTGAAGGAGCCTGACGCCTTAACGTGCCCCGCGGAGAACGAGGTTGGCGATAACCGCCGACGGAGCAGTACTGATCGGCGCCAGGTTCTCATCAGCCGCTTTCGGCAGGTGCGCGATTTCACTGCGCGTCTCTGCCAGAGCCTCGCGCCGGAGGATTGCGTGGTGCAATCGATGCCTGACGCCAGCCCCACGAAGTGGCACCTCGCGCACACCACCTGGTTCTTCGAAACCTTCATCGTGAAGGTTTGGCTGCAACGCTATCGCGCCGAAGTGCCGCAATACGCGTTTCTCTTTAACAGCTACTACAACGCCGCGGGCGACATGCACCGGCGTGATCTGCGCGGTCTCATCTCGCGCCCGACCGTCCAGGAAACCTATCGTTACCGCACCTCAGTGGACGAATGCGTGCTCAAACTTCTACAGGAGGCCGATGAGCTTCTTCTCCAGGAAATCGAGCCGGTGCTGATCCTCGGCATCAACCACGAGCAACAACACCAGGAGCTGCTCGTGACCGACATCAAGCATGTCTTCGCGCAGAACCCGCTCTTCCCGGTCTTCCAGGAGGCAAGCCCGGCGCCCAGTGCTGCGGGCAAATCGACGCCGCACCACTTCGTGGAATTCGAGGAGACCATCACCGCGATTGGCCACGAGGACGATAGCTTCGCCTACGACAACGAAGGACCGCGCCATCGTGCGCTCGTGCCGGCCTTTTCACTCGCGAACCGCCCGATCACCAACGGCGAGTATCTCGCTTTCATGGAAGCGGGCGGCTACACCCGCCCGGAATTCTGGCTCTCGTTAGGCTGGACTGCCGTGAACGAGCAGCGCTGGAACGCGCCTCTCTACTGGGTACGACGCGAGGGTGCCTGGTGGAATTTTACCCTCTCAGGTTTCCGTCTCGTCGACGAGAACGAGCCGGTCACGCACATCAGCTACTTCGAGGCCGACGCCTATGCGAATTGGGACGGCGCCCGCCTCCCTGGTGAGTTCGAATGGGAACACGCCAGCAACGGCTTGGAGATTGAAGGGAACTTCGTCGAGTCCGAGCGTTTTCATCCATCCCCTGCCGGGGTCGGCGACGGATTGCTTCAGATGTTTGGCGACGTCTGGGAATGGACCCGGAGCTCCTATCTCCCCCACCCCGGTTATCGTGCCGTTCCCGGCGCGCTCGGCGAGTACAATGGCAAATTCATGTGCAATCAGATGGTCCTCCGCGGTGGCTCCTGCGCCACTTCCCGCGAGCACATCCGGGCGACCTACCGCAATTTCTTTCCGCCCGATAAACGCTGGCAATTTACCGGTCTCCGGCTTGCTCGCGACCTCTCATGAACACCGCCGCCCCGGGCGTGCCGATTCTCGATCTCGAGCCGGCCGCTTCGGACTTCCTCGCGGAAAGCATCGCCGGTCTCTCCGTCACGCCTCGCACCCTCCCGTCGAAATTTTTCTACGACGAGCGCGGCGCCGAGCTCTTTCAGCAAATCACCGAGCTGCCGGAGTATTACGTCACTCGCATTGAGACTGACATCCTGCGCCAGTCGGCTCCTGAAATGGCCGCCTCGATCGGCGCAAATGCGGAGCTGGTCGGCTTCGGCACCGGCGCCGGGAACAAGACGCGCCTGCTCCTGGCGGAGCTGGAAAACCCGATCGCCTATGTCCCTGTCGATATCTCGAAACGCGGACTGATCGAATCTGCGAATCAGCTCCAGGCTGTAATGCCCGCGCTCGAGATCCTGCCCGTCTGTGCCGATTACATGCAGCCGATCCGCCTGCCCCAGCCAACGCGGACACCCGACCACGTCGCCGTCTATTTCCCCGGCTCCACGATTGGCAACCTCGTGCCCTCCCTCGCCCATTCCTTCCTTTCCCGCGTCGCGGCGCTGTGCGGCCGCTCCGGCGGTTTGATCATCGGAGTCGACCTTCAGAAATCACGCGAGATTCTGCGCGCCGCCTACAACGACCGCCAGGGCGTGACCGCCGAGTTCAACCGCAACCTCCTGGTGCGCGCCAACCGCGAGCTCGGGGCCGACTTCGTGCTCGACTGCTGGCAGCACCGCGCCGTTTACAATGAGCAGGAACATCGCATCGAGATGCACCTCGTCAGCTTGGTGGATCAGACCGTCCACCTCGGCGGACATCACTTTCATTTTACCTCCGGCGAGAAGATCATCAGCGAGTTTTCTTATAAGCACACGGTGGACGGTTTCACCCAGCTCGCCGCCTCCGCCGGTTTCCGCCGCTCCAATGTCTGGACCGATGCGAAACAATGGTTTGCCGTCTTCCACTTCGTCGTCCCGTAGCATCGCTGCCATGAGCGGCCCGCCTGCAACTGCCCCGTGGCTCGTCATCCTCTTCTATAAGTACGTGCCGGTCGCGGATCCGCCGGCATTCGCGGCCGGGCAGCGCGACCTTTGTCGGGCGCTGGGCCTCAAAGGGCGCGTCCTGATTGCAACGGAGGGAATCAACGGCACGCTCGCCGGCCCCACGGATTCCATCGACGACTACCGAGCGGCGCTGCACCGCGACACGCGTTTTGCCGATGTCAGCTTCAAAGTGAGCGCGGGCGACGAGAGCACGTTTCCGAAGCTGGTGGTGAAGGTACGACCGGAAATCGTCACCCTCGGAGTCGGCCCGGTCGCGCCGGAACAACAGAATCAACTCTCGCCCGCCGAGTGGAAGCGCGTGATCGAAGCAGAGCCCGACGCGGTCTTACTCGACGTGCGCAACCGCTTCGAATCCGACGCCGGGAAGTTCGAAGGCGCAGTCGTTTGCGAGATCGAAAACTTCCGCGATCTGCCTGCTTACGTAGAGAAACTCGAGCCACTGAAAGACAGGAAAGTGCTGCTGTATTGCACCGGCGGAATCCGGTGCGAGAAAGCTTCAGCGCTGCTGCGTCGTAGCGGGTTTAGGGAGGTCTATCAGCTGCACGGCGGGATCGTTGCGTACCAGGAGCAATTCGGAAACCAGCATTGGCAGGGCGAATGTTTTGTCTTTGATCAGCGCATGACAGTGCGGATCGAAGAAGGGTTGGTGCAGATCGGGCGCTGCGCGCACACGGGTGAAGCATCGAGCCGGTTTGTGAATTGCTTGCATGATCCGTGTCACAAGCTTTTCATCCTCTCGGAAGCCGCCGAGCGCGCGAACCCGGACCACAAATTGTGTCCTGAATGCCTGGGAAACGGCCTGAATTTCAGGACGGCCGAATACCGCAATAAGGAGGCCGGACCTCAAACGCGCGCTCCCACATAAATCATGTGCTCGAAGCGTTTAGCGCGTTCGTGCGACTTGGCGGGAAATGCCTGCACATCAAAGCCGGCGCGCGAGAGAGAGTGGCTGAAGGCCCGCTCCGCTGTGGCCGACCAGAACGCCACGCGTCCACCGGGCGCGAGCGCCCGGTGGATGAGCCGCAGGCCCTGCCGGTCGTAGATGCGCTTGTTCTTGGTTTGCACGAACGAGGTGGGCCCGTTATCGACATCGAGCAGAATGGCGTCGTAAGGTTTTTCGCTGCTGCGACGGATGATCGCGAACACGTCGCCCACCAGCACTTCGACATTCGCCTTTGCGAGAAGGCCGCCGTTTAGCGCCGAGAGCAACTCGCGGTTCCACGCCACGACTTCCGGCAGCAGCTCCGCCACGTGCACCTCTCCGCGCGGACCGACGATTTCGAGCACGCGTTTGAGGCTGAAGCCGAGACCGAGCCCGCCGATCAGCACGCGCGGAGTCGCGTGGTGGGCAAGATGGCTGCAGCCTTCCTCCGCCAGCATGATCTCCGAGACGGTCGACGTGCTGCTCATGAGCTGGCGGCCATCGAGCTTGATGAAATAATCACCGTCGTGCTCGTGGAGCGTCAGGCGGGAGCCATCCGGGGTCCGCGCTTCAGCGAGATTGCGAAATGGAATCATGCGGCGCGCATCAGCCGCGCCAGATCTTTCGGCAGCGGCGATTCGAAGCTGAGCGCTTTTTCCGTGACCGGATGAGTGAACCGCAGGCCGGTCGCGTGCAGTGCGAGGCGATGCACCGGGTTGGTTTTTGCGCCGTACTTTTCGTCGCCGATGATCGGGCAGCCGACATCCGCCAGCTGCACGCGAATCTGATGGCGGCGGCCCGTCTCGAGCTCGAGCGCGACGAGCGAGCGCCGGCGCGCGCGCTCCAGAACGCGATACCGCGTGATCGCGTGTCGCGTCTCCGCGGAGCGTGGAGCGCGGTAGACCTTGAACGGATTGCGTTCATCGAGATCACACTCCAGCACGCCCTCGGCCTCGGGTAGCGCTCCTTCGGCGACGGCTTCGTAGCGCTTCGTCACCTGCTCCCAGCTGCCCTGCAGCGCGGCCTTCGCTTCCGGCGTTTTCGCAAAAACCATCAGGCCGGAAGTTTCACGGTCGAGACGATGCACGATCCAGATCCGATCGCGAGCATGGTCCTTTCCCTGGCGCAGATAATCCGTCAGCTGGAAGTAGGCCGTCTTCTCATCTTCGGCATTGCTCGCCACGCTCAACAAGCCTTCCGGTTTATCGATCACGATGAGCGTGGCGTCTTCGAACAACACCTTCATGCCCGAGGCGAGCACCGTCTTCGGGATGGCAAATCGATCGGTCCGCACCGCGACCACATCGCCCGCCACGAGCGGGTGATCGAACTGCGAGACCGGCCGGTCGTTGACGGTGATGGCCTGAAACTTCAGCCACGTTCGGATCTGCTTCTTCTTCAGCGCCGGCCATTGCGCGAAGAGATACGCGAGCAGCTCGGCGGGAGCGTCGACGGTAAGGGGCTTGGGCATCAGGGCGCGGCCGGTGGGGATTGCGCCCACGCGGGAGAGCGCTTCTCGAGAAAGGCGGCGACGCCTTCCTTCGCTTCGCCGGATTCACGCGCTTCCATGTGAAACGCCAGCGCTTTTTCGATGTCTTCACGGACCGAGGTGGGCCAAAGGTCTGCGAGCAGTCTCTTCGTATTGCTGAGAGCTCCGGGGGCCCCCTGCAAAACTGCGGCAATCACCTTTTGCGTTTCGCTTTCCAGCTTCGATGCAGGCACGACGCGATTCACCAGGCCAATCTCACGACCGCGCTCGGCCTCGAATAATTCGCCCGCGAAAAGCAGCTCACGCAAATCGCGTTCGCGCAGTTGCCGGCGGAGAAACGTCATGATTATCCCCGGCACCAAACCGCGCCGCACTTCGGGGTAACCGATCTTCGTGCGCTCGGCGGCAACCACGAAATCACAGGCGGACATCACGCCGGTGCCCCCTGCCACCGCAGCGCCATGAACGGCTGCGATCGTCATCAGGCGCGTCTCACTCAGAGTGATCAGGGTCCGCGCGACCAATTCCGCGGAGGCGTGCGACTTTTCGCTTTGCGCGACTTCGCCCAGGTCCATCCCGGTGCAGAACGCTTTCCCGGCGCCTTTCAGAACAAGGATGCGCTGCTGCTCGTCCGCATTCGCCATCTCGATCGCCGCCACCAGTTCCGTCATGAGCTCGATCGTGAGCGCGTTGCGCCGTTCCGGGCGATTGAGCGTGAGAACAGTGGTTTGGGCAGAGGGCTTTTCGATCAGGACGACGGGCATGGCGTTTGGTAGTTCTCGCACTAACATCCGGCAAGATGGATTCCGTCAAGCTCATCGAATGTCCGCGCGACGCCTGGCAGGGGTTGCCCCTGCAGATTCCCACCGCGCAGAAGGCCGAATACCTGCGCGCGCTGATCGCGGCCGGGTTCCGGCACATCGACGCGGTGAGTTTCGTGTCGCCGAAAGCCGTGCCGCAGATGGCGGACAGCGAAGAGGTGCTGAAGGAACTCGGCCCGCACCCGGGCGTCGAGATCATCGGAATTGTTGTGAACGAGCAAGGCGCCGCGCGCGCGATCGCGACGGGCGCGGTCACGACCCTCGGGTTCCCCTGCTCCATTTCGGAGACATTCCTGCGGCGGAACCAGAACCAATCGCCGGAAGAAAACACCGCGATGTTGCAACGGATGCAGGAGCGCGCCGCGGTCGCCGGACTGGGCATGGTGGCCTACCTCTCGATGGCATTTGGAAACCCCTACGGCGACGCATGGAGCGAGACGAAAGTAGCCGAGGCGGTGGCGCAGATCGCGAGCGTCGGTGTCGGCTGTGTTTCACTGGCGGACACCGCCGGAGCCGCCGAGCCGGACTTGATCGCGACTCTGGTGGCGACGGTCTTGCGTGCAGGCTGCGGAGCGGAGATCGGCGTGCATCTGCATAGCGCACGCGCGACAGCGAAAGAGAAAATCCTCGCCGCCTATGACGTTGGCGCGCGCCGCTTTGACTCGGCGATCGGCGGGCTGGGCGGCTGTCCGTTTGCGCAGGATGAATTGGTGGGCAACCTCCCGACCGAGAAGGTCTGCGAGGCGTTAAAGGAACGCGGTGTCACGTTTGCTCACGAGGAACGTCTAGCACACCTGACGGTAATGACGGCCCGGATAAAAGCGGAGTTCTCAAATCGGTAGCAGTGTAGAAATACCCGTTGCCGGTGGTATATTCGACCGCTATGATGAAGGCATGAGCGCGAGTCCCGCATCCCGTCGCAGAGCGATGCCCGCGCGAGTCGCCGCCATGGCAGCCCTGCCTCCCTTCGAACAGGTGGAGACGATTCGCGGAGGGATCGCGGCGCAGGTGTTCGACCAGATCGCAATCGCGCTCGGGATCGGGAAGGAAGCCCTCGCGCAGAAGCTAAATATCAAATTGCAGACGCTCAGGAAGCGGAAGTCGCGCGTTCTTTCCCCTGACGAAGCCGAGAAGAGCCTGCGCGTCGCGCGCGTATTCGCGATGGCGGCTGAAGTGCTTGGGAGCGAAGACAAAGGCCGACAGTGGCTGAATGATCAGATCCCTGCGCTCGACGGAAAACGTCCGCTCGATCTGCTCGACACCGATATCGGTGCAGGGCAAGTCACGAATCTCCTTGGGTGCATCAAGTGGGGAATGTATGCGTGACGTTCTATCGACTGGAAGCACTCACCCGTTCAAAGCCTTTAGAGGCATTTAGTGGCGAGGGCGGGCTGCACTTCCCCGGCCGCTGGAACTCGCTCGGCACACGTCTCGTCTATACCTCGGGCTCGGCAGCCCTCGCCTGTCTCGAAACTCTGGTGCACGTGCAGACGGTGCGGGAGTCAGAGGAGCGATGGCTGTTCGCGATTGAGGTGCCTGATCGTTTGATCGAAGAATTGAGTCCCCTGCCCAGGGACTGGGACGCGGAGCCGAGTGGAGCGGCGGGTGCAGCGTTAGGCGACCGCTGGATTCTGGAGCAGCGCAGCGTTGGGTTGCTCGTGCCGAGTGTCATTGTGCCCGTCGAGATGAATGCGCTCATTAACCCGCGGCATCCGAAGTTCCAGATTGAATGGGTGAAACCGCCAGTGCGCTTCCGCTACGATCCGCGACTGAAGTAAGCGCGGCGGCCCGCTCAGACCTGCACTACGCCCATCTTGAAGCGAGCCTTCGGCGTGGGACGGGAGACGTAGCTGAGGAGGCGCATCAGAACGTCGCGCGTCTCGTGCGGCTGAATGATGGCGTCAACCCAGCCACGCGCAGCGCCATAACGGATGTCGGTCTGCTCTTCGTAGCTGGCTTTGACCTGCGCGCGAAGTTCTTCCAACTCTGCGGGAGTGGATTTCTTATCACCGCGGTCTCGAGCGCGCGCCAGAACGCTGAAGACGGTGTCGGAGGCCTGCGCGGCGCCCATCACGGCGTAGCGGGAGTGCGGCCAGGCGAGGATGAAGTTTGGGTCGTAGGCTTTGCCGCAGAGGGCGTAATTGCCGGCGCCGAAGGAGCCACCTACGACTACGGTGATCTTCGGGACGACGCAGTTGCTGACGGCGTTCACCAGTTTCGCTCCGCTCCGGATGATCCCGCTTTGTTCGGCATCCTTTCCGACCATGAAGCCGGTGACGTCCTGGAAAAAAAGGATCGGCAGGCCGGTCTGGTTGCAGTCCATGATGAAGCGCGCGGCTTTGTCGGCGCTATCGGCGTAGATGACACCGCCCATCTGGATACCTGCTTTTTTCGTGCGCGCTTGCTGGCGCTGGCTGGCCACGATCCCGACGGGGCGACCGCCGATGCGGGCGTAGGTGGTCACGAGCGTCTTGCCGTAGTCGGCCTTGTATTCGTCCAGCGAATCGGCGTCGATGATCGAGGCGAGGAGGTCGCGAACATCGTAAGGCTTGTGGCCATCGAGGCTGATGATGTCGTAGACGGCGTCCGGCTTCGCAGCCGCGGCGGGAACGGAGCTCGGCGGCGCCTTCTTTGCGGCTTCGGCTTCAGGAAGGAGCGCGACTAACGAGCGGATGCGTTTCAGGCAGGCGCTGTCGTCTTTCTCGTGAAAGTCCACCGTGCCGCTGATCTCCGCGTGCATCTTAGCCCCGCCGAGTTCTTCCTGGTCTACGATCTGCCCGATGGCGGCTTTGACCAGCGAAGGACCGGCCAGATAGAGGCCGCTGCCTTCCGTCATGAGAATCTTGTCGCAGAGCACCGGCAGGTAGGCGCCGCCCGCCACACAGTTGCCCATGATGGCGGCAAATTGCGGGAGGCCGGCGGCGGAGATGACGGAATTGTTGCGGAAGATGCGGCCGAAATCGTCTTCATCGGGGAAAATTTCGTCCTGCATCGGGAGGAAGACGCCCGCGGAATCCACGAGGTAAATGAGGGGGAGCGCGCATTCGAAGGCGACCCGCTGCGCGCGGATGAGCTTCTTCGCGGTCTGCGGGAAGAAGGCGCCGGCCTTCACGGTCGCGTCGTTCGCGATGATCATGCACGGAACGCCGGCGATGTTCGCAATCCCCGCAATCGCGCCCGCGGCCGGGATGTTCCCCCACTGGGAATACATTTTGTAGGCGGCCCAGAGACCGAGCTCGAAGAACGGCGCATTCTTATCGATGAGCTGTGCGATGCGTTCCCGGGCGAAAAGTCGGCCGAGCTTGTGCTGCCGATCCTGGCCGGCTTTTCCCCCGCCCTCGCGGAGGAGCGCTTCTTCCTGCGCGATTGCCTGGCAGCGTTCGCGGAGCGGATCGAGCGGAGCGGAAAGAGAGGCGCGGGACATGAGCGGAAGCACGCTTAAGCTGCGCGTGCGCGGGAAGCAAGGGCGCAGCCGCGCCTAATACACGTCGTCGTGTTCGGGTGAATACTCGGAGTCCCCGCGGATGGAGCGCAGGCGATTGCGGCTACCACGGACCGACTCCGGCCGGTTGATCCGGGCCATTGCCATCTTCACGACCAGGGGGACCGCCGCGAGCAGGCCTAACGAGAGCAGCGCGATACCTGTGGCCTGGCGGACGGGCGCCTTGATTTTGTCCGCCACGAGCATTCCGAGGCCGAGACCGAAAGCCGTTCGGGTGAGGACCAGCAGGCTATCGAGCGGAATTTGCTCCGCCGTCTTTGGAATAGCTATCGAGAGGGACATCGCCTATTTCTAATACGCGACGCTCCGAAAAGAAAACGGGAATTCGCATGTTCGGCGCTCGACTTTTTCTTCCGCATTTCAGTCACCCATGCCGCAATCCATTTATGCTTTAATCCTCGCCGGCGGGAGCGGGGAGCGTTTTTGGCCGCTCAGCCGCAAGACCCGGCCAAAGCAGCTTCTGCAGCTGGTTTCCGAGAAGACATTGCTCGAGGAAACCGTCTCCCGGCTGGGCGGACTGGTGCCGCCGGAGCGTATTCTGATCTTGACGAATGTGGAACAGGAAGCCGCCGTGCGCGCGCTGCTGCCGAACTTCCCGCCGGCGAATATCATCGCCGAGCCCGCGAAGCGCGATACGGCGGCGGCAGTGGCTCTCGGAGCGGGTTGGGTGGCGGCGCGCGATCACATGGCGACGATGGTGGTGCTGCCGGCCGACCATGTGATCCGGGATCGCTCCGCTTTTCAGAAGACGCTACGCGCAGCAGCCATGGCGGCGGAAGAGATGGGCGCCCTGGTCACGATCGGGATCAAGCCGACTTGGGCGTGCCCCGGTTTCGGCTACATCGAACAAGGAGAGCCGGTGCCAGCGCGCGGCGGGCGGGAAGCGGGCGCGGAAATCCGACACGTGCTCCGGTTCCGCGAAAAACCGAATGCGGAACTGGCGGAGTCTTTCCTGCGGAGCGGGAACTTCCGCTGGAACGCCGGGATGTTCGTCTGGACGGTGCCGACCGTTTTGAGCGAGTTCAATCGGCACACCCCGGAGCTCGCAAATTTCATTTCGCAGGTTTCGTCGCCGAAGCGTTTCGAGGCGGCGCTGCGCGATCGTTTCCCGCAGTTGCCGAAGATTTCGTTCGACTATGCGATCATGGAGA
Organism: Chthoniobacterales bacterium; assembly: GCA_051001855.1. Lineage (GTDB taxonomy): Bacteria > Verrucomicrobiota > Verrucomicrobiia > Chthoniobacterales > UBA10450 > JACCTI01. The sequence goes on from JBPCMX010000025.1 coordinate 31,066, forward strand.
AAGCCGCTCGCGTGCTGGTGGTGGAAGCGGCCTTTGATTGGGATGATGTCGGCAGCTGGCAGGCGGTGGCGTCTTATTTTACGAACGATGCCGCCTCAAATGCAGCGAACTGCGATCTCACCGCGATTGATTCCACGAACAATATTGTCTTCGATCAGGATGGGACAAAGATCGCGCTGCTCGGGGTGCACAACCTAATCGTGGTGCGCACCGGCGATGCGCTGCTGGTCTGCCATCGCCATCAAGCCGAGAAGATCAAGGAACTCGTGGGCCAATTGCCCGCGGCCCTGCAATGAGCAGCATGCAACTCGTCCCGCGGATTCTCGGAATCGACTTCGGTCGCGCGCGGATTGGCGTGGCCGTTTCGGATGAACTGGGAATGCTCGCGCATCCGCTCGAGACCGTGCCCGGCGCGCAGCTCGGGGCCGCGGCGAAACGCGTCGCGACCCTCGCGCGCGAGAAAGCGGTCGCGCGGGTCGTGCTCGGAATGCCGCGCCATCTAAACGGCGACCTAGGCGCCGCCGCGGAGGAAGCGCAGGCTTTCGCCGACATGCTGCGGCCACTGCTGCACTGTCCGCTTGTCTTGTGGGACGAACGCCTCACGACGACGGCCGCGAACCGCGCGCTGCGCGATGCCGGACAGAAGACGCGCCACACCCGAGGCATTGTCGATCAGGTGGCGGCGCAGATGATTCTCCAAGGCTACCTCGACAGTAGCCAAAGCGCGGGCGCATCGCCGGCGTTTGACGATGATCCGGCGCCGCGCCCCTAGATGGCGTCACGGCTGAAATTCATCGTCGCCTACGATGGCCGTCCCTTCGCCGGCTGGCAGAGCCAGGCAAATGGCAACGCGGTGCAGGATCATCTCGAGCGGGCGTTTGCGATCGTGACGAAAGGGCCGGTGCGGGTGCACGGCGCCGGACGCACCGACGCTGGTGTCCATGCGCTGGGGCAGTGTGCGCACGTCGTCCTCCCGGCGCGGACGTTGCAAACAGCCCAATGGGTGGCCGCCTTGAACACCAATCTGCCGCCAACCATTCGGGTCCTGCGCTGCAGCTACGCCGGCGCGACCTTTCACGCCCGCTTTTCCGCGCGCGGAAAAGTTTACCGCTACCGCATCTGGAACGACGCGATCCTGCCGCCGCTCGAGTTCGGGCGCGCGTGGCACGTGCCATTGCCGCTCGATCTGGCTGCGCTGCGGCGTGAAGCCACCAGCCTGGTGGGCACACATGATTTCAGCGGATTCGCCGCGAATCGTGGCCATCGGGTCGATGACACGACTCGAACGCTGCGCGCGGTCACCGTGCGGAGGCGTGGCAAATGCCTCCTGCTCGAGTGCTCCGGCGATGGATTCCTTTACAAGATGGTGCGCCTGATAGCGGGCGCACTGGTGCGTTGCGGGCTGGGCAAGGATTCCGCCGGTGCGATCGCGCTCCGGCTGCGCAATCCAGCGGCGACCGCGCCGGGAGCGCGGCTCGTGGCACCTGCGGAAGGATTGTTCCTGGTGCGTGTGCGGTATTAAGGCTGCCATCCCCGACCTATCACTTCTCGCTCGTCCGCAAACGCGGCAGCAACTGCTCGAGAATCGTGGCGACTGATTGCTCGACGGTCTGTTCGTCGGTGCGCACCGTGATCTCCGGGTCTTCCGGCTCTTCATAGGGCGCGTCGATCCCGGTGAACTCCCGAATCTGGCCGGCGCGAGCTTTTTTGTAGAGCTGCTTCGGGTCGCGCGCCTCGCAGACGCGCAAGGGAGCGTCGACAAAGACTTCGACAAAATCCGCTTTCGCCTCGAGCGCGATCTCACGCGCCCGGCTGCGATCGGCTCGATAAGGCGAAATGAAGGCGGTGATGGCGACCGCGCCGGCGTCGGCCATTAACTTCGCCACTTCCCCCACCCGCCGGATGTTCTCGACCCGGTCCTCGGGCGAGAAGCCGAGGTTCGAGTTCAAGCCGTGGCGAATATTATCTCCATCGAGGACGTAGGTGTGCATCCCGCGGCCGAATAGTTCCGCTTCGAGCGCCTGCGCGATGGTCGATTTGCCCGCTCCGGAGAGTCCGGTGAGCCAGACAACTGCGCCCCGGTGATTATTTTGCGCAGCCCGTTTCCGCGCGGTGATGCGGCCTTCGCTCCAGAAGATGTTTTTGCTCTTCGTCGCCGTGCGGGTGGTATAGGTGCCGCCGAAGACGATACCGCCGCCGCAGATGCGCCCGTCCGCGATCAGCACGAATCGGCCCAGGCTCGGGATGCGGTCGTGGTTATCCAGAACGAGCGGCGCGCGCGATTGGACCGTAACGCGGCCGACCTGGTTGCGTGCGACTTCGTCGGCTGCCCCGGCCGTGATCGCGAGCGTGGAGGAGTCCATGACCTGGTCGATCGCGACGACCTGACATTGCACTTCCTGAGTCGCGAGACGGAGCGTGTAGAGCGTGTCCTGACGGAGCGGCGCTTCCGCGAGCCAGAAGATTTCGGCGCGAAAACGGTTCGCGTCGATCGGCGTTTCCTGTTGATGCGAGGCGACATAGCCGCGCTCGATGAAAATCTGCTCGCGCAGCGTGATGCCAAGGGCGTCGCCGGCGATCGCCTCCTGCGGTGCGGGCGCGTTCCAGGATTCAATCGTGGCGACGGTGGAAGTCTTGTTTGTGGGCGAAAACACGAGCTGATCCCCCACCCGCAACGCGCCGCTTTCAATTCGCCCGGCGATGATCCGACGCTCATCGCAGCGGTAAACATCCTGCACGCAGAAGCGGAGCGGCTGATCGACCGGTGCGGACGCAGTCTCGAGCTGGTCGAGCGCCTCGAGCACGGCCGGACCAGTGAACCATGGGAGCTTGTCGGGAGAGCGCGCGGCCACATTGCTCCCGGCGCGCGCCGCGGCGGGGATGAAGCAGCCCGGCTCGAGCCCGAGGGTGCCGAGGAACTCGCGATACTCGTGCTCGATCTCGCGAAACGTCGTCTCCGCGTAACCGACGAGGTCCATCTTGTTCACGACGATGATCACCTGACGAATGCCGAGCAGGCTGAGCAAATAACCGTGCCGCCGGCTTTGCTCGCGCACGCCCTCGTTGGCGGCAATCACGAGGACCGCGGCGTCCGCACTTGCCGCCCCGGTAATCATGTTTTTCAGGAACTCTTTGTGTCCCGGTGCATCGATGATGACGTATTCCCGCGTCGCGCTACGAAACGGGATTTGCGTAGTGTCGATCGTGATGTTCTGCGCCTGCTCTTCCAGCAGCGCGTCGAGCAGGAAAGCGTATTCGAATTCCATCCCTTCCGCCGTACACGCTCGCTCGAGCGCGGCGATTTTTCCTTCCGGCAGAGAGCCGGTGTCGAAGAGGATGCGGCCGATCAACGTCGACTTGCCGTGATCGACGTGGCCAACGAACACCACCTTTAAGCGCGGTGCCACTGCCCTCACATGAAGCCTTTCGCGCGCAGCTTTTGCATCGCGTTCCGCTCGTGGTGATCCTGCGCCCGGCCCGCCCGCTCGCTCGTTCGGGTCGCGTCCAGCTCCGCGATGATCTCCCCGATCGTGGCAGCCTCGCTCGCCACCGGCTGGGTGATCGGCATGCAGCCTAACGAGCGGTAGCGCTTTCCGTTCCGCGCAAAATACATCTGCGGGATCGGGATTTGTTCGCGCTGGATGTAGCGCCAGATGTCGGCCTCCGTCCAATCGAGCAACGGCTGCACCCGCACGTGCGAGCCCGGCTCAGCTGCCGCCGCAAATTGCCCCCAAAACTCGGGCGGCTGATCCTTGTAGGACCACTCCGACTGCGCGTTGCGCGGCGAGAAATATCGCTCCTTCGCGCGCGTCGCGTCCTCGTCGCGCCGGATGCCGGTGATGAGTGCGTCCCAACCGTGTTCGGCGAGCGCCTGCTGCAAGGCGACGCTCTTGAGCTCGTGCGTGACGGTCACCGGGTCGTGCGTCTCATACCCGACCCCACGCGCCCGCGCCTCTTCATTCACCTTCACGATCAGCGTGAGCTTGTAATGCGCCGTCGCCCAATCCCGAAACGCCAGCATTTCGGGAAATTCGTAGGTGGTGTCGATATGCAGGACGGGATACGGAATTTTCCCGAAAAACGACTTCAGCGAGAGCCAGAGGAGGACATTCGAGTCTTTCCCCATCGACCAGGGCATCGCGATATTCTGAAAGGCGCGGAACGCCTCGCGCATGATGTAAATGCTCTGGCTCTCGAGCTGGTCGAGATGGGTGCGTGGTGCTGCCATCGGACGGAAGTGGACGGCTTTATACAATCAGCGCTGGGCTGTCGCAATCTCCGCCGCGCGCTCGCAGGTCAACGCAGTTGCACGCAATGCGACGGACTTTTACTGTCAGGCGTGCGGGAAATCCAGCCAGCAGCCTACGATTCCAAGATCGAGGGAAACGTCATCTTCACGCGCGTGGACGCAGCCATGAATTGGATGCGGAAGAACTCGCTCTGGCCCATGCCAATGGGCCTCGCCTGCTGCGCGATCGAACTGATGGCGACCGCCGCGTCGCGTTTCGACATCTCGCGTTTCGGTTCCGAGGTCATGCGGTTCTCCCCGCGGCAATGCGACGTCATGATCGTGGCCGGCACTGTGACTTACAAGATGGCGCTGGCAGTGAAACGCATCTACGAGCAAATGCCGGAGCCGAAATGGGTCATCGCGATGGGCGCCTGTGCCTCGACCGGCGGCATGTATCGCTCCTACGCGGTGTTGCAGGGAATCGATCAATTGCTTCCGGTGGACGTTTACGTCTCGGGCTGTCCGCCGCGCCCGGAGGCGTTGCTGGAGGGATTGATGAAGCTACAGGAGAAGATCACGGGCGAAAAATCCTTTGCCGACCAGAAGCGGCAGCTGCTGAAGGATTACGAAGGAGTGTTCGCGTGACCGGCCCGGAGCTGCTCGATTCCCTCGGAAAACTTCTAGGCGACAAGGTTCTGCAAAAAACCGAGTTCCGCGGCGAGACCACCTTCCTCATCGCGCGCGAGCACATCCGGGAGCTGGCTCGGTTCTGCCGTGACGAGCTGTCGTTCGACTACCTGCTGGATGTCAGCAGCGTCGACCATTTCGGAGAAGATCCGCGCTTCGAGGTGGTCTACGAGCTGTACTCGATGACCCTGGCCGTGCATCTGCGTTTGAAGCTTCGGGTGCCGGAAGACGATCCGACGGTCGACACCGTCTCCGATATCTGGAGGACCGCCGAATGGCACGAGCGGGAAATTTACGACATGATGGGGCTGCGCTTTAATCAGCACCCCGATCTGCGCCGCATTCTGATGTGGGAGGGGTATCCTTACTTTCCGTTGCGGAAAGAATTCCCGCTCCAGGGCCTGCCCAGCGAGATGCCGGATGTGGCGTTCACCGCGGCCGCTCCGCTGGAGGGCGGCCCCTTCGTCACGCTCCCAAGTACGGCCGCGACGAAAGATCGCGAGCCGCGGGCGCGCGGCGCGACGAGCGAGACCTAAGCGGCAGTCAGCGTCCCTGCGACTCGTAGCGGTGCATCAGCTTGACGAACCGCAGCGTGTCGCGCACCGGGTGGATGCTGCTGACTTCGTCGCCGTAAACGGTGCTGATCGGGACCGCGTCGATGCGGAAGCCTTTGCGGCTCGTCACGATGAGCATCTCCGTCTCGTATTCGAAGTGGGCCGTCCCTTCCAGGACTAGGGGAATGACGGCCGCTTCGAGCATGCGAAAGCCGCATTGGGTGTCGGGAATTTCCTGTCCGCAGACGCGGCTGATACGGCGGCTCATGTAACGATTTACCAGACGGCGAACGAGCGGCATGCTGCGGATATCATTCATGCGCGTGCCGACATAGAGCTGCGCGCCGGAGGCCGCGGCCGCGACGAAGCGCGCGATCTCCTCCGGCAGGTGCTGACCATCGCCATCGAGGATCACGACGTGTCGAAACTCGCGCTCGAGCCAGTAGCGCAGCCCGGTTTTGATCGCCTCTCCCTTCCCCGCATTCTTCTCGTGCACGATGAGCTGGGCGCCGGCCGCGCGGGCGTGCGCGGCGGTGGCGTCGGTCGAGCCGTCGTCGACCACGAGCACGTGATCGAGCTGCTGGAGGGTGCGCGCAACGACGTCGCCGATGTGCTTCTCCTCGAAGAAGGCGGGGATGATCGCTGCGACCGTGGTGCGATTCACCGCAGCCGCGGCAGGTGAATCCCCGTCCATTCGTTAGCGGACGACGGGATGGAAATCCGCGGCGTGATAGGAGCTGCGGACGAGCGGGCCGGAGGCGACGTGTTCGAAGCCTTTGGCGCGCGCGATTTCGCCATAGGCGTCGAAACGTTCCGGCGTCACGAACTCGATCACGGGCAGATGGTTGGGCGTGGGCCGCAGATACTGGCCCAGCGTGAGCACCTGGCAGCCGATCGCGCGCAGGTCGTCCATTGTCTGGAAGAGCTCCGGCTCCTTCTCGCCCAGGCCGAGCATGATGCCGCTTTTCGTGACGACTTTGGGCGAGCGCTCTTTCGCCTGGCGCAGCGTCTCGAGCGAGGTGCGATATTTGGCGCGCGAGCGGACCGCCGGCGTGAGGCGTTCCACCGTCTCCATGTTGTGATTGAAAATATCCGGCGCCGCTTCCAGCACGATGTCGATGCACCACTCCTGCGCGTGAAAATCCGGCACGAGCACTTCAATAATGATCGTCGGGTCCATCTCGCGCACGGCGTGGATGGTCCGCGCGAAGTGATCGGCGCCGCCGTCTTTCAGGTCGTCGCGCGCCACCGCGGTGATGACGACATGCTTCAGATTCAGCCGCCGGACGGCTTCCGCCACGCGCTCTGGTTCATCGTGCTCCAGCGGGAACGGCTTCGCGGTGCTGACCGCACAAAAGCCGCACGCGCGGGTGCAGCGTTCGCCGGCGATCATCACCGTCGCGGTTCCCTGGCTCCAGCATTCCCAGCGGTTTGGGCACTGTGCGCTCTCGCAAACGGTGTGCAGGCGGAGGTCGGAAATCAGCGCCTTGGTTGAGAAGAAAACCGGGTTCGACGGCAGGCGAACCTTGATCCAGGGCGGCTTCTGCTCCTGGTGCAGCGACGGGTCGATTTTCGCGCAAGACATCAGGCGCGAAACTATTCGGTCGACGTCTGAAAAGCAACCGCCGCCGCCGCGTTCAGGTGAGGGAACGGCGGCCGGAGAGCGCCTGATAGAGCGTCAACTCGTCCGCCGATTCCAGCCCGCCGCCGGCCGGCAAACCGTGCGCGATCCGGGTGACCCGCACGCCGCTTGGCTTCAGCAGCTCGCCGAGATAATTCGTGGTCGCCTCCCCTTCCACGTCCGCCGCGAGCGCCAGGATCACTTCCGTGAATCCCTCCGTCTCGACTCGCGCGGCAAGCGAGGCAATCCGCAGATTCTCCGGGCCGATATGATCGAGCGGCGAGATGCGCCCGCCTAACGAGTGGTAGCACCCGCGGAATGCGCTTGTCCGTTCCAGCGGGAGAATATCGGTCGGCTGCTCAACGACGCAGAGCTGGTCGAGCGCGCGTGTCGGGTCGGCGCAGATCTCGCACAGCTCCTCCGTGGCGAAAAACCCGCAGCGGTGACACGGCCGCACCCTCGCGCGCGTTGCGCTGATGGCGCGCGCGATCTCGTCCGGTTGCTGCGCGCGCGCCTGCACCATCCAGAGCGCGATTCGCTCCGCCGAGCGCGGCCCCACTCCCGGCATGTGCCGGAGTTGCGCGATCAATTCCCGGATCGCGGCGGGATACTCGATCTTCCTCAAGGTTCCGCGCGTTTAATCGTCCTCGGCCATCGCGAGCTGAAGCGCGAGCGGCTCGAGGCGGCGGACATAGAGCTGCAACGGGCCGCCCGGCTGGTCGTTTGGCCCCCGCGCTTTCTGGAATTGCGAATACGCTTCGGCCCAGCGTTTCTCCCGGTAGAGCACCACCCCGTTCCAAAATAAATCGCGCCGCGCCATCTGCTCCGGCGTGGCTTCGGAGGCGAGCACGAGCGGCTCATAAATTTCGTGCCGCTCCCTGCTATCGACCCCGCTCAGGAAGTCGATCGGCCGCGCCACAATCGCATCGTTCGAGAGCTCGAAAGTCCGCGGCCCGATCAGGACGCTGGAGCCGTAGAAGCGGTTCGCAATACAGAAGCGCCGCGCGAGTTCCACCGGTTCGCCCGTCGCGAGCAACTGCATGCGATCGCCTTCTCGCAGGGGCGCCACAATCATCGTGCCGGAGCTGACCCCCACATGCACATTGAAACATCCGAAGAGCTTGTCCTTGCCGTCTGCGCGCATTTTTTCAAAGGAATTCACCAGGGAGAGCGCGTGCTGCGTGGCTTTATCCGCCTGCTCGCCGTCCCCGCGCGGGAAGCCGAAGACGGCCACGATCCCCTCCCCCGTCACCGTCTCGAGGAAGGCACCGGCTTTGAGCAGCGATTCCGTGGCGTGCCGGATGAATTTCTGCGTAATTTCACCGAGCTGGGCCGGCGGGCATTCTTCTGCGAGGTCGTGTTTGTTCGCGATGTCGCAGACGAGCACCGTTACTTCATAGCTTTTCGCCTCGGATTCGAACGGGTGGTCGCCCGCGATCATGCTCGAGATATGTTCCTCTGCGAGGCGGCCGCCGAAAACGCTGCGTGCGAGGTCCGACCGGCTTCGGCCCGCGAAGGCGGAGTAGCCATACGCGAAAGCGTAGGAAAGACCGATCGCGAGCAACGCCGGCAGCGGCTGGAAGAGCGTCTGGAAGAGCAAACAGATCCACGCCAGCGCCAGCAGCTCGACCGCCAAGATCACCAGCGGCCAGCCGAGCCGCCGCCGCCGTGCGCTCGCCAAAACCAGCCAGGCGACACCCAGCGCCAGGACCACGACGATTGCGAATTGCAGCTTGGCGTCCACGATCCGCGACGGCAGCTCATGACCCGCAAAAGCGGCGGTCACCGCCTCCTCGAGCGGCAACGTGACCCGCCACGCATGCAGCACGATGACGAGCACGCTCACGAGCACGCCGATCACCAGGGCTGCGACGGACGACCGTTTCATCGGCAAACTGCTCTCAATCTTTCTCCGCGGGCGCAAGCGGATAGTGCGAGCGGACGACGAGGTCGCTCAGGAACTTATCGGGCGCATCGATCGACTCCCGGGTGAGTGCGAAGTTGCTCTGGCCGGTGTTCTTGTGAATCAGGTTGAGCCCGAACTGGTAGTCCTTGAACAAGTGCGCGCAGAGTTCCGGCATCGTCATGCGCTCGGCGTGCGCGCGTTCCACCAGCCGCTGTAAAGCGCCTTCGTCGAAGCTGATTTCGAGGCCATGCTCTTTCTGGAATTGTTCCGCAAAAATCTGCGCGCTCGCCACCAGCGCGGCCTCTTCCTGCCGGTGACCCTCCGCCATGAGGCGCTCGAGCACCCGCTTCGGCTCGCGCACCAGCTCACGCGAGACGCGCAGTTGCGTGAGCCCGGAGCCGGCGAGGTGATACTTGAAATCGCGAAAGAGTTTCTCCGCCACGGTCAGCAAACCGCGCGCCCCGGTCTTCTCGGTGGCCGCTTCCGCGGCGATCCAGCGCAGAGCTTCCTCTTCGAAGCTGATCTCGATTCCATAGGCGCGGAACGCCCGCTCGTATTGGCGCAGAATGCTTCCCTCCGAGAATCGCATAATCTGGAAGAGATCGTCCGCCGTCAGCTCCTCGCAGACCACGCGCACTGGCAGACGCCCGATGAACTCCGGCTCGAAGCCGTACTCGATAAAATCCTGGGTCCGCACGTGCTGGAAGAGCTCGTTATCCATCACCTGCCGCGGCTCGGCGTTAAACCCGATCTGCCCCTGGGTGAGACGCCGCGAGACCTGCTGCTTCAAGCGCTCGAACGCCCCACTCACCACAAACAAGACATGCCGCGTGCTGATCGTCTCCTTCTTCGTTTTCCCGCCGCGCTTCTGGAAGTCAAACGCCGCCTGCAGCTGCGACTGCAGATCGTTCGCGCTCCGCAGCGGCACCTCCGTGTCCTCCATCAACTTGAGCAGCGTCGTCTGCACGCCGCGCCCGCTCACATCGCGCCCCGCGAGATTCGGCGCGGAGGCGATCTTGTCGATTTCATCGATGTAAATGATGCCAAACTGCGCCCGCGCGACATCGCCATCGGCCTTCTGCACCAGCTCACGCACCAGGTCTTCGACATCGCCGCCGACGTATCCGGTCTCGCTGAATTTCGTCGCATCCGCCTTCACAAACGGCACGTCGAGCAGCTCGGCGATGTGCTTGATCAGGTAGGTTTTTCCCACGCCAGTCGGTCCGACGAGGATGACGTTCTGCTTCGCGTATTCGATCTGCTCCGCCCGCGCGGCATCCTCCTGCTCGAGCCGGCGCAGGTAATTGACGTGGTTGTAATGATCGCAAACCGCGATCGAAAGCACCTTTTTCGCTTCGTCCTGCTGGATCACGAAGCGGTCGAGATGCGCCTTAATGTCCCGGGGGAGAAAATGGAAGGCGAAGCCATCCCGGTTCTCCGGCGGCTTCTCCTCGCTCTCTCCCTCGGAGGCGTCGGGCTGGGCAAAGGTCGCGAACGAAACTTTGTCGCCAAAGTTCGATTTCATAAACTCGGAGAGCTTCGAGCGGAGTTCTTCCGGCGACGGGAATGGCGGATTCTGTTCCATGGTAGAGAACCCGCTCGCGAGAGACAGGCGTGCAGCCACGGTAACATCGCCGGTCGGAGTGTAAAACCGGCGTCGCGTTTCACAGCGCACACGCCAAGTTCTGCTTGAACATTTCTCCAGCGACGAGGACTAACCCTGCAGCTCCATGAGACGCCAAATTCGTATCCTTATTCTTCTGGCCTTCGCGCTGCTCGGTCTTGCCTTTACGGCGTTCGCCGTGGAGCTAAGCGATTCCGAGAAGGAGTTCCTCGCGAAATACGAGAAGGTGCGTAGCGCGCTCGCGGCGGATGATTTGGCGGCAGCGAAAAAGGAGGCCGGCGCGCTCGGAGAGGAAGGCGCAGCGATCTCGAACGCGACCGAAATCGCCGCGGCCCGGGTTGGCTTCGCGAAGCTCAGCGAACATGCTGTCCCGCTGGCAAGCGGCCAGAGTGGTTATTACGTCGTGAACTGCCCGATGCTCCGGAAGATGTGGGTGCAACCGGCGGCTGAGATTTCGAATCCGTACGCAGGCAGGGCGATGCTGAATTGCGGCGTAATTAAGCGAAGGGAGTGAGCCTGGCTCCTCTCTGGCGGCTGTCGCCCCAACGTGGGAGCTTCACGCGATGAAGATTGCCCATCGATGTCTCCCGCGGATCTGCGCCTCCGCATTGCTGTTGCCAATGATGCTCGCAGCCGGCTGCCGCAAGCCGATTTCGACCGCTCCTGACCGAGAGCAGATCGCAAGCACGGTGAGCGCGTTTCATTCTGCGCTGGCCAGAGGAGATCGCGCGGAGGCGCTCGGGTTGCTGGCCCCGGACGCCCAGATCCTCGAGAGCGGTCACCGGCAATCGCGTGAGGAATACGCGGAGGAACATCTCGCCGGCGATATTGCCTTTGCGCAAGCGGTGACAGACACGCGCGGAGCGATGATCGTGCGGCAGGAAGGCCACATCGGCTGGACCAGCCTCACGGGCCGCAGCAGCGGCACCTTTCGCGGGCAGCCGGTCGACAGCGTGACCGCGGAGCTCATGGTGCTCGCGCACGGGTCCGACGGTTGGCGCATCCGCGCGATTCATTGGTCGGCTCACTCTGGTGGGACGCAGACCGGCGGCCACTGACTGAATCGTCGCGATCGGCCGGGCTACGCATGAATCGCTTGGCGACGGTGCGTCACGGAATTAGCCTTTGTCTCATGTCTCTCCGCCTCGTTACCGCGCTCCTGTTCGTGTCCCTCTCCGCCGCCTTTGCCGACGAAGGCATGTGGCTCTTCAACAATCCGCCGCTCCAGCAGCTAAAGGGGAAGTATGATTTCGAGCCCACTCCGCAGTGGCTCGATCACCTTCAGAAAGCCAGCGTCCGCTTCAATTCCGGCGGGAGCGGCTCGTTTGTCTCCGGCAGTGGGCTCGTCATCACGAATCACCACGTCGGTCTCGATACCTTGCAAAAGGTGAGCAGCGAAAAGAACAATTACGTGCGCGACGGCTTCTACGCGAAGACGCCGAAGGAGGAGGTGAAAGCCACCGATCTCGAGCTGAACGTCCTGATGTCGATCGAAGATGTGACGGCGCGCGTCAACGCTGCGGTGCAGCCTGACATGTCGCCGGACGCGGCGGTCAAGGCCCGCGGCAACGCGATTGCGCAGATCGAACAGGAGAGCAAAGACGCCACGAAATTGCGCTCGGATGTGGTCACGCTCTACCAGGGTGGCGTCTACAATCTATATCGCTCCAAGCGTTACGACGATGTGCGGCTCGTCTTCGCGCCGGAAGAGCAGATCGCGTTCTACGGCGGCGATCCGGATAATTTCGAGTACCCGCGCTTCGATCTCGATATCTGCATCTTCCGCGCCTACGAGAACGGCCAGCCAGCCAAGATCGAGCACTTCCTGAAGTGGAACAGCAAAGGACCCGCGGATGGCGAACTGACTTTCGTGAGCGGACATCCCGGCCGCACCGATCGGCAGCTGACCGTTAGTGAGCTGGCGGAAACGCGCGACGACGAAGTCCCTTACTTGCTCAACATGTATAACCGCCGCGAAGTGATGCTCGATGCGTTTGCCAGGCGCAGCTTTGAGAACGCCCGCCGCGTGCAGCAGGACATCCGCGGGGTCGAAAACAACCGGAAGCGCTTCGATGGCTACCTCGCCGCGTTGCTCGACCCGGAGATCTGGGGCGCGATCGAGCAGCGGGAGCAAACATTGCGCAACGCGATGCGCGCCCGGCCCGAGTTCGCCGGCACGACGGCCGCTTACGACCGGATCAAAGAAGCGCAGGGCGAGAATGCCCGGATTCTCCCGACTTATCGCTACTTCGAGACGAGTCGCGGCCGCGCCAGCGCTGCCTACCGCGCGCCGCGGGCGTTCTACAGCGTTCTGTTCAAATATGCGCGCCGCCTGCTCCGGGCCGGCGACGAACTCCCGAAGCCAAATGGCGAGCGGTTCCCCGAATTCCGCGAGAGCAACCGTGAGTCGCTCGAGCTCGATCTCTTCTCCACCGAGCCGGTCCACGCCGACGTGGAGCAGCTGACCCTCGCTGATTCGCTCACCGACATGGTCTCGCGCTTCGGCGCGGCCGATCCGCTGGTCCAGCAGGTGCTGGCCGGGAAATCGCCGGTCGCACGCGCCGCGGAGTTGGTCAAAGGAACAAAGCTCGCAGACCCAGCCCTGCGCAAGCAACTCTTCCAGGGTGGCGCAGCCGCGGTCGCCGCCGCGAAAGATCCCATGATCGAAGTCGCGCGCCTGGTTGACTCCCCCGCCCGCGAGGCGCGCAAGGTCTTTGAAGCGCAGGATGAAGCGAAACAGCAGGCCTACGCAGAAATCGCCAAAGCGCGCTTCGCGATCGAGGGGACGAACACCTACCCCGATGCGACATTCACCTTGCGTCTCTCCTACGGCCCGCTCGAAGGCTACGAAGAAAACGGAATGCACGTCCCTGCGCTCACCACCATGGCGGGTCTCTACACGCGCGCCGCGGAGCACAACAACCTCCCGCCATTCGACCTGCCGAAGCGCTGGATCGAGCGTAAGCCGAAGCTGAACCTGAGCACGCCGTTCAACTTCGTTTCCACCGCGGACATCATCGGCGGCAACAGCGGCAGCCCGGTCGTGAACAAGGCCAACGAATTCGTCGGCATCATCTTCGACGGCAACATCCAGTCGCTCGTGCTCGATTGCATCTTTAGCGAGAGGCAGGCGCGCGCGGTCAGCGTCGACTCGGCTGCGATCAGCGAAGCCCTCCGCAAGGTCTATGACGCCACCGCGCTCGCCGATGAGCTGGACGCAGCCAGGTGACGCGCCGTTCAACGAGCGTGTGATCGCGAACGCGTGTAAGGCCGGCAGCCGCTCCGGATTTCAGGAGTCCTGCGCCGCCGACTCAGCCGATGAAACTCGCCAGCTTTGAATCCATCGTCGCGGCGCTTAATCGCGAAAAGGTGCACTTTCTCGTGGTCGGCGGCGTGGCGGTGAACGCGCACGGGTATCTCCGCTATACCAAAGACGTTCACCTCGTGGTGCGACTGTCGGACGAGGATGTGCTCGGGGCGTTTCGCGCTCTGGAGACCATCGATTATCATCCCGCCGTGCCGGTCACGGCTCAGCAGTTTTCGGATGCGGCGATGCGTGCGCAATGGCGCCAAGAGAAGGGAATGCGGGTCCTCAAGTTTTGGAGCGATGCGCATCGCGAGACTCCCCTGGATGTCTTTGTCTACGAGCCGTTTGATTTCGATCTCGAATATCAAAGGGCGCTCGTAGGCACAGACCCGGACGATCCGGGGGCGCGTTTTGCCGGCATCCCGGCGTTGATCTCGATGAAGGCACAGGCGGGACGTCCCCTCGATCTCATCGACATTGAAAAACTCCGCCAGATCGCGGAGCTTCGGAGTCGTGGAAATTAGGACCTGCGGTCCGTCCGGGATGGGTTGGGACCAATGCACTTTCGAAGGCTCGGAGCGCGCGCAGCTCATCGTCTGGTCGAGGCTGCCGCTTCGCCGGAAGCTCGAGGCACTCGAGGAGATGTGTGATCACGCCCGTGCCACGATCGCCTCGCGGCAGCGGGCCGGATTGCCCTATTTCGATCCGGAGACGGGTGAGCTCGTAAAGCCCGAAAAGTCGCTGAGCGGATGAGCCACCGCGGTCTGAAGACCGACTGGGAAACCGTTGGCGAGCGGATCCGCACCCTGCGTCCGGCAGAATAGCGCGGGCCTTGGTCAATGACAGACCCCCATTTTAAGATCGAAATTCACGATTTCTCGGCTGAGGTCGTGCTCGGCGCGCGCCGCTCTGTCTGAATTGCGCCGATCTCGGCCACCTCAAATTTCTGGCCCACGGCGATGCGGCTCTGACACGGCGCGGCGGTGCCGGTGCAATGGAGCCCGGTGCGGAGACACTATGAGCGGCAGGGCGTCCTGCTCGCGGGCGCGAATTGGGTTTGGCTTGGCGGTCGCGTTGCGGGGAACTCTACTACCCCATAGGCTGACGGGTCGTGAAGGCGGCCTTCCGGCGTTGTCTCTGAAAGCCACGTCGTCAGTTTGTCGACGTAGTTGTCCAGATGACGGATTTGCTGGATGCCGTCCTCCACGATCGGATCCAGAGTGGAGGCGAAGAGGGTGCCGCCGTAGCGGTCAGTTCGCCAGGTAATGATCTCGCCTTTCAGCATCAGTAGGAGTTATCAGCACGGGCGGTTCTCACATTCCGTGAAGGCAAACTCCATTGCGTGTCGCGCATCTACGCGACGCTTCTCATTCGGATGGAACGAAAGGTTGGATGTTCGCTGCGGCTAAAAGCTGATGCCGTATTTCATTTTCACGAACGAAAACTGGTCGTTCGGCGCGCCGAACTGGATGTGCCGGAAGTAGGAGACGCCAATCGTTTGCCGCTTGGTCACCGCGACGTTCACGCCGATCTCGTATTCCTGCTTCTGCGTTGGCTCGGGATCGAATTGCCCGACGTTCTCGTAGCGGTGATAGCTTAGCTGCACGTTCCACGCCGGCGCAAAACGGTAGTCAAGCGTGCCCGAGAGATCGTAGAAGGGGCGGACGCCATCGAGTTTTTTCTCGCCGAGCGCAGCGGTCGTGAGCGTGAGATTCTTGCCGATCGGCAGCGTATAGGTTAACCCCGCGATTCCCCAGCCATACTCGTCGGGGAATTTGAAGTTATGGTGATAGAGCAAACCGGCACTTAGCCCGAATCCCGCCGCGATCGGCCGGTTATACATCACTTGCCCTTCGAACTTCGGTTCGTTGATATTATGCCGCAGCGAGGCTGCCGAGTCCCGTATAGAAGGCTTGTTGCTGCGCGGAAAAGGGCAACAGCATTTGCCGGAGATTCAGTCCACCGGTTGTCCTCGACGCGAAGAGCGTCGGAACCGGATGGAGCAGGAACAACGCGGCGCCAATCAGTGCGAAGAGGCGATGGTAACGGAAGACGCGCTTGCCTGTTAACCAGGAGATCTTCCGGCTGACTTTCGCAGTGAAGCGGGAAGACATCACCACCCCGCCCACGCTGCTGAAAATAACAAACCAAGGCCGACCAACCCGATCACCCGCGCCAACAATAAAAGACGATCTTCCGACATCAGCGGAAGGCTAGCGCGGAGCTGACATCTCCCAACTTACGATTCCGTCTTGGGCTTGCGATCCTCGAAACCTCGTCGGTCACGACAAAGCCCCAAAATCCGTTAAATTTGCTACTTCCGTCGCTTATCCGGGGCCGATGTTTGGAAAAGCGGCACGCTTTTTACCTATGTCGTGACCGTGTGCTGTGAAGCAGACGCGGCCGGCTGCCCCATCTTTCCCGGGCCCGCGACGCGCTTGCACTGGCCGTTCGATGATCCGTCGAAGTTCACCGGCACGCACGAGTAGCGGCTGGCCCAGACGCGACGAGTGCGTGACCAAATCCACGCGAAAGTGGAGAGCTTCTGCGCCGAGCAATGCACGGCGCGAGGCAGTTCCTAGTCTGATTGTTTGGCCGGGACGCGCCGGGCTTGCGAGCGATCTGGAGTGGCCTTTCACGGGGACGAGCCGGTGGCTCCTGAGGTAGGACTCGAACCTACGACCAATCGGTTAACAGCCGACCGCTCTACCACTGAGCTACTCAGGATTTTGATGCGCGCCGGTCAGCACGCGGAACGGAACGCAGGGCGTTCCCGTCGCCGCGGATCGCATGGAACGAACTCGCGCATTATTTTGCGCACGTGCGCGGCGACGGCAAGTAGTTTCGTGGGGCGCAGGGGCGAGGCCGCTAGTAGCGGCCAGTGCGCTCGAGGAGGGCTTCCCACCAACTGCGATGGTTTAAATACCAGTCAATCGTGCCGTCGAGCCCTTCGCCGAACTCGTGCAACGGCTTCCACTTCAACTCTCGTTCCGCGAACGAGGAGTCGATCGCGTAGCGCCGGTCGTGCCCGAGGCGGTCCGTGACGTACGAGATCAGACTGTGCGGCTTGCCCAGGCGATCGAGGATGCGCTTTACAACCGCCAGATTCACCATCTCGCTATTGCCGCCGAAGTTGTAAACCGCACCGGACTTGCCTTCGAAGAGCGCCGCGATGATGCCCGCACAATGGTCGTCCACGTGGATCCAATCGCGGACGTTCTGGCCGTCGCCGTAGACTGGGAGCGGCTCGTCGCGCATGGCTTTGATGATCATGAGCGGGATCAATTTTTCCGGAAATTGATAGGGTCCGTAATTGTTCGAGCAGCGGGTGACGACGACATCCTGATCGAAAGTTTTATGGGAGGCGAGCGCGAGCAGGTCGGCGCCGGCTTTGCTCGCGGAATAGGGCGAGCTCGGCTCGATCGGCGACTGCTCCGTGAAACGACCGGTCTCGCCTAACGAGCCGTAAACTTCGTCGGTGGAGACTTGCACGAAACGCTGCACGCCGTGGCGGCGGGCGGCATCGAGCATTACGCTCGTGCCGACCACATTGGTGTGGATGAAGTTTTGCGGCGAATCGATGCTGCGGTCGACATGCGATTCGGCGGCGAAGTTCACCACCGCGTAAAAACGTGTCTCGCGAAGGAGCGCATCCATCTGGTCGGCATTGGCGATATCGGCTTTGAAAAACTCATAGCGCTCACCGTATTCCTCGGCCACGCCTTCGAGATTCGCGGGATTTCCGGCGTAGGTGAGGACATCGACATTGCTGAGGGACGCCGGGTTGTAATGTTGCAGGACGTATCGGATAAAGTTGCTCCCGATGAAGCCGCAACCGCCTGTGACCAAGATACGCATTGCTGCGCGTACTAGCAGCGGCCCCACCGTGGCGCGAGCAGATTCCGCAGACTTCGCGCCGGGTCCGGCGGGGTGGCGGCAGCGGCTCGCGGCGATGGACTGGACGCCGTGGCTGATCGTGGCCCTCGGGGCAGTGTTGCGGATTTTGCTGCTCGCGATGAAGCCGCCGCACTTCGACGAGGGGATCAACGGCTGGTTCGTCGATCAGATGACGAAAAACGGGTTCTACCGCTATGACCCGACCAATTACCACGGTCCGCTGCACTTTTATGTGCTCTTCCTGTCGCTGACGCTCTTCGGCCGGAATCTCTGGGCGCTACGGATGCCGGTGGTACTGGCGAGCGTTTTCTGCATTCATCTCACGTTCAAATTCGAGCCATTCGTCGGGCGCAAAACCGCCCGCTGGGCGGCGCTCGCGATGGCGGTGTCGCCCGCCTACGTCTTCTACGGCCGCTATTCCATCCACGAGGTGTGGCTGCTCTTGTTTTCGATGCTGTTCATCCTCGGCCTGCTGGGCCTGTGGAAGGCCGGCCATGCGAAGTATCTCTGGTGCGTCGGGATCGGGGCGTTTGGGATGATTCTGACGAAGGAGACATACATCATCCACCTGGGCTGCGCTGCTCTCGCGCTGCCGGTGGTGTGGATCACACACCTGATCCGGCGCGCGGACGACGCCGCACGGGCAGAGCAGACCTGGAGCTACGCGGATCTCGCCGCGGTCGTGGTGGTTGGGCTGGCGGCGATCGTCTTTTTTTACTCGGGCAATTTTATGAACTTCGCCGGGCTGAAGGGGCTTTATGAGACCTTCGGCGCCTGGTTCGCCACCGGCAGCAACGGCAACGGCCACGAGAAGAAATGGTACTACTGGCTCATGCTGATCGGACGCTACGAACCGCCGGTAGGAATCGGGCTGCTGCTCTGTTTCCTCTGCCTCTGGTTTCGCAAGATCGCGCTACGCTATCTCGCGATCTACGGGGTCGGCACGCTCGTGGCCTACAGCATCGTGGCTTACAAAACGCCCTGGTGCATCATCAGCATCGTCTGGCCGCTCCTGTTTGTTTTCGGGCTCGGTGTCGTGCTTCTCCCTTTGCAACGTCGGCGCATCGGCCAGGCGCTTGCCGCACTCGCGGTCGCGGTCTCGCTGGTGCTCTCGATTCGCCTGAATTACTTCCGCTGCACCACAGAGACCGAGCCGTATGTCTACGTCCAAACTTACAACGACATTTTCAAGCTCACGAAGCCGCTGCTCGCCCTGGTGCAACGCAACCCAACCTACTATCAACTCGTCGGCCACATGATCCGCAGCAGCGCCTATCCGCTGCCCTGGATGCTGGGGGATTTTCCGAAGATCGGTTACTACGAGAAGGATCTCCTGCCGACGCCGTTGGACGCGGACTTTCTCGTCGTGGAGGAAGAGAAGATCGCCACGGTCGAAGCGAAGCTACACGGTTCCTATTACACGATGCCGTTTCGGATTCGGCCTTATCAGGATACGTCGAAGCTTTTTTTGAGCGCGAAAGTCTTCCAAAGCCTGTTCCCCGGCCGCGCGCCGGATTTCGCAGGGACGCCTGCCCCTTCCGCGCCATGAGGTGGCTCACCGGCGGCCTGATGCTGGTCAACGTCGCGACCACCGTGGCGCTGTTGCTTGGGATCCTGGCGGGCGGGTTAAGTCCGTTGATCGCTGCCGTGGCGATGCTGTCGGGGCTTGCGATCGCGGGGTTCGCCTGGTGGACCTCGGCCGACGCGGTCGATCCCGAAACGCGGTCCGAGCGCGGAAATCCCTTCCGCCACGCGTGGTTTTGGATGGTCGCGAGTCTGTTTGGGTTCTTCGCATTCCGCGCGTTCTGCTGGCTCCTCTACACGGATGGAAACCAGTTGAAGGTGCAGTCTGCCAACAATCTCGGCGACCTCTCGCTGCATCTTACTTACATCCGAAATTTCGCGATCGGCGTCCCGCTTTGGCCGGAGAATCCGATCCACGCCTTCAGCAATATGCGTTACCCGGCCGGGACGGACTTGTTCAACGCGCTCCTCTTGCTCCTCGGGATGGACGTGACACACGGGTTGATCTGGACCGGCCTGCTGGCATCGGCCGCGACCTTTTACGCGCTCTACCGCTGGGGAGGATCCTTCACGGTCGCGGGCTTCCTCTGCAACGGCGGGGTCGCTTCGGTGCAGATTCTGCAAACCTGGCACTTTCTCGATTACCAGGGGGACAAAACCATCGCGTGGAAGAATCTCCCGCTCTCGATGTTCGTAACGCAGCGGGGGCTGCTTTACGCGTTGCCGGCCGGGCTGCTCCTGCTCTGGCACTGGCGCACGAAATATTTCCGCCGGCCCGGCGAGGAGAATACGGACCCGAGCGTGCAATCTCCTTCCACGTTGCTCCCGTTCTGGGTGGAACTGTCGCTTTACGCCACGCTGCCGCTCTTTCACGTCCACACCTTCGTGGCCTTGAGCCTGGTGGCGGGTTTTCTCTTCATCGCCGGCCACCCTGCCATGCGCCGGCACTTCGCTCTGCTGGCGGCGGCGGCGTTCCTTCCGGCCACATTTCTTGTCTGGTCGATTACCGACCATTTTCGCGCCAGCTCCGTTCTGAAATGGAATCCCGGCTGGGTGCAACGGAGTGATGATTTCGCCGCACCCTTTTTTCAATTCTGGTTCGTCAATTTTGGTATCCTCATCCCGTTGGTCCTGGCCCTCGTGGGATTCTGCATCTGGCGAGCATGGAAAAGCGGGCGGCGCTTCCGCTTGCAAGATCATCCGGCACTTGCCTTCATCGTCCCTGCGGCCCTGCTCTTTCTCTTCGCCTGCTTCGTGAAGACCGCGCCTTGGGCGTGGGATAACATCAAGCTGATCATCTGGGCATACCTGATCGTGCTGCCGTTCCTCTGGCGGGATTTGCTCGCGCGGACCCAGGAAGCCGTTCGGATGGGCGCGTGCCTCGCGCTCTTTACTTCCGGGTTCATCTCGCTCGTCGGCGGATTGGTCGCCAAAGAGAACGGCTACTCGATCGCCGACCGAGCCGAACTCGACGCTGTCGGGCAGGCCGTGCGGAAGCTGCCGCCGACCGCACGCTTCACTGCGTGGCCCACATATAATCACCCCCTGCTGCTGCAAGGGCGAAAAGTGGTGCTCGGTTATCCCGGACATCTCTGGACGCAAGGCTTCGACTACGCGTCGATCGAAAACCGCCTCACCGCGCTGATGCAGGGTGTGCCGGGCTGGCGGGAGAATGCACGCGCGCTGGGCGTTCGATATTTATTCTGGGGACGCGAGGAGAAGGCAAACTACCCACGGAGCACACGGCCGTGGGAGCACGAGGCCACGCCGATCGCCACCGGCGCCTGGGGCGCGATCTACGACTTGGGCGAGGCGCCTTCGCCCTGAGCGGAAAGCCGCGTCAGCAGACTCGGTTGCCTTCTCGAGGCGTCCTGCGAATCCAGCACCAACTGCCGCACCGAGAGCTTTTGCGCGACGTAAAACGGCACCCCCTGCCCTGCCGCCAAATCCGCGTGCTGCAGGAAGACGAGCAGCTTGCCGGGCGCCGCGGACGTGTTGAAATGCCGCACGATTTGCTCGGCCGCGAACTGCTGCATGACTGCGCGCGTGCGCCCGCTGGCGCTCTCGGGCGATGTGAATCCGTGTGGCAACTCGCGTTCCTCGACCGCGCTCAGGCGCTGGCCAGACTCGAGCATCGCTGCCATCGCGGCCGTCCAGCGCAGCGGAATCTGCCGGACCGTCGCAAAACGCGGATCCCGCAGGACGGACCGGCAATGCTCGCGCGCGCGTCCGCTGCCGCCGATCTCGAGCCGCGCGATCACCTCGTCCCGTGCGGCACTCGTGGGTGCGGCTGCGATTTGTTCGAGCAGAGGCTGCTGCGACACATCCACGATATCCCACGCGATCGCGAACGGGGTTCCCGCACGTTGCATTGCGTCCAGGAGCAACGCCGCCGGCTCCGCCCGGCTGCCAAAGGCCGCTCGGTCGCTCGGAAAGTAGATCACGTCCGCGTTTTCGACGACCGCCGAATAATCGGTTTCCGCTGTTGGTCGCGCGCCATGCTCGATCGACGCCTGCTTCGGCAACGGCGGATTGCCGGGGAACGATCCGCAGCCTTGGCTGAAGAGCGCGCATGCGAACGCCAGCGCGACAAAAACCGTGCGAAGGAACCGGGAGACCACAGTCATGACGCTTCGGCGCCAGTTTGCGCATGCGGCAGCAGTTCGCGCGGAGCGGTCGCGGCCGGCTCCCTCCGTCGAAGGCCGGCAAAACGGGCGCGGGTTCGCCATCCTGCCGCCACGATACGGCAACCGATCGAGAGTGTTCGCCGCCATGTCACACCGGAGACCTTCTGCTCACCCGCGAGGCGGCGGCGTTCGCGAGCGGGTACTTCAAGGATTGGCGCGCGAAGCATGGCGGCGCCAATCTGCGCTTCGATGGTCCAGCCGAATGTCATCTCACGCAGGCGCATCGCGCTAAAAAGGTGCCGTTCGATTAAACGCAGCGGCGCGAGATCAGTAAACCGACGGCCCGTCAGCAGGCCGCACCAGCCCGCCAGCGCGAGATTGGCCAGCACGTGCGAGAAACCCATCGAACGCCAGTTCTGCGGAGAAAAAGTGCGCGCGCCCAGCACCATCGCGGCACCCAGTTCATGAGCTCGAGTCAGCCGCGCGATATCGTGCGGATCACTGGCGCCATCTCCCGCCAGGAAAATGTAGGCGGAGATGCTCGGGAACGCATTCGTCACCACCTCGATCGCCCGCTCGCAGCCGTAGCCATACCCCCGCGCGCTCGTTTCTGCGACCACCACGGGATAGCTGCGCGCGATCTCCGCCGTGCGGTCGCGGGAATCGTTGACCCCCACCGCCACGACGTATTTGGCGGGGTCCAGGACCGCGAGCAACTCTGCGAGCACCGGCGCGATGCAGGCCTCCTCGTTGCACACTGGGATGATGATGGCGATGCGCGGGCGCATCTCAGGCGGCAGTCGGTTCACGCGGAGCGCCTACGTTACAGCCCCGCGCGCGCGGGACAAGACGAGCTGGCCCTCGGCCACCGCAGCCCCATCGACGCTCGCCTTAACCGCGAACTGCAATAAGCCATCGACTTCGGCAAGCACCTCCGCGCGGAGCTGAATCAATTCGGATGGCCGCACCGCCCGTAGGAATTTCATCGAACGAATCGCGGAGAGCAGAAAGAGTGGCCGTTCGCCCGCTCCTGCACGGGAGGCAGCGGCAATGCCCGCCGTCTGCGCGAGTGCTTCGGTCAAAATCACGCCTGGCACGATTGCATTCCCCGGGAAATGTCCTGCGAACATCGGATCCTCCGGATCGAAGGTCGTCGTGCAATCAGCCGAGACTCCTGGCTGATTGGCGACCAAGGCGCGGACAAAAACGAAGGGCGGTCGGTGCGGCAGGCCAGCGAGGCCATCGTTCATCGCCGGCGTCATCCGTGCACGAAGTAGGCGAACTTCCAGCTGCCGTTCACCCGCCGGATCCCGGCGCGGTGGCCATCGTATTCGATCGCCGGATTTGCGAACTGCGGCGGCGGAAGGCGAAATCCGCTATCATCATCGCCGCGATCGTGTTCGCGTCATGCGCCTCCACCGCCTTGCGCAACCGGCGAATGAAAGATTGGAAATCAGCGTCCGCGCTGTCGTCCGTCATCAGAGCATCTTTCTTTACTTGCGCCGTTTCTTTGGCCTTCTGGCCTTTAGCCACCGATTTGCAGCCGCTCAACGCGAAAGCAAACACCGGGAAACACGAAACGAAAATTCTCATACTCGTGGCTTGTGGCAGATAACGCGCGGGGTTTCAAGACCGGCGTTTCAGTTCTGGTGCGTGGCGCTGCGGTTCGGGCAGCCACCCCCGCTTCCGCAGCGGGTGCAAAACGAAGATGAAATGAAGCGTGCTCACGAGGTCAGCCAGGGTGCAGGGCGGGCTCGTGAGGCGTCCGTCCCCTTCACGCAGCGCCGCGAAGACGCTGACGGGCGTCAGCTCCGGCGGTCGCGGAATGCTTGTGTAATGCGATCCGAACGCGCTGAGTTGGTGCGCATCCGAGGTCGCCAGGAGTGGCTTTCCAAAGCGCGCCGCCGCTGCCCGCGCCGGCCGGTTGCGATCGAACCAACCCTTGTGGAAATGGCAGATCTCGATCGCATCGAAGCAATCGATATTCTCCGCCAGCCGTTCGCCGCCGATCGATCCTCCCAGCAGGTAAAAAGGATGCGGCGCGAAAGTGAAAAGCGATGGCCCCCGCTCCGCCCGGAGTCGCCGCACATCGTCAAAATCGCGCAAACCCGCGGCTTCGGCCGGCGTGATATTGAGGAGGACGATGTCCGCGCCGTGCAAGCGCATTTCGGCAGCCTGGATCAGTAGAATACCCATCGCGGCAGCGTCCTCGAACACCTCTCGTCGGTCGAAAACGGAATCGTGCAGCGTGATCGCCAGCGCCGCAAAGCCCAGCCTTTGCGCCCGCTCCAGCAGTTGATGGGCCGAGTAATCGAGCGCGTCCTTCGTGTCATCCAGGGTATGGATATGCAGGTCCAGCTTGATCTGATTCTCCTCCGCCATCGGCTCTCACCTTAAGGCAGATTTGCGCGGGCGACGCAACTTCCCGCTGTGCGCTGGGGCGTGGCGAGCCGCTGCGAAAGAGACTTGCGGGAACATCGCCGATGCGAGAAATTCGGGCCGCTTCGCGCACCTGCTCGGGTGGTGAAATGGCAGACACGTACGTTTGAGGGGCGTATGCCGCAAGGCATGGGGGTTCAAGTCCCCCCCCGAGCACCAGCTTTCCCGTGGGATTTTCCGGGACGACGCTCGGGCGAAGGTTTTTCTTGCCCGATCCGCAGCCGAGTTGTTCAGTTGAACATATATGCGATACGTTCACCGACTTTGGGCCATGGTCTGGCGTTCCCGGCGGCCGCGCGAGCGTCAGCTCGAGCTGCCGCTCTTCCCGGGCAGAAGGAAACATTAAGGAGTGCCGTTCTATGTATGACGAAGAAGCGCTGAAACCGATCCAAACCTGCTGGAGCGCGCGCGCGACCAGCTCGACGCCGCCCTCGCCCGGCTAAAGTCGTTCGACGAACTCCGCTGCCTGCGCTGGCGCTGCGTCGATTGCGGCTACATCAAGCACTTCACCCGCCCCATGCCGGCCGAGGTCGCCCCGCCCTGCCCCAAGTGCGGCAGCAAATCCTTCGTCGCCGGGTAGGGGCGTCATCCCTCAGGCGACGGAGATGCTAAGCTGCTTCGACTGTGTGTCCCAAGCTCTCGAAGACGTGCTCGAAAACCGCGGAGCATTTCTGTTTATATAACTCCGGCGAATAGGAGCGAGGCAGGCCGTCGTCCAGCTCATCCTCGATTGCGAGGCGAACTTGCGCTCGCGCCTGGGCCTTTTCGCGCCATTCCAGAACGACGGCCTTTTTCAGGCGTTGAAGGAGCTGGCGGGCTACTTTTTTTACTTCTTCGCGCTCTTCCGCGCTGAGGTCAGGGCCCGGACGTGTGAGGATGTCAAACACAGTCAGCTCCTCGTCGGTTAGTTGCTCGCGCACGTGGCGCCGTTGTTCTTCATTCAGGCTTCGGCTGAAGGCGAGCAATTCGTCGAATAGCTCCTCGATGCTGCGGCTGCCGGAATTGTAAGACTCGATCAACTCCTCGAACTTCGTGAGATAGTCTGCGCGGGTCTTGTTGATCCGAATCAGCTTTTCGAGCTGCGCGCGGATGGCCGCCTTCAGCCGTTCGAGATCAATGTTCTTCTTCTTCGATTGCTTGAAGCGCGTCGCCAGTTTTTCGAAGTCGATTTTCGCCAGGTCGATCAACGGGCGGCCGGTGCCATCGTCGGATATCTGAAAACCGTCGGCGGCGATCGATTCGTCAAGGAGTTCATTCACCTTCGATAGCACTTCGGAGATATCGCTTGGGCCGGCGCCGCCTGTGCGCAGTCGGATTTCATCGGCGATAATGCCGAGGCAGTAGACCGACGAGGCAAATTCCAGCACCGCCGGGTCCGGCTTGACCGCTTGGAAGAGCGTCCGCACGAGCCTTTCGGGTGCGAGGAATTGCTTCCGTAACGGATCGGGCGAGATCAACTTTTCGACCGCCTCGCCGATCAAGCGCACCCGGTCGAGCCCTGACGCGTTCTCCGCGTCGGCGAGGACGACTCCTTGCGTGGCGCAAAACTCCCGGGCCTCTCGTAGAGCCTTGCGTAGCTCGCGCAGAAGTTCCGTTTTATCGCGCACAGGCGTCGCACCGCCTTTGCCGGCGCCGTAAATCGCGAGCGCTTTCTCCAGCGACGCGAAGACATTGGCGTAGTCCACGATCAAGCCGCTGTGTTTGCCGGGAAAAACGCGATTCGCCCGCGCGATCGTTTGCATGAGCGTGTGATTCCGCATCGGCTTGTCGAGGTAAATGGTCGAGCAACTCGGCGCATCGAAACCGGTCAGCCACATCGCGCAGACGAAAACGAGGCGAAGCGGATCGTCGGGGTCCTTGAATTTTTCGTCGAGCGCTTCGGTATGCATGCGCTTCCGGTGCGGGACGATGTCGAACCCGAGCTTCGCCATCTGCTCGATCTCGTTTTGTGCGGGCGAGACGATCAACGCCATGTCGGCGCTCTTCAGAGCGAGCCGCTCGTTCAGGAATCGGACTCGTTCGGGATCCGATTCTTTGAAACTCTTGAGCTTCATCAGCTCCTTTTCCACCTTGGCAGTCTCGGCCTCCCAATGGCTCCGCACCTTCACATACATCTTGAGCGCGGTGGCCTTGTCGATCGAGACCACCATCGCTTTTCCCTGGAAGCCGCGTCCGAGAAAATGGCTGACGATGTCTTTTGCAACCTTCTCTAGGCGGTCGTCGCGCGTGATGATGTGATACTGCTTGCCAAGTTGTCGCTCGAGCTGCTTCTCGGCGTCCTCGTCCAGCTCCGCTTCCTCGATCAGGGCGTAGATATCCTCGTTCAGGTCCTGATTCTTGAGGTGCAGCTCAGGTGTGCGGTTTTCGTAGAAGAGCGGGACCGTCGCGCCGTCCTCGACCGACTGCTGGAAATCGTAGATCGAGACGTAATCCCCGAAGACTTCGCGGGTCCGCTCCTCGCCTGCGATCAGCGGGGTGCCAGTGAAGGCGAGGAACATCGCTTTCGGCAGCGCAGCGCGCATGTTTAGCGCCAGGGTGTCGTACTGGCTGCGATGCGCTTCGTCTGTCAGCACGATAATATCGGGCCGATCGCTCAGCACTGCCGGCTCGAGAAACTTTTGAATCAGGGTGAAGACGTAGCGATGATTGCCGCGCAGGAGTTCGCGCAACTCCGCGCCGCTCTGCGCGTGACACTCATCGCCTTCGTGCGGCGTGACTGCTCCCGTCGCCTTGAAGGTCTTGGCGATTTGGTTGTCCAGCTCCGTGCGATCGGTTACGACGACGAAGGTCCAGTTGCCTGCGATCTTCCGCAGAACCTTTTGCGAGAAGAACACCATGGAGAAGCTCTTGCCGGAGCCTTGGGTCTGCCAGAAGACACCGGCGCGTCCGTGTCCGGCTTGGCGGGCCTCCAACATCGAAGCGATCGAATTATTCACGCCGAGCACCTGATGGTTCTGCGCCAGGATTTTAATCAGGCCGCTCTTGTGCTCTGAGAACAGCGTGAAGTTCTCCACCAGATCGAGCAGCCGCCCCGGCTCGCAAACGCCGCGAAGCATTACCTCCAACGACACCCGTCGCGGTTCGTCTTCACGTTCCACACGCTTCCATTCAGACATTCGCTCCCAGTCCGCGGTGATCGATCCGACGCGGCTCTCGGTGCCGTTCGACGCAATGAGGAGCGCGTTATACCAGAAGAGCGCCGGGATGCCATTCTGCGGGTGCCTGTAGCTGGTGATGTTTTCGTCGAAAGCAGCGCGTGCGGGCACCCCCGGTTTCTTGAATTCGATGACGACGAGCGGCAATCCATTGACGAAGCCGATCAGGTCAGGACGGCAGGTGTAAAGCGGGCCGGTGATAGTCATCTGGCTCACGAGCAGGAAATCGTTCGCAGCCGAATCGCCCCAGTCGATCACGCGTACGCGCTCCGTCTTCTGCCCGCCGCGTTCGAGGTCAGGCACGCTCACCTGCACTCCTTCCTTCAGGATGGTGTAAACTTCCCGGTTCGCTGCCGGCGCGGTCATCGCCGACCGCTCGCGCGAGATTTGATCTACGGCGGCAACGATCGCAGATGCCGGGAAAGCAGGATTGAGTTTCTCGAGTGCAGCGCGAAGCCGATGGGACAGAATCGCTTCGCCGCTCGTCTCCCGTTGTAGTGCGCCACCTGCACCGAAGAGTTCCTCCCGCGCCGAGATCGTTTCCCAGCCGATCTCAGCAAGGAGATCGATTGCCGGCTGCTCAATGAGTAGATCTTCGGTGTAGGTATGAGCCATCTGATCGCAGGCCGGACCTGCGCGTCGTGATCAAGCCCGATTCGTGCTCACTTTTCAAGGCGCTTGACGCTTGTGCACAACCCCGCAGCTTCTTTTTGCCTTCGTGACCGACCTCCGCACCGCCCCGATCTATCCCATCGCAGAGGCTTCGCGTATCGTGCAGGCTCCCCGCTCTGCACTCCGCGGCTGGTTGCCTCAACACTCCGTTCTCGGGCTCACGTTTCTCGAACTGTTGGAGGCGTACACGATTCAGACGCTGCGCACGCGTCACCAGCTGCCGATGCGCGCGATTAAACGTGCGCTGCATTTCCTCAGAAAAGAAACCGGCGCTCCGCATCCGCTGGCGCTGGAAGACCTCGGTTACGAAACCGACGGGTCGGAGCTGTTCATCGACCATCTCGGGAAGCTCGTCAGCGCGACCGATCAGGGTCAGATCGCGATGCGCCAGGTCCTCGACACATTTCTGCAGCGCGTCGAGTACGGGAAAGACGGCCTTGGCAGTCGCTTCTATCCGTTCACGCGCGACTTTCGCATCGACAGCCCGCGACTGGTGGTTGTCGATCCTCAGCTGAATTTCGGCCGTCCATGTCTGACGAACCGCGCCATCGCGACGGCCATGATCGCGCGCCGCTACAAGGCGGGCGAATCGGCTGGTGAGTTAGCCGACGATTACGGCTGCGCGCGCGAAGAGATTGAAGAAGCCATCCGCGCCGAGCTCGTCGAGCTCGCCCTCGCCGCCTGAGGGATCAGTCATCAGTTACCCCGGAGGCTTTCGCAGAGGTAACAATGACAGAAGCACCTCACGATTTGCACGAACGCTACGACCTTCCCGGACGACCAGACCCATCTCCGTGAGCTTGTTCAGATCGCGTTGCACGGTTTTGGGAGTCTTGGTCGTGTAGGCGCGCGCGAGGCGAGGCGTAAGTTCTTTGAGTTGGGCTATTGGCACCAATCCGTCCCTCGCGGCCAAGTCGATCGCGAGATGTCGTTGTCTCGTATCGCTGGGACTGGTCTTCTGTTGAAAGCGTTGATGCACTAAATCGCGCCAGAAAACATCCCACTGCTGCTCCCAAATAAATTCGAGTTGGAGACGCAAGCCATCTACAAATCCTCCCACCGCGTAGCGCAGGAACGGTAGAATATCGCCGCCCGATTTACTCGCAAAGTCGAGCTGCCGGTAATACTCCGATCTTGTTTGATTGTAGTGATTACTCAGCAGATGGGCCGCAGGTGACGGAACGCCTGCGGAAAGAAGAATATGAAATTCCAACAAACGAGCAGTGCGACCGTTGCCATCGCCAAACGGGTGAATCCACGCCAAGTACAGATGCGCGACTGCAGCCTTGAGGATGGCGTAGACAGTTCCTCGGCCCGGTAAAGGTGCGAAATCTGGACCCGCCAACCACTCGCATAATCGCTCCTGCAACACGGCACAATCCTCCGCTGGTGCTCCGCGATAAACTCCGCCGACAGCCACTGAGTGATGGCGAATTTCGCCTGCCGCCACTCCATCCTCGAGTGGCAAAGCGTGAAGCACTTGCCGATTGTAGTCCTCAATTTGTTCGGGGGTTAGCGCCGGTAACGTCCCCGTAGCGATATGCTGCCCGATAGCGTTGCAAGCGCTGATGATATTTTCAACCTCCTGCTTCAGATATTCCTTGGATGGAGGCACCGTCAAACGGCCCTCGACTGCCTGCAGGACTTCTGCCTCCGAGAGAGTGTTTCCTTCGATGGCGGTGGTGGCAGCGGCTCCCTTGGCGAGATAAAGTTGATGTAATCGTGCGCCGGTGGCCGGGCGGAGGAGAACCCGCGCCAGATGCTCACATTTCGAGGCCGCTTCACCCAAGTCCAGCCAGAATTCCGGATGCGCTTTGCTTAAATCGAAACGGAAAGAGATCCAAGGATGTGTCCGCTCAAATGTCCGCATAAATGTCCAGTATCGAGTCCGGGTTTGAGTCTGTAAATAAGCGGTTTAGCCGTTATGGGAAATTAATTTTCCCATTTTCATGTCCACGAGTTTCGGCATTCCGAAATAGTAATCTTGTCGCTCGGAAATAGGCCTTCCGGCAACTCTTAACGGTAATTCGCCCATCAGCAGACGGTCCGGCGGTAGGGCCCGCATTTTGCGGAGGAGACGAGTGGCGAACTAGATCATCATGTTCGCCGGATCAGCTCCGCTCCATCCGCCTCCAGGCGCCCTTCGCGCAGCAAACCGTTGATCAGGGAGCGGGTGGTGTCTTCAATGATGGGGCCGGTGCGGGCGAAG
Source organism: Chthoniobacterales bacterium (assembly GCA_051001855.1). Taxonomy (GTDB): domain Bacteria; phylum Verrucomicrobiota; class Verrucomicrobiia; order Chthoniobacterales; family UBA10450; genus JACCTI01. The sequence continues at coordinate 61,519 of JBPCMX010000025.1, forward strand.
CCGAGCCAGCGGCAGAAGTCGCGGATGGCGGTGTCGCGGTCGATCCAGGGGCGGCCGATGGCTGCGAGGAATTGCTGTTTGAGGAAGTCGCGGTCGATATCGGTGATCGAGCGGGCGCAGAGGCGCAGGGTGCCGTCGGTGTTTTCGAGGATGCCGCGGCGGACGGCGGTGAGCAGGTCGGCGTGCAGGACTTCCCGAATTTTCTCGCCGGTGCGGCGGTAGCCGAGGGCGCGGGCCACGTCGCGGATGGCGTCTTCGCGCGGGCGGGGCGGGCCTTCGCTGAAGACCTGCCGGATGATTTGGAGCACGTCGGTGCGCTCGGTGTATTGGATTGGCACGGGCGTCTCATCCGCGGGCTCGGCGGTAGAATGATGGCCGTTGCCGGCGCGCTCGACCGGCCAGGGCGGCGCTTCTTCCGCAGCGCGAAACAACTGCTCATCGCTCGCAAAATCCGTTTCGGATAGTAGCGGCGCGGAGGTCGTCAGCTCGGCCACGTCCTCGGAAATGTCGAGTGGCACTTGGCCCGACAGCAACCGCGAAAGCAGCAGGTCGCGGGTGCGGCGGAGGTTTTGGATTTTGAAAATGAGCGTTTGTTGCTGGGCGATGACATTGCACATCAACCGAGAAAAATGGCCGGCAGTCTCGCTTGGAGGAATGACGACCTTGTATTCCTCAAGCACATCCCATTTCGCTCGCGGCATTTTCGACCCATTGGATGTCGCGGTGGCGTGCGCCACAAACTCGTCGCTGGAAACGCACGCGACGACGCTTGCGTAGTGCGCAGAACTGCGGGCGCGAATCACGAAAGTATCCGCTGAACATAGGCCGTCGAATGGCGCGACGCTTACCTTGTGGAAGTAAGGTCGAATCTGGCCGAACAAGACTTCACCTTTCTTAAATTCGAGTTTGTTTGAGCCGAGATCGGTTGCTGTTTCCCATGCGTCGAGCGCGAGCGAGCGGCGCGGGATGTGTTCAAGGCCAACGTATGGCTGTGGTTCCTCAAGCCGTCCTTTCGGGACGTTCCGCCGCATGTGTTCGGCAAGTTCGCCGAGCCTTTTCACTTCCCAACCTCTCGGAATCGGCCCGACGGGAGAATTGATGCGTGGCACGCCCTCGTGGCCGGGAAAGCGGAAGAGGACGAACCACTCGCGGTAAAGGGAGCGTGCTATCTCCTCCAGGATGCGGATGCGCCGCTGACAGTTCTCCATCAACTCGTCGTAGGCCGACAGGATGCCAGCGATCCGGCGTTGGACGGGGAGCGGCGGCAGCGGAATCTCAACCCGCTCGATTTGACCGCCGCTCATGTTTGGCTGCGCCGCGCCATCCGCGAGATAGAAAAACTTTTCCTGATATTCCTCGCTGCTAACTACCGACCAAATGAAATCGCGGTCTGCGGTGACAGGCTCAATCTTTGCGACTCGCTGATTGAGAAAAATCGGTCGGTCAGTGCGCACCCGCCCAACCTTTCCGGCAGTCGCCCCGGTCATCGCTACAAGAACGTCTCGGTCTTTTAAGATGAACTTTTGCAGTTTCGGTGTGAGCAGCGATTCGGGAACGCAGTCGGCGTCCGCCATCTCCACGCTCCCGTTTCCAGTGATGTTTTTGATCTTAACAACCGGAATCCCTTGGTCCGTCCAATCGGTGCTCTTGAACGCATAGCCGGGAACAATTTGGCACACGTCACCCAGACGCCCGGCTAGCCACTCGCTCGCACCCATCGTCACACCTCCAAAATCTCCGCCACGTTTCCCGCGATGGTTTCCTCCAGCTCGCGGGCCTGCGCGTTGAGCGTTTCGAGTTCTCCGTTGAGCGTTCCGAGCTGCTCCTTGAAGTCCTCGTCACTCACCGCTTCGCCGGGGGCGACGCCGACGTAGCGACCGGGGTTGAGCGACCATCCTTGCGCCTCGATCTCGGCGAGCGTGGCCGCTTTGCACAGGCCGGCGACATCGGCGTAGCGCGGCTTTTTTCCAAAGACCTCCTCCAGCTTCGCGCGGGCGTCGTCGCCGCCGAGGGTGAAGTCGGGCGCTTCGCCGCGGTAGAGGCGGACGACGTTGGCGAGGAAGCCGATCTGCGCGGGCGTCCAGTCGCGGTGGGCGCGGTCGATCTGTCGATAGACGTGCCGGGCGTCGAGGAAGAGCACGGTGTCGGCGCGGGGCGTGCCCGCTTTTCCACGATCCAAAAACCAAAGGGTGCAGGGTAGCGTGACGGTGTAGAACAGGTTCGGCCCAACGGCGACCATCACATCGACGCTACGCGTCTCGATCAGCTGGCGGCGAAGCTCCTGCTCGGACGAGCGCGCATCGGACGCGGAATTTGCCATGACGAAACCAGCGCGTCCCGGTGGCCCTTCGCTCACCCCGGTCTGCACGCGATCATCCGGGCCGCGTAGAGTCGAGTAGAAGAGCTGAATCCAGAGATAGTTCGCGTTGTCCGTGCGCGGCAGCCCGAAAGGATAGCGACGCCGGACACCGACCTCATTCGTGAGTCGTTCCTTGTCGACGGAGTTGACGTTGAACGGCGGATTCGCGAGCACGAAGT
>JBPCMX010000026.1:0-10447 GCA_051001855.1 Chthoniobacterales bacterium
AATTGCTACCGATCGAACAAGACGCGTTTCTCGGCCCGGGGATGCTTTCCGCTCTTGCGGAGATCTACGGGCGCGTCGGTGAAGAAGACGCGGCCATCGATCTGCTCGAGCGTCTGCTCACAATCCCTGCTGGCGTCAGCCTGCTCGACCTGAAAAACGATTGGAGCTGGGACCCGCTCCGCAAGAATCCACGCTTCCAGAAAATTCTGGGAAGCCCCGAGCCGAAGGTGATCTATCGATAATGCCGTGGGAAGAGTGAGAGAGAGCGACGCGCCGCTTGAGATCGCGCGTCATCGCCGAATACGAGAAAGCGTCCAAGCTCGATGGTGATCCCGCGCCGCTCGGCCGGCTCGCAACCGCGGCGACGCGCACCGGAAAGAGGACGTTTCTACGTCCGGCCGCTTTGGGTTGTTAGGCTTGCGAGCGTCTCTCGTTAGGCACGGGAACCCTCGGCTGCGCTCGGGATGACGGATTTTTGCCTACACGCCGACGGCAATGCTGACGGGACCAGGGGCAAAAGGGGTCGGTCTCATAATCTCGGCGAAGAGAGGGGAGCGAAAGTGTTGGTCTGGCCTTGATCATGCGTTTTCCTCCCGCAGCTCACGCGCGTGAGCGTGACTGGTGTGGCGCGAAGTGTGGCATCCGCCTCTCGAGCATGGTAAGGCTAGAACGAGACCGCCGTGATAGACGAAAGGGTTCGTCTTTGGCGAAGTGATCGCCGGGGTTGCGATCTCAGATTTCGGAGGGAAGCCAACTCAGTGTCCTAGCGGGGTCAATCGCCCTGCCGCACAGCTTCGGCGGAGGCGATGTCGCCAGCTTCGAGGTCGAGGCGCGCTTCGGCCGGGGTGCCGAAAACCTGCGCGCGTGCGTCGTCGAACTCGCCTTCCCAACGCGCGATCACGACGGTGGCGAGGCAATTGCCGATCAGGTTGACCGCGGAACGGCCCATGTCCATGAGTTCGTCGACGCCGAAGATGACCGCGACTCCGATGGGGCCGAGTCCGGCTGGGAGGAAGCTGTTGAGGGTGGCGAGCAGGACGACGGCCGAGGAGCGCGGGACGGCGGCGACGCCTTTCGAGGTGACGATGAGGGCGAGCATCATCGTGATCTGGTGGCTGAGGTCCATGTGCTGGCCGGTGGTGGCTTCGGCGGCTTGCGCGACGAAAACGGACGCGGTGGCGAGGTGGAGGGTGGAGCCGTCGAGGTTAAACGAATAGCCGGTGGGCATGACGAAGCCGACGATTCGCTTGGGCACGCCGAGGCGTTCCATGGCCTGCATCGCTTTGGGCAAGGCGGACTCGCTGCTGGTGGTGGCAAACGCGATTGTGGCCGGCTCGCGCACGGCGCGGATGAATTGCCCGAGCGGCACGCGCACCAGCGCGATGACGGCGCCGAAGACGACGATCATGAAAATGGCCAGCCCGGCGTAGAGCGTCAGGATCAGGTTGCCGAGATTCAGCAGCACTCCGAGTCCCTGCGTGCCGATGGTATGCGCCATGGCTGCGCCGACGCCGATGGGGGCGAACATCATGACGTAGTTGGTAAACTTGAACATGACCTGCGAGAGGCTCTCCATGAAGCGCAGGACCGGCTTGCCTTTCTCGCCGACGGACGAGACCGCCATCCCGAAGAGGACCGCGAAGGCGACGATCTGCAGCACTTCGCCGCGGGCGAGCGCGTCAAAAACGCTCGAGGGGAAGGTGTAAACCAGCGTCTCGATCAACGTCTTCGGGTGGCTCTGCCCGATTTTCTGGATGATCTCGGTGCTAGCCGGTGCCAGGACCACTCCGGCGCCAGGCTTCGTGATGTTCACGACGAGCAAGCCGATCGCCAGAGCCGCGGTGGTCACGATTTCGAAGTAAATCAGCGCCTTCACGCCCATGCGCCCGACCTTCTTCAAGTCGCCACTGCCGGCGATCCCGACCACGAGGGTGGAGAAAACCAGGGGACCGATGATCGACTTGATCAGGTTCAGGAAGATGTCGCGCAGGAAGTAAACTTTGTTGCCCCATGCGGGCTCGAGCCAGCCGAGGAACCCGCCGAGCACCAGCCCGAGCATGATCTGGGTGGTGAGGGAGGGGCGATACCACGGGCGCGGTGCGCGCGAGGGGAGGGGGGAAGTCATGCGTGCGCGGGTGGGACGCTGCGAGTAAAGCGCGATTGGCGTGAGAACGCAGCAGCAGAAATGTGCGAGAGCGAAGTTTCACGCTCGGCGCCGGCATCGTCGCGCGTTGCGGAAGCTTCTCGCGCACACCGACGCCGTTTTCACCAGCACGAGCAGTCAGGCAGGCTATCTGCAAGCTTCGCGCCGGGTTGCGGGGTGGAAATCTTGCCCATCCACTCCGGGATCGAGGCGCTCAGCCCCACGCGAGCGCAGCGGGAGCACGGTCTGGTCGTTCTCGTCGGCCTCCAGTCGATGCGGATCAGAACGCTGCGCTTCCTGCAAACCGATTTGCAACGTCTGGCCGAAGCCGGCAGGATGGTGCGGATTGTGACACTCGGCTTCAGCGAGAACGCCAGCGACGAGGAGAAGGAGCATTCCCTGCTTGAGAGGTTGGCGTTGCGCGAGGGCTTCGAGATGCGCGGTCCGACGGCGGAAGCTGAAGTGTCGGAGATGCTCGCGAATGCCGAAGGCGTGCCACGGCAATGGACCCACCCCGCAACCCGTCCTTACCGCTAAATCCGTGAGCACCACCAAAGTCGTTATTGTTAGTCCGTGCATGGGTGCCTACGGCGGCATCGAGGCGTTCGTGCTCGCGGTCGCGGAGGCGCTGCGGAAGGAGCCGGATCTAGAGGTCCGCATCTGCCTGAAGCGGGTCAAAGGTTTCGCGCTCCAGCCAAGCCTCAAGACGATGCTTAAAGGGCACGATGTGATCTACACCGACCGCGGGGCCGATCGCGACCTGCTCGACGCGATCAAATGGGCAGACGTGGTGCACCTGCAGAATACGCCGCCCGATGTCGCGTTCTTCACGAAGCTCTACCGCAAGCCGCTGGTGATGACGATTCACAACTACATGACGCGTGAGCGGACGCTGCATCGTGTTCTGGGGCGGCTTGCAGCGAGGGTGGCGACGGAGCGGTGGTACAACTCACAGTTCGTCTGGGACACCTGGGAGCCGGAACAGAAACGACCCGGCAGCAGAAAAGTGCCGACGGTCTCGAAGCTGCCGGAAGGCTACACCGCTCCCGCGGAGCGCCGCGGTTTTGTCTTCATCGCCCGCTGGATTGCAAACAAAGGTGTCGACACGCTGGTGGACGCCTACGCGCAAGCCCAGCTCGACCGCGAGAAATGGCCGCTTACGCTCATGGGCGAGGGCCCGTTGCGGCAGCTGATCGAGTATGCGATCGCGAGGCGCGAGATCGCCGGTGTGCGCGTCCTCGGGTTTGTGGATGAGGCAACGAAGACGCGCGAGATCCAGAAGGCGCGCTGGATGGTGGTGCCGCCGAATACGCGCGAAAATTTTGGCCTCACCGCGGTGGAGGCGCGGCATCTTGGTGTCCCCTGCATCATCACGCGCGACGGCGGTTTGCCGGAAGCGGGCGGCACGCAGGCGCTGATCTGCGACCCGGCCGATCCGGTGGCGCTGGCGCGGCTGCTCGAGCAGGCCGCCGCCATGGGCGAAAAGGAATATGCGGAACGCGCCCGCCGCACCCGCGCGGAGCTGACGACCGAGCTCGAGCCGATGGAATTCTACGCGCGCGAGTTCCGGCGCATCGCGGCAGCGGCGCGATGATTCTGCTCGCTCCTCCCTTCGGAAACGCGAACGTCCGCGCACTCCTGACCGCGCTGCATGGGCAACGCGGGCAGAAAGGCTTTCTCGATCGGCGGGAGGTCTACTACTTAGCGCGGCTGCACGGCATTTGTGAGTTCCTCTCGGTCGCGAAGACTTACGAACTGCCGAAGAAGAGCCCGACGCCAGTGAGGCCGGGCCGCGGCGTGACGGGAACGTCAATCGGCGCGGATTTCAGCGGGCGCGAACGCCGCCGCCGCTTTGCTCCGGCGTTGGTTGACGGTGATCACGAGCGCGACCGATCCGATGATCAAAGCGGCGGCCGCGACGGTGCGCAGCGTCAATTTTTCACCCGCAAACGCTGCGCCCAGAAGCACGGCGACGATCGGGTTCACATACGCGTAAGTCGCAACCTTCGCCGGTTCGCAATAGCGCAGGAGCCACATGTAGGCGCTGTAACCCACGATCGCGCCGATCAGCACCAGATAAATCCACGCGCCTAACGAGACCGCGCTGATCTCGCGCAGGTGCAGGCGGGGCCCTTCGCCGCGCGCCGCTCCCGCCGCGATCAAAAGCGCGCCGCCGCAGAGCATTTGCTGCGCGGTGGCGACGAAAGGAGAGGGAGGATTCGGCGCGCGCCGCGAGTAGATGGAGCCGGCGGACCAGGCAAAGGAGGACACGAGCAGGATCAGCATCCCGGCAGTGGCATGCGGATGTTCGGGATCGGCGAGATTGATCGACGGAGCGAGTAGCAGCGCGACGCCCGCGAGACCTCCCGCGAGGCCAGCCCAGACGATCGGGGTCGGCCGTGCGGCGGAGCCGGTCAGCCAGCCGAGCAGCGCCATATAGATCGGGACCGTCGCCACCATCACCGCGGCGAGGCCGGAGGCGATGAATTGCTCCGCCAAGGTGACACCGCCATTGCCGCCGAGAAGCAGCGCGGCGCCCACGATGGCGGAGGTGCGCCACTCTGGCCAGGTCGAACGCCGTGCGCCCTTGAAATGTGCAATCGCATACATGATCACGCCGGCCGCGAAGAAGCGGGTGCCGGCCATGAGTAATGGCGGGAGGGATTGGATCGCGAAGAGGATCCCGAGGTAGGTCGAACCCCAGATTACGTAGACTGCAGCGAACGCGACGATGACGGCGAAGCGCGAGGGCGGGCGCATCGGCTACGAGGCCACCGAACGCGGCGCGGCGCAACCGCGGCGCCTTCGGCATCAACTGCTGGTCACCGTCGGCAGCTCGATGAGGAAGGAGGCACCGGCTCCCGCACCGGCGCTCTCGGCGCGGATCGTGCCCTCATGCATCTCGATCAGCGCTTTGCTGATCGCGAGCCCGAGCCCCAGGCCTGCGCGCCGCGTGCCGAGCTGCTCGAACGCGTCGAAGATTCTGGCCAGTTGCTCCGGCTCGATCCCCGCGCCGCTGTCCGTGATCTCGATGCAGAGCTGGCCGGGGGCGGAGTTTGAGGTGCGCACGGTCACGGCGCCTCCCACCGGCGTAAACTTCGCCGCGTTGTGCAGCACATTCCAAAACACCTGCTGCAGGCGCGGCGCATCGACCACCATCTGGTGATCCGGCGCCTCGAGCAGGACCTCGAGCCTCAGCTTCTGCTCATCGATTTTGCTCCGCACGATGTCGATCGCATGCCGCAAAAGCTGGTGCGCATCCGCGGGCCGCAGGTGGAGCTGCAATTTGCCGCGCGTGATGCGGGTCAGGTCCAGCAGATCGTCGATCAGGCGCGCCTCGAGGGCGACATTGCGGCAGATCATTTGCAGCCCTTCCTCGATTTCCGGCGGCAAACCGGGCTGGCCGACGGTGCCGCCGGCCCAGATCAAAACGGGCGTGAGCGGGGTGCGTAATTCATGGCTGAGCGTCGCGAGGAAACAATCCTTTGCCGCATTCGCCGCTTCGGCCGCTTCCTTTTGCCGCTGCAGTTCCTGCTCGGTCTCGCGCCGTTGAATGAAGAGACCGATCTGCGTTCCGAACGCCTCGACCATCTGGAGCAGATCGTCGTCCGCCTGCACCAGCTCGGGACTGAACAACTCCAGGACGCCATTGACTCTGCCATGGGCCCAGAGCGGGAAGCCAAACCCTCCGTGCAGTCCGGCCTCGGCCGCGGCGTCCGCCCGCACGAAGTTTGCATCTCGCAGCACATCAGAAATCCACATCGGCTCCTGCGAGCGGACGACCTGTCCAGGCAAGCCCACCCCGCGCTCGAGCACGGTCTCGCCGGTCAATTTCGCAAAAACAGCCAGCTCTGCGCGCTCCGCGTGCCAGGTCGCGGCGCAGCGCAGCCGGTCGCCGCTCGCGTCGTGCAGCCAGACCGAGCCGAACGTCCATGGCCCGCTCGCAGCGATCGTCTGGAGAATGTGCGGGCCCGCTTCTTCGATCGTTTGCGACGTCGCCAGCAGACTCGCGACACTGTATTGCGCGGCGCGTCGCCGTTCCGTCCGCACCCGTTCCGTGATGTCGCGCAAGTACGCGGTGAAGACCGGCTCCGGCCCGATCCGGAACGCAGTGATCGCCAGTTCCACGAGGATCTCGGTTTGGTCTTTCCGCATCGCGGGAATCTCGATCCGACGGCCGAGCACCGGACCCTCCCCGGTGCGCAGATAATGCGCGAGCCCCGCCCGGTGACGCTCCCGAAGCGAGCAGGGGATGATGAGCTCGGCCAGCTCCCGGCCCACTGCTTCGTCGCGCCCGTAGCCGAAGACGCGCTCGGCCGCAGGATTGAATTCCCGCACCGTCCCGTCTGCATCCATCGTGATGATGCAGTCGAGCGCGGACTCGAGAATCGCGCGATTCAGACCCGCGAGCCACTCTGCTCTGGGAGTATCGGTAGCGGCGTCTTGGTTTTCGGGACGTTCCATTCTGCCGCGTGCTCCCTGCCGTTGCGCTGCGCCGCGCATCATGCGCGAGCAACAAGACTTCGGGTGGCGGTCAAGCGAAGGCTGTGTCCGGGACGCAGAAACGCCTTCAGCTGTTCACATCTAGGTCAATCCGCCTGCCGCTTTGGCAGAGACGTGCCAGCACATAACGCACGCGCCCGAGCGCCCGCGCCCGGCGGCGACCGCTCTTTGTCGAGGCCAGGATGGAGCGAAATGCCGGCCGGATGCGGAAGTGGTGCGCGCGGCAGAGCGCGTGCGCTTCCGGCGTCCAGAGCCCGCGGACGATCGCCGACATGAGATACGGAATGGGCGCCCCGGCATTGCGCGTGTACGAGAGCATCGCCAGATCGCGGGTCCGCGCGCTGCCGCGGGCCTCCATCTCCCAGGCGTCTTCCCCCGGCTCGAGGATGCCGGCAAGCGCGAGCCGTTGCCACAGCGTGACCTGCAAGCGGGTGCGCCCTTTCGATTCCGACGGCACGACGCCGATGCGTTCCGCCGTCCGCCCGAACTCCGGCTCAAGGGCGGAGAGATCGCGGAAGCAAAGCGCAGCTGCCTTCTTCTCGACCGCGTAGCGGAAATCGCGCGCGATCTGCTCGGGATCCACCGGCGCGGTGAGGAAATAATCTTCCTGAAAGTAGAGGAGGTAGGGCGTGTCAATCTGCGCGAGCGCGAGCTGCATATTCGTGGCCCAGCCCTGGTCGCGTCCGACGTGAATCGTGCGGATGAATTGCGAGCGGACCGCGAGTTTGTTCGCGACGAGGTAGACTGGGAATGGGCAATCCGGCCAAAACTTGCGGAAGAAAAACGCGAAAGGCCGCCAGGCATCGAAAAAGGCGTCGCAGCTGGAAACCACCACGGAAACGGAGCCGGCAAACTCGTCGAGCGCGTTCATGGCAGGAACATGCGCGCCCATTCGTTCAGCACCCAGAGATTCCAGAGTCGTTGCGCGTGATTGGCGCGGCCGGCCTGGTGTTCCTCGAGGAACTGCGCCACCGCTGCCTCCCGCAGGTAGGGCCGCAACGCCGGATGCAACGGTAGCAGCCCGGCGCGAATCTGCGCGCGCGCGGCGCCACGCCACCATTGTGCGAGCGGCACCGAGAAGCCGCGTTTCTTCGCCTGGAGGACAGCCGGGGGCAGGTCGCTCGCGACGATTGCGCGCAGCATGAGTTTGCCCTGCCGGCTGTTCCCTTTCCACGAGTCCGGCAGTCGCGCACACAGCTCCACCAGCTCATGATCGAGGAAGGGCGAACGCACTTCCAGACTGCGCGCCATGCTCGCGAGATCGAGCTTCGTGAGGAGCGAATTCGGCAGCGGCTCGTTGTGATCCCAATCCAGAATGCGCTCGAGAGGTTCCATCTGTCCGCGCCAGAAACGGCTCACCAGCGCGCGGAGGAATTGATCGCTTTCACTCCGCAACGCGTCGGTTGTGATGCGATCAAAGAATGCGCCGGAGAAGAATTCGCCCGAAAAAAGACTCGGCGTTTCTGCGAGTAATTGGCGGCGCAACTTACCCGCGAATTTTGTGCCACCGCGCAACGATTGGAGCGTCCACGCTTCGCGCAGCCGGCGCGGAAACCAACCCGACGTGTGCTCCTGCCAGTGTTGCAGGCGATGCTTCGGATAGCCGGCGAACGCCTCATCGCCGCCATCGCCACTCAGCGCCACCTTCACAAACTGCCGGGTCAGCCCGGCCACGAGCATCGTCGGCAGCGCGGATTTATCCGCGGATGGTTCGCCATAATGCCGCACCATTTCGGGCAGGAGCCGGAGCAAATCCGGGTCGCCCGTCAGCACGTGATGCGTGACGCCGAAGTGTTCCGCAGAGGCGCGCGCGATCTCGGATTCATCGTAATCCTTCTCTGCAAAGCCGATCGTGAACGCCTCCACTTTTTGCCCAAGACCGCGGACGAGCCGCGCCAGAATCGCGTTCGAATCCAGGCCGCCGCTGAGGAGCAAGCCGACCGGCACATCACTCCGCAGACGAAGGCGGATGCTCTCGTCGAGCTTCATTTGCACGAGTGCGCGCGCCTCATCGTGGCTGCATTCCAGCTTCGGCTGCTGGCGGAACGACCAATACCGCCGCACCTCCACCGCTCCCTTTTGCCACGTGAGATAATGTGCGGGTGGCAGCTTCTGCAGCTGCCGGACGATCGATTTCGGCGCCGAGACGAACCCAAAGAGCAGATAGGCGGCCAGTGCCTCCGGATCGATTTCCCATACCGCCAGCTTCTCGTCGAGCAGCGGTGCCATCTCCGAGCAGAAGGACAAGACGCCCTCTAGCCGCACGTAGTGGAGCGGCTTCTTTCCCAGCCGATCGCGCGCGAGGAAGAGCAGCTGCTTGCGCGCATCCCAAAGCGCGAAGGCGAACATGCCGCGCAGGAACTGCAGCATCTCGACGCCGTGCTCTTCATAGAGATGCACCAGCGTCTCGGTATCGCCCTGGGTCGTTAGGCGGTGGCCCCGGCGCGCGAGTTGCTCGCGCAGCTCGAGGTAGTTGTAGATCTCGCCGTTGAAGACGACCTGGATCGAGCCGTCTTCATTCGCGATCGGCTGCCGGCTGCCGGCGAGGTCGACAATGCTCAGTCGCCGCATCGCCAGACCCACGCCGGGCGCTTCGAAAAAACCATCGTCATCCGGACCTCGGTGCCGGAGCGCATCTGCCATCCTGCGCAGTCGAGCGGATGGCTCCGCGCTGTTGCCCAACCCGACGTAACCGGCAATGCCGCACATCGTCAGGAGCTGTAGCCGAAGCGTGCGTCCAGCCTGGCCAGCGCGCGGCTCGCGTATTCCATCTCCGGCGGCTCGAGGTAATCCGCGTGTCCGCCGACTTTGCCTCGGCGCACCTTGTAAGACTCCGGATCGTTCACATCGCCCGGCTGCAAGAGTTGCGCGTCGTATTGCCGCGAGGCCTCCATCTTCTTCATGTTGCCAAACTGCGAGAATTGCAGCGCCTCCGCGAAAGCACGCTCGTCCACCTGCGGCTCGCCCGCACCTGTCAGAATCCGCCGGAATTGGACCTCCGGCGCCGCGTGCAGATCCTCGTAACGCACCAGCATGAAATCGCCGCGCCGACCGAACTCCGCCAGCCACGCATTCATCGTGCGGATCATCAAATCGATCCCATGCACCGGATCGCGCAGGGTTTCGCCCGCTGTCTGTTTTTTCACCGTCTCCGCGGTTTCGGCAGTGCGGCGGGTCAGCTCGAGATAATGTGAAACGAACGCATCCCGCGGATCGCGCACCAGGAGGAGGATGCGTGCCCGTGCCACCTCGCGCCGCGGCACCAGATATTTGCTGCGCATCCGGTCCCACCAGCGCCCCTTCGTGTAGTATTCGTAAAGATCGTGCGTGTAGATCACGCGCGGGATGCGTGCGTCGCCGTATTGATCCGGATCGAGCGAAAACGGATGGCCGTAACGGCCGCAAAAATACGCGGCGAGAAAAGTGCGAATCCAGGTGCGCCCGCTGTTGGGATTCGAGATCACGAGCACGCCGCCGCCGCTCAATTTTTCCGCGCGGCTACTGAGGTTAATTCGCAGCGGCATGAGAGGTTAGCTGCACGAGGCATTCGTCCGACGCCGGCCGATTTTCCGCAAGAGCTTTCTGCGCGGGCATCTTGCAGGTCGCCGGTCGCTGTCGTATGATCGTGCTTGTCAGGGGGCGCACTGGTTTCGACTCGTTGTTTGAAACGCAGGCGGCATGTCGAGGATGGTTCGTTGGCCTCGTTAAAATCCGGACCAAAAAAAATAAATGCAGATCACCAAGATCTCGCTCTCGCGGCTTAATTGACTGCGATGTCCCGGGCTGGACGCCTGCTACGGC
>JBPCMX010000027.1:0-27033 GCA_051001855.1 Chthoniobacterales bacterium
AAAAGCGCATCCAGGTGCTCGGCGCGGCGGAGCAATCGTATCTCAACAGCCTCAAGCCCCGCGATCGCGAGGTGCGGTTCCGCCGCTTGTGCGACCAAAGAATCCCGTGTCTCGTCACGTCGCGCGGCGCCCACCTGGACCCGGAGTTGCTGCGCGTGGCGGAAGAGGAAGAGATCGCTGTCTTTCGCACGCCGCTCGTCACGATGCGATTTATCAACGCCGCGACGATCGCGCTGGAGGCGGATTTCGCGCCGACCGTGACGGAGTTTGGCAGCATGGTCGACGTTCTTGGGATCGGCGTGCTGGTGCGCGGCCAGAGCGGTATCGGCAAAAGCGAGTGCGTGCTGGGATTGATCGAGCGCGGCTACAGCCTGGTGGCGGATGATGTGACGCGGATCAAGTCATTCGAGGGGCGCGAATTGATGGCCACAGCGCCCGAGGTAACCCGCTACCACATGGAGGTGCGTGGGATTGGGATCATCAATGTCGCTTCCATTTTTGGCATCGGCAGTTTCCGCCTCGAGAAGCGGCTCGATCTCGTCGTGACACTAAAAGACTGGCAGGACCTGGAGGACGTCGATAGAATCGGGCTCGACCAGGAGTTCTACGAAATTCTGAAACTGCAGGTGCCGCATATCCTGATCCCGGTGCGACCTGGGCGGGATACGGCGCGGCTCGTGGAGGTGGCGGCGATGGACCAGAAGCTGAAGTCGCTCGGGCGCAACAGCGCGGTAGAATTTAACGACAAGCTGCTCAACCTGATGGAGATAAAATAAGCCATGGGTCTCCTCAATCGCAAAGCAGCAGGCCCAGAGGGCAGTGATTGCGTCACGAAGGAAGTCACGATTGTGAACCGCCTCGGGATGCACGCCCGGCCCGCGGCGATGTTTGTGCGGATTGCGAGCCGCTTTCGTTGTGAAGTGTGGGTGGAGAAAGAAGGCGAGCAGATTAACGGCAAGAGCATCATGGGCCTGATGATGCTGGCCGCGGGGCAGGGCTCGAAGTTGACGCTTCGCTGCGAGGGGCCAGATGCCGAGCGTGCGGTGCAGGAACTGGAGCAGCTGGTGGCCAGCCGGTTCAACGAAGAATAGATATCGTTCCTCTCGTGCCTCGGGGGAGCTGCCGCGCGTTTCGAGTGCCGGACCTGTCACATGCTTGACAGCCGGTTTACTCTCGCACCGGAATGAGCACGGAGATGCGTTTCTACGGCGTCGGCGTCTCGCCGGGAATCGCGCGCGCCAAGATCCACGTCGTGAGCGACGATTTCGAGGAGGTTCCGCGCTACCAGATTCAGCCGGCGGCGATCGGCGGAGAGATCGCGCGCTTCGAGACTGCGCTGCTCCAGACGCGCGCGCAAATCCTCGAGATGCAGCAGCAGATCTCAGAGGCGATCGGCGCGAAGGATGCCGGCATTTTCGACGCGCACCTGCTCGTGGTCGAAGACCGCACCCTGATCGATGAAGTGCTGCGCAAACTGGAGGCGGACTTGTGCAACGTCGACTTCGTCTTCCAGGAAGTGGCGACCCACTATGCGGAGACGCTGAGCAAGATCGACGATCCTTATCTGCGCGAGCGGGCGCTCGATATCCAGGATGTGACGCGCAGGGTCGTGCGGAATCTGCAGGGCAAGGCGCAGAAGGCATTTCTCGCACTGAGCGACCCGCACATCCTGGTGGCGCATAATATCACCCCCTCCGACACCGCCACGATGAATCGCCAGCAGGTGCTCGGCCTCGCCACCGATCTCGGCAGCCGCACTTCACACACCGCGATCATGGCGCGCTCGCTCGGGATTCCCGCGGTGGTCGGTCTGCACGATGCGACGAACAAACTTGAGACCGGCGGGGAAGTCTTGCTCGATGGCTACAACGGATTACTGATTCTCAATCCCACGCCCGACACGCTCTGGCATTATGGCGAGCTGCAGCATCGCAAGGAGCAGGCCGCCAAAAAGCTCACCGGTCTGCGTGAAACCAAATCAACGACGCGCGACGGCCGCCACATCACCCTTTCCGCTAACATCGAGTTGCCGGGTGAAGTTGCGTCTGTGGTCGAGAACGGCGCCGAGGGCATCGGGCTTTACCGGACGGAGTTTCTTTACCTGCACCGTCCGACGCTCCCGACGGAAGACGAGCAATACGACACCTACCGCAAAGTGGCGGAGCACGTCGCGCCCCATCCGCTCATCATTCGCACCTTCGATCTCGGGGGCGATAAGATCGCCAGCGGGATGGATGTGGATGACGAGCAGAACCCATTCATGGGCCTGCGGGCGATCCGGTTTTGCCTCGAGCATCTCGATATCTTCAAGGCCCAGCTGCGCGCCATCTTGCGCGCCAGTTCCGCCGGCAACTTGAAGATCATGTTCCCCATGATCTCCGGCGTCGCGGAGTTGCGTCGCGCACTAGGCGTGTTGGAGGAGTGCAAGGAGGAGCTACGGCACGAGGGCACTGCATTCAGCGAAACGACGGAAGTCGGCGCCATGATCGAAATCCCGAGCGCCGCGTTGTGTGCGCAGGCGCTCGCGCGCGAGGTCGATTTCTTCAGTATCGGCACGAACGACCTCATCCAATACGCGATCGCGGTCGATCGCGTGAATGAGCGCATCGCGCACCTCTACGAACCCACCCATCCCGCGGTCGTGAAGCTCTTGCAGATGATCGCGGACGCGGCGCACGCGCACAGTATTTGGGTCGGTGTGTGCGGAGAAATGGCGGGCGATCTGGCGACGATTCCGCTCCTCATCGGGCTCGGGATGGACGAGCTGAGCGTCAGCGCGTCCCTCGTGCCGCGGGTGAAAAAAGCGGTCCAGACCCTCGCGGCGAGCGAGTGCGAGCAGCTGGTGCAGGAAGCATTGCAACTCGAGACCCCGTCGGAGATCCTCGCGCTCTGCACCGAGGTCGCGCAGCGGCATTACGGCGATCTGATCGGCTGAGAGGGAGGGACGGTGACGAGTGGTCAGTGACTGGTGAATGGTGGCGGTGGGCGCGACCCCATTCACAGTTCACCAGTCACGATTCACTCCTCCTCTTCCTCCGACTCCGGATCCGACTTCAACCCTTCCTCCTCCATTTTGCGGAGGACATCGCTCATATCGTCGACTTCGTCCCAGACTTCATGGCTCACGTAGATCGGCGCTTTCTGCTGCAGCGCCATCGCGATGCAATCACTCGGCCGCGCGTCGAGTTCGATGATTTTCTTCTGCTGCAGCTCGTTTTCCGCGCGGATGATCATGCGTCCGTAGTAGGTCGCATTCTTTAGATCGTTGATGATGATCCGCTCGACGTGCGCCCCCACGGCCGTCATCAGGTGCCCCATCAAATCGTGCGTCAGCGGCCGCTCTTTCGAGACATCGCGCATAAACATCGTGATTGCGCTGCCGACCGTCGGGTCGACATAAATGATGAAAACCTTATCGTTATTTCCGAGGAAAACGGCGCACCCGCCACCGGTCGGCAACACTGCGCGCACCTGCACCTCGACGACCGTCTTGTTCACGCGCAGACCGTATGCGGGTCACCTGCGAAATACAAGCCGGAGGCGGCCTTCGGAAGCTGCCGGAGGAGATTTTCACGAGCTTCGCTTGCATGTTCGCCCGGCTGAATAATGATGCGCTTGCGTTGGCCGCCGTAACCGAAAAACCGAAGCCCGATTGGGACGTGGAAGCCGCGATCACGACTTACAACGTCGACGGCTGGGGCAGTGGTTATTTCACCGTCAACAGCGCCGGAAATGCCGAGGTGCGCCCGATGCAAGAGGGCGGGGGACCGATCGACATTATGGCCGTGGTGAACGAAGCGCGGGCCCGCGGCCTTGGGTTCCCGCTCGTCATCCGCTTTCAGGATTTGCTCCGGCACCGGGTCGTTGCGATCAATCGCGCCTTCCAGGCCGCCATCAGCGAGTTCGGCTACCGCAATCACTACCGCGGCGTCTTCCCGATCAAGGTCAACCAGCTGCGGGAGGTGATCGAAGAGATCGTCGAGGCCGGGCAGGAGTTTCACTTCGGCCTCGAAGCCGGCAGCAAGCCCGAGTTGATCGCGGCGCTCGCCATGCACACCGATGTCGAGAGTCTGGTGATTTGCAACGGCTACAAGGATCGCGCCTACATCCGCTCCGCCATGCTCGGCCGCCGGCTCGGGAAATCGGTCATCATCGTCGTGGAAAAAATCGAGGAGCTGGAGCAAACCATTCGGATCGCGAAAGAGATGGGCGTCGAGCCGCAGATCGGGATTCGCGTGCGTTTGCACAGCAAAGGCTTCGGCAAATGGACCACGAGCGGCGGCGAGAACGCGAAGTTCGGTCTCGACACCGCCAACCTCGTGGCCGCCAGCGACCTGCTGAAGGCCGAAGGCCTGGCGCATTGCCTCAAGCTCGTGCACTTCCATGTCGGCTCGCAGGTGCCGGATATTTCCACGATCAAACGCGCCGTCCGCGAAGCCGCCCGCTACTACGCAAAGCTGGCGCAGCTCGGCCACGATCTCGGTTACCTCGATGTCGGCGGCGGGCTGGCCGTCGATTACGATGGCTCGCGCACCACCTTCGACAGCTCGATGAACTACTCCCTCCAGGAGTACGCGAACGACGTCGTCTGGAACATCATGGACGTCTGCGATTCCGAAGGAATCCCACACCCGGCGATCGTGAGCGAAAGCGGCCGCGCCATCGTCGCGCATCACTCCGTGCTCGTGGTCGAGGCCTTCGGCTCGATCGAGAAACGCCCGCTCGAATCGAAAATCAATCCCGCCGAGGCCGACCACAAACTCGTCCGCGACATCCTCGACGTGCAGCAAAAGCTGCGGAAAACCAACCGCCGCGAGAGCCTGCACGACGCCCAGCAGATCAAGGAAGAAGCGCAGCAGATGTTCTCGCTCGGCCTGCTCGATCTCGTGAGCAAAGCGAAGATCGAGAGCGTCTACTGGCAGCTCGCCGAGCAGATCGTCGCGCTCCATCGCGGCCTGCGTTACGTCCCCGAGGAGGTGAAGGAACTCGAGACCTCCCTCGGCGACCAGTACATCTGCAACTTCTCCGTCTTCCAATCGCTCCTCGACCATTGGGCCCTCGGCCAGCTCTTCCCCATCATGCCGATCCATCGGCTCGACACCGCGCCGGACCGGCAGGGGACGATGGTCGATATCACCTGCGATTCCGACGGCAAGATCTCGAAATTCATCGACCTGCAGGATGTGCGCGAGACGCTCCCGCTGCACCGGATCGTTCCGGGCGAAATGTATTACCTCGGCGTCTTCATGGTCGGCGCCTACCAGGACATCATGGGCGATCTGCACAACCTCTTCGGCCGCGTCACCGAGGTGCACGTCTTCCTCGATTCCGACGAGGAATCCGGCTGGTACATCGAGGAAATCATCGAAGGCAGCACGATCGGTCAGGTCCTTGCGCTCACCCAATGGGACAAGATCGAGCTAATGCGCCTCGTGAAACTCCAGGTCGATGCCGCGATCAAGAGCGACCGCCTGAAGCCGAACGACGCCATGAAGCTGCTCGCCGACTACGAGCGCGGCCTGACCGAATACACCTACCTCTCGTTGCTCGACGGCCCGCCGGCCCAGGCCAACGGCAACGGTGAGCAGCGGCTATTGTAAGCCCGGGCGCGCCCGCTGCGGGCCACGGAGGCCACCGCGACCTTTGTGGCAACGGCGGGCCTTGTCTCGCTCCGCGATCCCGCCACATTGCAGGCCATGAGTGGTTCCACTTCCGTGAAAGACGCGCTGCGGAGCGCCGGCCCGCAGGACGCCATTCTCGTCCAGGGCTGGGTCCGCACCCGGCGCGACGCGAAGACATTCTCGTTCCTTGAACTCAACGACGGCTCCTCCTTGAAGAGCCTGCAGGTGATCGCGCCGGAAACGCTCTCGAACTACGCGGAAGTGCAACGTCTCACGACCGGCGCTTCGATGAGCGTCCGCGGCAAGCTGGTCGCGTCCCAGGGCAAAGGTCAGGCGTGGGAAATCGTCGCGGACGAAGTCACCGTCGTCGGCACGTCCGACGACACCTATCCGCTCCAGAAAAAAGGCCACACCCCCGAGTTCCTCCGCGAGATCTCCCATCTGCGCCCGCGTTCGAACCTCTTCGGCTCCGTCTTCCGCGTGCGGAGCCGACTCGCCTTTGCGATTCACCAGTTTTTCCAGGAGCGCGGGTTCGTTTACGTCCACACCCCCATCATTACCGGCAGCGATTGCGAGGGAGCCGGCGAGCTTTTCCGCATCACGACGCTCGACGCCACCAACCCGCCGCGCCGCGACGACGGCACCGTCGATTACGCGCAGGACTTCTTCGCCCGCTGCACCTACCTCACCGTCAGCGGCCAGCTCGAAGCCGAAGCCTTCGCCTGCGCGCTGAAAAACGTTTACACCTTTGGCCCCACCTTCCGCGCCGAGAACTCAAACACCTCCCGGCACGCGAACGAATTCTGGATGATCGAGCCCGAGATGGCCTTCTGCGATCTCCAGGGCGACATGGACCTCGCCGAGGAGATGGTGAAATACCTCATCCGCGACATCCGCGCCCAGTGCCCCGACGAGCTCGAGCTCTTCGGCAAATTCGTCGACAAAGAACTCGCGCAGCGGCTCGACTTCGTCCTCGAGCGCCCCTTCCAGCGCATCACCTACACGGAAGCTGTCGACCTCCTACTCGCGAGCGGAGTGAAATTCGAGTTCCCGGTCGAGCACGGCGCCAACCTTCAATCCGAACACGAGCGCTGGCTGACCGAGAAACACTTCAAGTGTCCCGTCACCGTCTTTAACTACCCGAAAGAGATCAAACCCTTCTACATGCGCCTGAACGACGACGACAAGACCGTCACCGCCATGGACGTCCTCGTCCCCGGCATCGGCGAAATCGTCGGCGGCAGCCAGCGCGAAGAGCGCCTCGAAGTCCTGGAAGCAAACATGCGCCGTCACGGCCTCGATCCCGCGGATTACGGCTGGTATCTCGACCTGCGCCGTTACGGCACCGTGCCGCATGCCGGCTTCGGGCTCGGCTTCGAGCGCATGCTCATGTTCGTCACCGGCGTCTCAAACATCCGCGACGTCATCCCCTTCGCCCGCACCCCCGGCAGCGCGGAGTTTTAGCCGCCGCGAGAAATAGATTGCACCTTGCCTTCTACACCTAGTTAGGTCTCATGGACGCGTTTCGGTTCACGGATATCTTGGAGCCGGCAGGCAAAGAGCCGATTCGTGTTCTAGCTCGCATCACCGTTATTCGGACAGAGGATGGAGGGCGTAAAGGCCCGTTCGCGAAGTCATACCGCCCGAATCACAACTTTGGTGGTCCCGAGGATCGCGTCTTCTACATCGGACAGGTGGAGGTCCCCGAAGGCATCTGGATTCATCCCGGGGAGAGGCGTGATCTACCCATCATATTCCTAAACGTCCGCGGACTCGCAGACTTATTGCATGTCGGACGCAAGTGGCGCATCCAAGAGGGTGGGAAGCTCGTTGCTACTGCCGAAGTGCTTGCCCTCACAAATGACACCTAACCAGGTGCAGCGAACTGCCGGCCGCACTGCGTTCTAGCTCTCGATGACTTCCACCTTCAGCCTGCAGCCACGCCCGGTCTCGCCAGCGGTCGCTGATCTTGGGTCTCGTTAGATGCTACGACTCCACACGATACGAGCCATACAGGTTGCACTAGGCCTCTGTGTACTCGCGGTCCGCGCGTCAGCTGCTTCAGACGCGGTCGAGGACCATCTAGCGCCCGAGATAGAGAAGATCGCTTTCACAGTAGGAGTTTGGGACAGTTCGGCTAGGTATCGATTTACGCCCGAAGCGACTATTTTTGAGAGTATGAGTGTCGAGACGGTTCGGTGGTCGCCCAATCGACAGTTCCTGATTTCGGACCAGCGCTCCTTTATGCCGGCCCGGCTGGATGAACCAGCTGGTGATCACCACATGGGATCCCACCAAGAAAGAATACAGATTGGTCACCGTCATGCCGGGCGGCAAAACCAGTGAGCTTGGGATGGCGGTCGAGGGTAGTCACCGCTCCCTTTTATATTACGCGCAGGTTGAGGGTCGCCTCGTCCGGGCAGAGATGACCGTGGACTACAGTTCGCAGAATGAATATTCGTTTCGCGAGGAGCGCACCGACCAGGAGAAGACCTGGATTTACTGTGAGGGTACGTCCCGGAAGCGGCCGGAGAACGCATCTAACAAGGCGAATGCAGCCAACGGCTGGCCGGCGTACGCCCAAGATTTCCATGACTCCGACCTCACTTCCGCCGGCACGCGCGTCCTCGCTAGCGGTGGCGGATCTTGTTCTCGTTAGACCTACTACATACACACCATGGAACCGGACGTTAACAAGGAGATCCTTGCGGAGCAGCAGGATGTGCGGCGGCTGACGAAGCGTGGCCTCATCACCTTTCTTCTTCCTCGTTCCCAACTCCCGTTTGGGAACGCACTTGTCTGCGAAACTCTGTTTCGTTAGGGAACCTGCCGCCACTCATCCACCCGCAGCGCGGGCTCGGCTCCGGCCAGCCATTCATGGGCCGAAGAATAGCGCCAATGCTCGGGCGCAGCGACCAGCCCTCGCCGCACGGGATTGGTATGCAGATACTGGAGCTTCTGCAGCATCATCTCATCGCTCGCAATGGACTGCGGATGCACTCCTTCCTGCCAGACCTGGTGCTGGCTGTTGCTCTTATGTTTGGCACGGTAGTAGGCGAGTTGATTCATTAACCAATCCCGCCCTTCCCGCGGCAGCTGCGCGAGGATTTCGCGCGCAGTGAACTTCTTCAGGTCACCAATGGTCTGCGCCAGCTCCGGCCCGGCGACGATGGCGTGGAAATGAGTGTCCAGAATTACCCAGCCATAGATGCGCAGATCCTTGTGGGCGCGGGCGAACTCAAGCGCCTGCAAGAGGAGGTCGCAGCACGCAGCGGTGGTGAAGACCGGCAGCCATTCGACGATCGTGGCCGTGATGAAGTGCGGGCGGTCGGGGTAGTGGATCCGATAGCGGGTGCGCATCTTTGTGGGCGAGGATGAGGAAACGGAGTTTCGAAGACAAGTGCGTTCCCAAACGGGAGTTTGGGAACGAGGGGCGAAGCCGGCGGTGACGACGCCGTAGGGGGGCGGCGGGACATTGTGGCCAGCGTCTGGAAGCGCGACCTGAAGATCAGGCGTTCAAGACGCCTACGCGTGCTTCGCCGGAAGCCACGGCAGAATATTTCCGCAGACTGAAGTGGTACAACCTTGTTCGAATCGCTCTGCCCGTTTTGGGGTTCGCCGGCTTTTGGGTCGCGTTTCGGATCGACGACGTGTTTGGTCGCCTTGCAGGGGCCTTTGCCGTCGTTGCGCTATTGCTTCCTTTAGACTTCTCAACCCACTATTTCTCTCGCTGTCCGGTTTGTGGATATGCTTTCAACCGGTCGCGCTACAACTCGGAGCCAAAGTGGCATGCTTGTCCTGACTGCGGCGTCCAGTTCACCGATCGACCGAAGCTACGGTACCCGCCGTTGTGACGACGACAGCGGGCGGCGCAATGCCGTTACCTACAAACCGGCCGGGGAGTTGAGCGGAGTGAACTTCGGCGGGCAGTGGAGCAAGACGCGTCTCCCCGTTTTCGATCCTTGTCTGCGCCCTTCGGGGCTGACATGATCCGCTTCATGAAATCTTACCCGCTGCTTGGCTTCCTGCTTCTCGTCGCTTCGGCTGTTTATGCGATACCGCGCGTGGAGGTGACTGTGTCCGCCGCGGGCGGGAAGGTGGTCGACCGGGGCACGACGGCGGCGGATGGCACGTTTGCGACCGGGAAGCTGTCGCCGGGGCATTACGTGGTCCAGTTCAACTCGAAGGATCAGACGATGAAGAGCGATGAGTATCTGCTGATCGTCTCGGCCGGGAAACAAAGCGTGATCTCTAATGCGTTGCCCGGCGAGACCTTCACGACGCGCGGCGCGGCGGTGAAGATGGACCTACCGGGCGCGGGGAAGATCGGCGGGCAGGTCGCGAGCGCTCGCGCCCTGGCCCAGGCGAAGGTCCGGATGATAAATGGGAAGCGTTACCGCTGGGTGGAGTCGGCCACGGGCAGCAATCTGGGAGGTCACCTGGCAGAGGCGACCGCGGGGAACGGCCAGCAAGTGCAGACTTTAAGCACGAACGAAGTGAACAAGCTGCAGGAACACGCGGGCGAGGGCAGCATGATCAATAAGATGAGCCGTGCGGAGGATCCGTACGGCCACCACTGAAACGCGCAAAGAGTAAGGGGTGTAAAGTCGGTAGCATTCTTTTCGCAGAGCGTCTTGGAGTGCGGTGGCAAGCGCAGCGCGACACCGCTTTGGCAGACTTTCTCCGCGCGCAGGTGGTGCGCTCTTACCGTTCTCGCTCGAAAGCGGTGTCGCGCTTCGCTTCCCACCGCACTCCAAGGCGGCTGCGCCGCAAGAATCGCCTTGCCGCTGAACAGATACCGGCGCGGAGCGGTGACGTGAGCCGCGCGTAAGACATCATCAGGCGCGGCTCGGCTATTCGTAGCGAAGCGCGTCGATCGGATCGAGGCGGGAGGCGGTGCGGGCGGGGTAGAAGCCGAAGAAGATCCCGACCAAGGCGCTGACGAAGACGGCGACTACAATGGAGGTGGGCGAGATGAGTGAGGGCCAGTGTTTAACGGCGCTGATGATCTTCGACGCGAGGATGCCGAGGATGATGCCGAGGATGCCGCCGACGGCGCTGAGGGAGACGGCTTCGATGAGGAATTGGGTGAGGATGTCGCTGCCATGCGCGCCGACGGCCATGCGGGTGCCGATTTCACGGGTTCGCTCGGTGACGCTGACGAGCATGATGTTCATGATGCCGATGCCGCCGACGACTAACGAGACGCCGGCGATAGCGCCGAGCAGGCCGGTCATGACGTCGGTGGTGGCGGTGGCGGCGTCGGCGATTTCCTGCTGGTTGCGCACGGTGAAGTCGTCGTCGCGGCCTTCGCGAATGTTGTGGCGCTGGCGGAGGAGGGAGATGATTTGCTGCTGGACGGGGGCGAGTTCGTCGGAGCTGGAGACCTGGACGTTGATCGTGCGCAGGGTGGTGCCGCCGGCGACGCGTTTCATGGTGCTGGTGTAGGGCATGATGACGACGTCGTCCTGGTCGGAGCCCTGGGCGCTGAGGCCTTTCGAGGTGAGGACGCCGAGGACGGTGAAGGGGACGTTCTTGATCCGAAGGGTTTGGCCAACGGGGTCGTCGTTACCGTAAATCTGGCGCGCGGTGGTGCTGCCGATGACGCAGACTTTATTCGCGCTGCGGATATCCTGCGGCGTGAAGGGCGCGCCGGCGGAGAGGGGCCACTGGCGGATGTCGAAGTAATCGGCGGATTCGCCGAGGACGCGGGTGAACCAGTTTTGGTTGCCGGCGGCGACCTGCATGTTCGACGGGACTTCTTCGCTGACGGCGGCGACGCCGGGGACTTCGCGGCGGATGGCCTCGGCGTCTTCGATTTTCAAGGTGCCAGCGCCGCCCCAGCCGGTGCGGATGCCGCTGGCGGTGGTGCTGCCGGAGAAGATGAGGATGACGTTCTGCCCGAGGCTGGCGATCTGACCTTCAACCTGGGCTTTCGCGCCATTGCCGATGCCGACCATCGCAATGACGGCGCCGACGCCGATGATGATGCCGAGGGCGGTGAGGGCGCTGCGAAGTTTATTCCGGCGCAGGGCGCGGAAGGCGATGCGGAGGGTGGAGGTCAGGCGCATGGGTCAGGTCCCCACGGGGACGGGCGCGTCGATGTTCGTGATTTTGCGCAGCTCATCGGCTGCCAGGAGGCGTCGTTCGACCGTGATGTCGCTCTGCACGATGCCGTCGCGCATCACGAGATTGCGCCGCGCATAGGAGGCGATGTCCGACTCGTGCGTGACCATGATGATGGTGATGCCGGTGTCGTTGAGCTTCTGGAAAATGTCCATGATCTCGATGCTGGTGCGGCTGTCGAGGTTGCCCGTCGGCTCATCGGCGAGGAGGACTTCGGGGTCGTTGATGAGGGCGCGGGCGATCGCGACGCGTTGTTGCTGCCCGCCGGAGAGCTGGCTGGGATAATGTCCTTCGCGACCCTGCAACCCGACGGAGGCGAGGACGCGGTCGGCTTTCTCCGCGAGTTCGGCGTTGCTCAACTGGCGCTTCGCGTAGAGCAACGGCAGCTCGACGTTTTCGCGCGCGGAGGTGCGGGGGAGCAGATTGAAGCTTTGGAAGACGAAGCCGAGTTTGTGATTGCGAATATCGGCGCGCTGGTCGCGATCGAGCGCGGAAACATCGATCCCGTCGAGCAGGTAACTGCCGGAGGTGGGGCGGTCGAGGCAGCCGAGCATGTTCATGAGGGTCGATTTGCCGGAGCCGCTCGAGCCCATGAGCGCGACGAATTCGCCGCGGTGGATTTCCACCGAGACGCCGCGTACGGCGTGGACCTGCATTTCGCCGGTCTGGTAGCGCTTATGCACGTCGACCAGCGCGACGACTGCGGTGCCATTCGTCGCCATGGCTAGAAGCCGCGCCGTCCGCCGCCGCCGAAGGGATTCGCGCCGGGCGCTGCGCCGGGCGCGTTCAGTTGACCGGTGACGACCTGGTCTCCTTCGTTGAGGCCTTCCAAGATTTCAGTGCCGATCCCGTCGCTGATGCCGGTTTTAATTTGCACCGGCTCCGGTTTGCCGCCGCGCAGCACGTAAACGGTGCGGCCGCTCGCACGCTGCTGGCGGTCCTCGCCGCCGCGGCGATTGCCGCCGTTCGCGCCTGGTGACGCCGCAGCACGCGGCGGCGGGGTGGCGTCTGCCGGGCGGTAACGCAGCGCGCTATTGGCGACCCGGAGTGCGTTGTCGCTTTTCGCGATCACGATCGAGACGTTCGCGGTCATGCCGGGCTTTAGTTTTAGCTCGGAATTATCGACGCCGATGACGGTGTCGTAGGTGACGACGTTCTGCACGGTGGTGGGCGCGTTGCGCACCTGGACGACTTTTCCGTGGAAGGTGCGGTTCGGAAAAGCGTCGACCGTGAAGTCGACCGGCAAGTCGACCGCGACCGTACCGATGTCCGCCTCCGCGACGGCGGCGTCGATCTGCATTTTCGTAAGGTCATTCGCGATCGTGAAAATGACTGGCGCCTGGAGGCTGGCGGCGACGGTTTGGCCGACATCGACGTTGCGCGAGATGACGGTGCCATCGACGGGCGAGGTGATGGCGCAGTGATCGAGGTCGGCCCGGACCCGGTCGAGCGCGCCTTGCTTGATCTTCACGTTGGCTTCCGCTTGGTGGAGATTCGCCTGCGCCTGGTCGACGTCGGCCTGGGCGGAGTTTTGCTTCGCGAAAAGCGACTGCGTGCGAGTGGCATTGAGGCGGGTCAGCTCGAGCGCCGCCTGGGCGCTGGCGAGTTCGCCTTCGGCTTGCGTGACATTGGCCTGGAAAAGGGTGGGGTCGATCTGGGCCACGACCTGTCCGGCTGTCACATTGGAGTTAAAGTCGGCGAAGAGCTTCTGGATGTTGCCCGAGACCTGACTGCCTACCTGCACGTTGACGACCGGGTTCAGCGTACCCGTGGCGGTGACCGCCTGCGTGATTGCCGTGCGGGTGACGGCGGTGGTCTGATAGCCGCCGCCAGAGCTGCCACGGCCTTTCCAATACCAAAAGCTGAGCGCGAGGAGCAGCACCGCCACGGCGAGAAGAGCGATGCGTCTCATCATTGTCTATACGTAGACAGGCGCGCGGGTGCATCGGTTTCAATTTTCCAACGGCCCGATCTTGTGACACGGGTTGCCATGCGCCGCTACCTGGAGATCTACGGCATCATGCTGCGGAACTCGCTCATCCGGGAGATGAACTTCAAGGCGAATTTCATTCTCTGGATGGTAGTGGAGGTGCTCTGGTTTTGCGGGCAGATTTTCTTCTTCGGGATCATTTTCGGCGCGGTCGACCGGATCGGCGACTGGACGAAATGGGAAGTGGTGCTGCTGGTGGGCACGCATCAGATGATCGCGCAGCTCTTCCAAGCGTTCTTTTTCGTCAATATCTCGAACGTGCCCGAGCTGGTGCGCACGGGGAAACTCGACACGCTGCTGGCGTTGCCGATGGACAGCCAGTTTGCGGTGTCGACGAAGGTTTTCGGCCTCGACAGCATCCTGAATGCGATGCTCGGCGGGGTGGTGGTGATCGTGTCGCTGGTGCAGCTGCACATCATGCCGGGGCCGGGGGCGATCGCGCTCTATGGGGTGGCGGTGGTGTTCGGGGTGGCGATCCATTACTCGATCATGCTGGCGCTGGCGGCCTTCAGTTTCTGGATCGTGCGCGCGCAGGGCCTGGTCTATGGCTACTTCAACTTTCTCCAGATCGCGCGCTATCCTGACGTGATTTTCCCGCGGATGTTCCGTTTTGTCTTCGGCTGGATTGTCCCGGTGATTATCGTGGCGAACATCCCGGCGCGGCTCCTGATCAAGCCCCTGAGCGATCCGCTCTGGCTGATGGTGCATCTCCTGCTGGCGGCGACACTTGCGCTCGTGCTTTCGCGCGTTTTCTGGCGGTTCGCATTGCGCCGCTACTCGAGCGCGAGTTCCTGAGTTTTTCGCGGGAAAAGGCCTTCGTGAGGCCCGTTTTTCACGGGCAAATCTCTCCTTGCGCCTCAGGGCAATCGCCCTTAATTAAGCGTCCGCTCGGCGCCAGGACTTAGGGCCGAGTACTCATTTTTTATGGCCAGCACGAATAGCAAGAAGGCTTCCACCACGGCGGCGAAGAAGGCAACTTCGAAGAAGGTAACGGCGAAGAAGGCAACGCCGAAGAAGGCGCCTGCCGCCAAGGCAGCGCTGGTGAAGAAGGCGCCAGCGGCTAAAGCTGTTGCTGCCCCCAAAACTGCATTCAAAGCGACGCCGGCCAAAGTCGCAAAGGCGACGACTCCGGTGAAACTCGCCAAGGCAGCGTCGGTGAAAAAGACGTCAGCGGCTAAGGCTGCGGCTGCCCCTAAAGCTGCGGTTAAAACAACATCCGCGAAAGCCACGAAGGCCACCACGCCAGCGAAAGCGAACGGTCACAAAACCTCCGGGAAACAATTGACCGCCACGCAAACGATCCTGGGTGCGCCCCAGAAAAAGCGGAAGCTCGATCCGTTTACGAACGGCCAGCGCGAGAAATTGCTGCAGCTGCGCGATGCGATGGTGGACTCGATGGCCGGCACGGCGCAGGATACGCTCCGCTCGCGCGCCGAGGGGAGCGAAGCTTCCGCCTTCGGCATGCACCAGGCGGATGCGGGTAGCGACGCCTACGATCGCGATTTCGCGCTCAGTCTGCTTTCGCAGGAACAAGACGCACTTTACGAAATCGACCAGGCGCTGAAGCGGATCGATCTCGGGACTTACGGCGTGTGCGAGATGTCGGGCAAACCGATCGGCCATCCGCGGCTGGAGGCGATCCCGTTCGCGCGTTTTACGGTGGAATGTCAGTCGCAGCTCGAGAAGCAGAATAAAGCTTCCCGCGTGCGGCAGTCGGTGACCTCCTTGTTTGGCCTGACGGACGACGAAGGCGGCGAGGGCGAAGAAGAAGACCGGGAGCGCGACACCAAGAGCAACGCGGACGACAGCAAGGACTAAGAGTTATGGCGCAGGAAATTATCACGCTCGAGTGCACCGAGGCGAAGGCCGAAGGCAAACCGGCTTCGCGTTACATGAGCACGCGCAACAAGAAGAGCCCGCGCACTCCAAACCGGCTCGAGAAAAAGAAGTATAATCCTTTCCTGAAGCGGCATACGCTGCATCGCGAAACCCGCTAATCATCCCGCCATGCAACCGAAGACCGCCAAACGCCGCTCCGCTTTCCGACGCGCCAACCGCACGATGCCGCGGCGCCGCATCGACATCGCCACGGAAGCGATCGACTACAAGAATCCTGATCTGCTGAAGAAGTTCGTGACCGAAAGCGGCAAGATCCTGCCCCGCCGCGTCACCGGCATGCCGGCGCATATGCACCGCAAAATTACGCGCGAAATCAAGCGCAGCCGGTCGGTCTTGTTGATGAAGTAGACGCTGGGAAGGCGTTGTTCCAAGCGCCTCCGCGAAAAGCTCGGCAGCGGTTCAGCGTCACGCCTTCCGCGTCCGCTCTCCCTGCTCGATCAGCTTCCAGAACTCGCGCGTCTTGCCGAGTTGATCATCCTCCGCCAGCGGCAGTTTGCTGCGGAAAAGGAAGTCGCGAAACGTGTTCTTGTGCAGGACGCGGTGGACGGTGATTCCCTCCGGGCTGCGTTCGAAATAGATGCGGTAATCTTTCGCGCGGTAGCGGTGCAGCTTCTTCCCCTCGCGCTCGATCACGCCAAATTTCGATTGGTCCAGATGGTCGAGTTCGGTCGGCATCACCTGGAACTCAGCCAGGAGATCCAGCTGCAACATCTTCGGCAGGGCCGACATCTCGGCCGCGCTCAATTCATTGAAAATGATCTGGAACATCCGCTTCAGAGATACACGCGTGCCACCCGGGTGCCAATGCCGGTGAAGATTTCCCACGCAATCGTGGAGGCGCGTTCCGCCATTTCCGTGGCGAGGATTTCTTCCTCGCCCTGGCGGCCAATGAGAACCGCTTCGTCGCCCAGCGCAATCCCGGGCACGTGCGAGACGTCGACGACAATGAGGTCCATCGTGACCCGGCCGAGAATCGCGCAGCGCCGCCCGCCGATCAGCACGGCAGCGCCGCGATTGGAGACGGCCCGCGGCAAACCATCCGCATAGCCCACGCTGAGGGTGGCGACGCGCATCGGCCGATTGGCGGTGAACGTTCGCCCGTAGCTGATCGTTCTGCCTGCCTCGAGAGTGCGGAGCAGGATGACGCGAGTCTTCCAGGTGAGCGCCGGTCGAAGCGCCTTCTGAAAGTCGGCCACGGGTGAGATGCCGTAGAGCATGAGCCCGGCCCGCACCATTTCGTGGGCCGCTTCGGGAAACGAAATCACGCCCGCGCTGGGCAGGCTGTGCACTGGAACTGGAGACGAGACGGCGGAGCGCAGCTGCCTCACGAGCTTCCCGAAACGCTCCAGCTGCGCATGGGTGTAGGTTGCATCGTCCGGCGAGGGCAGGTGCGTGGAGATGCTGTGGAGACGCACATTGGGCAGGGCTGCGATTCGCGTGATCTCCACGCCGGCCTCCGCCTCAGAGACGCCCATGCGCCCCATCCCGCTGTCGATCGCGCAATTGAGCAGGGCGGGGGAACTCCGGCATGCGCCGCTGAACTCCAGCGCTTCTGCAAAGCTCGAGACCGAGGCGATGAATCCCGCCTGCACAATCCCGGCGCGCTCCGCCGGCAGCGCCGGGCCCATGATCATCACCGGATGCGGAACGAAGGCGCGCAGCGCGAGCGCTTCCGTCAGGTTCGCGACGCCAAAGAGTTGTGCGTGATCCGCCAGCGCCTGTGCGACTGCCGCGAGCCCGTGGCCATAGGCATTCGCTTTCACGATTGCGAGGAGCGCGACGCCTTCACCGGCGCGCATTTTCGCGACGACCGCATTATGGCGCACCGCCTCGAGATCGATCTCGACCCAACAGCGTCGCGTATTTGTTCGGCTCATTTGCCAAGGGATAACGGGGCCATTCCCCGTGGTTGTGTGATGTGTGCCTCGCGCAGGTAGAGCGGCTGCAAAGGCGCGCCGCTCGCGTTCGAATGTGAAAAGGAGGCGAGCTGCGCCAGGATCGCGGCGCTCGGATGTGCCACCGCCGCATCCGGGAAGGCGGAGAGCGGCTCGGTCGTAAGGAGCGGTGGTGGCACGGTGTGGAGTCGCACTTCGAGATCGGGCCGCGTGTAAAGCATCGGTCCTTCCACACAGCGGCGATCGATCACTTGGGCGAAGAAGAAACTTTGCCGTCGGGCATCGCCAATGACGCAATAGGCTCGCGTCTCTGTCGGCATCGCGCAGACCGAGGGCAAACCGATCAGCTCCGCGCCGCTCGCAGCCTGCAGTCCGATCGCGGTGGAAATCGCGATCCGTGTGCCAGCGTAGGAGCCGGGGCCGAGGCCCACCACGATGCGGTCCGGCCGGCCAAAGGCCCGTAAGACTTCATGGAGTTTCTCGAAAAAGGGCCCCGAATGTTTGCGGTCGTTCGCAAAGGCGACCGCAAACCGTTCCTCCTCTGGATCACGCCACGCGATGCTCCCTTCACCGCTCGAGAGCTCCAGGGCGAGGACCTTCATCGGCGTTGCACCTCGATCGTCCGCGCCTCCGGACCCTGTGCGGTGATCGCGGTGATCGCGACCGTCGTGACATGGGGCGGCAGGAGCTGCGGGAAACGATCGGCCCACTCGATGATGCAGATCCCATCGCTTTCGACGTATTCATCAAACCCGAGCGCCAGGACAGCCTCGGGTTGCTCAAGCCGGTAGAAGTCGAAATGATAAACGGGGCATCGGCCGCCCGTGTACTCGTGGATCAGAGTAAATGTTGGGCTGGTCACCGCCGCATTGCTGCCGATGGCTGCCACGAAACCCTTGGTCCACTGCGTTTTGCCGGCGCCGAGATCGCCGCTGAGCGCAAAGACATCGCCCACGCGAGCGTTGCGGGCGCACTCGGCGCCGGAGTGCGCGGTATCCTCCGGGCTACTGGAAATGAGCATAGCCGCGAGGGAGGGGGCGAGGCGGGAGTTTCGCGCCCGGTTGAATGAGAGAGCCGATCCGCGTCAGAGCCAGGCGCGGGAATTTTTTCCGCCAGCGCGTCTGCAGGCGCTGAGTGTCGCGGGGATCGAGCGCGAAGAGCAATTCGTAATCTTCGCCATCGGAAATCGCGCATTCAATGGAGCAGCCGCGGGTGCGCGGAATGGCGGATTCGTCGAGGTCGAAACCGGCCCCGCTGGCGCGGGCGAGTCGCGGGAGGTCGGCGCCGAGACCATCGCTCAGGTCCATCATGGCATGCAGGTCGAAATGTTGCGTCAGCCAGCGTGCTTCGGCGATGCGCGGGGTGAAACGAAGATGTCGTCCGCGAAGGGACCCGCCCAGCCTCCCCGTGACAAAGAGTTCGTCGCCCGCTTTCCCGCCGGCGCGCGAGACCCAGCGATCCCTTTCCACTGCCCCTGTGAGGCTGACCGAAATCGCCACCGGCCCGTCGGTGCGGCTGGTTTCGCCGCCGACAATCGCAACAGCAAAGGCCCGCGCCGCTTTCGCGAGCCCGCGATAAACGCCGTGCACCCAGACGGCGCCGGTCGTCTCGGGTGCGAGCAACGTCACGAGCGCGCACTGCGGCACGCCCGCCATCGCCGCGAAATCGCTCAGCGGACGCGCCAGGGCTTTCCAGCCGACCGCAGTCGCCGGCGCGTCGGCCGCAAAATGCACACCCTCGACGATGCAATCCGTCTTCAGCAGAAGCAGCTTCCCGTTCTCGCTGAACTCCACCACGGCACAATCGTCGCCCGCGCCGGCAACGACCTGCGAGGAGGATGGAAGCGCCGGTAGGATTTGCCGCAGGAGGCGCTCCTCGCCTAGATCCCGCAGATTCATTGCGGGAAGATGTCGGGGAACGCGAGCGCCGTCAGCGTGACCGCGTTGAAGAGCGCGTGCATCGTCATGTTCACAAGAATGGAGCCGCTCCACTCGTAGGCGAGCGTGAAACAAACCGCGAGCACGAAGAGCGGCCCAGCCGACGGGAGATGCGCGTGCACCGCGGCGAAAAGGAGGGAGTTCACGAGAAGCCCAGGAATGCGACCGAGGTAGCGTTTCACGACGCCATAAACATAAAAGCGAAAGACGAACTCCTCGACCACTGGCGCAACCGCCACCGCCAGAATAATGATCAGCACCCGCTGCTCGAGCGTCTGCGAAGCGGTGAAAAGCTCGAGAATGTTCTGCCTTCCCGAGGGCGCCCCGAGCACGCTTTGCGAAATCAAATCAGCCACGAAGATCAGCGGATAAGCCGCCAGGAGCAGGATCGTCCCGGTCATGACTGCGCGGGCGAATCCCACCCGTGCCCAGCCTGCGATCGCGCTCACCGAGATTCCTCTGATTTGCACGAAAGCAGCGACGCAGATCACAATCGCCGCGGAGACCAGCGCACTCGCGATCAGTCCATTCGTGCGCAGGACCGTCTTGCTGCCATCGGCGCCGGCGGAAGAAGCCGCATTCATCAGAAAGAGCGCCATCAGCCCGGTTGCCCCGAGCGCGTCCGGCCATCCGAAAGATCTCTCCGGCTCCGCGCCTTCCGTCGTGACGCGAGCGCCGATTTGCCGGCCGAGCGAGAGGTAAATGTAGGCGCCGCCCACCAGGAACAGCATATTAGTTACAGCAGCGACTGCTGTAAGGAAGCCGTGCGGCATCGTGGGCAACGCCTAGGGAGCGTAGTAGCTCGGGAGGAAATAGGCGCGGCCGGTCTCGAGCTGCGGCAGCAGTTGCTTCGGCAAGGTGAGTTCGAGTCTGGTGTTGCCGCCCTGCCCGAGCGCACGCAGGAACCGGCCGAAGGCAAAGGGCGCGCCATATTTCACGACCGCAGCGTCTGGCGAGTTGCTGAGTTCTCTCGCCTTTTGAAAGGCGTCTTCGATCTGCCCGAGACCGTCGATCAGCTTGTGCTCTTTCGCATCGATCCCGGAAAGGATACGGCCGTCGGCGATCGTGTTGCGCAAAGCGTCCGCAGGAAGATTGCGCTCTTTCGCCACGATCCCCAGGAACTTCTCGTAGGTTCCCATCACGAAGCCCTGCACGTAATCGCGTTCCTCCGGCGTCATCGGTCGGGCGCCATTTAGCATGTCTTTGAACTTGCCGCTTTTGAAGACGACCGACGCGAGGCCGACTTTGTTGAGCAGCTGCTCGTAGTTCATAGTCTGGATGATTACCCCGATGCTGCCGGTGATCGTGGTGTCGCTCGCCATCAGGTATTTGCCGCCGCAGGCCACATAGTAACCGCCCGAAGCCGCGACTGAGTCCATGTAGATCACGACCGGCTTCTTCGCGCGCGTCCTGACCACGGCATTGTAAATCACGTCGGAGGCGGTCACTTCACCGCCGGGGGAATCGATCTCCAGCACCACGGCCCGCACGTTGCCGTCCTCCCGCGCCTGCTCGAGGGCGTAGCGGAGATCGTCGACCATCGAGTCACCGACATTTCCCGGGAGCGAGGAGCTGATCACGCCCCGCAGTGGGATCACGGCGATCTTATCGCTGCTCCGCTGGCGCGCCCGGTCCACTACCGTCTCTCGGAAACGCGGGACGTTCTCCTGGTCGGTCGTTTTGCCGGCGAAGCGGCCGAAGGAGGCGGCGCCCAGCAGGAGATTGAACAGAATGCTGCCGCAGAGTGCGACGAAAAGAAAAATGCTTAAACAGCCGAGCTTTCGATCCGCCATGGTGGCAGCTAATTGACCGGAGAACGATAACGGCACAAGCGGTTTCCCCGCGGCTGGTCATCTACCCATCAGCGACGCCGCGGCCCGCCCGCAGGGGAGCGGCAGACGCCGGGGACGCCCGCGGAAAGCTGCAGTGACGCCTGGCAAAGCCGTGCCGCGCGAGCCGGCCGCGGTGGGCACCCTCACGCGCACGAAAAGTCTGTTGCGCTGCGGGTTTGGGAATTGAAAAAGCGTGGGATGGGCTGATCGGGCTCCGATCAGCGCAGCGCCAGCACGCTCCCGTCGTCGACTCGGTCGGCGGCTACTCGTGAGCTTTGTCTTCCGGCGGCATCTTTGTCGCCTGCCAATTCACGACCTGCCACTGGCCGTCGCGTTTCAAAAACGTGCCGCTGTTGAGATAATTCGCGACCTCGGTGGTCTCCCCTTTTTTGGTAGTCCCCACGAGCCGGAAGGCCACGATCGCAGTGGTGCCATATTGCTGGATGCGAATGTCTTCCGCCGTGTAGGTGGCTGACTCTTTGGGTTGCTTGCTCGCATCGTCCTTGGGAGCCGCTTCTTCGCGCACCTCGCGCATGATATCGGCTTTACCGATCCGACGCCCGATCGAGCCGGTGTAAATGAGGTCCTCCGCCCAGAAACGATCGTGCATCGCGAGATCGTCGCGCGATGCGCCGGCGAGGAAATCCTTCAGCAACTGCGTGAGCTCGGGACCGTCGGGTGCCACCGGCGGAGCTGAATCGGCGCCGAAGCTGGTAACGGCGAGAGTGACGGAAGCGAGGAAGGGGAGCAGGAACTTTAGGTTCATAAGATACGGCCCAGTCCATGACGCCGTGCGCCGCGCGTCAATCACGAAACGACTTGCCGCCGTCGCCGCGGAGTGGCTAGGCTGCACGGCGATGGAAGGCGTGTGCGTGATTGTGGCCTATCGGCCGAAGCCAGGTCGCGAGGAGGAAACTCTGCAAGTGGTGCGAAGCCGGATGCCTACGCTCGCCCACGAAGGACTGGTGACGGATCGTGCGCCTGTGCTGATGCGGGCGCGCGACGGGACCATCATCGAAGTGTCGGAATGGAGATCGCGCGAGGCCATTGACGAGGCGCATCGAAATCCCAACGTGCTCGCGCTTTGGCAACGTTTTATGGAGGTATGCGACTGCGTGCCTTTGCAGAGCGTGCCGGAAACAGAACTGATGTTCGCCGGCTTCCAGCCGATCGAATAACGGCTCGGAGTTACCCGAGCGACATCTCGCGTCCCCGTGCGGCAGCCGCTTGGACGGCGGCGATCAGCCCTTCGCTCGTGCCTTTTTTCTCCATCGCCGCGAGCCCGGCCGCGGTCGTGCCGCCGGGCGTGATCACCATCCGGCGCAGTTCTTGCGGAGAGGCGCCACTCTCCGCGGCCAATTGTGCTGCGCCCAGCACAGTGTGTGTCGCGAGCGTGAGTGCCACGTCCGCCGGTAAACCGGTTTGCACACCGCCGGCAGCGAGAGCTTCGATCACGGTATAGACGAATGCCGGCCCGCTCCCGGCGAGAGCAGTGACGGCGTCGATCTCTTCGTCCGTGACGCGCACCACCACTCCGACCGCGCGGAAGATCTCCATGACGCGTGCCACGTCGGCCTCGGTGCTGCGTCTGCCGGGGGCGAACGCCGTCGCGCCACGTCCGATGGCGGACGGCGTGTTCGTCATCACGCGGAGGAACCGCGCTTCCGCCTGCTCTTCCATGCTCGCCAGCCGAATGCCTGCGGCGAGCGAGATCACCAATTTGCCGCGCAGCTGCTCAGCCGATTCGCCGATCACCGGCAGCACGACCGCCGGCTTCACGCCGAGAAAAATGGTGTCCGCGGCCGCGACGATCGCCGCGTTATCCGCCGCGACGCGGATGCCGGTCTCCCGCTGCAGCTCGGCGCGCAGCTGCTCGATCGGCTGGCTCGCGATGATCTGCTCGGGCGTGCAGAATTTCTTCAGCAAGAGCCCGCGAATGACCGACCCGGCGAGCTTGCCGGCGCCGATGAATCCAAGGGTGGTTTGAGTCTCGCTCTGAATGCGGGCACCTTAGCCGATGGTAAGCAGTGGTGTAAACTTCGCTCCGCGGCGCGCTGGCGGTTTTGATCTCGCGGCAGAGATCGCGGAATTGAAGCGAGAACGAAACGCCGTCATCCTGGCGCACAATTACCAGGCGCGGGAGATTCAGGAGATCGCGGACTACGTCGGGGACTCGTTAGGCTTGAGCTACCAGGCCGCGGAGACCGAGGCTGATGTGATCCTCTTCTGCGGGGTCCACTTCATGGCCGAGACGGCCAAGATTATCAATCCCGCCAAGCGTGTGCTGCTACCGGATCTGGCCGCGGGCTGCTCGCTCTCGGAGTCCTGCCCGCCGGAAAAGCTGGCGGCGTTTCTCGAACAGCGTCGGGCGATGAATTACTACGTCATCGCTTACATCAATTGCAGCGCGGGCGTGAAGGCGCTTTCCGATGTCATCTGCACCAGCGGGAACGCGGAACGGATCGTGCGCGCGGCGCCACCCGAGCGGAACATCCTCTTTGTGCCGGACCAAAACCTCGGCGCGTGGGTGATGGAGAAAACCGGACGCCAAATGGATCTCTGGCAGGGGAATTGTTATGTGCACGTCGAGTTCACGGCGCGCAGCATTCAGCGCATCCACGACGAATTCCCGGACGCGCCGGTGGTCGCGCACCCCGAGTGCGCCTTCGCCGTGCGTCTGCTGGCGGATGAAGTCTGCTCGACCGAAAAGATGGTGACCTACTGCCGGGAATCGCCCGCGCACGACATCATCATCGTGACGGAAGCGAACATGCTGCACCGGCTGCGCAAGGAGGTGCCGGGCAAGAACTTCATCCCTGGTCCAACAGACCGCTGCGCGTGCGCGGAGTGTCGCTTCATGAAGATGAACACACTCGAGAAAGCGCATGCGGCATTGCTGAATCTGGCGCCGGAGATCACGCTCGATGAGTCGCTGCGGAAACGCGCCGAGGCGCCGATCCTGCGCATGCTCGAGCTGGGCAGGTAGTTCGGGAGGCGACTGGAGATGGGTATGTGATTAGTCGGCGGCAGCCGGATTCTTGGCGCGCAGCGCCTCGAGCGAAAAGTGATCCTATTCTGCTGCGGAGGGATGAGCAGGATTAGGATCAGGAGAATTGGGGACGCACTGCGGCGGGGGAGGAGCTGCGTGGGGGAAAGCGGCATATTTTCGCTTGTCACTCCCCGCTTGTGACTCTTTTCTCCCGCCATGCAGCGACCCTCGCCATGGCTCCTGCTCGTGGTTTTGCTGCTCGGCATCATTCTGCTCCGCGAGCCGCGCTGCGCGAAAATGGAAGACGCCTTCGTTGCCTGGCTGCTGGGCTATTCCGCAAATAATGGCTCCGCCGTGCCGCTGACTGTGGTGGAGATCGGCCGCGATGCGCTGATGGACCCGCAACGGCTCCAGGCTGCGGAAGCCGAGCCGCCGCAACCCGGCGACACGGGCGCGGCCATCTCGCCGCTCGAGTTTGCGCTTTTCTTGCAGTCGGTGCTCGATTTCCAGCCCGGTGTGATCGCGTTTGAAAACATCCTGAAATGGCGCGAGCGCGACAAAGATCAGGAGCAGGTCTTTCTCGACCAGGCGATGCGGGTCCCGAAGCTGTTGCTCGCCTCGCAACTCGGAGCGACCGATGACCCCGACGCGTCCTGGGCCGAGATCCGGGGGTTCTCGCAGGTGGTCGGGAAACGCGGCGAGCTGGCCCCCTTCACCGGGATCGAGCGACGACCGGGGGAAGATTTGCGCCTGATTTCGACGCCCGGTTTTGTGAACCTGCCGGAGGGTTACGCCTCGAGCATCCGCGTCCCGCTCTTATTCCTTTATCGCGGCGAAGTGATCCCGTCGTTTCCGCTCCAGGCCATCCTGCTTTGGCTGCGCATCACTCCCGCGGAGGTGAAGGTGGTGCTCGGCTCGCACCTCGAACTGCCGGAAGGCCGCAGGATTCCGCTTGCGACCGACGGCACTTTGTTGATCGATCCGAGCGCCGAGAAACGGGCGCGGCGCGTGACCTTAAACGAGCTGCTGCTCGCCGCGCAGCAACGCGAGACTGCGCCCGGTGAGGGCCACGTCGCCCTGGATTTGAGCGATCAGATCGTGCTCGCGCGCACCCCTGCCAATCCGCTTTCGCCTTCCGACGTCTTCGCGGCGACGATCGCCACGATCGAGGGGAACAAGTATCTGCACCGCATCTCGCGCCTTTTCGATTGCGCGGTGCTTCTCGTGATCGCGGCGGCTCTGCCCTGGCTGCGGCGGATGGCACGGCTGGATCTCGTCCTCTGCGGCATCGGGGTCACGGCCGCCTATTGCCTGGTCGCGCTCGGCACCTTGAGCCGCTGGAGTCTCTGGCTGCCCGGAGTGCTGCCGCTCGGCGCGCTTTGGATCGCAATCGTGGCGGCTTGTTTCTTCCGCGCGCAAACGCCAGCCGTGGCAGAAGCGGCGGTCGCGCCTCCGCCGCCCATTGTCTGACGGGTCAAGTCGCACGTGAAGTTCATCAACCTGACGCGCCGGACCGAGATCGGGGCGAATTGTTATTATCTCGAGACCGGCGAGCAGCGGCTAATTCTCGATTGCGGCATGCACCCGAAGCGGGAAGGGGACGAAGCGCTGCCGAACTTCAACGCGCTCGGCGCTCGCGCCCTCGACGCGATCATCGTGTCGCATGCGCATCAGGACCATCTCGGGACGCTCCCGGTCCTGATGCGGCGCCAGCCGGAGGCGCGGGTCTTCATGACGGAGCCGACGGCTGAGATCGGGAGCGTGTTGCTGCACAATTCCGTGAACGTGATGACGCGGCAGCGCGAGGAACTGGGCACCACACTCTACCCGCTCTTTACGCACAAGGAGGCGAACCGCGCGACCGATATCTGGCGCTCCTGCCGCTTCCGGCAACGGATCGATCTCTCGGGCCAGCGGGTGGGAGAGCGCGAGCGCGGCGGAGTTTCCTTCGAATTTTTGGATGCGGGACATGTGCTCGGGTCGGCGGGTGTCGTGCTGCGCGCGGAAGGGCGCACGTTCTTCTACACCGGCGATGTGAACTTCGAGGATCAGACGATCGCGCAACGGGCCGTCTTCCCGGAAAGCGGCGTGGATGTGCTCGTAATCGAGACGACCCGCGGGGACGCGCCGTTGCCGGAAGGGTTCACCCGGGCGGCGGAGGAACAGCGTTTTCTTGCGGCGATCGCGCGCGCTTTCGCGGCCGGTGGCTGCGTCCTGGCGCCGGTGTTTGCTCTCGGCAAAACGCAGGAGGTGCTCGCGATGATCCATCAGGCGCGCCGCGCCGGGCAGCTCGGTGAGTTCCCGCTCTACATCGGCGGTTTGAGCATGAAGATGACGGAAATTTACGACCGCTTCGCGCTCACCAGCCGGCGCAATCTGCCGCGGCTGCAGCTGCTGGAGGCGCTCGAACCTTTCATCCTCAATGGACAGACGATCGGCGACGCCCCGGCGAGGCCGGGTCGCGTCTACGCCCTCTCCAGCGGGATGATGACGGCGAAGACGCTCTCGAACACTTTCGCGCGGCGCATCCTCTCCGAGCCGAAACATTCGATCTTCTTCGTGGGCTACGCGGACCCGGCGTCGCCGGCCGGCGTTTTGCGGGCGGCGAAACCAGGCGATCTCGTGTCGCTCGATCCAGACGAGCCGGCGCAGGAATTGCGCTGCAATATCGAGACGTTCCAATTCAGCGCACACGCTTCACGGGAGTCGATTGTGGATTACGTGAAGAAGCTCGCGCCGAAGAA
>JBPCMX010000028.1:0-6431 GCA_051001855.1 Chthoniobacterales bacterium
CTCGTGCGCGAGATTTTCGAGACCGATTGCGAAGTCTTTTTTGTCTTCAACGGGACCGCCGCGAATAGCCTCGCATTGGCCCAACTTTGCCGTTCCTACCACAGCGTTTTCTGCCATGAGCATGCGCACATTGAGACTGACGAATGCGGCGGGCCGGAGTTCTTTTCCGGCGGCGCAAAGCTGGTCGCCGTCCCGGGCGACAACGGCAAGCTGGATCTGGGCTTGGTCGAGGCGGCGATTCGCAAACAGCGCGATCTGCATGCGCCGAAGCCGCGCGTGCTCAGCATCACGCAATCGACCGAGCTGGGGACTGTCTATAGCCCTGCGGAACTCGCAGCCGCGACCGAGTTCGCGCGTGCACACGGACTCCACGTGCACATGGACGGAGCCCGCTTCGCCAACGCGGTGGCCTCGCTCGGGTGCGCGCCAAAGGAGATCACCTGGGAGCTGGGAGTTGATGTTCTCTGCTTCGGCGGCACCAAGAACGGCACCGGAGGCGGCGAGCTGGTGGTGTTTTTTCAAAAGGAGCTCGCCTGCGAGTTCGATTACCGTGCCAAACAAGCAGGACAGCTCGCTTCCAAAATGCGGTTCATGGCGGCGCCCTGGGCGGGCTTGCTGGGGAAGGGTGTCTGGCTGCGCAACGCGCGCCG
Source organism: Chthoniobacterales bacterium (assembly GCA_051001855.1). Classification (GTDB taxonomy): domain Bacteria; phylum Verrucomicrobiota; class Verrucomicrobiia; order Chthoniobacterales; family UBA10450; genus JACCTI01. The sequence goes on from JBPCMX010000028.1 coordinate 651, forward strand.
TGCGAATGCGGCTGCGGAGACGCTGGCGCACCGCATGACGGAAGTGGGCGGTTTCGAACCAGCTTTTCCGCGCCAGGCGAACGCAGTTTTCCAGCGGATGCCGGCGCGGATGGTGACGCAGCTGCACGAGCGCGGCTGGCATTTCTACAAGTTCCTCGAGCCGGATGTTTACCGGCTGATGTGCTCCTGGGCCACATCCCCGGAGGTCATTGAAGAGTTCGTGGCCGACGTTCGCTCGTTCCAGTCGCAGGGAACGGCGCAGAACAGAGCGGAATAGCGCCGTCCTCGATCACGCAAGCGCCGCGTGGCCGATCGCGCTGGGTCGCAAGAAAGTTGGCCGAGTATCCCGGGCCCATTGTTCGGGTGTGAGCTAGTGCCAGACTCTGCTGTTGCCACGGTTGGAAAGTGTTACGAATTGATCTGGCCGTTGCGCAAAAAACTCGCTACGAATGCGCGCATGTCATTGCCAAGGGCAGTTTTCTTCCTCAGTGCCGTCCTGATTTGCTCCGGTTGCCGCACCGCGAAAGAAGTGGCCGTCACTTCCTTTCGCGTGATCGATACTCCCGCGCGTTATGTCCGCAACCGGATCGACCCCGAGCCAAGCACCACCACGACGACGACCACCACCACCCAAAGTGATGTAGCGAATCCCGGCTATCCAGTGGTTGCCGCAACTCGTTCGCCAACACCGGTTCGGCCACGCTCTACCACTCAAACGCCGCCTGGCACCGCCTCGCGCCAGCCGTCGCGTCCCCCGACATCCCCTCCGGCGCGCCAGACACCGAAGGCGACACCACACCCGCAGGTGGCCGCTGCGCGCCAGTTTCCGACCGCCAGACCGGTGCCGGGGAAACCAGGATACGTCTACAGCATCGACCCGAACGGAGGCCTCGTGGACGTGACCGGTTACAAATCCGGCGACAAGGCGAAGGATCCTTACACGCAGCAGATTTTCGTTGTTCCCTAGACGCCTGATCGTCTGCCGTTCCCGTAAACGACGGGCCTAGCCCGCGGGTGAAAGAAGAAATTCCGCCGCTTCTCGCCGGGAAATGGCGCGCGTTTCGGCAGCCCCCCGGAACGGCAGTCGGACCGAGTCACCCGCTCGAAAGGGCCGTGGTCGCAAACCTGCCGCCCGGCAGCTACTCCGCGATCGTGCGGGGCGTGAATAACGACACCGGTATCGGGCTGATTGAAGTCTTCGACTTGGAACCGTAGGACACCGGAAACCGTAGAAATTCTTCCCATTCCATGGCAATTTGCAATGCGAGTTCCTCCAGTAGTCGACCCAAGCCCTCGTCTTTATGAAAACACTTCGTGCCTTCTTCCTTGGCAGCATCGCCGCACTGGCCTTGAACGCAGCTCATGCCACCACTGTCATCCCGCCCACCTTCGACCAGCTCGTCACTCGGGCGCAGATCATCTTCCAAGGTGCCGTCACGGATGTGCAGTCACAATGGGTCGGCGAGGGTGCGCAACGGCACATCGTGACCGACGTCACTTTCAAGATCGACGAGTCGCTGAAAGGTGATGCCGGCTCGTCTTACACCATCCGTATGCTGGGGGGGACCGTGGGCGATCAGACGATGGCGGTGAGCGACGCGCCGAAGTTTAAGATCGGCGACCGCGACATTCTTTTTGTCGAAAACAACGGCAGCCAGTTCATCCCGCTCGTCGGGATTATGCATGGCCGCTTCCGGTTGCAGAAAAATGAGGCAACCCGCGCCGATGTAGTGGTGAGCGAGCATGGCGAGCCGCTGGGTGATCTTTCGAAGTTGGGCAAGGATCAGCCGGCCACGAATGGCGGCAGGGTGGACACCGATGCCGCCGCCGCCACGAAATCAATGGGTGCAGACGATTTCAAAGCCGCCGTGCGCGCGAAGCTTGCCGCTACCCCGTAAATCGGCGCTCGCCGGTGCGAAATCTGGGGCGAAGAAATCCGGCAGCCGAAAATCGGCGAAGACCTCGTCGAGCGGCCGGAAGTCCACCAGCACGAAGTGAAGCCCTGACGGCGGGCCTAACGAGCCTGCCCCTCGCTCCCTGCCCGCCCCGCGAGAGCGCGAAAGATCCGCAGGTCGTCGATCGGATACTTTCCGCCTAACGAATCCCGCAGGCCGGTGAGATTCCGACCTCCCGCGCGGGTAAAGGCGACTGCGATTTCCGCCTGCACATCGGGGGTGAAGAACTGATCCATCGTCAGGGGCGCCCCGCTCTCGATCGCGAGCGCGAGGTGCGCGCAGACCGTCCCGCGCACGAAGCCACGCGCCCGCGCGACTTCGTCAATCGTGTCGCCGCCTTGAAAACGCCGCAGCGTTTCCGCTTCGCTCTCGTTCAGAGCAGCCCGGGACCGGACCGGCGGCGCAGGAGCAGCAGCAAAGGTCTGCCGCGGGTTCGATGCGAGATAGTTCCGGATCGCCTCCAAAAATGGCTCCGAAAAATCCTTGAGCTTCTGTTCGCCGACGCCGGGGATTCGGCGGAACTCCGCGGCGGTCGTCGGATAGGTGCGCGCCATTTCCCGCAGCGCCACGTCGGAGAAAATGACGTAAGCGGGAACATTCCGCTCATCGGCCAGCGTCCGGCGCACGACGCGCAACTGATCGAAGAGCAACTCGTCGCATTCGATGTTCCCCGCGCGATCCTTCGTCTTCGCCGCCGCGATTTCCGGCTGCTTCGTCAAGGTAATCGGCGTCCGCTGGCGCAACGCCTCCAGTCCCGCCTGCGCCAGGCTGAGCGTGGCAAACTTCCCCGGCGCCGTCTCGAGCAAGCCCAGCCGCAGCAGCTCGCGCCCGATCGCCTGCCACGCTTCGCGTTTGATTTCGCTGCCGATTCCGTAGGTGGAAAGCTGGTCGTGCCCGCGCTGCCGCACCGCTTCCGTTTTCGCACCGGTCAAGACCTCGACGATGTGATTCAAGCCAAAGCCGAACCCGCTCTTCTGCTGCACCCGCGCCACACAGGAGAGAAACTTCTGCGCCGCGACGGTACCGTCGAACGTCTCCCGCGGCGTCAGGCAATTATCGCAGCCGCCGCACGGCTCGTCCGGGCGCTCCTCGCCGAAGTAGCGCAGCAGCGTCGTCCGCCGGCACTGGCGCGCCTCGGCGTAGTGCACCATCTGGCGCAGCTGTTCGCGCGCGATCCGCGCTTCCGCTTCCGTCTTCTCCTCGATGAAGCGCGTCTGCTTCACCACATCCGCGGCGCTGAAGAGCAGCACGCATTCGCTCGGCAAACCATCGCGTCCGGCGCGTCCGGTTTCCTGATAATAGCTCTCGATGTTCTTCGGCAGATCGTAGTGCACCACGAAACGCACGTTCGGTTTGTTGATTCCCATCCCGAACGCGATCGTCGCCGCGATCACGCGCACGTCGTCGCGCAGGAACATCTCCTGGTGCCGCGCCCGCTCCTCACCTTCCAGCCCCGCGTGATACGGCTTCGCCGGAATGCGGTCGGCGTTCAGCTTCGCGGCCACGGAGTCCGCGGCCTTCCGGCTTGCGCAATAAACGATCCCGCTCTCCCGCCCCCGCGTCCGGAGAAACACGAGCAGCTGCTCGTAGGGCGCTGCTTTGGGCAGCACGCGATAGAGGAGGTTCGGCCGGTCGAAGCTGGCCACGTAACACTGCGGGTCGCGCAGTTGCAGCTGCTTCAGAATATCGGCGCGCACCCGCTCCGTCGCGGTCGCCGTCAGCGCCATCGTCGGCACGTTCGGGAAATGGGTTCGCAGCTTTTTCAGTTCGCGGTATTCCGGCCGGAAATCGTGGCCCCACTCGCTGATGCAGTGCGCTTCATCGATCGCGATCTGCGCGATCGGCCAGGTCGCCGCCTTCTCGAGGAACGAATCGAGCATCAGCCGCTCCGGCGCCACGTAGAGGAGCCGGTAATCGCCGTTGTGCAATCCGCGCCAGCGCGCCCGCGCCTCGCTCGCGCCGAGCGACGAGTTCAGAAACGTCGCCGCCACCCCGCTCGCCTGCAGCGCATCCACCTGATCTTTCATGAGCGAGATCAGCGGCGAAACCACGATCGTGAGCCCGTCGCGGAGGAGCGCCGGCAGTTGGAAACAGAGCGACTTCCCGCCGCCCGTCGGCATCAGGGCAAAGACATCGCGTCCCGCGAGCGCGTCACGCACGATCTCCTCCTGCAACGGCCGGAAGGCCGAGTAGCCGAAGTGTTTTTTAAGGGGCGAAAGCAGGTCCACGGTCGGCCTCTACCGAAGCGCGTTTTCGCAGCGGAGTCGAGCAGCGGATCGCGCTACGGCAGTGACGCGCCGGAATTGCTGCGCACGAGCAAAGTGTCGCCGGTGTTGAGCACGCCGTCGGTATTCACGTCGGAGCGGAAGGTGCTCGCGTCCACCGGCGCCCCGGCTCGGCTCCGGGTCTGGAGCGTATCGCCCGTATTCACGATCCGGTCGCCGGTGGTGTCGCCGAGGAGCACACCGAGCTGCAGGCTCACGTTCTGGATGGTGAAGCCGTCATTCACATTGTTAAGGCGAAGGGTGAACGTCTGCGTGTCCGCCATGTTCGCGAGACTGACGGTGAGAAAGTTGCTGCCCGAGCCAGCGATGGAAGAAACGAAGCCGCTCCCGGAGGTAACGGTGGCACCGGAGAGAGTCACTGGATCGACAAAGGTGAAAACCAATTGGTAAAGTCTGTTGCTCACCCTGCGGCATTCCACCCCTGTCGTGCCGGTTGCGGGCAGGTCGACATCGAAGTTGCCCGCGCTGCCGTGCTGCAAGCGTCTCGCGGCGCTGAAAGCGAGAGTCGGATTGCTCAGCCGCGCGAGGCTGCTGCGGGGGGTGCCGTTCACCTGATTAAAGAGGCCGCCGATGAGCGGACGGCCATCCGGCTGCAGCGCGAGCGCCGAAACCGTGCGGAGAGAGACGATGTCTAGCGCGTTCGGCGGTGAAACTTCCACACCGCTGCCAAGATTGAAGGTTTCGTCCAGCAATCCGTCGCTTGTGAGGCGGATGAGAAGTGGACTGCTCGGATTCAGCGAGTTGGTGATGTAACCACCTGCTAGAAGTCGTCCGCTGGCGAGCAGCGCGAGCGCGTTGATCTCGCCAGTCAGCGGAGCGCCGGTAAAGCTGGGATCGAGCGAGCCATCGGCATTGAGGCGCGCAACTCGTGTGCGATTCACACCGTTGTAACTGGTAAAGTTACCGCCAGCGTAATACCTGCCGTCGCTCGCGCGAAGAAGAGCGCGGACCGTAGTGCTAAAGCCCGAGCCCCCACTGTTGAACGTGGTATCGACGGCGCCGGTGGTGCCATTCAGACGCGCGATGCACCGGCGCTGGTGCCATTCACGGCGAAGAAGAGGCCTCCCACGACTAGGTTGCCGGAAGGCTCGAGCGCCCCGAGGGCAAAGACCTGACCGCCCGGGCCGGTCCCGGGATCAAAGGCGATGTCGAGGGCGCCATTCGGGCCCAGTTTGGCGATCCGGCTGCGGTTGACGCCGTTTACCTTCACAAAAGTGCCACCGATGAAGATGTTGCCCGAGGAATCGAGTGCCATCGCATAGATGTTCCCATCCGCGCCGATGCCGGGGTCAAACGAAGCGTCGAGGGTGCCGTTGCTGTTCAGGCGCGCAATGCGGCCGACCGCCACGCCGTTCACTTCGCGAAAAACGCCCGCGATCAATATCTTTCCATCCGGCTGGAGCGCAATTGCCCTCACGGAGCCTGCGCTCTGGAAGCTTGCGTTGAAGGAAGGATCAATCGACGCGTCGGCATTGAGGCGCACGAGGTTGTAATGGGGAGCGCCATTGAAGGTGCTGAAGAAGCCGCCAGCCAGAATCTTG
>JBPCMX010000029.1:0-34953 GCA_051001855.1 Chthoniobacterales bacterium
TCTCCCGCCGCCTGGGCCGGGCGGAGTATCTCGGGAACACCAGGGGGGGGCGCTGCGCCCCCGTCCGCACCCGCCGACGGTGCAATCGATTGCGGACTCGCCTGCTGCTGCATGATCTGCTGCGCCATCGCGAGGCCGACGGCCATCTCCGTCGCGACACCGCCCGCGCTGCCGCCTTTCTCCATCCCCTGCGCCATCTGGAATTTCACGTAATCATTCAGGTTGCCGACCGCGGCCATGCTGGAGCGCTTGTCGATCGCGGCCTCGACTTCCGGCGGGACGGAGACGTTTTCGAGCACGAAGCTGCCCAGCTCCACCCCGTACTTCGCCTGGATAATGGGATTGATCAGCGGCAGAAGCGCTTCGCCCACTTCCTGGTAGCGCGAGGCGAGATCGAGCACCGGCACTTTCGCCGTCGCGAGCGCGTCGCTGAAGATGCTGACGATCCGCGAGCGCATCACATCCGTGAATTCCTCGAGCCGGAAATTTTGATCGGAGCCGGCGACTTCTTTGAGCATCAGCTTGGGATCGCTCACCCGGAAATCGTAGCTGCCAAAGGCGCGCACCCGCACGATCCCGAAGTCCTGGTCGCGCATCATGATGGGGTTCGAGGTGCCCCATTTGTTGCCGGTAAAGAGCCGCGTGGTGACGTAATAAACGTCGGCTTTGAAAGGAGATTCGAACCCGTACTTCCACGACTTCAGGCTCGTGAGGATCGGAATGTTATCGGTCGTGAGCGTGTGTTTGCCGGGGGCGAAGGTGTCGCCGAATTCACCCAGATAAACGAACTGCGCGACCTGCGACTCGCGCACAATCAATTGCGCGCCGCGCTTGATCTCGGCGTCCTCATCCGGAAAGCGGAAGGAGATGGTGTCACGCGAGTCATCGGTCCACTCGATAATGTCGATGAGCTGACCGCGGAGATAATTCATGAGTCCCATGGTGATGTTTTCCTTTCGAGGTGAAGCGGGAGGTTACTATGCACGGCCTGCGATCGCACGCACCCTTTTGACCAGCCGCGCGACCTCTTCAGCGGTCGTGTAACAGGCGCAACCGGCGCGCACCATTCCATCTTTCGCCTGCCCGAGACGATCGACCACGGTGGTGGCGTAGAAGTCGCCGTTCGAAACGAAGATCGCATCCTCCACGAGCTTCTCTGCGACGGCAGATGAAGAAAGGCCGGCTACCGTGAAGGCCACCGTCGGCGTGCGCGGTGCATCCGGCGGCGGGCCGTAAAGGCAGACGCCACCGATCGCGGAAAGGCCGTCCCACAACTGCCTAACGAGACCGGTGCCGCTCTCGCGCAGGCCATCAAACACCGCGGCGAGCCGCACGCGTCGACTGGCTCCGTCGCCGAGCGAAGCGAGAAATGCCACCGCGGCAGCCGCGCCCGCGATGCCCTCGTGGTTCTGCGTTCCGGTCTCGGCCCGTTCCGGAGCGCTGTTGGGCGAGGGCAGCAGTTTCGGGAAATCGAGCGCGGCGAGCAAATCGTGTTTCCCGAACAGAATGCCAAGGTGCGGGCCATAGAACTTGTAGGCGGAGCAGGCGAGGAAATCGCAATCGAGTGCGCGCACATCGACCAGCTCGTGTGGCGCATAATGCACCGCGTCGACGAAGATCTGCGCGCCCGCCGCATGCGCCATCGCGGCAGCGCGGCGGACATCGGTGATCGTCCCGAGCGCATTCGAGGCAGCGCCGATCGCAACCAGCTTGGTGCGTTCGTTCAGCTGCGCGCCGAAATCATCCCAGTCGATCTGGCCGCCCTCAGAGCTCATCTGCACGGTGCGGATCGTGACGCCCCGTTCTTTTTGCAGCGCGGTCCAGGGCGCGATGTTCGCGTGGTGATCCAACTCGGTGACTACGATCTCGTCACCCGGCCCGTAGGCGCGACCCAGCGCTCGCGCCAGATGGAACGTCAGCGTCGTCATGTTGGCGCCGAAGGCGATCTCGTTCGGCGCCGCATTCAGGAAATCAGCGACCGCCTCGCGCGCGCCGGCGATGATGGCATCGGTCTCGACGCTCGTTGGAAAAGCCCAATGCGTGTTCGCATTGTGGTGGAGCAGGTAATCGCCCATCGCGTCTACCACCGCGCGCGGCACCTGGGTTCCACCCGGCCCGTCGAAATAAGCGACCGGCTGGCCGCGGTGCATCCTTTGCAGCGCGGGAAAATGGCTTCGGATTTCGCCAGTCCGGGCGAGTGCGCCGGTGTGTTCAGGAGCGGTCTTCATCAAGGGTGCGGAGGAATGGAAGAGTGCGCTGCGGAGGAGTCCACCACAATCCGCGGGACGGATGCGGGTTGCAATGGGGGTGGCTGCAATGGTAATTGCGGGCGATGAGCGCCACGTCGTCAGTCAGGAGCACGCAACGGCCGTGGCGCGATCTGGAACGCGGCTGCAGCCAGCTGTATGGCGATTTCGAGCGCCAGGGAGTCAGCGTCGAGTGGCACGATTTTCGATTCGAGCAGCCGCTGGACTGGGGCGGAAGTTTTCGGCCGCGCAGCCTGGAAGTTTGTCTGAATCTCGAAGGACGCGGTGCGGTCGGAGGGAGGCGCCAGAGTGAGTACATCCCGGGCAGCTCCGGCTATTATGCAGTCTGCGACGGGCCGCTTCCGGCGACGCGGCGCGGCGGTGACCGGCATCAGTTCGTGACGCTCGAATTTTCGCGCGACCATTTGCAGAAGCAGCTCGCGGACTGTGAAGGCGAGCTCGATGCGCAGGTGCGGCGGGCGGTGTTCCCTGCGAAGGAGGAAAACATTGTCTCGCTGCCGTGCACGATGACGGCGGAACAACGCAGCGTGGTCTCGAGCTTGTTGCAGCCGCCGGTGCCCCGCGCGGCGCGGAGCCTGTGGTATCAAAGCAAAGCGCTCGAATTGATGGCGCATTTCCTTTTTGCGCCGAAGGATCCAGAGCTCTTCTGCATGCGGCAGAAGCGGGTGGCGCGGGATCGCGTCGCGCGGACGAAAGAACTGCTGGCGCGCGATGTGGCGAACCCGCCGACGCTGGAAACCCTCGGGCAGGAGGTCGGCTGCAGTCCATTCCATCTCAGCCGCATCTTTTCCCGCGAAGTGGGCCTCACGATTCCGCAGTTCCTGCGCAACCTGCGGATGGAACGCGCCGCGGAACTGCTGCGCAGCGGACGTTACAACGTGACGGAAGCGGCGACCGAAGTCGGCTACTCGAGCCTGAGTCATTTCAGCAAGGCGTTTTGCGAGACGATCGGCTGCTGCCCGGCGCTCTACCCGATGGCGAAAAGCGTGGTGCTGGAACGCTAAGCGCTGCGAGTTCACCGCCAGCTTTGCGGTTAAATTTCCCGGAGCATGAAGATCACCCGCGCGCTGATTTCCGTTTCTGACAAGAGCGGCATCGCGGATTTTGCCCGAGCGCTCGAGAAACAAGGCGTCGACATTATCTCGACGGGCGGCACGGCGGACCTCTTGCGGCGCGAAGGTGTGCCGGTGCGCGATGTCTCGCAGTTCACCGACTTCCCGGAGGTGCTCGAAGGCCGCGTGAAGACGCTGCACCCGCGCGTGCACGGCGGGTTGCTCTACAAACGCGGGAATCCGCTGCACGAGCAGCAGGCGAAAGAGCAGGGCTTTCAGCCGATCGATCTGGTGGTGGTGAATCTCTATCCCTTTGAGGAGACGATCGCCAAACCGGGCGTCACGCTGGAGGAAGCCATCGAGCAGATCGACATCGGCGGGCCGTCGATGATCCGGAGCGCAGCCAAGAACTACCAGTCGGTCACGGTGGTGGTCGATCCCGCGGATTACGAGAGCGTGTTAGAAAACATGCGCGACGGCGAGGGCGGCACTTCCCTGAAATTGCGGGAGCGGCTCGCGATCAAGGCATTCAACAAAACATCGACTTACGATCGAGCGATTGGCCAATTCCTGAATCAGGAGCAAACCACCGATGCCTCGTTCTCGCTTTCATTGCCGCTCGCGATGCGGTTGCGTTACGGGGAGAATCCGCACCAGCAGGCGGCGCTCTACGGCGATTTCGATGCCTGCTTCGAGAAGCTGCACGGCAAGGAACTCTCGTATAACAACCTCCTCGACATCAGCGCGGCCACGAAACTGATTGCGGAGTTCGACCAGTCGACGGTGGCGATCTTGAAACACACGAACCCATGCGGGGTCGGCACCGCCGAGGACCTGCGGGAAGCGTGGGAAAAGGCGTTTGCCACGGATCGGCAGGCGCCGTTTGGGGGCATCATTATTTGCAATCGGCCGGTCAATGAGGCGCTCGCGAAAGCGATCAGCGAAATCTTTAGCGAAGTAATCATCGCCCCGGAATTCGGGACCAACGCGCGTGCCGTCTTCCAGAAGAAAAAGAACCTCCGTCTGATCCGCAACCTGCCGCAGAAGGAAACCGACAACCCGGAGGTAGACATCCGCTCCGTCTGCGGCGGCGTGCTGGTGCAGGATAAAGATTACGGCGGCGCACTGGTCGATCTCGCAACGAAAGTCGTCACCAAGCGCCAGCCCACGAGTGATGAACTCGCGGCCATGATCTTCGGCTGGCGCGTGGTGAAGAACGTGAAATCGAATGCCATCGTTTATGCGGCGGCCGATCGCACGCTCGGGATCGGCGCGGGCCAGATGTCGCGGATAGATGCCTCGCGGATCGCGATTTGGAAGGCGGAGGAAGCGGGGCTCTCGCTCGCCGGCAGCGCAGTGGCGAGCGATGCTTTTTTTCCATTTGCCGACGGCCTGATCGCGGCGGCGGAGGGAGGGGCAACGGCTGCGATCCAGCCGGGCGGCTCCGTGCGCGACGCGGAGGTGATCGCTGCCGCGGATGAGCGCGGGATGACGATGATCTTTACGGGCGTGCGGCACTTCCGGCATTAGCTCGCGCACGAGCGGCTTGCTTTTCTCGCGGGGAGCAAATAGAGACGCGCCATGAAGCTCCGCCTTTTTCTCCTGCTCTCGATCGGTTTGTTCTTATTCGTCCGACCTGAATCCTACGCGGCCAAACCGGCCTCCGCCACGACCCCGGGGACCTACAAAGATTGGCACGACATGGACGAAGTGACGATCGTGCAGCCATTTCAACTGGGCGCGTTCAAGGTAGTCGCAGTGCCGCCGCTCGATACGCGTAATGCGACCCTGCCGCCCCCGAATGACAACAGCTATGCCGATGTGAAAGCCGCCTTAGCGGGGAGCGCGCAGGCGTTTATCGCGGGTCTGCAAAGCAAGCTCGGTGGCCTGCAGGTGCAGGCCGGACAAGGCGGTGGCGCCAACGCCCTCGTCGTGCGCGTGCGGATTACCAAGACCGATCCTGGTTCGCGCGCCGCGCGCTACTTCGTCGGCTTCGGAGCCGGGGCCGCGAAGATCGGGATCGCGGGTGAGATCGTCGATGGGCGGACGGGCAAAGTGCTCGTCCGTTTCGCGCAGGAGCGCCGTTCGTTCGCCGGAGGGTTCGGCGGCGACTATCGTGACCTGCTCGATCGTACGCTGCACCAGGTGGGTGGTGACGTGGCGGGCCTGCTGCGCGCTTTTTGAGATCGCCGCCGCAGCCCGCGCGCGGCATGTCGATGTTCCGCCGGCGGGCGGCAGGGGGGTTATCGCGGTCCTTTTGAAGTGAAATTTTCGCGCGACACCGGAGAAGCTTCTGTTCGATCTGGACGCTCCGACGCCGATTCCATTCGCGGCAATGGGCGCGTAGAATTACGTGGCACCGAGCGGCACCTGTTTCAGTTTGATGCGGATTCGGGCGACTTCCGGGAGCGCGCGCTGGCCGCTAATCCACCGCCGAACGCCGCCGAGCCAGCGCTGTCTGCGCGATAACGCCGATTACCACCAGCACAAGGAAGAGGATCGTGGCGCCGGTCTGAGGCAAGACGAAGGCACGCACGATCAAGTGCGCGCCGATGAGGGCGGAGAAGAACACGAGCGCCCAGGAGAAGAGACTCACGAGCAGGATGGCGCCGATGACGCCGCCGATCAAAAACGGGAGCCAGGGATAGCTGGCAGGATGCACGAGGAAGGTGCTGGCCAATCCGACCGCGACGCGGCCGCCGATTGCGAATCCGATCACACCGATCGCGAGCTTTTGCAGGAAGAGCGCGAGCAGCGCGCCGGCGAAGCCGAGGACGAGCGCAATCGTCAGCTGCAAGAGCGGCGTCGGTTCCCGCATCAGGTGAGGAGCGAATTCCACGCCGGCCGCGAAGCCGACGGCGGCGACGCAGACCCAGAATAGTTTCCGGCCGAAGAGCAACACCACCGCGCCGATCACGGCGCTGACGATCGGAACCGATGGATTCATCGCCAGCGATGTCTTCAGCTGGCGCTACTGCTTCGCTTTCAGCGAGGCATCGCGTCGCGCTTTGAATTCGTTGCCCGGTTTCCACTCGGGCCAGGTGTCGCCGTTTGCCACCCGGTAGCCTACTTCGAAAAGGAGCTGCACATCCTGCGCGCCGCCGGTCAGATCCCACTCCGGGTTCACCTGATCGGAAGGCTGATGATAATGTTGCGAGACAAATTCGTCCTTCTTTTCCTGGCCGAAATTCGCCGGTTTGCCGAGCACCTCTTTGCCGGCGCCGGTGTAGAGCGACGGCACGCCGAACTTCGAAAATTCAAATTGATCGGCGCGATAGAAGCTGCCTTTCTCCGGCTGGCTGTTCGGCGTCATCGCTTTGCCGTGATGCTCGGCCGCGGCCGCGAGCAGATCGTCGAGCGTAGAGTTGCCGTTGCTCGTGTCTTCGATGTCGTGGGTTTTCCCCCAGACGGCGAGGCCATCCATGTTGATATCCGCGAGCGTCTTCTCCAGTGGATAAAGTGGGTTCTCCGCGTAGTATTTCGCGCCGAGCAGGCCGGCTTCTTCCGCGGTCGTGGCGAGGAAAAGAACCGAGCGTTTCGTGGCGGTCTTGAGCGCCCGATGCGCCTGCGCCAGTTCAATCAAACCTGCGACCCCCGTGGCGTTGTCCACCGCGCCGTTAAAGATCTGATCGCCCTCCACGTCCGGATGTTTTCCGAGATGATCCCAGTGCGCGGAATAGACCACCCATTCGTCCTTCAACTTCGAGTCGCTGCCTTCGATTTTGCCGACCACGTTATGCGATTTGAAGGAGCGCACCGCCTGCTGCAGACTGAAATCCGCGGTCGCGCCGATCGCCACCGGGCGAAAGTCTTTGCGCACCGCGGCGGCCTTCAGCTTCTCGAAATCCTGCCCGCTCTCGGCGAGCAGCTTCTGCGCGACATCGAGTGTGATCCACGCGCGGACGCCGACCTGATCCATGTTTTTATTCGGCCGATCGATCTCGAAGTTCTCTTTCGACCAGCTGGTGCGAACTACCGAATAAGGATACGCGGCAGGTCCGGTTTCGTGGATGATGACGGCCGCGGCGGCGCCTTTCTGGGCCGCGATCTCATATTTGTAGCTCCAGCGGCCGTAGTAGGTCATGGCCTGGCCTTTGAACATGCCCGGGTCGAGCTTTGCGGGATCTTTCGGATCTGGAATGGGTGGATCGTTGATCAACATCAGGATGGTCTTCCCCTTCACGTCGACATCCTTGTAATCATCCCAGCCGTACTCCGGCGCGACGATCCCGTAGCCGACGAAAACGATACCGGAATCTTTGCAGTGGATGTCCTCCTGGAGCCGTCCTGACGAAGCCACGTAATCATCCGGGAACTTCAGGTTCATTGTCTGGCCGCCCATGCTGAACGCCGCGGTCGGGGTGGTGGTGATTCCGGCAAGTGGCACTTCCTGAATGTAGGTGCCATTCGGATTACCCGGCTTGAGCCCGGCGCTTTTGAACTGCTCGGTGATGTACTTGACGGAAAGCTCCTCGCCTTTCGAGCCCGGGGCGCGCCCCTCGAATTCATCCGACGCGAGCACCGTTATGTGCTTCAGGAGGTCACCGGGATCGATCGCGCTCTCCGCTTCCTTGGGCGGCAGCTCAGGGGGTTCAGCGGCCGCGGCCGTAAACGTTCCGACGGTAAGGAGGAGAAGGGAGAGCGCCGCTGTTTTCATCATGATCCCGTAACGGAATCTCGTGAGCTCTGCAATGCAGAGAAGGGGAGGGAAGTTCGTTGCGCAGTGGGTGGCGGTGAAGTAGAACGCGGGGCGCGGCTACGATTGCCGCGTCTCATGCGTCACTTCGGCGAAAGTTTCCTGATCGCATTCATCCCGTTGTTCGTGGCGATCGATCCCATCGGCTTGATCGCCATCTTCATGGGTTTGGCTCCGAACGCCGGGAGGGAAATTCGGCAGCGACAGGGTTTGCTCGGGATCGCGACCGGCTTTGCGATCTCGATCGGGTTCATCTTCCTGGGTAAGTTCATTTTCCAGGCGCTCGGGATTTCCGTGGCGGATTTCCAGGTCGCAGGCGGCTTGATTTTGCTCGGCCTCGCCGCGCGCGAATTGATCGGCGGCGAGGACCGCGCGCGCACCGGAAGCGAGGAATTCGGCGTCGTCCCGCTCGGGATGCCGCTGATCGCAGGCCCTGCGTTGTTGACGGCGCTATTGCTGCTGGTCGACACCGTCGGGGTCCTTTTCACGCTCCTCTCGCTGCTCGTGAACCTGCTGCTGGTCGCGGTCGGGTTCCGCTATGCCCGGCGAGTGGAGCAACTGATGAGCAAGCAGGGGCTGAATGGCGTCTCCAAAATCATCGCGCTCCTGCTGGCGGCGATTGCGGTCAGCCTGATCCGGCGCGGCTTGGTCGCACCCGCCGTTTGAGACGTCAGAAGCCGCCAGTCTGGAGCAGCACCAGCGTGCAGGCTTCCTCGACCTCAATCCCCGCCGCCCGAGCTTTGGCGGTGAGGTCCGGATTTTTCGCTCCGGGATTCAGGATGATGCGGCGCGGCTTCGCGGCCACGATTTCCTCGATTAAAGCATCGGAACGTGCTTTGCCCAGATACATCGTGACGGTATCGATCCGGTCTGGCACCTCCGCGATGCTTGGATAGCAGGTTTCGCCGAGCACTTCGGGGAACGCCGGGTTGATCGGAACCGCGCGATGACCGTGCGCGCGCAGCATCTGCATCGCTTTGTAGGCGTAGCGATCTGACTTCGGCGACGCCCCCATCACGGCGACGATTTCGGGCTTTTCTGATGCCATCTGGAGTGTTCGTTCCGCGCTTGGCAACCGGCCGTGCCGCGGGGCGCTCGCAATTGACACTCGGGAGGCCCCTGTTAGTATCCTCGCCCTATGAGATTCCCTCTGGCGCTGACAAGTAAAATTGCCGCCTACATTATCGGCCATAAGCTGCGCCGGACGGAAAAGTTCGCCACGGTGCTGCAACTGGAGCCGCTCCACACCTGCAACCTGACCTGCACCGGTTGTGGCCGGATCCGCGAGTACTCCACCTCGCTGAAGGACATGATGTCGCTCGAAGATTGCCTCGGCGCCGCGGTGGAGTGCAATGCGCCGATGGTTTCCATTTGTGGCGGCGAGCCTCTGATCTACCCGCACATTGAGGCGCTGATCGGTGGCCTCCTGGAGCAAAAGCGGATCGTTTACGTCTGCACGAACGCGATGTTCATGCGCAAGAAGATGCGGGAATGGCTCGGCTCGCAGGTGCCGGCGAACGCGGCTCTGATCGAGGAGAAGATTCCCGCCCTCCTCGCAGCGGGCCTGATGAGCGAGAAAGAGGCGGCCGAAGTGCGGAAGGGCCCGAAAGACGCCAGCAAGCAGACGATCGCGCCGAGCGACTGGATGTATTGGAACGTGCACCTCGATGGGCTCGAGCGGACGCACGATTTGATTGTCGAGCGCGAAGGCGTTTTCCGGGAGTGCGTGCTCGCGATCAAGATGGCGAAGATTCTCGGCTACCAGGTGGCGACGAACACCACGGTCTATAAAGAAACGGACATGACGGAGCTCGAGCAGCTGTTCGATTTTCTCTCCGATATGGGGGTCGACGGCCACACCATCACGCCCGGTTACGAGTACGATTCCGCCAAGCAGGACATGATCAAGCGGCTGAACCTGCAGCCGGAGAACTTCTTCCTCACCCGCGACCTGACGGTGAAGAAATTCGCGAAGATGGAAGATTGGATGCAGCGTTACACCTTTTTCGGCACCCCGGTTTATTTCGAGTTTCTCGCCGGGAAACGCGATCTGACCTGCTCGGCCTGGGCGATCCCGACCCGTAACATGGCGGGCTGGAAAGCACCCTGCTATTTCATGACTGACGCGGCGGGCACGAACGGCACCGGTCATTACAAGAGCTACGCCGAGCTGCTTGAGCAGGTGGATTGGGACAAATACGGTGTCGTCGGCGGCGTGGCGCGCGATCCGCGTTGCGAGAATTGCATGACGCATTGCGGCTATGAGCCGACGGCCAGCCTCGGTTTGAACGCGCAGAAAGGCGACACTTGGAAGACGATCAAGTTTAACTTCGGCGCCAAACCGAAAGCCACCGGACGCGGCAGCGACATCGCGGCTTACAACGGCGTCACCTCAGGTAACGGTCACCTCACGGGAAAGCGCGCGGAAGTGGCAGCGGTCGCCTCTTAAGTCCTTATGCCGCCGACGTCCTCCAACGTCATCCCTCTCCCGAGCGCGCCGGTGAAAACGCCGGCCGCTTTCACGCCAGCGCGGACGGATATCCATGATGCGATGCGCCGCGCGCAGGAAAACCTCCTACGCCAGCAACATCCGGATGGCCACTGGTGCGGCGAGCTGCTGGTCGATAGCACGCTTTGCTCCGACTACATCCTCTTCATGCACTGGCTGGGCGAGGTCGACGAGACGCTCCAGCAGCGCAGCGTGCGTCACATCTTAAAGCGCCAGCTGCCCGACGGCGGCTGGAATATTTACCACGGCGGCCCGAGCGAAGTGAACGCCTCGATCAAGGCCTATTTCGCGCTCAAGCTCGCCGGCCACTCCCCGGAGTTGCCCTTCATGCAGGAAGCGCGCGCCAGCATTTTGCGTCTCGGCGGCATCCCGCGGATGAACACCTACAGCAAACTGTACCTCGCTTTGCTGGGGCAGTTTCCCTGGCATTACCTGCCGTCGATCCCGGTCGAGATGATTCTGCTGCCGACCTGGGCGCCGTTTCACATCTACAAAATGTCTTCGTGGAGCCGGGCCATGCTCATCCCGCTCGCGATCATCAATCACTTCAAGCCAACCCGCGAGCTGCCGGAAGCGCAGCAGTTGCACGAGCTGTTTCCGCTCGGGACCGAGCAGAAAAATTTCACGCTCTCTCGGCATCGTCGTTTCTTTGCCTGGCGGAATTTCTTCCTCCGCTGCGATCGCGCCCTGAAGCTGATCTCGAAAGGCGGCTGGCGTCCCATGCGCAAACGCGCGCTCGAGGAAGCGGAGCGTTGGATGCTGGAACGCATCGGCGCGGGAAGCGACGGCCTCGCCGCGGTCTTCCCCGCGATGCTGAATGCGATGATCGCCCTCCGCGCGCTCGGTTATCCGACGACGCACCCCGTTTACGAGAAGGCGGCCGCGGATTTCAAAGGCCTCTTTGTCGACGACCCGGAAGACTTCCGCATCCAGCCTTGCCTGTCGCCCGTCTGGGACACCGCCATCAACATGATCGCACTCGGCGAATCCGGGCTGCCGGCCGATCACCCGGCGATGCGCAAGGCGGCGAACTGGCTGGTCGGAAAAGAAGTCCGGGTGCGAGGGGATTGGGCGGTGAACGATCCGCACGTGGAAGCCAGCGGCTGGGCCTTCGAGTACAACAACGTCTATTATCCCGACACAGACGATACCGCGATGGTGCTGATGGGTCTGCGCCTGGCGAAGCCCTCCCAGCAGGCGGGAGTGGATGCACTCTTCCGGCGGGCGCTTGCCTGGCAACTCAGCTTCCAGTGCCGCGACGGCGGCTGGGCGGCGTTCGACAAGGAAGTCACGCAGCGCTGGCTCGAGGACATGCCGTTCGCCGATCACAACGCGATTCTTGACCCGACCTGCAGCGATCTGACCGCGCGCACACTGGAGCTGTTCGGATATATCGGCTTCGATTCCAGGCAGCCGTGTGTCCGGCGCGCGGTCCAGTATCTCATCGATACGCAGGACGACGACGGCTCCTGGTATGGCCGCTGGGGGGTCAACTACATTTATGGCACGTGGCAGGTTCTGCGTGGTCTACGCGCGATCGGCGAGGAGATGAAGCAGGATTGGATTCTGCGCGGACGCGATTGGCTGGAGAGCTGCCAGAACACCGATGGCGGCTGGGGGGAAACCTGCGCCTCCTACGAGGATCCCACATTGAAGGGCCGGGGCGAAAGCACCGCCTCCCAGACCGCGTGGGCGCTGATGGGCATCTGTGCGTGTGGCGATCTGGACCGCGCCAGCGTTCAACGCGGGCTCCGTTACCTCCTGGCAACGCAATGCCGCGACGGCGCGTGGGACGAGCCGCAAATCACCGGCACCGGTTTTCCGCGCGTTTTCTATCTCAAGTACGACATGTACCGGCAAAATTTCCCGCTCCTCGCGCTCGCCACCTACGCGAACTACCGCAACGGGGTCGGTCACCGGCCGAGTTTCTACCGCTGCAGCTAAGCTTGTGACGAGCGGGCGTGGTGCCTGCCGACTCACATCCGACAGGCGAGACGCCCGTCGGCCGCACAGCCGGGACGGCCGTGCTCCGTTGACGCGCTGCCATTCGCGCCGAAGAATGAAGGATTATGGCTTACGAACTTCCGCAACTCCCTTACGCCTACGACGCGCTCGAGCCCCACATCGACGCGCGCACCATGGAAATCCATCACACCAAGCATCACCAGGCCTACATCACGAACCTTAACAACGCGCTCAAGGATCATCCCGAGCTCGCCTCGAAATCCGTCGAGGATCTGAGCAGCGACCTGAGCGCTGTCCCGGAAAACATCCGCACCGTCGTGCGCAACAACGGCGGCGGGCATGCCAATCACTCGATGTTCTGGCAAATCATGGGCCCGAAGGGCGGCGCCCCTTCCGGCAAGCTGGCCGACGAGATCAACTCCACCTTCGGCGGCCTCGACGGCCTGAAGGAGAAGATAAACGCCGCCGGCGCAGGGCGTTTTGGCAGCGGCTGGTCGTGGTTGATCAAAAACAATGATGGAAAGCTCGAAGTCATGTCGACCCCAAACCAGGACAGCCCGCTCATGGACGGCAACACCCCGCTTCTGGGCGTCGACGTCTGGGAGCATGCCTATTACCTGCAGTACCAAAACCGCCGGCCGGATTACCTGAAGGCGTGGTGGAACGTGGTGAACTGGTCTGAGGTGGCGAAGCGCTACGGATCGCAATCGTAGAAGAGCCGTCCCGGCTCTTTGAAGCGGCGGGACGCGCGCTTCTACGCATGACCGCGAAGCAATTCTTTGATTGGCAAACGGCCGGCGGCGCCAATGACGTCACGCGTTTAATCGACGCGCTGGAGAAGGCGGACGTTGCGTGGTGCGCGATTGGCGGGGTAGCGGTGAATCATTGGGCGCGTGAGCCAATGGTCACCCAGGATCTCGATTTCGTCGTCGCCGCCGGGACAATCGACGAGGCAGTGGCGGCACTGGAGCGAGCGGGTTTGCGCGCCGAGCGTTTCGATTGGTCGGTTAACTTTGCAGGCGATTCGCAGGTAAGCATGCAGTTGAGCACCGAGAGTTTTTACCAGGATTTTCCGGCGCGCGCCGTCGCGGCCGTTGTGCATGGGATTCTTCTCCGGGTCGCGGCTCTCGAGGATACATTGAACGGAAAGATCAAGGCATGGAGCGATGCGAGGCGAAGGCAAAGCAAGCAGCTCAAGGACCTCGCGGACATTGCGCGTCTGGTAGAGGCGCATCCCGCGCTTTGGGAAAAACTGCCCTCGAAATTGCAGGAACGCGTGAACCAGCCGAAGGCCTGATCGCATGGCCTATCTGAACGAAAATTATCTCAAGCTCCAGGCGGGCTATCTCTTTCCGGAGATTGGCCGGCGGGTGCGGGAGTTTTGCGAACGCCATCCCGACGCGGCGCGCGACGTGATCCGCTGCGGAGTAGGAGACGTGACGGAAGCGCTACCGCGTGCGGCCGTCGATGCGATGCATGCGGCAGTCGAGGAGCTGGGGCATCGCGAAACGTTCCGCGGCTACGGGCACGAACAGGGCTATGAATTCGTTCGTTCCAAAATCGCGGAGCATGATTACCGCGCACGAGGGATCGAAATTGCAGAGGACGAAATCTTCCTCTCCGACGGCTCGAAATCAGATTGCGGCTACATCCTCGATATCCTGGGAGACCAGAACCGGATCGCGATCACCGATCCGGTTTACCCGGTTTACGTCGACACGAACGTGATGGCGGGACACACCGGGGCCGCGAACGCGAGCGGCGGGTATGACGGCCTCATCTACCTGCGATGCACGGCGGAAAATGACTTCGTGCCGGAGCCTCCGCAGGAGCACGCGGATGTCGTTTACCTTTGCTTCCCGAACAATCCGACGGGCGCCGTCGCCACGCGTGAGCAACTGACGCGCTGGGTCAATTACGCGCAGGAGCACAAGGCCCTCTTGCTCTATGACGCGGCCTACGAGGCTTACATCAGCGACCCGGAAATCCCGCACTCAATCTATGAGATTCCAGGTGCGCTCGACTACGCGATCGAGTTCCGCAGCTTCTCGAAGACCGGCGGGTTCACGGGAGTGCGTTGCGGTTTCACCGTCCTCCCGAAGAGGGTGCAGGCACAGACTGCGGATGGACGCTTCCTGCCGCTGCATCCGCTTTGGCACCGACGCTGGAGCACAAAGGCAAACAGCGTCAGCTATCCGGTGCAGCGCGGGGCGGAGGCGCTCTACAGCGAGGAAGGCAAGGCGCAGGTGCGTGCGCTGGTCGCGCATTACATGGGGAACGCCCATATCTTGCGCGAGGCTGCGGAGGCGGCAGGCTTGCGAGTTTTCGGCGGAGCGAATGCGCCCTATATCTGGGTCAAGACGCCGGCGGGCCTCACGAGTTGGCAGATGTTCGACCGGATGCTGCACGAGCTGCACGTCGTGATTACGCCCGGGAGCGGTTTCGGTTCCTGCGGCGAAGGCTACATCCGCATCTCCGCCTTCAACAGCCGGGCGAACGCGGAGGAAGCGGGCCGGCGTTTGGCATCGTTAGGCTCCTCGGAATGAGTCAGCCGGTTCTCGCGGTCGGTTCTGTTTTTTCTGGTTTGGGCCAGAACGAGCAATGGCTGGAGATGCAGCTCGCTGCCTTGGATCGAACGACGACCGGCTATGATCATTTCGTTTATCTAAACCAGGCAGACGAGAAACTCTTCACCCGTTCGACCATCATCGGGCGCTCCACCGTCCAGCAGGAAGCGACTCCGAGCCATCTCGAAGGACTCCATGCATTGCGGGACGAATTCCGCAGGCGCGGTTACGAGCGTTATCTGATTCTCGATAGCGACTGTTTTCCGGTGCGGGAAAATTGGATGGAAATCCTCGATGCGGCGATGGCGCAGGCGCAGAAGCGGTTTGCTTCGCCGGCGCGGGTCGAGAATCTGCATTTGTTTCCTCATCCCTGTGTTCTCTATACCGGGGATGCGGCCTGGCTGGACTTTGCCGTGGAGGAGGGGATCAATTTCCTCGGGGAGAAATTTGTTGATATTGCGTGCAGTGGCGCGCGCGAGGAGTGGTTTCCGCTGATCAAAACCAATCGCGTCTCACCGCACCAGTTTCTGGCGGCGATCTACTACGACGTGTTTTATCATCACGGTTGCGGGACGCGTCCGTTCGGTATGCGGCCGACGACGATCCGTTACTACGATCACTTCTGGCCGCGGTGTGACGATCCGACGGTGCTCTTCGACCGGATCATGGCGGAACGGGACGCCTTTGTGCAGTCGCTCCGTTAGCGAAGCGATCATTTCACCTGCACCACCGCCTTGACCCCGAAACCGGGATGCGCCTCCTCCAACCAGCGGACGCCTTCTTGGACCGCGGTGAGGTGCAAGATGTAGTCGCCAGGATGGGGCGGTACTTTGAGCGTCATTTCGAAGACGGCGCTCCCCTGAGGCGGCACGGGCGGGAAGATGGGCGTGCGTTCTCCATCGAAGACCGCCACAGCACCCGAGCTGCGATCAATCCAGTGGTAGCAAAGATTCAGCGGAAACGGGAGACCGGAACAAAGGGTGCGTGCGGTCCCGTTCCTTAGCTGCACCGGGGCGGTGAGCTGAGCGCTGGCGGAGACTTGCTCTGGCAGCATGACGGCGCTCATGGAGATGTCTGCTGCTTCCTGGGCGAACATCATTCCCATGCGCAGAAGTTCGAGATCGAGGTCGAACGCGGCACGCATTGGAACCGGCCTTTCCGGCACGTCGTAATCTTCAAAGAGGTAGTAGTGGCCGAGGTCCGGACCAGCCAGTGTCTGATAAAAGCGGACTTTCGCTTCGCGCGCTGCACGGTCGAGCATCCAGAGAACGTGGTGCTGCAATGCCAGGCTCCGGCAATAGGCACGCCGGCCCTCGATCTCGAGCGTACCGTGCACTTGATTGTTGAAGCAAATCTTGCCAGGAGTGTTGCGAAAAAGGCGCACCTGAAAGTCCGGCCACCAGGGCGCACGCGCGAGGAATTGGCCGGTGGGCGTGATCCATCTTCGCGGTAGCGCAAAATTGCTATCGCCGAGTGAAAGCAGTTCACGCCAGGCGGGCTGCTCCCATTCGGCTGAAAGTTGCTCATCGCTGTCGAGTCGCAGGATCCAATCCGTCTTGCAGCTCTCGATCGCGCGGAGCAGAAACGGATCGGCAAACCCGTTCGGCTCGAAATGCTCGATGCGCGTGGCGAACGGTCGCACCCGTTCCTCGGTCTCGGGTGGAGCTTTCTGTGTATCGATCCAAACGACAAATTCATCGACCTGCTCGCGCGCGCCAGTAAACCATGGCAGCGCGTCGTCCGTGATTCCGTCGGTCAGCAACAGCGCGCTGACTGACATTGCAGTTTGAGCTCTGCGCGGCCTCGTCGTTGCGGTGGCGTTCGCTTCCACTGCGGCACCGACTTCATAGCCCAGATCCGAAAGCAGTGGCCCGGCGATCTCATCGAAAAGTCCGATCTCGGCACCTGGCAGTTCGCGTTTCCAGCGGGCGATGCGATCGAGCCGGGGAGGCTCGGTCGTGAGCTGAAGGACCGAGCGCAGCTTCTCTCCGGAAAGTTCAAGCTCTTTCCAACCCTTAAGCGCCTCCAGCCGCGCCCCGGCCGTTTTGTGGTAGGCCAGCATCTCTGGGCAAAACGGCAGCTTCAGGAATTCGCAGATGAGCCGCAAGACCTCCTCGGGTGCGGCGAGCAGTCGCTCATATTGAATCTCCAGGTAATGCCGGCACCGTGCCCCGGCGCCGCGGGCGCGCAGGATCCACTGCGTCCAGTCTTCCGCCTGCGCGAGAATGCTTTCCCCGGGCCCGAACCAGAGGTGTCGCTTCGACAACGCGACGTCCCTCCCGTCGCGAATGAGGTGAATGAAATGCGCTTCGGGCAGCAGCGCTTCGATAGCGGGCATGATGTTCCCATAGTCGGGCGTTTTTTCGCCCCACCGGCTCTTCCCGAATTTCGCGGCATACGTGGCGTAGAAGGCACGGACGCCGTCGCCGACCGTGAACGGGTCCAAGCTCTCAAGCGCGCCACGGAATGCCTCCCGCTCGATCTCGAAGTCGTCCCAGGTGAAGAACCTGGTCAGGAGATTGAAGAACTCTTCTCGACCCAGTCCTCCAGCCGCCAGCTCTTTCAACAGCTCGAAATAGAAGTGCGATTCCGGCGGAATCGCCATCTCCGGATGGCTGTCGAGCATCATCCGGAGCAGCGTGGTCCCGCTGCGCGGCGCGCCAACAATGAAAGCCGCGGGCGGGAACGGCTCGTCTTGCACTCTGCACATTGCGGGAAGTGAAGCGGCACAGCAACCGGGCGGGCCGAAGAGATGCCAGCGCCGGAGAGGCGATAAAAACCCCGCCGCACGGATGGAGCCAGCAGCGGGTTAAGACTTCAGAGGGCGGGTCCGGGGGGCGGTTAACGCCCGACGCCGGTGCTGCTCTTTGCGCCTGCCGCTTCGGCTAACTTGAAGCGCGTTTTCCTCTTACGCGAGCGCGGGGCTGTGCACATATCGTGGCTTTCTTGGTGGGTGGCGAGAGGTGCCGGCGCGGCGAGCATCTCCTTCATCTTTTCCAAAGGAATTCGCCCCCACAACCCAGCATTTCGCGTAAAAGCCTTTACGATCGAGGGGCGAAGGTTCGATGATCGTTTGCCTGGGAGATCGCTCCGGCGTCGTATTGAGAAAAAAGGAAGCGCGAATGACTGCTCCTGCACCGCAACAAGTAACGCAACTGCTCTCCGCGTGGCGGAGCGGCGATGCGACTGCCCTCGAAAAGCTGGTCCCGCTCGTCCACCCGGAGCTGCATCGACTCGCGCATCGCTACATGAGCCGCGAACGGCCCGGTCACATTTTGCAAACCACGGCCGTCCTGGACGACGCCTACCTCGTGCTTTCGGGGAAGCAGCATCCGCAATGGAAGGATCGCGCGCATTTTTACGCCGTGGCCGCGCAACTCATGCGACGCATCATGGTGGACCACGCGCGGGAACGGCGGGCATTGAAGCGTGGCGGAGACGCCGTGAGGGTGACGCTCCACGATTCGTTAGTCTCAACCGGGAGCCGCACCGCGGAATTGCTCGCGCTGGACGAAGCGCTGGAGAAACTGGCCACCTTCGACCAACGGAAAGCGGACGTGGTCGAGATGCGTTACTTTGGCGGGCTCACCATGGAAGAGATCGCCGAGGTGCTGAAAATTCACGTCAACACCGTAATGCGTGATTGGAGCGCCGCGCGCGCCTGGCTTTTCGCCACGCTCAGCGGCGAAGACTTGGATGCAATCTGAGCGCTGGCGCACTTGCACGGAACTATTCCACGCCGCGCTGGGACGCGCGCCGCGGGAACGCGCCGCCTTTCTGGAAGAGAGCTGCGCCGGCGACGAATCTTTGCGGCGAAAGGTGGAGGTGCTTCTCCGTTATCACGAAAAATCCGCCGACTTCATTGCCGCGCCTGCGTTTGAGACTTCGCCGGAATTGCTCGCCGGCGATCGGGAGGCGCTGCTCGGAAAAGAACTGGGGCATTATCGAATCGAGTCGATCCTCGGCGTGGGCGGGATGGGTGTCGTCTATCTCGCGCAGGACATGCGGCTTGGGCGGAAGGTCGGATTAAAACTTTTGCCGCCTTCGCTCGTGGCGGATGCGGCGCAACTCGAACGCCTGAAGCACGAAGCCCGCACCGCTTCCGCGCTGAACCACCCGAATATTGTGACGATCCACGAAATCGGAGAAGCGGACGGCGTCGCTTACATCGCGACCGAATTCGTGGAGGGCGCGACCTTGCGCGAGCGAATTGTGAGCGGACCGATTCCGCCTAACGAGGCCGTGGAAATCGCGATCCAGGTGGGGAGCGCGCTTTGCGTGGCGCATCGCGCCGGCATCGTGCATCGCGACATCAAACCGGAGAACATCATGCTCCGGCCGGATGGCTACGTGAAGGTGCTCGACTTTGGGATTGCGAAAACAAGGCACGCAGACGGGGTGGGGGTTGCAGTGGAAACGGATTGGAAAACGGAGGCTCCAGCCGGGAAGATATTTGGGACGGCGCAGTATCTGTCACCCGAGCAAGCGCGCGGAGACGCTCTCGACGCGCGCAGCGATTTGTGGAGCCTTGGGATTCTTCTTTACGAAATGCTGGCCGGCATCGCGCCCTTCCGAGGTGAAACACCGGAAGATGTGAAACGAGCGGTGCTTAATTTTGAACCGACGCCCTTGACCGGACGCGGTAAGGTCATCGCCTTAATTTGGCAGAGCGTCATCGCAAAGGGTCTGCGCAAGAATCGCAGCGACCGATTCCGAAACGCCGAAGAGATGCTGGCTGCACTGCGCACGTGTCGGCTAAAACATCGACCCAGGATCACGCGCGCGAGATTTCTCGTCGGCGCGGGCACTGTCCTGCTTGCGGCGGGCGTCGTGGCTGTGTTCATGGGGACCCGCGATCGCGGCGTCGCCACGGCTCCGCCCAACGTCGGTTTGATGGGTGATGCACAGGGCAGCGTGGCCTCGATTCGGCCCGCGGGAATCGCCGTCGATTCCAGCGGAACTATCTACGTGGCGGATTTCGCTCAGCACGCCATCCGCCAAACCTCCGCGGCCGGCACGATGACCGTCCTGGCCGGCACGCCGGGCAGTGCCGGCCACGCCCCAGGCCGCGGCTCGCTCGCTCGCTTTCACCATCCCGGCGCGGTGGCGGTCGGCCCCGACGGCACCATCTACGTCGCCGACACGGATAATCACCTGATTCGCAAAATCACGCGCGAAGGCCTCGTCACCAGTCTCGCCGGTCAGCCGGGCAAACCGGGCCACCAGGATGGGCCGATCAGCAGCGCGACTTTCAATTACCCGACCGGTGTGGCGGCAGACCGAACAGGTAATATTTACGTCGCGGATTTCTCGAATCACCTCGTGCGGAAAATTAACCCCGCGGGCGTGGTGAGCACTCTCGCTGGGTCCGCCGGTGAACCAGGACACGCCGATGGCTTGGGCGCCGATGCGCGCTTCAAGCAAGTCCACGGCCTCGCGGTCGATGGGGCTGGGCAAGTCTACGCCGCTGATTTCGGCAATCACACGATCCGGAAAATCACGCCCGAAGGATTGGTCACCACCCTGGCCGGCCTTGCGGAGCAGCCCGGCAGCGCAGATGGAGTGGGTGCGTCGGCTCGGTTCTCCGCCTCTTACGGCGTCACTGCTGATGACGTCGGCAACGTTTACGTAGCCGACACGTCGAATCACACTATCCGCAAGATCACACCTGACGGAACGGCCACGACCCTTGCTGGTTTAGCCGGCAATGTCGGCAGCACCGATGGCGCCGGCCGCGAAGCACTATTTGCTGTTCCCACCGGCGTCGCCTCTGATCACGCTGGCAACATCTACGTGGCTGATTTCGGCAATCACGCCATCCGCAAAATCACGCCCGCCGGAGTGGTCAGCACACTGGGCGGTCTCTCTGGCGATCACAGCGTCCCGCGCGATGGAGCTGGGCAATAGTCGCGCGGGCTCAGCAACGCAGCAGCGGTTATTCGATTGCCGGCCCTCCATCTGCCGGCGGGCGGGCTTTTTCGGAATGTGGCCGCACAGTGCGCTGCTGCGGCCACGTGAGAACGAAAAAGCCCGCCGACCCGAAGGGACGGCGGGCTCTCGTAAACAAACTGGAGCTCCTTAGTTGCCGCCAGCGGAAGCGGGCTGGGCGCTGGCCGTTTGCGCCGCGTTCTTTTCCGTCTCCTGGAGTTGGCCGCGGAGATATGCGATTCCTTTATCCGCGGGCTGACCGAATACCTCTGGATTCAGATAAGCGCCCCGCTCCACTCCTTGCTTTTCTTCCTCCACTTGGACGCGGTGCGCATCCGCGTAAGCGTCGTGGCGAATGCCGGTGATCTGCCAGGAAACCTTCACGTTCGGTTTATTGGTTTTGATCACGAATTTGTTCTGCGCGATTTCCTTTGCCACCATCGCCTGCGCAAAGGATCCGACCGGGGTGAGCTGGTAGCGGAAGTCCTTGTTCAGCGCGCTGAAATACTCCGGCATGGTGACGACGGCCTCGCCTTTCGCGTTGGTGGTCACGTTGCCGTTGTAGATGTTCATCATGTCGGGCGACTCGATGAAGGAGTGCGAGAGATATTTGTTCGCCGGGTCGGCCGGGTGATCGATCTTGAAGGTGCCGGCGCTTTTACTGAGAGTGCCTAGGACCGTGACGTCGCCCAAGAAAAACCCGGCAAAGCCGCCATTAGTAGCATCACCGCGGACGCCGGTCCCAGTCGCCGTCGTGCCATAGACGCCGACGCCCGCGCCCGCTGTCCCGTAGACGCCCCGGCCTCCATTGGTGGTGCCGTAAACGCCGTAGCCGGAGCCGGCCTGCGAACCCCACACTCCGATTCCGTTACCAGTGGTGCTGTTGCTAATACCGCGCACGCCCGCCGAGAAGGTGCCGGGCGCGGCGCTGGACATGACGCCCCTCACGCCGACGGCCGTCGTGGTGGTGCTCGAGTTATACGCCTCGATCATCCCGTTCCCATTTCCGGTGCCGATGTTTCCGGTGACAAAGAGATTATCGTCGGGGGCGAGATTATTGGTGAAAATGCCGACCAGATCCATCACAAGGTGGGTGCCCACGCTCGTGAAAATCTTGATCGTGCCATCGGGCGCCAAGGGCATCACGATCTCGTTCCCGATCACGGTGTTGGGGCCGCTGGAATTGATCGAGGAGGCGAGCGGCTGCGTGCCGTTGCCGGGGTAGATGGTGACGAAGCCGGGGCCGTCCTCGTTTACGAGCGTGACGTTAACGACCATGGCTTTTACGCCAGGAGGAAAGGTGTTAATGCAAAGGCCCGCGATGCCGGCGACGTCGAGGTCAAAGGTGCGCGTGGCGCCCGCGACCAACTTCGGTCCGCCGAAGGCGCTGTTTGCGTTCCGAGTATCGATCACGCGGCAGGGCTCGAAGCCCTGATAAATCGCCGGGCTTCCCACGAGCGTGTGAGTTCGCGGCAATGGCACGGAGTCCGCCGTGGCGTTGGGCTTCTGGGCCTGCTGGGCGTGCACGGTGAGAGCGAGGAGAGCGGCTGAGATCCCCACAAGGGAGAAGGCGATCACTCTGCGTGTGAGAGCAGCCCGCTGGCGGACGCCGGAAGCTTCTCCGCTGGGAGAAAGAGGGAAATGGAGGGCAGATTTTTTCATATTTTTGTTTTCGGTTCTTTTGGGTTTCGAATCAGGTGAGAAAGTTTCAGCGGAATCTCTCTCCCTTTGGATAAGCGGAATTCTCCCTGGAAACCCACCATCGAGTTTTTAAAAGTTTTTTGGAGCGGGATCGCCATCTCCGGACGCCTGTCGAGCATCATTCAGAAGCGCGGTGCCACTGCGGGTTGCATCGGCGATGAAGGCAGCGGGCGGGAAAGAATCGCCGTTTCCATGGCCGGAAAATCGGGCACCCAAGCGCCCGATCAGGTTGGAGCATCTGCAGCGTCACCTGCCGGAGGGGTATCGCACAAGGCGCGGATCGGCCGCCTTGCGACCTTGCTCTCGAAACGCCGGAAAAACAGAGTGACCGATCGGAACGAACAGAGCGTCAGCTGCGAGTCACGCCGACGGATCATCGCTGGAGAGGAAACTCATGCCCGTGAGCAACCTCTTCGCTCCAGCCATGCGCTGCCTGGGCAGGGAAAGTCGCAGCGGTGGGACCAAATCGGGGCGCCGGATTTGCCGTTCAATGCGAAAGGCCCGCTACGCATGCGTAGCGGGCCTTTGAGAATCGGATCAGCAGCAGCTAGCTACACGCGAGCGGCTACAGCCGATGATGCATTCCGATGGAACCGATCACGGTGCATTCGGTGTTTCTGCAGCGAAAGTCGCCGCTCCACTCGCGAACGTCGGGGCGGAAGGATCGGACTGGCGAGCGAGCGCCCGCTGTTCCGCAGCCTTATCCCAGTTTTTGTCCCACCCGTACTGCTGAGCGGTGGCAATGTTCGGGGAGCCATCCGAGTTGTAAACACCGGTCGCAATCAGCTTCTGCTTCTGGAAGTCTGAGAGCGCGGTCGGCATCTTGGCTTCCGGACTTCTGGGAGCGAATTCTCCGGTCGAATTGACGACCACTTCGAAGTCTTTGAACCCGCGGCGCTCGCCGTTAACGGTGTAGAAGAATTCCACGTCTTCAGAGGACTTCACCAAGATTTTGTTAAGGCCGATCTTCACCACCGCCACTTGGGCGATCTTGCCAATGGGTGTGACTTGCACACTCAAGCCTTCTTCCTCGGTCACCATCCGGAAGGTTTCCGGCACGTTGATCACGGCCTGCTTCCCTTTGAACTTGCCACGGCCGCGGAAGTAGGTGCCCGCTTCCGGGCCTTCCAGCGAGACAAAACGGATGATCTTATCCGGATTTGTCGGGTGTGGTTCCACAAACGATTTCGTGCCCGTGACCGAAGAGTTTCCCGAGCCAAAAATCGCGGTGGTATCGGTCCAACCTAACGAGCCGAAGGAGGCGACGGTGTTACTCAAGCCACTGGTGTTGATTCCCCGCACGCCCTCGAAGTCACCGATGCCCACGACCCCGACGGAGGAACTGCTTCCTGCGTTGCCCAACACACCGGCATTCACGGGAGGGTTGCCGGTGCAGCAACTCGGCGCGAGCCCTCTCACCCCGGCTGACCCGGTCGTGGTAGCGTTCCCGACCTGCCCTTGAACGCCGAAGACGGTTGCTCCGTTCCCAGTGAAACCGCCGACGCCGTGGCTTCCCGCAGTAGTGTTGTTATTAAATCCGGCGATGGTCGCGCCGTTGGCGACGTCTCCCGTGAGGACGAATCGATCCCCTGTCTCCAACGTGTCCAAGAAGTATCCGACGATATCGAGAACGATATGCGTTCCGGTGCTGGCATAAACGTCGATCGATCCATTCGCCGCTAGGGGGATCACGACTCCGTTATTGGCCACGGTATTCGCCGCAGGCACGTTGACCGTCGCGGCCAGAGGCCGGGTGCTGCCGCCCGGGTACGCAGTAACAAAGCCAGCGCTATCGCTGTTCACCATGGTGAGGTTGACCACTACGGCCTTGATGCCAGCGGGGAGCGTGGAGGAACAAACCCCACCAATCGGGGCGATCGGGAAGTTTCGGATTGCACCGGCGGCCAGCTTGGGACCGCCGTAGGTGCCATTCGCACTACGCGTGTCGAGAATCCGGCAGGGCTGGAATGCCTGGAACGGCGCCGGGTTCCCGATTCGCAAGTGCGTATCCGGAGTCTTTCCGTCTGTGGAGACAGCCGCTGGCGCGACCGCTCCCGCCGGCGCGCCGGCTGGCGTCGGCGCCGGTTGTGCCGGTGCATACATCGAGGCGGCCTTATCGGCCGCGATGGTTGGATAGTTCTGGCCGACGACGACCGCCGCAACGAGCGAACCGGAGACGGCGACGAGCAGAATGCCGGCCAATTTTCGGTACCGCGGCAACCGCGACGATCTTCCCGTCTGCGAGATGTGAGACGGTGGCGAATTCAATTTCGATAATGAGGATTGATCTGGAGGGTGCATGTTTTTTCCTTTGTTAAGACGGCCCTACCGATGGATTCGGGAAGGCGTTATTGGCGGAATCGTGAAATGAGCGACTTTATAAGTCAAGACTTTTTTGCAAATTGCCCAATCTGTGGGTCGAGCCCAGCAGAGGCGCACAGTTGGCCTATGACCGGTGGAAAGCCCCGACTCGGCGACGTTTTCGATCCTTTCCTTGAACTGCGCAAGTGAGCGAGTAATGCACGATCGGTGCATCCGAGTTCCATGGCCCGCATGGCCGACTTTTACGAGCGCCATCTGGCGTCGCAGAGGGCCAGCCGGCTCGCGATTCTCGACGTCGGCAGCGCGGATGTGAACGGATCCTACCGCGCAATCTTTGCGTCCCCCTCGTGGTTTTATACGGGTTTGGACATGGCCCCTGGGAAAAATGTCGATGTGGTCCCGCGGGATCCGTACTATTGGCGAGAGATCGCGGCCGGGAAATACGATGTGGTGATTTCAGGCCAGGCTTTCGAGCACGCTGAATTTTTCTGGGAAACGATGCGCGAACTTGCGCGTGCGCTGAAGCCAGGCGGGCTTTGCTGTATCCTGGCTCCCTCCGCCGCGCCAGAGCATCGGCACCCTGTGGATTGCTGGCGCTTTTATCCGGATGGTTTTGTGGCAGTCGCGCGTTATGCTGGGTTGGAAATTTTGGAGGTGAGCACCGATTGGGAAGCAGAGGATCGCTGGTTTGCCGACACGCTTCTCATTGCGCGCAAACCGCAGGAAGGGAGCGTCACGAAATGGCGCCGCGCGCTCTGGCGGTGGCTGGATCATTGGGTGCAGCCCCCACGGCCCAGGCGTGTGGCCGGCGGCGCTTCTTTGCCGGAGCCCCGGCCCATCTCGCAGCCGGAGCGCTGGTTTGCGGCTCGGTCGTCTGGCTTACGCGAGGTCGCGACCTCTCCGAATTTGCACGCGACGCGGGGGACGAACCGGCAGTTCTAAATCGTTTGGCGCGCGACGACGCGTGCGACCTCTTCATCCACGGCGAGCCACTCCAACATCTCGCTGTCCCAAACGATGGGAAGATGCGTCGAGACGTTCTCTTTCGAGGGGGGATAGAAGCGCGGATCGCCCATCGGCACAAAGCGAACATCCGCCGCGATGCGCAGGTTTGATGGATCGTCGCTGCACGGAAACTCGTGCCAGAAAGACCAGAAGCCCCGGCCTCTGGTGCGCATATAGCGGAAGCTGTCGAAAGGAACCCGCATGGCCGGGATGACCAGCTTCTGCCGCGCGGGCGGATCCACGGTAGCCCGTTGGAGAAACAGGCGGAAGGTTTCCACGTCCAGCCGGTTCGGCACGCCGAATTCTTCGATCCATGGGTTGTTCTGCTCCACGCAATACTGGAACAACGATGGATACCACTCCTGCGGAGCACGGGTGAGGGCGTAGATTTTTTTCCGCCGTTGCGCGGCGTTGAGGAGGTGAATCCCTTCGTGCGGAGCGCCGACCGTGCTGCCCGCGAGATGAGCGCGCAGGGTGGTTCCGCCGCACTTCGGAATATGAACGATGATGGAGTCTTCCGTTTCGATCATACCTGGCGAAACTTAAGCGGAGCAGTTAGGACCTGGCTGCTTGCTTTCCTCACTTGCTGTCCGGGAGCGCCGCCGCGGCCGTGGCGAGCTGGAGCTGGGCTTCTAAAGTAAAGCGGCCGCCGGTTTGGTGAAAGAATTCGCAGAGGACTGCGCGTTCCGCGGAGGACGCGGCAAAGAAGGTGCGCAGCTCCGGCGATGAAACCTCCCCCAGCGCCACAACGCCCAATCCGTGCCCATGCGGAAATTCAAAAATGCCGGCATAACGCTCCTTCAGTTCCTCCCAAAAACGGTGCACGCCGAACCCCTCTTTGCGCTCATGCGTATCGTGTAGCAGGACCACTCCGCCCTCGCGCACCTTCGTGATCCATGAATCAAAATTCGCCTTCACCGATTCGTAGCTGTGGTGCCCGTCGATGTGGAGCAAGTCCACGCTCCCATCCGCGAATTGATCCGTCGCCGCTTCGAAGCTGCTCTGCACCAGGGTGGAAAAATCGCCATAGCGCGGCTCGTGATAGGCGCGCAATTCCGCCAGCACTTCCGGCCCGTAAAAACCCGCCTGGTCGTCGCCGGTCCAGCGATCAATCGCATAACATTGTGTTCCAAGGCCCAACGCTTTTACAGCCTGACAAAAAGCGCAGTAGGAATTGCCTAGGAAAGTGCCCAATTCGACGAGCGTGCGCGGTCGCAGCAGATCGACCAGGAGCATGCCGAACGGGATATGCTCTCGCCAGGCAGCATGCAGGGAAAGGCGTTCCGGTTGCGCCAGGCAAATCGGATGAGCCAGAGGATTAAGCATTTAGACCTTCTATCCGCGCACTCTCTTCAAAAATCCGTCCGGAGTGTAGGTCAGGAGAAATTTCTCGCGCGTTCGGTCGATCTCGAATTCGTCCGTCTCGGCTAGAAACCGGTGCACCGCCACGAGCGGTCCGGGCGTGGCATGCTTCCACTCCATCACATCTACGATCCCGTCTTCCGCGATGAAGTAACATCCTTGGGAGACAAGTGGACTGTAGAGGTGCAGCTCCTGGAAAACATGCTCCGCGGCGTGATTGCCATCCACCATCACCATCGTGCGACGGTTTCGACAGTAATCGCTCACAGCTGCCAGGGTCTCCGGCGCGATGCTGTCGCCGGCGATGAACGCTACGTTCTCTGGGAAAGTAACTGCCGGTGACGCCAGATCGACTGCTACGACCATGGCCCCGGGTCCGCGCAAATTTCGCAGAGTGTCGGAGAGCCAGAGGGTCGTCCCCCCAAAGCGAACCCCTATTTCCACCACCACCTCGACCTCGGTTTCCCAGATGATTTCCTGAAGAACCCAGAGATCGAGCACGTTCTTGAGCGCATGGACTCCTCGATAGCGCACCTGATCGAAAACGATTTCGTTTTGATAGCGCTGCACCCATTCCCGGAGCGTCATATCCAGGTGTGCGTGCAATCCCGCGGTCGGCACGAGTGTCGCGGGAGAAAGGAGCGGTTCTTCGTTCACCGTCCCGCAAGGTAGAAGGACCGCGCGTGCGAGCAATGCGGAATCACGCCACCGCCGCTATCGGCGAGGGGCAACGCCGAGCGCGCGGGCGGTTTCGGTGCAGAGATCACCGATGGCCTCTTGATCGGCCGCATCGAGCGAAGATGGGCCCCGCTTTAGAGGCTGCAGAGCCAGGGATTCGCGCAAATGGCCTTTCGGCCAGCCGCTGAGAATTGCCTCAAGCACGCCAAGGGGGTTGGAGACCAAAGTGTCATACCGGACGACGAGAAAATTCTCCCCCTCTTCTTGTTCCAGAATCACTTGCCCAAGGTAGTTCCACCAGAGTGCGCGCCGCTCAGGAAGATAAGTAGCGTCCCGGATTTTTTCCAATTGGCCCCTTTCTCCGGACGAGAGTCCCAGCGCAGGCCCGTGCTCCAGGAGCACCCGGGGCACGATGACGTCTCGCAGGTGCGGAGCTCAGCTTCCAGGAAGCGATGGTTTCGAAAGGATCCCCCACAGAGGCGACAAAACGGGCTTCGGGCAGCCGCTTCGAATTTCCGCGGCGGCGGAACGCTTTGGGTTTTTAGCTAAGCACGCGCCCAAGTACAATCCGCAGACTTGCGGCGCTGCGCGTCGAGGTGACGGGAACCAGGTTTGAGCACGAGACTTACTAGGCGGCAAAGACGAGCGCCGAGAGCATGGCGCCGTCGCAGGACCTGGTGAAATTCCGGAAGGCGCGCGGGAATATCACAGGGCTTGAGTTCAAGGGGCCGCAAGGCCGGACGATGAACTGGCAGTAGGGCCGGTGCACGGTCTCGCGCGCCAGTCTGCACATCCCGATCGCGACGCCCGGCCAGGCGGAGGCATGGGAAATCCAAGGGCAGGCTCTTGAAGGCGATACGCTCATCGGCACGCCGAGCGATATCAAGCCGGTGCTTGTGCGCGGCTAGACGCCGCGATCGTTGGCCCGCCGCAAATCCGCGCGCCGAGGATGGATCGCGGTTTTTTGGCGCTTGAACAGCAGAAGGCCCGCGGCAGAGAGTGCCGCGGGCCTTCGAGAAGACGAAAGGATAAATTATTCCGTCGGAGTGGGATTTTCGGTCGTTGTAGCCACTTGCTCGGGCTGCTGCGGGGGGAGTGCTATAGGGAGGGGACGTTGCCCGATGACTTCATCGCCCACGCGAAAGACCACCTGGTAAATTCTTTCGGACTCGAACTTGCAGGAGGGAAAGAGAAACGAAAACTCGAAGATGTCTTCGGGAGTCACTTCCCCCGCGCTTGAGACCTCGGTGGTGATGGGCGGACCGAGCGGTACCGCGGCGTCGTTGATGAGTTGCACCGCCAGCTTCAAGGCCTCGATCTGTCCCGAGAGAGCGCGAACGGGGGAACCGCGAATGGAAATTCCCGGCCGTGGAAGCGTTGGAACGAATTGATGATCGAGAGTTCTCCCGTCTCGGCTCGCGGATGACTTCTCGGAAAAGATGATGGAGGGGCTGATGACTGGGGAATGTTTCACGGCGGTAAGCTATGAAAGTGCCGCGCGTAGACGCAATGGGACTCCGCGCGGGAGAATCGCCGCTTGCATCCGATGCTTGTCGCCTCCGGTCTCGCGCGTAACATGCGACCGGAAAATCTCCCGCATGCTTCAGACGAACGAAATCTCCCGCAGCTCTACGATGACGGGCGACGCGGCCAAGGCTTAGGAAGTATTCCAGGCGTTTTTGTGCGAGGCGGCGACCCTGCATGGCGCGCAGCGCGACCCCGCCGCGTGCTCGGCGTCGCTTCTTCCGAGACGCCCGCCGACGCTGCGTTGGAGACCGATCCAGCGCGCGAGGAGTGCGAGATGGAGCCCACCGCGCGGAGATGGGCACGTTGCTGAACGTGCGGGCGCGCGAACTGTCGGAGCTGATGAGTCGTAGACGCTGCCAATTCCAGGCGTGCTGCTAGGCGCAAGGCCTCCTTCGCTCAGGCTGGTTCTTCCTTGCATTCATCGCTACAGACAACAGGCCATCCCGCATCGCTAAAAACACGAAGTTGATTTCCGCGATGCCGCGGCGCACGCTGGCCCGCATGAATTCTTCGCGGCGCAGCTAGAACACTTTGTATGTGGGTGTTCGCCCGGCATCGCACTTTTCCGCCGTGGGCGGCGCTCGTTGGCCTTTGGATCGGCGTCATCATTACCTGGTGCTTTCTTACCGGGCGACTTTCGCCTGCCGCGTGGCAGCTACCAACGAGTTACCGCTCGGATGCGTTGAACGAACTGGCCCTGATGCGGGCTGCCTCCCAAGGCCATTACCTTCCGCTACTGCCGAAGCTCGTGCCGAATCTCGGTGCGCCAGAGGGCGCAAACTGGAACGACATGCCATCGACGGAAGATTTCCACTACGCGGTCTTTGGGTTTCTCGCCTCGATTACCGGGCTTATGCCGGCGGCGAACCTGGCGGTTTTGCTCGCAGTGCTGCTCTCAGCCACCGGCTTCTTTTGCACCTGCCGCCTGCTTCATTATCGCCTCGTTTGGTCTGTGGCCGGTGCAGCACTTTACGCCTTTAGCCATTACGCGTGGCACCGCGGTCTTGATCACCTCGAGCTGACCTATGTCGGCCACTTGCCGCTTGCGCTGCTGGCCACATGGTGGCTGGCGGCTGGCGTTGTCCGCACATTTTCGGACTGGCGTGCGGGATTTATCCTAGCCCTGGGATTGTTCAGCGGACTTCAAAACGTTTATTATACTAACGTTATCCTTCAGTTGGCGGTCTTCGCTCTCCTCGCGAACCTTATTCGTGCACGTTCCGATAAGGGCGCGCGTCAGACGGCCGTAATCTGCGTCGCTTTTTTCGCGGCGGTTGTCGGAGGCTTCATCATCGGCAACGCCGATACGTTCTGTTTCAACTTTTTCCATGGCAAGAACCCGGCTGTGCTCGTCCGTGGATATAGTGGGACGGAGATCTACGCCCTCAAGCCGCTGGAGATGTTTTTGCCGGGCGTCTCGCACCGGCTTTCGGCGCTGAGAGGCCTAACAAATGAGTACATCCGAGTCACAATGCTGCGCGGGGAAATCCGCTCCGGGTACCTGGGACTTGCGGGTATCGTGGGTTTGCTCTGGCTGATTTGTCGCGTTCTGGCGTTCTGCGACTGGCGGGAGAGTTCGACGATGGCCGACTGGGATTGCCGATCTCATCTGGATTATGACATTCTCCGTGGTGGGGGGAGTGAATTGCTTCATCGCTCTCTGCGGATTTCAACTTTTTCGCGCTACAAATCGCTACTCGGTTTTCATTCTCGCAATTGCTTTGCTTTTTCTCGTGCGGATCTGCTCGATCCTTACGAGGCGATGGCCGCAACCGTTACAGGTCTGCCTCGCAACGCTTCTCATCGCCGTGGGACTCTTCGACCAGACCTATCCCAGTAGCCCAACTGACGGGGTACGACAGCTTCCAGCCCGCGTTTCGTCGGACCGCAGCTTCCTCGCGGCATTGGAACGCCAGCTCCCGGCTCATGCCGCGGTCTTTCAACTTCCTTTCATGCCGTATCCTGAGGCCGGTGCCATCGTGGCCATGACCGATTACGAACATTTCCGGCCGTTTCTCTACGCGCAAACGCTCCGCTTTTCCTACGGGAACAACAAGGGGCGAGGCTCGGAGGACTGGCAGCAGCAGATCGAACGTCTCGATGCGGGGGCCGCAGCAGAGAGGTTGCGCGCGAAGGGCTTCGCCGCAGTGATCATCGATCGCGATGGCTTTACAGATCATGGTTCATCACTGGTGGAAGCCTACGAGCGAAGCGGCTGCCATGTCCTTGCGGAGGCGGCGCAGGGAGATTTTATCGCATTGGATCTGCCGCGAACCGGTGCGACGAAAGTAGAGTGATTAATTTTCAACGAAGAGATTCCACTGCGTTCTAATGCGCGTCTCGTCGCATCGTCCGCATCGCCATCCTGCCCTTGTCACAATATTCGAGCCGCGTAAGATCGGCGGAGAATCTCCGCGTGCTTCCGACGAACGAAAATCTCCCGCAGCTCTACCGGTTCTGCTATCTCATGACGGGGGACGGAGCCAGGGCGCAGGAAGCATTTCAAGCGACCCTGCGCGAGGCCGCCCTGCATGCCACGCAGCGCGAGACAGCGCCGCGCGATCGGCTTTGGTTCTTCCGCGACGCCCGCTGGCGCTGCGTCGCTGCGTTGGAGACCGGCCTGCAGCCCGAATCCACTGCGCAGGAGGAATGCGAGGTGGAGCCCACCGCACCCCAGCAGATTGCGCAGCTCCAACCGGAGCAACTGGCAGCCTGGATTTCTGCGGCCCCGGAGCCGCAGCGAAGCGCACTGGCCGCCTATTACCTCGATGAATTCTCACTCGCCGAGATGCTCACGTTGCTTGATCTGCGCGCCCGTGAGCTGTCGGAGCTGGTCACCCGCGGACGATGCGAGTTCCAGGCCTGGCTGCACGCCCACACGGCGCACTTCGAGCAGGAATGAGCGTCTTCCGCATATCGCGTCGCGAGATCGCTCTGTCGCGTATCGCGCCTATCACAGAGAAGGCGGGCACGGACCGGCGGATGCGCGTGGCTGTCCTGCGCGCGCGCCGGAAGCGGGGCCTCGCGGCACAATTCTCCCAGCAGCAGGCGTTCGATCAGGCGATCGCGAAACTCGTGCGCGCTATTCCCGTCTCGCACGAAGTGGAGGAGTGGTTTCGCAACGAGAAGCTGATCCCGGTCCGGCGGCGAAGCTGGAGAAAGTTCCTCCGCAATCCCGCGGTGCTTTCGATTGCGCTCGCCCTCGCGGTGATCGCGGGCGTCGCAATTTTCACCGTCTGGGAGCGAATGAGCGAGTTCCCGGGCTCGGGCACCGCGCGCAAGATGCTGACGATCGCGGCCGCGATGCGCGGCGTGCCGCTGGACCCGATCGAAGCGGAGGCAGGCTCGTTAGGCGATTTTTTCTTCATGAAGTACCGGCTCGAGCACTACGATGTGCCACCGGAATTCGCCAATCTGCGCACTTCCGCGTGTCGCGTTTTCGATGACGACGAGGGGCAGCGGATTGCGCAAATCACCGTGGCCGAGAAGCGCATGCAGTTCTTCCTTTTCCCGGCTGCGCGCAATCCGAAAGACGCGCGCCCGCTGGAATTTTCCGGGTGGCGTTTCGTAGAACACGAGGGCTGGTCGGGGGCGGTGCAGATGCGCGACGGCGTTTGCTTTATGGCAGCGGTGCGAGGCGACCAAAAGGAGCTGGCGCCTTACCTCGCCAAAGGCAGCGCCGAGGGCGCCGCGGCGGGCTCGAGTCGTTGACACGCTTGCGGCCGCCGTCCAGTTTTGACCCCGCGTGCTGCAGGAGGGTGCGCATGCCGTGGCCTGGGTAGAGCAGCCCCGAAAGCATTCGGGGTTGGTCGGGAGTTCAACTTGGAGAAAAATAGAGGGTTGCCAGGGTAGCTCAGTGGTAGAGCAGCCCCGAAAGCATTCGGGGTTGGTCGGGAGTTCAACTGGGGATAAAAAGAAAATAACGCCAGGGTAGCTCAGTGGTAGAGCAGGGGACTCATAAGCCCTTGGTCGGGAGTTCAACTCTCCCCTCTGGCACCATCCACACATGGCTTGGGTCTACATCCTCGCGGGAAGCACGGGGCGTTATTACATCGGCTCGACGACGGACTTGCCGCGCCGGCTGGATCAACATCAGCGCGGCCACACCTACACCACGCGACGCCTCGGCATCGTGGAACTGGCTGCGTCCAAGGAAGTCGAAACACTCGCCGAAGCCCGCGTTCTCGAGCGAAAGCTCAAAGCAAAGAAGAACCCGCAGATCGCTCTCTATCTTCTGCGACAGATTTGAGCAGCCCCGAAAACATTCGGGGTTGGTCGGGAGTTCAACTCTCCCCTCTGGCACTCTCTCGAAATCCCGGCAGGTCGCTACTTCTGCCGGCTGGTCAGGTAAGGCTCCAGATCTTCCCGGCTCCCGCGCATGGCGATCATGAAGCAGACGCCGTTGCGCTCTTCCACCGCGCCGGCCCAGCCTTCGTTCTCCACGAAATTCCAGGCCGGCTTTTTCGTCTTCGCCGCGGCCTGGTGGTCGGCGGGATCAGCCTGGAAGAGGAAGAATTGCAGGCCGCTCTCCGCCAGCGATACCTGCGCGACGTGATGACCTTCATCGTCGTCGAGCACCCGCGCGCCGGTGGCGCGCAGATCGGCGAACGCCATCGGCACATCGAAGTGCTCGAGCTGGAACTTCATGAAAAAATAATCGCCGACATTGATCGCGTCGGTGTTGAGCGGTTCGAGCTGCCCGCGCTTCGTGGTACTCGCGACCACCAACATTTTCTTGGCCACCACCGAGCCGGGAAATTCCTGCAGCCGCTCCCTCACGAAGTAGATCGTTAGGCCAGCCATCACCAGCACCGCGAGGGCGGTCGCGAGGATCGCCGGATGGCGCGCAGTTTTCTTCCAGCTCCGCTTCATCCCTTTGATCAGTGCGACGTTGACAAACCATTCCTCGGCCGCCTTGGGGATTTCGATCTCGCGCACGAGCCGCGCCAACGCCTGGTCGAACTGCTGCTGCGTCGTCAGGCTGGCGGCGGCTTCAGGGATCGTCCGGGCGCTCTCGAGCGCTGAGCGCATCGCCCGGTCGTTCGGCGGCGCGTCGCTGATCGGGGCACATTCGAGGAGCGCGCGTTTCCGGCGCGAAAGCCAGCGCTTCATTCCGGCGCCACCTCGGCCGTGACCGTGTTCAGCCAGGCCTGGAACTGCGCCCGGCCGTGCGAGATCAGGCTGGCCAGTTCCTCCATTTTCACGTCGAGCAGGTTCTGCATTTCGCGATGGGAAAATTCATTGAGATAGAAAAAGGCGAGCGCGCTCCGTTGCGGTTCCGGCGCGGTGGCGATCCAGGCCGCGAGTTGCGGCGGCTCGAGTTGCACGACGCGGCCCGGGGCGTCCGGCGCGATCGCTTCCTCCGCGAGTTCGC
>JBPCMX010000030.1:0-52681 GCA_051001855.1 Chthoniobacterales bacterium
TGTTCCCGTTCCTCCTCGCAGAATGCCTCTTGCGACAGCCACAAGACCAGCCCGGCAAAAAGGAAACGCTTCATCCGCCTGTTGTCGGCTGTCGGCACGCGCGGCGTCAACCCTGCGTGCGCGGCACGGCTGAAATGCTCCCGCAGGAAACTGGCGTGAGGCGGTGCTACTCTCCCCGATGCGCGTTGCTTCTCTTCTGCTCAAGGTTTCCGCCGCCTCTCTCCCGCTCTTCCTCCTGACCTTTGCCGCGCCCGGACAGGAACCGGTCGCTGCCCCGACTACGCCGCCTCCGGTGGCGGCGGAGATGCAACCGCAACCGCCTGTCGCGCCGCCGTTAACGGAAGCGCTGTTCAAGAACCTGAAGGCCCGCGCGATCGGGCCGACGGTCATGGGCGGCCGCGTTTCGGACATCGCGATCGATCCGCGGAATCCCGGCGTTTTTTACGCGGGGCTGGCGACGGGCGGCGTCTTCAAGACCTCGGATAACGGCACAACCTGGGATCCGATTTTCGACAAGGAGTCGACGCT
This sequence comes from Chthoniobacterales bacterium, assembly GCA_051001855.1. Taxonomy (GTDB): domain Bacteria; phylum Verrucomicrobiota; class Verrucomicrobiia; order Chthoniobacterales; family UBA10450; genus JACCTI01. Next base: position 529 of record JBPCMX010000030.1, read on the forward strand.
CTCGATCGGTGCGATCGCGGTCGCGCCGTCGGATCCGGATGTGATCTGGGTCGGCACCGGCGAGGCGAATGACCGGAATTCGTCGGGCTGGGGCAATGGCGTTTACCGTTCCACGGATGGCGGCAGCACCTGGCAGAACGTGGGGCTGAAGGAGAGCCGCGCGATCGGGCGGATCGTGGTGCATCCGAAGGATCCGAATGTCGCCTATGTGGCGGTCTCGGGTCATCTCTGGGTGGATGGCGGGGAGCGCGGCCTTTTCAAAACCGTTGACGGCGGGAAGACATGGAAGCCGGTGCTGCAGGTGAATGGCCCGAACGCCGCGCGCACGGGGTGCGGGGATGTGGCGCTGGATCCGGCAAACCCGGAGATCGTCTACGCGGCGCTCTATGCGCGGCAGCGGACTCCGTGGGGATTCACCTACGGGATCGCGTTGACGGAAGGGGAAGATGTCGGTGGCATTTTCAAGAGCACGAATGGCGGCGCGGCCTGGAAGAAGCTGGGCGGCGGGCTGCCGGGGCAGACGGGCCGGATCGGGCTCAGTGTCTCGGCCAGCAAGCCGGGCGTGGTGATGGCGGTGGTGCAAAGTGATGAAGGCGGCGCCACCGATTTCCGCGATGTGCAAAGCAAACGCGGCGGCGTTTTCCGCTCGGAGGATGGGGGCGAGAAATGGACGCGGGCGAGCGACATCGATCCGCGGCCGTTTTATTTCAGCCAGATTCGGATCGACCCGGCGAACGATCAGCGGGTCTATGTGCTCGGGTTCGCGTTGTTTGTCTCCGATGATGGCGGGCGCAGCTTCCGGGAGGATTACTCGGAGAAGGTGCACCCGGATTGCCACGCGTTTGCCATCCAGAATGGGAGCGCGCCGCCGCCCAAGGCGCCGAAGCCGGAGGACAAGAACAAGCCGCCGAAGCCGCCGGTCTCTCAGCGGCTGTTACTGGGGACGGATGGCGGCGTTTACCAGAGCTACTCGGGCGCCAAGACGTGGGATCACCTCGCGAATATTCCCGCCGGCGAATTTTACCGGATCTCGCTCGACGATACGCAACCGTTCTACCGCGTGGCGGGCGGCCTGCAGGATAACTGTAACTGGGTGGGCCCCACCGGGGTGCAGAGCAAGGACGGCATCATGAACGGCGATTGGACGAATCTCGGCGGCGGGGATGGATTCTACGTCGTCTTTGACCCGGCGGATCGCGACACCTTCTACGCCGAGAGCCAGGGCGGGAGCGTCCACCGGATGAACATCCGCACTGGCGAGTCGCGACAGCTCCGGCCTGAACCGGCGGAGGGGCAGCCGGGTTATCGGTTCCATTGGAATTCGCCGCTCATCCCCAGCAAGCACAAGGCGGGCGTGCTCTACCTCGGCGGCAATCGCATCTTCCGCCTCACGGAACGGGCAGAGAATTACACGGTCATCAGCCCCGACCTGACGCAGAACGACGCGGCCAAGGCGACGGCCAGCGGGAGCGGCGCTGAGAACTATGGAGTGGTTTACGCGCTCGCGGAGTCGCCCTTGAAACCGGGTCTGCTTTGGGCCGGAACCGACGATGGCCGGCTTTGGTTGACTGACAACGACGGCGCAAAGTGGACTGAGTTGACGCAGAACCTGCCGGAGAATGTCCGCGGCCAATGGGTGGTCCGGATCGAAGCGAGCGCGCACGATCCCAGAGCGGCTTACGTGGCGCTGAACGCCTACCGGAGCGGGAACGACGCGCCCATGATCGTGCGCACCGCCGATGGCGGCGCGACCTGGCAAAGCATCGTAGGCGAAGGATTGCCGGCGTCTGCGCCGGTGGAAGTGATCCGTGAGGATCCGGGCAATCCGCGTCTGCTTTATGCGGGGACGCACTTTGGGTTATTCGCCTCCGTCGATGGCGGTGCGAAGTGGATGCGGCTGACCGATGTGCCTGCGGTGCGGGTCGACGACCTGCAGATTCACCCGCGCACGGCCGATCTGGTGATCGCCACGCACGGCCGCAGCCTGGCCGTGCTGGACGACACGCGGCCGCTCCGCGAACTGACACCGGAAGTGGCGGCGATGCCGGCGCATCTGTTTTCGCTCGGACCGGTCACTGGCGCCTACCTGATGCCCGGCTGGGAGGAATGGGCCGGCAAAGGCGAGTTCCACGGCAAGAACCCGCCGCTGGGTGCCACCTTTACCGTCTGGGTGAAGGAGTTTACCGGCGACGAAGTGAAAATCGCGATCACCAACGCCGCCGGGACGCCGGTCGCGAACCTAAAATCACCCGCCACGCAGGGTTTGACGCGTCTGACCTGGGATCTGCTCCCGACGAAGGATGTGCTCACGCAATACGGCGGCGTTGATGCAAAGCGCCTGGTGGCCAGCGGGGATTACACTGCCGAGCTGACGTTCGGCAAAACCAAGGAGAAGCAAACGTTCCACGTCAACGTGGCCGAAGGAATTCGCACGCGGTAGCGCTGGCCCTATTGCTCGATCCGTCGCAGCAGGAAGGCTGCGCCGACGAAGCTCACGATCGTGCCCGCACAAAGCATCGCGAGGCTCGGAAGGTAAAATGAAGGCGCGGCGTGATACAGACTCACGAGCCGGAAGGCGCGGCAGAAGTGCGTGAGCGGGAATAGTTCCGAGACCCAGCGCATCCCCGCCGGGAGCTGCTCGAGAGGCGCGAACGCACCCGAGAGGACAAAGACCGGCAGCAGAAAAAAGACCGAGAACTGGATCGCCTGCGTCTGCGTGCGCGAAATGGCCGAGATCACCAGCCCCAGGCCTAACGAGCAGAGCAGGAAGACGACGCAGATCACCGCGAGCACGCCCGGCTGATAGAATTCAACCCCGAAATGCCACCCGGCGAGCAGCACGATCATGAGGATTAGGCCTAACGAAATGATGAAATAGGGCAGCACCTTCCCGATCACGATTTCGCCCCGCTGCAACGCGGTCACCATCAGCTGATAAAGCGTGCCGGACTCCCGCTCCCGCGCGATCGTCGAGGCCATGAGCGTGACGGTAAGCAGCTGCAGGATGAGCCCGATGACGCCGGGAATGACGTAGTCGATGAAGCGCTCCTTCGGGTTGTAGAGCAATTTTTTGTCGATCGCCCACGGCTCCATCGCGGAGACGAACTGCTTCCGCACGGCCACGGGAATCTGCTGCGCGAGATTGAAGACTTCTTCCGGGAGCGCATCGATCATTTCCTGGCGTTCGGCGAGTTGAAAATCCCCCAAGGTTTCCTGAACGCTCCCCAGGAGCTGAGGCGCGACGTTCGTGTCGCTCGCATCGAGGTAGAGGTCGAGCGGGACCGGCCTGCCATTCGTTAAGCCATCGCTCCAGCCGGCGGGAATCACGAGCGTCGCCTGCACTCCCTGCCGCAGCAGGTCGCGATTGACGCCGCCGCCGGGCAGCTGCATCCGCCAGTGGAAGGTCTGATTCGCGCTGATCTTGTCGACGAAACGCTGCGCGCGCGGCGTGTTGTCGGCGTTGACGAGCACGGCCGGCACATCGCGCATTTCACCGGCCTCGAAGGCGTGACCGAACACAAGGGTGAAGATGGGCGGCAGGAGCAGGATCAAAACGAGCACGCGACGATCGCGCCAGATGTGGAGGAATTCCTTGCGCGCGACGCTCCCGATGGCAGCCAGAGACGGAGCGGTCATGGCGTGAGCGGCTTCAGCACCGCATGGAAGCCTTGCGAGTAGGCGGTGAAGACATCTTCCATGTCCGGCTCGACCCAGCGTTCCGCGAGCCAGCGGATATCCGGGAATGGCCACGCCGCGCGCCAGCGCGCCACCAGCTTTTCCGGTTCCGCCGCATAGAAACGCAAGCTCCCGCTGCGCAGGGAAACGCCAAGTACGCCCGGTTCATCGCGGAAGCGGACCAGCGCCGGCATCACCGGCTCAACATCGATCTCGAGCAGCCTGGTGTTGAAACTCGCTTCGAGGGCTCGCGGCGCCGCTTTCGCGAGCAGCCGGCCCTGGTCGATGAACCCGACATCGGTGCAGCGCCCCGCTTCATCCATGTAATGCGTCGTGATAAAAATCGTGATGCCGGCGTCGCTCAGGTCGTAAAACAAATTCCAGAGCTGCTGTCGATGCACCGGGTCGAGGCCCGAGGTGGGCTCATCGAGGAACAGGAGCGGCGGATTGTGGATCAACGCGCAACCGATCGCAAGGAGCTGCCGCATGCCGCCGGAAAGTGCGCCCGCCGGCGTCTCGCGCTTCCCTTCGAGATCGGTCAAGGCGAGGAGCCGCGCGATCCGCCCGTCCAGTTCCCCACGCGGCACGCGCGAGGCCCCCCCGAAGAAGCGCATATTTTCTTCGACCGTCAGATCGCGATAGAGACTGAAGCGCTGCGCGACGTAACCGAATTTCGTGCGGACGGTTTGGCGTTCCTTCCAGACATCGTAGCCGGCGATCGTGGCGCGACCGCCCGTCGGCCTAACGAGTCCGCAGAGCATCCGCATGGTGGTTGTTTTGCCGGCGCCATTCGCGCCGAGGAAGCCGAAGATCGCGCCGCGCTCCACCTCCAGCGTGAGCCGGTCGACGGCCTGCGTCTGGCCGTAGCGCTTCTCCAGCTCCTCCAGGCAAACGACGGCTTTGCTCATTTGAATGATGCTGCGCGGCATCCGCCTAACGTTTGCAAGCGATTCACTATGCGAATAGTTACCCGAGGTTCAAAATGGAAACGAACGTCTCTCAACGGTTCCTGATGGGCGCGCTGCTGCTCCTCGCACCCTGCGCGCCGCTGCAGGCCGATCCCGTGAGCGAGCTGGCGAGCTTCTCCGTCTTCGATAAACCCGATCTCGCGCAGCTCACCGGCGACGCGAAACCCTTGCGCGGACCCGAGATGAGCACGCCGCGTTATCTCTCGGTCCAGACCTGCTGGGTCGCGCCGGGCACGCCCGCGCAACAGGCGGAAGCGATGCGACGCTTTAATCCGGCGAACCATCCCGAGATGAAGGTGCTCCTGCACAGCAGCGGCGCGAATTTCGCGCGTCTCGCGCAGGCGCCGAACAATGAAGCCGTCCAGGCGCTGGTCGCCGCCACGCAGAGCAAGGCGCCGGAATTGCAGATCAGTCGCGCCGAGGCGGCCAGGATTCCCAGCGGAGCGCCAGCGACGATGGCGGGACCGATTGCGGGCTTCTGGTCGGGTTTGCTCACAGCGCGCGCGCAGGCCGGTCCCTTTGCCCAGGCTCCCTACGATCACACGGGGCAGGCGATCCGCTCCGGCGATGAGATCAATGCGATGCTTCGGCAGCAGGGGAAAATTCAGAAACAATTCAACGGCTTGATCGGCGGCCAGGGCGAAACGTATTGGGAGCTGCTCGACGTGGACGGCAAGGGCGTGCTCACGCTCGGCTCCTCCTCTCAGCGCCAGACCAGCGGCAGCTCCCAGATGGCTGATGCTCTCTACTACGCCAGCGGCGGGTATTATGCGGCGGTCACCCTCTACCAGATGTGGCCGGTCAACCTGGGTGGCAAACCGGCCACCCTCATCTGGCGCGGCGATCTGATCTCTTCCGCGGAATTAGCGGAGCTCCGGGGGGTCGAACGGCTCGGCGCCGAATCCTCTTTACTCAAAGATGTTTCCAAAGCCGTCCGAATCTTTCGGCGTGACAGCGGTGGCGGACGCTAGAGAGTCTGCTATCTGATTTCTGTCACGCCTTCCGCAAACCATATGAAAACATCCTTCTCCATTCTCGCCCTCTCTCTCGCCTTCCTGACCGCGCCTCTCTTCGCCGGCAGCACGATGGAGACCTCCACGCCGGACGAAACCTCGACCAGCGCGTTCCCGTTCGAGTTCCATGCCGAGTACGGCTATCTCGGCGACTCCGATGCCTCGCGCGGCTACCGCACCCAGCGCGACTTCAACGAGAACTACTATCTGGCGCGCTTCATTTACACGCCGCGCATTGCCATCGGCATTCTCCGCCTCGGGGTCGCGTGGGAGCGCTTTGATTTCAATGGCTTTGATCCTTTCGTCGGTCATCTCGGCGGCCCGCTCGGTCCGATCGTGCTCTTCCGCTCGCAGCTGCCCGAGGTCTTGCAGTCGGTCAGCGCCGTCGTCGGTCTCGACACGCGCCTCGGCGACTCGCTCCTCCTCCGTTTCGAGGCGCAGCCGGGCCTCTATGGCACCCGCAACCTCGACAGCGACTCGTTCCGCATCCCCTTCCTGCTCGGCGGCACGTATGTCTACAGCCCCAATCTCCAGTTCGTCTTCGGCGCGAGCGTCGATTACGATCGCGCCTACCCGGTCGTCCCCGGCGGTGGCGTGCGCTGGCGCTTCGCGCCGCAATGGGTGCTCGACGCGGTCGTGCCCACGCCGCGGCTGGATTTCGAGGTGACCAAGAGCCTGACCCTTTATGGAGGCGCCGATCTGAAGGGCGGGACCTATCGCGTGACGGACGACCGCAACGGCATCGCCCGGAGCGATGCGCGGCTGCGGAATGCGCTGCTGACCTATAGCGAAGTGCGCGCCGGCCTGGGGATCGAGTTCAAGGTGACGCCAAAGATTAAGTTCTCCGCGGAGGGTGGCTATGTGCCTTACCGGAACTTCGACTACAGCCGCGCGGATGTCCGCTATCACCAGGATAACGGCGGAGCCTACGGAGCGGTCTCGCTGAACGCCGCGTTTTAAGCGGGCGCGAATCCACGCCGCGGTCGCGCGGCGCCGTTCAACGCAGGTGCTGGTCGAGCGCGCCGATTTTGCGCGTCTGAGGCCAGACTGCGGAGACGCCGAGCACCGCAATGATGGTGCCGATTCCTCCCGCGACCACGGAGACGACCGGCCCGAACGACGCTGCGGTCAGGCCGGATTCGAGCGCGCCGAGTTCGTTCGAGGTCCCGATGAAAATGTTATTCACGGCAGAGATGCGGCCGCGCATCTGATCGGGTGTGAGGAGTTGGATGATGGTATGGCGAATCACCACGCTCACACTGTCGAAGACGCCGGTGAGGAAGAGCATCGCGAGCGAGAGCCAAAGGGAATGCGAGAGACCAAAGACGATCGTGGCCGCACCAAATCCGGCCACACACCAGAGCAGCGTTTTGCCGGCTTGCCGCATGGGCGGCAGATAAGCGATCACGATCGCCATCACGAACGCGCCCACCCCCGGCGCGCCGCGCAACCAGCCGAGCCCGATTGGGCCACAGTGCAGAATATTCGCCGCAAAGATCGGCAGCAGCGCGGTCGCGCCCCCGAGCAGCACCGCCACCATATCGAGCGTGATCGTCGCCAGGATCACCTTCCTGCTCACGACGAAGCGCAGCCCTTCGACCAAACTTTGCCAGGGCCGGCTCTCGATGCGCTCGCCCTGGTCGTAGCGCCGGATCGGCAGGACGAGCAGGAAAAACGACAACGCGCACACGGCATCCAGCGCATAGACGAAGGGAAAACCCATCCGCACGATGAAGAGCCCTCCGAGCGCGGGCCCGGCGACCGAGCCAACCTGAAACATGCTGCTGTTCCAGGTCACGGCATTCGCAAAGGCATCGCGGGGCACCAGCTTCGGAAAAAAGGAGGAACGCGCCGCCCAGCCAAAGGTGCGGCCGGTGGCGGAGATCAGGAGCACGGCATAGATCAACGGGAGCGACAAATCGTCGAAGTGATAACTGGCGTGACGCTCGAAGACGCTGGCGATCGTGCCTAACAAATGGTTGCCGTTCTGCAGCAGGCGCCAGGGCGGGATCGCGAGATGCCGCCAGGAGAGGAACGCCAGCGCGACGGAGCAGAGAGCGCTCAAGGCCTGCGACCAAAGCACGATGCTGCGGCGGTTGTAGCGATCCGCCACGTATCCCGCCGGGAGCGACAAGAGCACCACCGGCAGGGCGATCGCGAGCCCGACCAGGCCGAGCGCGGTGGCGGAATTGGTGCGCGCGTAAATCTCCCATTCGATCGACACCATCAGCATCTGTCGCCCGATGACGGAGATCAGGTTGCCGGCCGAATAAAAGCTGAAGTTCGGGAACCGGAAGGCCGCATACGGGTCGTGCCTCCCCTGGTCCGCGGTGATTGATCCTTCGCCGCTGGCCGAACGTCCGGAAGAAGGTCGTTCGTACCCCGGAGGAGGTGCGTGTGGTTTGCGCTCGGCCATCGGCGCGCGTCCGGGAGCACGCGCACAGGAGTGTAGATTCCCGCTGCTTTCCCGCAAACCCCGGCGCTGCCGAACGTGACGTGCGCTTGACGTTGCATCCGCGAGCTTCTTCAGCGTAACTCGGCATCCGGCGTTCGCAGGAATTCACCTTCCGTGAAGACATCTCGTCTCTTCCTTTTCACGCTCCTGGCGCTGGCTGCGTTTGCCGGCAACTCGCTCCTCTGCCGCTTCGCGCTCAAGCAAACCACGCTCGATGCCGCCAGCTTCACGCTCATCCGCATCCTGTCCGGCGCGCTGGTTCTAACGATTCTCGTGGCCGCGCGAAAAGGCCAATCGCGGGTCGGCGGCAACTGGCTCTCGGCCCTCGCTCTCTTTGCCTACGCCGCCGCGTTTTCCTGCGCCTACGTCACGCTCTCTGCGGGCACGGGAGCATTACTGCTCTTTGCCGCTGTGCAGGCCACAATGATCCTCTGGGGGGTTCGTCGCGGGGAACGTCTGCATGTGCGGCAACTCTTCGGGCTCACGATTTCGCTCGGTGGATTGGTGGCGCTCCTCTTACCCGGTATCGCCGCTCCGCCGATCGGCGGATCACTCCTGATGCTGACCGCCGGGGTGGCGTGGGGCATCTACTCGCTGCGCGGTCGGGCCGGTGGCGATCCGATGGTCGCCACGGCCGGTAATTTCCTGCGCGCCGTCCCTTGTGCGCTGCTCCTCAGCTTCGTGCTGTGGCCGTCACTCCGCTTCGATCCCGCGGGCGCCGGTTACGCCATCGCCTCGGGAGCGATCGCATCCGGTCTGGGCTACGCCATCTGGTATGCGGCGTTGCCCGGTTTGACCGCACCCATCGCCGCAAGCGTACAACTCAGCGTCCCCGTGCTTGCAGCCATCGGCGGCATCCTCCTCCTGCACGAGCCGCTCACGTGGCGCTTCCTTTGCGCCTCAACGGCTGTCCTGGGCGGCATCGCGCTGGTCGCGCTTCGCCGGCGTCCGTCGCGCGGCCGCTCGCGCATTCCGTAGCCGCCTTTCCGCGCCAACATCAGCACCATAAGCACGCCAGAAAGGAAGCGACCAGTCTGGACCTCGCAATCGCGAACCAACTGCCGCAGCCATCAACGTGACGCCGGCGCGGTGAAAGCAATCACCGTATCCGCCGCGCGGTGATTGCTCCAAAACTGCTCGCCATCATACGCGAGCGAGCGGCAATGGAACGGCACCACCGCGAGGTCTTCGACCTGCGGAATCTCCTCCCGCGGGTCGAGTCGGGCGAGCCGCCAGGATTCACCATCCGCTTCCGTGCCGCGCAGCACGTAAAGCAGGTCGTCGACAAAAACGTGGCCGCAAATCTCCGCGCCCACGTCGATTGTGCGCAGAATCTCGCCATTCTCATCCAGCTTCAGGATGCGATGTTTGTACCATTGGCTGAGGTAGAGCGCCGTCCCGTCGTAGCTCAGATACGAGCCGGTAAACTCCGGGCACGCAATCCGATCATCGTCCGTCAATCCAGTGCCGGGAATGTAGGTGCGGAGGAACCGGTCGTCCTCCGCGCCTTCGCCGATCGTGAACCGCAGGCGGTCGCCGATCGAGACGGCCGCCCACGGAATGCCGGCAATTTCTCTTTCTTCGAAGACTGCCAGGCTGGCCGGATCGACGCCGAGGATGCGCCGCAAATCGCGCGATCCAATCCACAACGCTCCCTCATGCCAGGCAAGGGCCTGCGGCGTTCGCGCAGGTGCCGGAAAACGGCGGCGTTCCACGATCGATGGGAGCTCTCTGTTCATACGCGAAAGCTAAATCGGCTCTCCGGCCGTTGCCCGCTCTTTGTTTGCCGCAGCCCAGGGCGATGAGCTACGCTCTGCTACTTGACCGCTTCCGAGCCCGACCATTATGCCATCCTCGGACTTGCGAGTGATTGCACGCCCGCCGAAATCCGCGGCGCCTACCGGCTCCTCGCGAAGCGCCATCACCCAGACCTCAACCGGGATTCCGCGGCTGCGCGCGTCCAGACCCAGGCGCTCAATGCCGCCTACGAAGTGCTGATCGATCCCGCGCGCCGTCGGGCCTACGATGGCGCCCGTCACGAAGCGAGCCGATCGGCCGCGGCGGGACGCACCCGCCGGATCGAACACAACGTCACGCAGGAGGTGCGGCTGCGGATCGAAGAATTCCTGCGCGGCACCGCCGTCGATGTGCAGGTGCGCGATGCCAGCAACCCGGCCGGCCCGGAGCATTATAGGCTCGAGGTGCCCGCTGGCACGGCGCCGGGTGCGCGGTTCCGTCTGCCGCGGCCGGCGCCGATGGAAGGCGGCTTCGTGCAGCTCCGACTCAAGGTTCTGCCGGGGCCCCGCTTTAAGGTGCGCGGTTCGGATCTCCACTGCGAACTGCGGATCGATAACCGCCGCGCCACGCAGGGATGCACCGAGGCAATCGACCGCCCCGCCGGCGGCCTCCTGCGCGTGCGAATCCCAGCAGGCACAAAGCGCGGTGAAGTCATCCGCGTCCCGGGCGCCGGGATGCCGAGGCCGCGCGGCGGATGCGGAGATCTCCTCGTGCGCCTCACCTATCGGCCCGAGGTTCGAATCGCGCGAGGCTAAATCGCAGCCGCCTGACCCTTCCGTTCGCACCCGTTCGACCATCCTCCCCTTTTGCTCCGGTTGAAAAGTCAGCGCGCTACGTTACTTGCTTCGCGCACGTCGATCTGCTTCGCTCCTCACCGCTCATGATCACGTTCTACGCCCTCGGCGTCGCGGCGGCGCCGCTGACTGCGCCCGAGCTTTGCGCCACCCTCGCGCGCGCCGCGGCATGGATCGATCTGCTCGATCCCACGCCCGAAGAAGAGCAGGCGCTCGAAGCTGTCCTCGGCCTCAACATTCCTACCCGCGAGGAGATGCAATCGATCGAGCTCTCCAGCCGCCTCTACGAAGACGAGGGCAATCTGTTCATGACTGGCACCGTTCTGACCCGCGCCGACACTAGCCACCCGCAGAGTTCCGCCGTCACCTTCATCCTCTCCGGGGACAAGCTTGTGACCCTGCGCTATGAGGACCCTGTCCCGTTCAAGACCTTCCACGCGCGCCGCGAGGCGAACCAGCTCCGCTACCAGACCGGCCCCCAATTTCTCGGCGGAATCGTGGATGCCATCGTGGAACGGATTGCGGACATCCTGGAGCGCGTCGGCCTCAATCTCGACCACATCTCCACCAAAGTTTTCCAGCCGTTAAGTCGCAAGCGCGAGCCGCGTGGCGCGCGCGGACTGGTGCACAGCGCACGCGGCAAAGCGCGCAAGGCGCGGCAGCGCGATTTCGTCGAAGTGCTGCGCCAGATCGGCGCCGCCAGCGATCTCGTCTCGCGAGCGCGCGAGAGCCTGGTCAGCTTCACCCGGCTGGTGGCTTATTTCCACGAGACGAGCGACGCGCACGGCGCCACCCGCGAATCGCAGGCGCACGTCAAAACCATCGTGGGCGACCTCGGCTCGCTTAGCGATCACGCGACATTTCTTTCCACCAAGATCAGCTTCCTGCTCGATGCCACCCTCGGCATGATCAACAACGAGCAGAACGCCATCATCAAGGTGCTCTCGGTGGCCGCGCTCGTCTTTCTCCCACCGACCCTCGTCGCCGGCATCTACGGCATGAACTTCGAGTTCATGCCCGAGTTACATTGGGCGCACGGATATCCCTTTGCTCTCGGCCTCATGCTCATCTCGGCCGTCCTGCCCTATGTGATCTTCCGCCGTCGCGGCTGGCTCTGACGCGCGCTGGTCTGCTCCCGCGAGGCCAAGCTTTCCGTTTCTTGCGCCGGAAAAAAGAGCGGCGCTCCGAACTCAGAAATTAGAAGTAAGTAACGAAGCCGCGATGAGCAGGATGCGACGCGGTTTTTTGTGGTGCATGATCAGTTCCGCGCAAAATCAGGGAGACGACAAATTTTGTACGGTGGCCTTCAGGTTCAACTGATCGCTCAAGTAAGCCTTCAGATACCGCAAGCTCGATGCACGTCCCAGAAACCCTTTTAGATACTTGATCGCGAGCGGCCGGGCGCGGATCGCGTCCAGCAAGTCGGCGCGATATTCCGCCTGCTCGAGACCGGCAAAGATGTTCACCAGTCGAATCGAGGCCTCCGCATGCAGATCCCGGTTCGAATCGTCATTCAACTGCTCGATCGTGAGGTCGAGCGCCGGCCCCCAATCGTGCGTTCGCCACAGGAGCATTCCGCGGAAATTGCGGACGTCAGCAGCGTAGCGCCCCTTCGGATACTCGCGGTCGTAAGCGTCCAGAGCCGCCAGCACGCGCTTCGGGTCGAACGCCTCGGCCTGATAGGATTTCTCGGCCATGTCGAACACCCGGTCGTCTGGAGCGGTCCCGGGAATTGGAACACCGGTCTGGACAATGTATGGGCGCGAGAGCGCTTGCACGGAGCGGGCGAGAACAAACAGGGCGGCCTCGCGTTTGCGGCTCTGCGGATATTTCTTCAGAAAATCCCCCGCCAGCTTTTCCATTTCCGAATAGTCTCTCGACTTCACGGTGACGGGAGCGCCATCGTCCTTGGGATCGAAGATGTCGGTTTTCATCTCCGTTCGCTCGCCGGCGAGCAAACCAATCCGACTGAACGCGAGATAATCGGCCATGGGTTGCATGGCGGGATTGCGGAGCGCTTCGTCGATTTTCGCGCGGATGTCGTCGTCACTGATCGCTGCGGGATCTTCCGGACCGGGGCGAGCCCAGCCATTGCTTTGCAAGACCTGGAATCGGATCGAGACATAAGCCTTCAGCATCTCGCTCGAAATATTTGGCTCGGAGGAAAACAGAGCGAGATCGTCCAGAAAATTCATCACTGTGGCGTCGCGGGCCGAGGCGAGCTTGCTTCTGGCCGCATCGGCCAGCTGCTTGATCTCGTTCGCAAACTGAGACGGTTCCATGGATTCCGCCTTTTCCGGCAAGACAGCCACGCGCTCCAGCACATCCCTTTCGATTCCGCTCTCGTCCGGGTTTGGCTCGCCATCCGCGGACTTGAAGCCTCCGGCGTCGTAAATCGGGTAACCCATAATGTGGGCGTCGCGCAGTTTGTAACCAGAAAAGTCGTAGACCACCTCGTCCCCGGACTCGGGCGGCGGCGGAAAACTCCAGTAGGCGGCCAGGCGCTTCGCCTCAACGGAGTCGGGCGATTCCGCTCTCAGTTTCTCGTAAATCTCGCGCGAAACCGCTTCGCCTTTGGTCTCCCGCGCCCTCTCCTCCGCGTACTCGGATGCGCGAGCAATTTTCGGCATCGTCTCCAATGCGTTCCAGCGCGCGCGCGCCGAAAGGGGCGTGCCGGGCCGAGACCTTGCCGCCGCCAGCCACCAGCGCGCGGCATGGCGCAGCTCATCCCGCTGCTCCAGTTCCGTATCGATCTCCTTGAATTGCAGCGACTGCCCATTTTCCCGCCGGGTGATCCCATCCCGGCCGGACGAAGCATCCCAATCCCCATGGGCATCGAGCGGCACTCGCAACAGTTTCCCGCGCGCCTCCGCCCAGGCGTCGCCGAGCTGGGACATTGCCTCCGCTTTTTCAGGCCCAGATCCGGTCGCGGCCTTCGTCAATGTCTCCAGCTTTTCCGCCGCGAGTTTGATCTGCCCCGGCGGCATGAACGGCTTCGCTTCCGCGAAACTTTCCCGCGCCAGGTAGCGCTCCGCGAGGGTTGCTCGCAGCTTCTTCCTGCTGGCTTCGTTGAATTCCGCGCTGCTCAGGCCGGTCGCGAGTTCCGTCAGCGGCGCAAAGTTCAGCAGGGTATCGATCACCACCTGCACTTGCTCGAGATCGGCGCCCGTGATGTTCGGATAGACCGCGCTTTCCTTGAGACTCCAATAGGACAGATCGAGGGGAAATAAAGATCCCGCGGTGTACGGCGACACGCTTGTGGCTTCAGGGGCGCCTCCCGTTCCAGCACTTTCGCCGTCGTCGCCGGATTCCTCTTCCTGCGCTTCCGCGAGGGCCGGTGAGGCGGCGTCGCTCTTCGGAAGCAAATGCGTGAGTTCCACGAGCGCGGCGCCGGCTTCATGGTTGTCCTGCAACGCCAAGGCAAGCCGCAGGCGCACGCCCGGCATCGTGGGAGCATTCGGGAAACCCGCCAATAGCTGCCGATAAGTGGCGATCGCGTCTGCGGCCTTTCCCGCGCGCTGGAATGCGATCGCGCGAACGAGTAGAAGGTCATCGCTTCGCTCCAAATCCGCCGGCGAAAGATTCGTGATCTGCAACGCCTGGTCCTGATTGCCGCTGGCACTCGCGGCCTGCGCGAGCATTGCCAGATATCGAGGCTGCCAGTCGCCGGACTTGTAGCGTTCCTTTTGCCTGGTGACGGCTGCGGCGATCCTTGGCAGGACGGCACGTCTCCATTTCTTTACGTCTGCGGGGCGATCGAATTTTCCGTCGTAGTTGTCCGCCTCTCGCGCGCTCAGGACGAGGTAGGTAAATCCCATCGCGATCCGCGGATGCCGCGCGATCAAGGCAAAGGCCGCGTCGCCATCTGGCTTCGCCGCCACCGACGCGAGCGAGCGTTCACACATGAAGATGGCGGATTTCAGGGTCTCAGGATGTCCCGGTGTTTCCGCCTGGGCGATATAGCAATCCAGCGCGTCGAGGTACCTTCCCGCATCGCACATCAGCGCGCCCAACCAGCCGAGCACATCAGCCACGAAACGGCCTTTCGGGTATTGCTTCCGATAGCGTTCGAAGAGGCCGGCCGCGCGTTTCTGCGCGCCTAGGCGCGCCGCGTCCGGGGGTGCCGGATCAAGATCATCCACGCCCTTGCGCGATTCCGAGAAGGCGCACCGTGCATCCATGAAAAGCGCGATCTCCGCGCGGGGGTGATTCGGGAACTCCTTCACGACGCGTTGAAACCACTCCCGGCATGCTTCGCGGTCGCCGGAGCGATAAGTCTGCGCACCGCACAGATACATCCAGTGCGCTTTGAGAGGACCCGCAGCGGTTGCAACGCGCCCCTCCAAATCGGGGTCCACCGATGCGTCATCCGTGGAATCTCCCCCCGCTGAAATCGCGAAAAACTGCTGCCGACTCTCCACGCGCCACTTGATGTAATCGGCGGCCGCCTTCCGGTCGTTGGCGGAGCCTGCCAGCACATCACGCACGTCGTGCAGCAAATTGCACCAGTCGCCTTTACTCGAGTAATGCTGGCGGGCGCGAGCAAGCAAATCGTCGACCGCCGGAAGAAGTTGCGCGGGCGCTTCGCGGCCCAAGCGCGCGGCAACCTTCAGGATCTCGTCCGCGAGATCGGTTGATTCGTCGTCCGCGGGCTTCGCGTCCGTTTCCAGAAAAATTTCGCCTAACGACTTGCCCGGGAGAAAATCCAGCGACTCGCCGATTGTCACCGCTGGGGTATCCAGATCGTCTCCGCCGGTCGCTCGCGCATGGTGCGGCAGGAACACGGCGAACACTGCGATCAGGAGCGGGAAGGTTAGTCTTCGAATGACTTCCATGGAGATTGGGATGGGGTGACGATGCGGTATCGAGTCTGCGAAAAATTTGCTCCGGGAGCCAGTTGAATCAGTCCGCTCTTGAGGGTCTGGCCCGCAGGCAAATGGCTGAAGGAAAGGCTGAGACGCGTGGCCAGGGGCACCATCACCGGGCGGGCTTTCCCGTCGTGGTCGACCTCTCCCCGGACGCGCCAGAAATCGCCCTCGTCGGCCTCGCGGAAAATGGGCGTTTCGGCTTCGACCTGCAAGACGTAGCCAGGCATGTCCCCGTTAAGAAAAACAGGACTCAGGTCGCCATCACCTTCGTTCGACAACGCCAGCTCTCCGGTATCGCCCGTACTTTTCAAAACCAGGCGCGGAAGTGCGCTGAGGTCGCGGAGCTGCCGCAGCGACCACCCACTCGCCGGCGTCGAATCCGGGAGCTTGAAAATCACCAGTCCGCGCGCCGAAGTCTTTCCCACGGCTACGATCAACGCGGCCAGCGCTGCGCGATCCGGCCATCTGACGGCGAGAAGCTGTTTCTCGCGCATCGGCGTGTTTCCAACACGCGTGTTCGTCTTCGCGCGAAACAAAGTCACACCCAGATCCGTGTTTCGATCAAGCACAAGCCCGTCGTTAAAGCAGACCGAATCCCACCTCCATTCGCGCACATGTCCAGCCGACTTGCCGTCGGGGTCAAAAACGGTCAGGCGCGCAAAGTTTGGGACACCAGCGTGCCATGGCGTCGGGCAGCGATTCCACTCCGCGAGCCACGCGATGGCTTTTTCGGGAAGAACGACCGGAACCGGCTTCGCACCCGCCACGATGGGATCGGGTTCAAAATCGTAGAACATCGGAAACATTTCCGTCACGTTGCGCCCCAGTTCCGCCAGAGCGGGCTGACGTATCCAGCCGGGCAGCGCCGTGATGCTCAGGCCCGGGACGAGCTGGCGAATCTGTTTCAGCACACCCGCGTATTCGAGCAGAAGCCTGTCCGGGCAATCGTAGTCGATCTGGAGTGCGCTCCGGCCAGCGGCTGCTGCGGAAACGAGGTCCCGCAACGATCGCGTCGCTTCGGGCGTAAACGGGGTGCGGCTCCGGGATTCCAATCGAAGCACGGGCACGACGTCCAGGTTCGGAATCGAAGGCACTGCGAAACGCGCCTTCCAGCGCCAGACACCGTCCGAATTTTCTAACTGACCAAGCTGCCAGTAGAGCGTCTTGACTCCTTCGCGGGTAAGCTCCCGCAGATCACTTTGCGACGGAGGATCGTTGCGCTGCCACACCCAAAAGGCGGTCTCAAAGGAAAACGCCCGGCTGGCCGCGAGAACGGCAAGGAGACAAATGGCGACTCGCGTGAGCGATCTCATTCGGGGCGATCAGACAACCGTGCGGCAGTCAGTCTCCGGCGAACAGGATGAGCAATTTCGCGATAGCTCGCACTCGGGAAACCGTCACCCTCTCCGCGACGGCCGGTCAGCCGGCGCGCGGCTTTACCTTGTCCGCGATGGCTTTGGCTTCCTCATCCTCGTGCGCGCCCTGCGCGTGACCAATGATCCTGGAATTCGCGCCGTCCAGCTTGATCACAATCAGGCACGTCTTCGTCCGCCGCGTCTCCTCGTCCGCGCCGGCGAGTCGGTAGATGATGGCGTATGGCGTAAAGCGCCCAGCCTCCTCCACCCCGCGCCATTCCACCACGTCGTTCGCCTTGTGCGGGAAGGAACCGGGCCCGGCCGCCATCGTGGCCGCGTAGAGATCCGTCGTCTTTCCGCGATAGCGGAGATTGATCCAACTGCGTTCGTCGCCCGCGGCGTGGATCAGTCGATAACCGCCGAGCCCGGCGAAGACCGCTTCGAACCCTTCCGACATGCCTTCCACGTCTTCGGAGTTTTTGAAGGACACACTCTTCCCGCGCGCTGTGCTGGTGTACTTCGAGGTCGGCCCCGCGTCCAGCATCGCCGGCACCACGAGCAGCAGTGCTAGCATTAACTTCAACGCGCCTTCTCCTTCTCCGGCGGCGTCACGTTCAGCGCGCGGAAGGATTCGAGCAGTTGGATGAGCGCGCGTCCGTGCTTCTCCAGAGTCGCCTTGGTCCCGGCGGAAAACACCACGTAGGCCACCGCCTTTGGCATCTGGATATAGGCGACGCGTTCGGCCCGCGTGTATTCCTCCGTCGGCGCGTACTCGTTCACAAAGTACGCCTCGCCGCCCGCCGTCTTGCCGGACGCGATTCGGTGCACGGGAAATTCCCCCCGCTCCTTTTGCATCTCCGCGATCGCTTTTTTCGCGAACGCTGCCGCGTCCGTCACCTCCGTGCTCGCGATCTTCGCATACATAAGCGGGTCGGCTGTCTCCCACGTCTCGCCCTTGCGAAAGAGCACGCAGGGCAATCCCTGTGCCGACCCAGATTCATTGTCGATCACCCACCCGTCCGGCGCCTTGATGTTGAAGGCGCCTTTGGGTCCGTAAACAATTCCAAACGGCGTCAACCCAGCTCGCGCCGCGGAGAGCGCGACCAGAAGCAGGAGAAGAACGAACCGGCTTTTCCTCATCTGGCACCTTCAGTTTGGGGCTGCTCCAAGGTCATGTTCGAGGTTCGCATTTTTCTATCGCGCAAGTCGAGCGTGAAGAATCAGAACTGCGCGACCCTTTTCCAACTGAGATTTGGTCGTGACGATGTCGCTCGTGGGAGCGAAGGAGACGCGTTTGTAAGATTCAAACACGATTCGCAGCACGCATGGCGGGCAATTTGAAATTCTTTTCGCTCGTTCGCTTCGTATTCTTGCTCCTTCCCCGACCGGTCGCGGCGCGAGAACTTTGGATCGGACGGCGCCTCCCGGAACTGGCAAACGTTTTTATGAAAGCGATCGGCGCTGGCCGTCGAGCCAAAGATTCAGCAGGGAGGTCGGAGTTAGCGAGGGAGCGGTTCGATCGCATCAGGCCAATGATGGAAAGATTGCTCTCGATACTGAGCGAGACAATTTTCAATATGCCAGTCGGCGCGCGCGTGCTCCGCTGCGCCCTCGTGTTCGGTTCTCCGGTCCGATCTGCGGTTTGAGCAACTGGCCAACGCGAAACCATGACAATCAGCAACTTCTTCGCCGAGCTGAGACGACGCAATGTTTACAAGGTCGCCGTCGGGTATGGAGTTGTCGCCTGGCTCATCATGCAGGTCGC
Source organism: Chthoniobacterales bacterium (assembly GCA_051001855.1). Classification (GTDB taxonomy): domain Bacteria; phylum Verrucomicrobiota; class Verrucomicrobiia; order Chthoniobacterales; family UBA10450; genus JACCTI01. The sequence continues at coordinate 19,219 of JBPCMX010000030.1, forward strand.
GGCCACCATCGTCCCGGCGCTCCATCTGCCGGATAGCCTCACGACCGCGGTCGTAGTCATCACTCTGCTGGGTTTTCCGATCGCGCTCGTGATCGCATGGGCTTTCGAGATGACACCGGATGGAATGAAGCGGAGCGAAAATGTCTCGCCTAACGAACACATCCCGCAATGGAGCCGGCGGAAGTTTGTCGCCTTCGTTCTCGTCGTCGCCCTGCTCGCGGCTGCGCTACTTTTCTGGCCACGGTTCTGGCCGGGAGCGGAGCGATCGCCGGTCAAATCCATCGCCGTCCTCCCCTTCGCCAACCTCAGCCGCGATCCCGACAACGCCTATTTCGCCGATGGCATCCAGGATGAAATCCTGACCCGCCTGGCCAGGATCTCCGACCTGAAAGTGATCTCACGCACTTCCGCCCAGCGCTACAAAAGCTCGCCCGACAACCTGCCGGAAATCGCGAAGCAACTCGGCGTCGCGCACATCCTCGAGGGCAGCGTGCAGAAGACCGGCGATCAGGTGCGCATCACCGTGCAGCTCATCCGCGCAGACCGGGATTCGCACCTCTGGGCGGAATCGTATGATCGGAAATTAACCGACATCTTCGCGGTCGAGAGCGAAGTGGCGGCCAATATTGCCCGCGCCCTCGAAGTCCGCCTCACCGGTTCGGAGCAGCAAGCGGTCGCCGCCAGGCCCACGGAAAATACCGAAGCCTACGAAGCCTATCTGCGCGGCCTCGCTCTTTGGAACAGCGTCGAGGTCTCGCCGCGCGGAAACGCCATGATGGTCATTTATTTCGAACGCGCCGTGCAACTCGATCCGAAGTTCGCCGTCGCGTGGGCCTATCTCTCGATCGTCCATTCTTTCAATTACGCGGAGTACGATCGCACCCCGCATCATCGCTCCGAAGCGGAACGCGCGCTCCAGACCGCACAACGCCTTGCCCCGGAAGCGGGCGAAACGCAGTTCGCGCTCGGCCTTTATAGCTACCGTGTGCTGGTCGATTACGACGCGGCGCTCGCGGCCTTCGCGAAGGCGCGCTCCGAAGCGACGAATCGCGTCTCGGCGATCGAATTCTCCGCCTACGTGAAACGGCGGCAGGGAAAATGGCACGAGGCGCTCCAGTTGCACGGCGAGTCGCTCAATCTCGACCCGCGGAATCCGATTCTCCTTTCCGAAGCCGCGCTCTCTTATCGCGCGTTGCGTCGCTTCGACGAAGCGGAAGCGCTGGTCGACCGCGCGCTCGCGATCGAACGCAACCCTTCGATCGTACGCCAGAAGGCGGAGATTCGCCTGGCCCAAGGCGACATTGACGGTGCAAAACGCCTGCTCGATAGCCTTCCCTTCGACCCGCAGGATGCCGGAATCTTCCTGCGCAAAATCCAGCTCATGGTCTTCGCCCGGCAGTATCCCGATGCGATCCGCATCCTGCGTGCGACCCTGGCCACGCCGGAGAAGCTGCCCCCTCCCGCCGTGCCGCATTACCGGACTAATCTCGGGCTGGTGGAAGCTTTCGCGGGCGAAAGCGAAACCGCGAAAACCGATCTCACTTCAGCCCGTGCCGCGTGGCTCCAGCGGCGCGCGGAAGGCGATGACGGGGAGGCTGTCTCGCGCGATCTGATCTTGATCGCAGCCCTTCTCCGGGACAAAACCGCTTTCGACAGCGAAAGGGAACTCGCCCGGAAATTGATCGCGGGAGACGCCATGGACGGGCCTTGGGTGGAGCGAGCGATCGCCGCCGCGCAGGCGCAATTGGGCGAACCCGACGCCGCCATCGCGAGCGTGCAACATCTTCTCCAAATCCAGGGCGAGAGCTCGCTCACCCCGGCGTATCTGCGTCTCGATCCGCTCTGGGATCCGTTGCGTTCCGATCCACGTTTTGAGAAACTTGCGAAGCCGTGAAACCGCCTCATCTCTTCGCCGAGCTGAAACGGCGAAACGTCTACCGCGTCGCGGTTGCTTATGCCGTGGTGGCCTGGCTCCTCATTCAGATCGCGACGCAGACATTTCCATTCTTCGACATTCCTAATTGGGCCGTCCGCTTCATAATCCTTCTCCTGGCGCTCGGCTTTCCGATCGCCCTGATCCTTGCCTGGGCCTTCGAAGTCACGCCGGAAGGAATCCAGCTGACAAAGGAAGGTCAGGGTGATGCCCGGCCACCCACACGAACTCGGCGCGGCATCTTCTGGAGCCTCATCGCCGTCGGCCTGATCGCTGGGTTTTTCTTGAGCTTTCACCTCGTGCGTCAGCGGACTGCGATTTTCGGGACTTCGCCGGCGCAAGGGAAACGGGCCGTTGCCGTACTGCCGTTTGACAACCTGAGCGACGACAAGACGAACACTTATTTTGCCGACGGAATGCAGGACGAGATCATCACGCGCCTGGCCAAAGTGGGCGGTCTAAAGGTGATCTCGCGGACCTCGACCCTGCCTTACAAGACGAAGCCCGAAAAGCTTTCGGAGATCGCGCGTCAACTCGGAGTCGCCCACGTCGTCGAGGGCACCGTGCAACGCATCGCCGATCGGGTACGGATTAACGTGCAGCTCATCGAAGCGGCGAGCGACGAGCATCTCTGGGCCGAACTCTACGATCGCAACGTGGCGGACGTCTTCGCGGTCCAAACCGAAGTGGCGATGAAGATCGCCGATTCGCTGCGCGCAAAACTGAGCGGCCACGAGCAACAGATGATGGCCGAAAAGCCGACGGGCAACATGGCCGCCTACGATGCTTATCTGCGCGGCATCGACTTCGATTCCCGCGCGGGGCAGACGGAAGAAGATCAGAAGAAAGCAATTGCAGCCTTGGAAGAAGCCGTGCGCCTCGATCCGCGATTTACGAACGCATGGGCCCGCATGGCTCGAGTGCATGCCAACCTATACTTCCTGCAGATCGACGCGAGCGAGGCGCGTAAGCAAGCTGCCCGCACCGCCGCCGAAACCGCCCGGCGCCTGGACCCGGCCGCGCCGGAAACATTGCTCGCTAACGCCTATTATCGGTATCACATCGAGCGCGATTACGCGGGCGCGCGCGAGTTGTTCGAACAAATCGCGCACGAGATGCCGAGCAGCAGCGAAGCGACGGAAGCTCTCGCGCGGATCGCGCGGCGACAAAGCCGTTGGAAAGAGAGCCTCCAGTTATACGAGCAGGCCGCGAAATTAAATCCGCGTGACGCGCACCTCTTCATGGACCGCGCCTGGACGTACTCGATGCTTCGCAGGCACGCGGAGACACTGGAGATGATTGATCGGGCCCTCGCGATCACGCCCGGCGATCCCGACGTCGTGGAAAACAAAGTGAAGGCGCTCCAATCAGTGGGAGATCTCACCGGCGCGCGGGCGGTCCTGGAAACGCGTCAGGGTCTGCCAGGCCGAGATCCGACGGCGCCCAATATTGAAGTGTCGCAGTTCCTGCTTGAGCGGAATTACCCGGAAGCCATTCGCCAGCTGGAAAGCAAATTGACGAAAACGGAGGTTACCCAAAAATTCGACAGGGGAGGCACACGCCAATTTCTCGGTTGGATTCGGGTCTTGGCCGGCGATTCGGCGGGCGCGAAGGAAGACTTCCTCGCGGCCAGGCCGGACCTGGAGATTGTGCAGCGCGAACAACCCGGCAATCCCTTTGTCGCCGATACTTTGGCCTTGGCCGAAGCGGGCCTCGGCAACAAAGAAGCGGCGCTCGGGCAGGCTGAAAATGCCACGAGATTGCCCTCCGCCGTGAATGATCCGGTCTCCGGCCCTTTTACCGAAGAGAATCTCGCGGCCGTTGAAGGCATGGTCGGCGATCTGGACCGTGCCATCGGGCGACTCGAGCGCCTGCTGGTGACTCCCTACGGAGCGTTCCCCTTGACGCAGGCCGCGCTTCGCCTCGATCCGACCTGGGACCGCTTGCGCGCGCACCCTCGATTCAAAGCGTTGCTCGAAGGTCCCGAGCCGAAGACGATTTATCATTAACCGCCGTGAATCCGCCTGACTTTTTCGAAGAACTGCAGCGGCGCAACGTTTACAAAGTCGCGGTAGCTTATGCCGTCGTCGCCTGGCTGCTGCTGCAGGCAGCTTCGATCCTCCTCCCGATTTTTGATGCGCCCGGTTGGGTCATGAAAGTTTTCGTCCTTCTGGTCGCAGCGGGATGGGCCTTCGAGATGACGCCGGAAGGCTTGAAGCGAACGGACGAAGTAAGTGCTCAACAGTCGATTGCACCGACCACCGGGAATAGGATCAACGTCGTCATCATCGCGGTTTTGGCCGCCGCCGTCGCGCTACTGGTTTACGACCGGCTCCGAACCCGCGCCGGATCAGAGGCACGCGAAAAAAGTATCGCTGTTTTGCCCTTCGAAAACTTTAGCGACGATAAGGAGAACGCGTTTTTCGCCGACGGCATCCAGGACGACATCCTGACCAGCCTCGCAAAAATTCGAGAGCTGAAAGTCATCAGCCGAACTTCCGTCATGGGATATCGCAGCGGAACGCGAAACCTGCGGGAGATCGCGCGTGCGCTGGGGGTGACAAATGTGCTCGAGGGTAGCGTCCGGCGTGCGAGCGACCGCGTTTTGGTCAACGTGCAGCTGATTGATGCGCTGACCGACCGGCATGTCTGGGCGGATCGTTACGACCGCAAAATCGAGGACGCCATCGCACTGCAAGGTGAGCTCGCGACGGAAATCGCGGCCGCGTTGCGCGCGACACTAAGCCCTGAAGAAAAAGCGACGATCGAGAAAAAGCCAACCGACAATGCGGAGGCGTACACGTGGTACTTGAAAGGGCTCGAGCTCGAGACGCGACCCGATATCTCGCTCGAGTATTACAACCAGGCGGAAGAATTCTACGGCCGTGCGGCGGCACTGGATCCGAACTTCGCGCTCGCGCACGCGAAGCTTTCGTCCACCGTCGCCGTGACCTATCACGAGTTCGATCCGACCGAAGAGCGCAGCCGCCGGGCGCGTGCCGAGGCGGATGAATCGCTGCGGCTGAATCCGAACCTGGGCGAGGGCCACATCGCTCTGGCGCATTGGTATTATTGGATCCAAGGGGACTATGAGACAGCGCTGCGCGAACTGGCCGTGGCCGAGAAATTTCTCCCGAACTCGGTTGATGTTCCCAGCAGTATAGCGGCCATCCGGCGGCGACAGGGACGCTGGCGCGACGCGTTGCGCGAGTATGGCCGTGCCCTCAGCCGCGACCCGCGGAACGGCGGCATCGCGCAGGAAGAAACATTCACGCACTTCATGATTCGGGATTGGGCCGGGAGCAGAGTCTCTGCCGACAATCTCTATGCGATGGCGCCGACTTCGGCCTCGGCGGCGATGTTTCGCGCTTATGTGGAAATTTTCGAACGCGGCGAGGTGGACGCTGCGCGAAAAATTGCGTCCACGGTCTCACCCCGCGCTGACGCCGACGCAGTGGCAGTAACCAACTGGCAGTTCGCGATGATTGCGCGCGACTTCAAGGAGGCCGAAACAGCGGTCGCCGCCACGCACTTCGAACGCTTTGACGTCCCCAGCGGGCCGGCATTTCCCCGGGCGTATCTGGAAGGCTGCATCGCCCTGGCGCGCGGCGATCCAGATCGCGGCCGGGTGCAATTCGAAAGTGCGCGCGCCGAATTCCAAAAGCAAGTCGACGCCCATCCGACCGATGCAAGCCGGTACGCCGCGCTCGCACTGGTCGATGGATTCCTTCATCGCCACGATGAAGCGATTCGCGAAGCGCAGCGCGCGATCGAGCTGAAACCTGTGCGCAAAGATGCGCTGCTTGGCGCGCTCTACGAAGCAAATCTGGCCCTCGTTTACGCGCACACCGGCGAGACCGACAAAGCGATGGCGTTGATCGAGCGCCTTATTACGACGCCGGGAGCGGTCAACTTTGGTGAGGGGAGCGTGACGCTACAGGATCTCCGCTTGCGCTGGGAATGGGATCCGCTGCGAAACGACTCGCGCTTTCAAAAGATCATCGCTGGTCCGGAACCGAAGACGATCTACAACTGACGGCGATGCAATCCGGCAACTTCTTCGCCGAACTGAAACGGCGCAATGTTTACAAGGTCGCGGTCGCTTACGCGGTCGTTGGTTGGCTGCTTGTGCAAGTCGCGACGCAGGTCTTTCCGTTTTTCGACATTCCGAACTGGACGGTACGCCTCGTCGTCTTGGTCTTGGTGATTGGCTTTCCGATCGCGCTCGGGATCGCCTGGACGTTCGACCTGACGCCGCAAGGATTAAAGCGGACCGACGAAATCGCGCGCCCAGCGCCGCCCAATGAACGCTCCGGGCGTCTCGCTCCAAGAGAATCTTTCGCGCCGGAGAAATCGATCGCGGTCCTTCCTTTCGAAAACTTGAGCGAAGAAAAAGCGAATGCCTATTTCGCCACCGGCATGGGGGACGAAATTCTGACCAAACTGGCAGAGCTGGCGGAGTTAAAAGTGATCTCTCGTGCTTCGACGGAAAGATATCAAAGCCACCCTTACGACTTGCGAGCGGTCGGCCGGGAATTAGGCGTGGCGACCGTTCTCGTAGGCAGCGTCCAGAAAGCGAAGGACGAAGTCTTGATTAGGGTGCAATTGATCGACGCGCGGAGCGACACCCAACTCTGGGCGCAGAGTTACCAACGCTGCCTCCAGAATATTTTTGATCTGGAAGCCGAAGTCGCGGAGAAAGTGGCGGAGGCTCTTAAGGTAAAGCTCGTTCCGGCCGAGGCAGAACGCCTGGCCGCCCCGGCGACGACGAATCCTCACGCCCACGATCTCTATCTGCGGGCACGTGCTCTGGTGGAACATTCGGATGAGCAGAGCCTTGTGCAAACAATCGCGCTCTTGCGTCAAGCGCTGATAGAGGATCCCCACTTTGCCATGGCCTGGGCTCATCTGGCGTGGGCTTATCTCTTGATCATGGATGCATATCGCGCCCCGTTGGAATTCCTGGCCCCCGCCCAGCATGCCGCCCTCATGGCCGTGGCCAACGATGATCGGGCGGCTGCGGGCCATATTTTCCTGGGCGCGATCGCCCTGCTTTTTAACTGGGATTTTCCGGTGGCGAAACGCGAGCTGGAACGTGCCGTCGCGCTCGATCCCCACTCGTCCGACGCCCGCGGGTGGCATGCCTGGTATCTGGCGCGGGTGGAAAAAGATTTCGTGGCCGCGCGCGCTGAACTGGAGCAGGCCCAAACGCTCGACCCGTTTTACACCTGGCAGGTCTGGGGAACGATCACCGTCGCCATCGCGCAGGGTGATTACGAAGCGGCCATGAAATCAGCCGAGCGCATTCTCACGATCGATCCGAACTTTTTATACGATGAGGATCCGATTGCTCACGTTTATTTGGCGATGGGGCGCTGGCAGGAGGGCGTCGAACGTTACGAGTCGCTCCCCGCGTCGACTCTGGGCGGGCCGAGTTTCGAGTTGGCGGTCTGTTACGCGCATACCGGCGAGACGGAGCGGGCGAAACAAATTCTGCACGAGCTGGAGACTCGCGCCCAGCATCGCTATGTGGATCGGACCCACATCGCAGCTATCTATGCCGCTCTAGGCGAGAAGGACAAAGCTTTTGCGGAGCTCGAGCGGGCCGTCAAGGATCGATCCGCCAGAATCAGCGCGCCGCGCTTTTATCCCTGGCTGGCACCCCTTTGGGACGACCCGCGTTTGGCCGCCTTGGAAGAGAAAATCCGTCAATCCGCGCTGCCTTTTCCGGCGGACCCGGCGGCGGAGTTCGTCACCACGGAAAGAAGGAGAGGCGCGGAGAAGATGGAGCCTAACGAGTCAATGACGCGCCAAGCCTGGCTCAAAAGAGCAGTGGCGCTTGTTCTCCTCGCCCTGCTGGCATTGGGATTGCTCATCTTTCAGAAGCTCGGGCAGAAATCCACGCAAACTCTCGCTCCCGCTAATCCTGTCGCTTCGGAAAAATCGATTGCGGTGCTTCCCTTTGAAAATCTGAGCGCAGACCAAACGAACGGATACTTTGTCAGCGGCATCCAGAATGAAATTCTGACCAAGCTCGCGCAGTTAGGACAGTTGAAGGTGATCTCAACACGCTCCACCGAAAAGTATCAAAGCCATCCGCAGGACCTAAGAGTGGTTGGCCAGCAATTGGATGTCGGAACAGTCTTGGAAGGGACTGTGCAGAAGGCCGGCGACGAGATGCTGATTAATGTGCAGTTGATAGACGTGCAGACGGGCAATCATTTGTGGGCGCAAAGCTACAAGCGCCAGCTGCAAAACCTTTTCGACATGGAAGCGGAAGTCGCCGAAAAAGTGGCGGAGGCCCTTCAGCTCAAACTTCTCCCAGCGGAAGCGCGGCAATTACTGGTCGCTGCAACAACCAATCCCCGGGCCCATGATCTTTATTTGCGGGCCCATGTCCTGACCGCGCATTCCGACGAGCAAAGCATCGAGCAGGCCATCGCCCTTTTGCGCCAGGCGGTGGCGGAAGATCCGCACTACGCGATCGCATGGGCCGAACTCGCCGGCGCCCACATCGCGATTGCAGATGCTTATCGCGCGCCCCTCGAAATTCTGGCGCCGGCGCGGCATGCCGCGCGGATGGCGGTGGCGAATGACGACAAAGTAGGTGCGGGGCATACCTATCTGGGCGCTATCGAATTACTCTACGATTGGAATTTTCCCGTGGCGAAGCGCGAGTTGGAGCGCGGGATCGAACTCAATCCAAACTCGTCCGACGCCCACCGCTGGTATGGTTCTTACCTCGCCCGAGTCGAAAAAGATTTCTTGGCCGCGCGCGTGGAATTAGAAAAATCCCGCTCTCTGGATCCGCTCTATCCGTGGCCGCTTTGGACCTTATCGAACATCGCGATCGCGCAAGGCGATTACGAATCGGCGCTTCGTTTCGCAGAACGAATCCTGGAGATCGATCCGCACTTTTTTTACGATGAAGATCCAATCGCGCACGCCTATGCCGCGATGGGTCGCTGGCCGGAGGCGCTCAAGCGTTATGAATCGTTGCAAACCTCTGCATTCGTTAGGCCGAATTTCGAACTCGCGATTTGTTGCGCTCATGTCGGCCAGGCCGCGCGCGCCCGGAGTATTCTGGCGGAGCTCGAAGCGCTGGCACAACGCCGTTACATCGATCAAACACATGTCGCTGCGATCTACGCCGCGCTCGGAGACAAGGATCAAGCGTTTGCCGCGCTGGAACGGGCCTGCGCCGATCGTTCGGCCCGCATCAGTGCGCCGCGCTTTTACTCTTGGTTATCGCCGCTGATGAACGATCCGCGTTTCGCCGCCTTGGAAGACAAGATCGCGCACTCCGCAATCTCCCTCCCCGCAGATCTGGGATCGAACCGATAAATTTTCGCAGCTTGCTCGCCGAGACGGGAGAGATGATGAATAGCGCGGGCGATCGCAAGCGGCGATTTCAGATTTGGATATTCACCCTCGCGGGCTGTTACGAAATCGCTTCCGTTTTCGTCCTAAGCTAATAGAAGTTGCTCCTCGCCATGTTTGTGACCGCCCTTGATTTGATTCGTGAATAAAAACAACTTCTTGGCCGAGCTCAAGCGGCGCAACGTTTACAAGGTCGCGGTTGCTTACGCGGTAGTGGCCTGGCTGCTCATTCAGGCGGCGTCGATTCTGTTTCCAACCTTCGACGCGCCCGGTTGGGTCATGAAGGTCTTCGTTACTGCCGTCCTTCTGGGATTTCCGGTCGCGCTCATTCTGGCTTGGGCGTTTGAGTTAACTCCGGAAGGCATCAAACGCGCAGAAGAAACTCTACCTAACGAGTCGATCACGCGCCGCACCGGACGAAAACTGGTTGGAATCACAGTAGCGCTGGCCATGATCGCGGCCGGCTTGCTCTTGTTCAGAATGGTAGGGACGGGCCGCCGAGCCGTCCGATCGGGCAACGACGTCGAAGGACGCCGCAGCGCGGCGTCCCGACCAGACAAATCGATCGCAGTCCTTCCCTTCGCAAGCCTGAGCGAAGACAAGGCGAACGCGTATTTTGCAGACGGTATCCAGGACGAAATCCTGACGCGGCTCTCGAAAGTCGCGGAACTGAAAGTGATCTCGCGCACCTCGACGCAGCAGTATCAGAGCAAGCCGGGGAAAATCTCGGCGATCGCGCAAGAGTTAGGGGTCTCTCACATCCTCGAAGGCAGTGTCCAGAAATCTGGAGATACCGTGCGGGTTAACGTTCAGCTGATCAAAGCCGAAGGTGACAGTCATCTGTGGGCCGATACCTACGACCGGAAGTTGACCGACATCTTCGCCGTCGAAACCGAGGTCGCGCAACGAATCGCTGCTTCGCTTGAGGCGCAACTCAGCGGTGGGGAGAAAACGCAAATCGCGGCTGTCCCGACAACCAATCCGCAAGCCTACGATGCCTATCTCCGCGGACTCGCGTTGATCCGGCGCCAGCCGTTGGAAGACGTGGTCAAGGGACGCGATTTTCTGCGGCACGCGGTCGCGCTCGATCCTAACTACGCCCAAGCCTGGGCCCAGATCGCGATCGCAGAGGCCCAGATTTACCTCGGCTTGGAACATACGCCGGCCTGCCAGGCGCGAGCGCGCAGCGCGGCGGAGACGGCAGTGCGTTTGCAGCCGGAGCTGAGCGAAGCGCGCGCCGCCCTCGGTTTTTTCTATTACACCTGCCTGCAGGATTACGATCGCGCGCTGGCCGAGCTGCAGGAAGCGCGCAAGGGTCTGCCTAACGATGCTAACACTCTCTTCTACATCGGCCTGGTCAAACGGCGGCAGGGGAAGCTCGATGAGTCGATCGAGTTTCTGCGCCGCGCGACCATTTCCGATCCGCGTAACCAGGACATCTGGGGGAATCTGGGACGAAGCTACCGAGGAAAACGCGATTTTGCGCGCGCGCGGGAAATGTTCGATCGCGCCTTCGCCGTTTCGCCGGATGAGATGCAGTTCATGGGCGACAAAGCCGAGACTTATCTGGCGCAAGGCGACCTGGAGGCCGCGGACAAAATCTTACAGAACGCGGCGCGGCAGAACCTCGATGGAATGGCGGGCGAACACGTCGCTCTTTTGCTCTACCGACATCAGTTTGAGGACGCCCTTGTCGCAGCCAAACGAGCAGTCGAGTCGGCAAAAGCCCGCCCGCAGCTTTCGATCGTGGAAGATAAAGCCTGGCTTGGGGAGTTGCAGTTATTGGCAGGTCACCCGGCGGAGGGTCGGGCGTTGCTCGATCCGGCCCTCCGAGGACTTTTGGCTCTGCAGTCCCAAGGCGATACCAATCTGCGCCTCTTCGACGGGATTTTGCTGGCCTCGGCGGCCCTCGGTGATCGGGCAAAAGTTGAACAACAGGCGGCCGCCTTGCGCAAGGCGACCGGGCAAGACCTGTGGCGCGCGCCCGAATCAGAGGAAGTGATTGCTGTCAGTTATGCGATCCTGGGCGATGCGGACGCAGCGCTTCCGCTCCTCGAGCACTGTCTCTCCGCCTTTTACCGCCGCGCCATCACGCCGTCCCTGCTGCGGCTCGATCCGGTCTGGGATCGGATCCGAGATGACCCACGCTTTCGGAAATTGGCGCAAACCCCGCCCTAGGATCCGCGCGGCGCCGCAGCGCATAGGCCAACGAGATTGGAAGCCACAGCCTCGACGATCCACCTGTAGGGATCCAACTGGGAACCACCTGCAGAGCGCGGCGGAATACGCCGCGTCGCGGTTGACTGTGAGCCGCACTTCGGTTTGTGCCAGTTCCCATTCCGCGAGCTAGGCAGCCCGCCGGGGTTGTGGTAGCTCTTCGGCGATGAAGCGATGGATGGCAGCAGTCGGCACGGCGCTCGCGATCCAAAGGGTTTTCGCTGTGGATCCGCTGCCGCCTCCCGACCGGGAAGGCGCGTTCGAAGTAGAGCCGCCGCTTTTGGTGCCGCGCCGCGAGCGCGATGGCTCGATCCCTGATCCCGCTGGCTCAGCCGCGGCTGTTCACATCGATCTCGCGAAGCTGGAAACGGAGGTCGCGCGAGCGCAGGAACGCGCCGCGGCCGGCGAGCGTCTCTTCAAGGCGGGGATCATCGCGAAAGCTGACGCGGAACAGCGCGCCTTGAAAGTGGTGCAACTGAAAGCCGCTCTGGCCGAAGCTCGCTGGCAGCAGGCAAAAGCGGAAGCGGACGAGGCGGGGGAGACCGCGGCCGATACCGTGCTCGCAGAAGCCTCGCAACGCGCGGCGGAGGAGCGGCACCGTGCCGAAGTCGAACAAGCGCTGCGGAATTTGCAGCGGCAACAGAAGTTGTTCGCGCTGGGCAGCGCGCGGAAAAGAGACGTGAACCGCGCCGAGGATAAGCTGGCGGAACTGCGGAGCGCGCCGTAGGAGCGATCGCGTCACCCCGTGTTCTCCACTTCCAAGATTCTGTCCGTTGTTCTCCTCGTGCTTTCCCCAGCCGCCGCGGAGCAAATCGAGATGAAAACGGTCGACGAACGCGTGCTTGAATTCGGCGACGTCGTCCGGCAGCGGCTCGCGCCTTCCTTCGCCGCGGCGGGCGTGCCATACCCGCCGGCGCGGATTGCGCTCCTCGCGATCAAGCAAAGGCGCGTGCTGGAGGTCTATGCGGCTGGACCTGACGAGACGATGTCGTTCGTCTGCCGCTATCCGATCCTGGCCGCGAGCGGGTCACTGGGACCGAAGCTGCGGGAAGGCGATCGGCAGGTGCCGGAAGGCGTTTACCAGCTCCGCGAGTTGAACCCGAACAGCCTGTTCCATCTCTCGCTCTGGATCGATTACCCGAACGCCTTCGACCTGGCGCATGCCGCCGCCGAAGGCCGCACCGAACCCGGGAGCGAGATCATGATCCACGGCGGAGCAGAGTCGCGCGGTTGCGTGGCCGTCGGCGACACCGCTGCCGAGGATTTGTTCGTGCTCGCCGCGGTCACGGGCGTGCCGAACGTGAGGATCATCCTGACGCCGGTAGATTTTCGGATACAAACCGCGCCAGTGGACCTGCCGGCGGAAGCGCCGCGCTGGACGCCGGAGCTGTACGAGATTCTGCGGCTGGAGCTGAGCAGTTACCGGAGCCCGCGCCAGACCCGCTAGCTCGGGACGTCAGGACAAGCAGCGAGGGGTCCTACGTTTCGAGCAACTCGTCCGGGGTGGCGCGGTGTTGCCCGAGCTGTTTCAAGCGCGGTTCGCAAAGCAAAACCGCGAGCGCGCACGGCGCCAGCGCCTTCCGGTTTTTGCCGCGTGCGATCCATTCGCGCAGTGTAGAAAGGGTGCGCGGGAATTACACCGCAAAGGCGCAGCGGCGACGTTTTACGGCTCTGGCTTGTGCATCACGGAGACCATCCAGCCGACGCCAAAGCGATCCTGCAACATCCCGAAGCGCTGCGCCCAGAATGTCTTCTGCAATGGCATGCTCACGAGTCCACCTTCAGAGAGCGCCGTGAACACCTGGTCCGCGGCGGCTTCATCCGGGACGACGAGCGAGAGCGAAAAGCCGTCGAAGTTGGGCTTGCCGTCGCACATCCCATCCGAAGCCACCAGCGTGGTCGTCCCGACGCGAAAACTCACGTGCATGATCTTGTCGTCGAAGCAGGAAGACATCGCCGGGTTCGGTTCCGGGCTGTCCTTGTAGCGACTCAGCATCTGCACCTCAGCGCCGATGGCCGTGCGGTAAAACTCGAGCGCTTCTTCGCAGCGGCCTGCGAAGAACAAATAGGGCTGCACGACCAGGTGAGAATGGGATGACGACATGCTGTAATCTGCGAGCGAGTGCGACCTGAGGTCAATCCGTAATGACGCCAGGAAAGCAGCGGAATCCCGGCCGGAACGCGCTAGATTGTTACGATGGATACCGAAGATCCGCGGACGACCGAAGGACTCCAGGTCCGGAGCTATTTCATCCGGAAGCGCAACGCTCTCCTGGCCCGCGCTGAATTCGGCGAGCTTTACGTCGATTACTACCTGCACCAGGGGCAATACGGGTATCACCATGCGCCTCGCCACGACGGGATGTTGAAAGAAGCTCTTGCCGCTCTCACCCTGCATTGCGCCTCGCGGCCGTGGAATGAAGCGTGGGCCTGGACGATCCATTTCCACCGCCCGCTCCTCAATCTTTTCGTCACCGGCGACAATCGGCGCGGGATCATAGTCGGCCAGATTTTCACGGAGAACGTGAAGGACGATGGGCGAAACCTTTTCTGCGCCGATCTGGTGCGGGAACGCGCCGAATCGCGGCGGAGCACGATCGAGTTCACCGGCTCGGAGCCGTTCGCCATCGTGGAGGAATATTACCAGCGCAGCGAGCAACGGCCGGCGCGTTACTTCCGGTTCGGGCCGGAAGAATTTGTGATGATCACGGCGCAACCAGGCTGCGATCTGGCGTGGTTTAATGCTCTGACTGACGAGGAGGTGCGGACGCTCGATCAACGCGAAACGCTGAGTCTGCTCGAGGAGCGCACCTACCGCTGGGGTTGCGGCTGCTCGCAGGATCGCATGTTTTCGATCCTCGCTCCGATCATGCGGAGCGATCCGGCAGAGCTCTTTGGCGAGGAGGATCTGATTCGCATCAGCTGCCCGCGCTGCGGTGCGCTGCATACGGTGACCCGCGAGTCGCTGGAGGCGTACGTGGCCGATCCCGCGCGGCGCTGATTGGACGCGCCGCCGGAGCGCGCGTAAAGCGCAGGAGCGGCCGTGGCAGGCGCCGCTCAGACGACAAAAACCGGATGGACTTTTACGTTTACCTGAATGGCGCTTGCCGTGGGCCGTTTAGCGAAGATCGACTGCATTCCTTTCTCGCGGACGGGCTGCTGCAAGCGGACGACCTCGCGAGCGAGCAGAGCGATGGCGGATGGAAACCGTTGAGGGAATTCCGGCGCTTCACGGCCACCCCTCAGGACCAACCCTCGCCCATGCCACCGCCTTTGCGTCCCACCGTTCCGCCGGTCCCGCTGCCACGCCCGCAGCCGACCCGTGCAGCGGAACTGTGCCCGGTTGCTCCCGGCGCGTTGGGCGCGCATACGCGCTCCACTCTCGCACCGAACGAAACCGCATACTTCAGAACCACGCTGCACTGGATCGTGTTTGTGCGATACGGCGCCATGGCGGCGGCAGCGTTGCTCTTCGCGGCTGTTCCCTTCGCAATCGCGCTGCAGGCGGTCACGGGATGGGAACTCGGCTGGTTTTCGCTCCCACTGCCGGCGTTCATCATGGTGCCGCCGGCGGTGGCGTTCTGGAGCAGCGAACTGGTGGTGACAGATCGCCGCGTGCTGATCAAAACTGGCGTGATCCGGCGGCAGACGGTGGAGATGTTCATCGTGAAGGTCGAGTCGATCGCGGTCGACCAGGGTTTTCTCGGCCGCGTTTTTGATTACGGCACGGTGACAATGCGCGGGACCGGTGGGTTCGAAGAAGCTTTCGAAGGTATTGCGCGGCCGGTGGCGTTCCGGAGTTGCGTGCAACGCCTCCAAGGCAGTGACGTGCCGACGCCAAACTTATGACTGCATCGCGCGTCGCGGCCATGGCCGCTCTGGCGATCTCTCCTTTCGCTTCGTTAGGCCGCGCACAGGAGGCCGTCACTCCGCGGGTGACCGTCCGCGCAGATCGGCTGCCGGATGCAGAATCGGGCGCGCCGTTTTCAGCACATGTGGTGACTGCGGAGGAACTCCAGAACGCACCACAACTTCGCCTCGACGACTTGCTCCGTGCGCAGGTGCCAGGCTTCAGTCTTTTCCGCCGCAGCAGCAGTCGAGTCGCAAATCCAACCACTCAAGGCGTCACGTTGCGCAATTTCGGACCGAGCGGTGCCGGCCGCACGCTGGTGTTGCTCGATGGCATCCCGCTGAACGATCCTTTCGCCGGCTATGTGCTCTGGAATGAGGTGCCGCCCGCCTCGCTCCAAAACGTGCTCGTGACCTCCGGCGGGGGCGCCGGCCTCTTCGGCAACGCGGCCCTCGCCGGCACCATCTTTCTCATCTCGGCGCGCCCGGAGGAAAGCACCGCCGCGAGCGAAGGAATCGCGGGCAATCACGATACCTACGACGTTTCGTTGGGAGCGACTTTGGTGGAAAGACCGGTCACGCTCTCGCTCTTTGCGGAGCGTTTCTCGACCGGCGGCTATCCGGTGTTGCAGCACGATCAACGCGGGCCGGTGGACAACAACGCGAGCAGCGATTCCGAGCTCCTGAGTCTCGCGGGAGATTTCGCCGTCAGCCGGGACTCGAACCTCCATTTCCAAGCGGATGCCTTCCACGAGAAGCGCGGCAACGGCACCGTCTTCACCCGCAACGACACGAGCGGCGCCGACGCGAGCGCGAGCTGGACGTTTCGCCTCCCCGAGCTACCGGGCGCGTTGCGGCTCAGCGTTTACGGACAGCAGCGGAAATTCCGCAGCACCTTCAGCTCGATCAACGCGCTACGCACGATCGAGACGCCTTCGCTCGATCAATTCAACGTGCCGGCCGAGGCCGCGGGCGGGAGCGCCGTCTGGACGATGACGCTCGGAGCGCGGCATGCCATCACCCTCGGAGCGGATGCGCGCTGGGTGGAGGGCGAAACGAACGAAGCGTTTCGGTTTGTGGCGAACCGCTTCACCAGCCTGCGCAATGCGGGCGGGAAGCAGTTGTTTCTCGGCGCCTTTCTGGAGGATACCTGGCGCGTGAGCCCCGCGGCGGTCATCGTCGGCAGCGCGCGGATCGATCGTTGGCAGCTTTTCGATGCCTCGCGCACCGAACTCAATGCCGCGACCGGTGCGACCACGCTCGCCACCGCATACCGCGATCGCGGTGGCGAGAGCGCGAACGGACGGCTCGGTTCGAGCATCGATCTGACACGCGAACTGGCACTCCGAGCGGCCGGCTACACCGGCTTTCGGGTGCCCACGTTGAATGAGCTCTACCGGCCGTTTCGAGTCGGCAATGTGGTCACGGAAGCGAACGCCGCACTTGCTCCGGAGCGGCTCCTCGGGGGTGAGGCAGGGGTTGCTTGGCAGCCGGTGAAAGCTCTGCGGCTGACCGGCACGGCGTTTTATAACCGTCTCGAGGACGCGATCGGAAACGTCACCGTCGGCTTTGGTCCCGGCGCCTTCAATCCCGGCGGGTTCATCCCCGCAGGCGTCGTGCTGCGGCAGCGCCAGAACATCGGCCTGGTGACCGCTCCCGGGGTGGAACTGGCGTGCGACTGGCAGGTGGCGCCGCTGCTCCGGTTGCGGGCGAGCTATCTCTTCACTGAGCCGACGATCGCCGAGGCATCCGAGCCGAGCCTGCGCGGCAATCTGCTCGCACAAACACCACGGCACGTCGCCGCGACGACGCTCGAACTTGCGCCGACCGCGAAATCGCTCCTCACCCTCCAGGCGCGCTACAACGGCCCGCAATTCGAGGACGACCAGAACAGGATCGAGCTGGCGCCGTTCTTCGTCATCGATGCAGCTGCCAGCTACCAGTTTTCCGAACGCATCTCGGGCGCTGTGAAGATCGAGAACCTGCTCAATTCCGACATCGAAACCGGCAAGTCGCTCACCGGTCTGGTTTCGATCGGAACGCCGCGCCTCGTGAGCGTGCAAATGCGCTGCCAACTCTGAAGCCTCGGCGGAAAATGGGAGTAGTTTTGATCGAGTCTTCTGCGGAAGGCGCCCGTCAACTTTGCGTCAGTCAGGCGGCTGGGCCGGCGAGACAGGCTCAGTTTGCGCGCCGGCGGGCATCCGCGCATCTTCTCGGCAGAAGCGCCCATAGCTCAGCCGGATAGAGCATCGGATTTCTAATCCGACGGTCGCAGGTTCGAGTCCTGCTGGGCGCGAGGCTGCCGCGACCGGTTACAAGGAAGACTGCATTGCTTCCAGCGGTGCGTCGCGATCGAACCACGTTTCGAAGGCGAGAGCGCCCTGGTGCAACAGCATCGAGAGACCGTTCGCGCCGCGTGCCCCCGCTTCCGCCGCGGCCCGCAGCATGCCGGTTCGGTGCGGGCCGTAAACGGTGTCGTAAACCATCAGGTGCGGCACGAGCAGCGCGGCGGTGAGGAGAGGCGGGTCGGAGCGGCGCAAGCCGACGCTGGTGGCGTTCACGAGGAGGTCGGTATTTGCGATCTGCAGACGCAGCGAGCGCTCATCCCAGGGGACCGCTTCCAATCGGGCCACTGGGCCGGCGACCCGCGCGTCGCGGAAGTGAGGACGCAACTCGTCCGCGAGTTCTTGCGCTTTTTCCGGCGTCCGATTCGCGAGCACGAGGCGCTCGCAGCCTTCCACGGCGCACTGCATCGCGATGGCTCGTCCCGCGCCGCCCGCGCCGAGCAGCAGTACCCGGAGATCACGCAGATCGACGGAAAATTCGCTGCGGATGGCGCGCGCAAAGCCAGGCCCATCCGTGTTGGAGCCGAGCAACCGATCACCGGCCACTTGCACCGTATTCACCGCGCCGACCTGCCGCGCGAATTCGTCCAGTCGATCCATCGCCGCAGCACCGGCGATCTTGTGCGGCACGGTGAGATTGACGCCGATAAAATCCAGCGCCGGCAGCAGGCCGAGAGCGGGGCCCAGTTCACCCGACCGAATGTGAAAACGTGCGTAACGCATCGGCAGATCGCACGCTTCCATGGCAGCATTTTGCATCTGCGGAGAACGCGAATGCTCGATCGGATCGCCAAAGATCCCAAGACGCACAGGGCTGTTCTGCTCGCCCGCCGCGCCGGGCCAGTTCTGCAGATCGGCGAAAGTGTAGACTTCTTTCACTGCGCAAAATGTAGAGCGGCGTTGCGCAACAAGCGATTACGGGCACGATCACGAGCATGAGCACGAGTGACCTGACGCTGGCAGAACCGGCTGCGCCCTCCGATTTCATCCGGGAAATCGTGGCGGAAGATCTGCGCACGGGGAAGCACACCAGCGTGCACACGCGTTTTCCGCCGGAGCCAAACGGTTACCTGCATATCGGGCATGCGAAAGCGATCTGTCTCGGGTTCGGGCTGGCGCGGGAATTCGGTGGCATCTGCAATGTGCGGATGGACGACACCAATCCCGCGAAGGAGGAGAGCGAGTACGTCGACTCAATCCTGGCCGATGTGCGATGGCTCATCAGCGGCTGGGCGGAGGACAAGCTGGCGCTCAAGCCCGCGGGAGCGACGCCGGACCATCGCGGCAACGACTTCATCCAAACAGCGATCAGCGATCAGGAATCAGCCACGCCGACGGAGCCGTTCTACGCCTCCGATTACTTCGAGGCGATCTACGACTACGCGGTGCAGCTGGTCCGCGCCGGGAAAGCCTACGTCTGCGATATGACCCCGGAGCAGACGGACGAATATCGCCGGATCGGGAAGGAGAGCCCCTTCCGCGAGCGTCCCGTGGACGAAAATCTCGAGCTGCTCGCACGCATGCGAGCGGGCGAGTTCACCGACGGCGCGCGCACCCTGCGCGCCAAGATCGACATGGCGTCTCCGAACATGTGGATGCGTGATCCCCTGCTCTATCGCATCCGCCATCGGGAGCATCACCACACCGGCTCGGCCTGGTGCATCTATCCGATGTACGACTTCGCCCATTGCCTGAGCGATTACATCGAAGGGATCACGCACTCGCTTTGCACGCTGGAATTCGAGGTGCACCGGCCACTTTACGACTGGATTCTCGAATCGTTAGACCTGCCCCGCCAGCTCCCGCGCCAGATCGAGTTCGCGCGGCTGAATATCGACTACACCGTGATCAGCAAGCGGAAGCTCCTGCAGCTGGTGAACGACGGCGCGGTGCGTGGCTGGGACGATCCGCGGATGCCGACGATCTCCGGCTTGCGACGGCGCGGCATCACGGCGAGCGCGGTCCGCGCGTTTGTCACGGAGCTCGGAGTGACGAAATATCCGAGCCTGACCGAGTTCGCCCTGCTCGAACACTCGGTGCGGAATGAACTCAACAAGAGCGCGCAGCGGCGCTTTGCAGTGCTGCGACCGCTGAAAGTGGTGATCACGAACTACCCGCCAGATCAGGTCGAAGAACTCTCCGCGATCAATAACCCGGAAGATCCGGCCGCCGGGTCCCGGACGCTTCCCTTCAGTCGTGAGCTCTTCATCGAGAGTGCGGATTTCATGGAGGTGCCGCCGCCGAAGTTTTTCCGCCTCCGACCCGGCGGCGAGGTGCGGCTGAAGTACGGCTACATCATCAAATGCGACGAGGTCGTGAAGGACGATGCCGGTCAGATTACGGAACTGCGTTGCACCGCGGATTTCGAGAGCAAATCAGGCGGCGCCACGTCGAACCGGAAAGTGAAAGGGACGATTCATTGGGTCAGCGCCGCGCAAGCGGTGGACGCCGAAGTGCGGCTCTATGATCGGCTCTTCACCGTCGCGGAACCAGACGCTGACGGGGACTTCAAGCGCTGGCTCAATCCGGCTTCGCTCGAGATTGTGCAGGCGAAGTGCGAGCCATCGCTGGCCGAGGCCGTGCCTAACGAACGTTACCAGTTCGAGCGCCTGGCCTACTTCGCGCTCGATCCGGATTCACGCCCCGGCCAGCTTGTGTTCAATCGCACGATCACGCTGAAGGACACCTGGGCGAAGCAAGCGAAGTCTGGGTAGCGCTTACATCTTCGGCGGCTCTTCGCCACGAGCGGCGAAGTATTCGCGCAGGAAGACAAGGTCTGGCGCGTCCTTTTCCCGATGCGTCCGCGCCTTCATGCGCCAGAGGAGCGGCGGCGAAGCAAACGGGATTGGCACACCTCCGACTTCGCGGACGAAAACATCGCGCGCCGCCTCGTCGTAACGAATACCCCCGGCAGAGTGCATTAAATCCACCAGGACCTCGTCGGCCACGCGAACGACGGTATAGCGCTCCACGTCACCGGGGTCGAGTTCCCGGACGGCTTTGTCCGGGAGAATCTCCAGCGCTTTATAAACCCGCGCTTCATTTTCCAAATCGGTGGCGACGACCAGGTCAATATCCATGGTCCGCCGCATGTAGCCGCTGGCGCGGATCGCGAATCCACCGACAACTAGGTACTTGGCTCCGTGGCGATTTAGCTCGCGGCAGAGTTCCACCAGATCCTCAACCGCCGGTTCTCGTGAAACTAAGTCGTCGGACTCGTCGGAAGGCGCGTCATCATCTTCCACAGCCATGCATCAGCTTCCGCGTGCGAATGGAATCGGTAAACGCCTTTTGGAAAGTGCGGTCCGGCGAGCGCCTTCCCCCACGCGGCCATGTCGGGTTTACGATTCCCTTCCAGCGCCAGAGGATCGCGTGGCGCTCTGCGTCGGCCGACCGTTTTCCCGATCGTCTCCTCCACATTGATCACCGCGTAACTCACGCCTGAAGCATGTCACACTGTGGCTGTCGCGTCATCTTGCGAAATCGCGCCACGTGAGCGCGCGCTCGATCCGCGCCAGGACCTTTTCCGGCCCGAGAATTTCGAGCAGGTGATAAAGGCTCGGCCCCGCATTGCTGCCCGTGACGGCGAGCCGAGTGGGGTGCACCAGCACTCCCGCTTTCACTCCCAACTCCGCAGCGGTCGCTTTCAACGTCATCTCCAGCGTGGCCGCGTCGAACGGATCCGCGGACGCAAAGGCGTCGCGAATTGCCTGCAGATGGGGCCTGTTCTGGGGTGTGAAGTGTTTGGCCGCCCCTTCTGGGTTGTAGCTGAAATCGTCGCGGAAGTAGAACCCGGCGTAAGCCGGCAACTCCGCAAAAATGCGAAACTTGCCGACGCAGGTGTCGAGCGCCGCCTGCACATAGGATTGCGGGAAGGCTGACGTGTCGATGCCGGCGCGCTGCAGGGCTGCCTCGCCTAACGAGTAAAGGCGTTCGCCCCGCAGCTCGCGCGCGTATTCGCCGTTGAGCCAGGTGCATTTCTCCAGGTCGAAAGAGGCCGCTTTGCGGTTAATGTTCCCCAGTTCAAAGGCGCTGATCATCTCCTCGAGCGACAGCCGTTCGCGGTTATCCTTCGGCGACCAGCCGAGAAGTAGAATATAATTGCGCACCGCTTCTGGTAGAAAGCCTTCTTGAAGATAGGTGTTGAGACTCGCGCCCGTGTCGCGCTTGCTCATTTTCGAGCCGTCCGGGTTCAGGATCAGCGGGATATGGGCAAACTGCGGCGGCGCGGCGCCAAGCGCGCGGTAGAGTTCGATGTGCTTCGGCGTATTCGAGAGGTGATCTTCGCCCCGGATGACATGGCTGATCTCCATCGCGATGTCGTCAACGACGTTCACGAAGTGAAAAATCCATGAGCCATCCGGCCGGCGAATCGTCATGTCGGGGTGCGTCTCCGGGTTCGTGAGGTCGAAATCGATCTTGCCGCAAACAAGGTCCTCCACCACGACGTGCTCGCGCGGCGAACGGAAGCGGATCGCGCCGCCATCCTCGTAAGTACAACCGGCCGCCTGCAGCCGCTCCAGGTTGCGCTCGTAGATCTCGTTGCGCTCGCTCTGAAAATATGGTCCGAAGTCGCCGCCGGCGTGGGGGCCTTCGTTCCAGTCAAGCCCGAGCCACCGCAACCCATCGTAGATCGCCGCGGCCGCGGCTTCGGTGTTGCGCGCCTGATCGGTATCTTCCACCCGCAGGATAAAGGTCCCGCCATGGTGCCGCGCGAAAAGCCAGTTGAACAACGCCGTGCGCGCTCCGCCGATGTGGAGATAGCCAGTCGGGGATGGAGCGAAGCGAACGCGGATGGCGGGATTCATGCGCGCGGGAAGCTACGGACTGCTACTCGATGAACAACTCCCCTGCTCGCCGCCGCGCGTGCCGGCCCGCGGTCAGATTGATTTTCGCGCAGCGGCCGTCGCTTTCGAGCAAGCGACGGACTCGGTCCACCATCTCGAAGCCGATGTCGCTGATGGCATGCTGGCGGAGCCACTGCGCGATCGCGCGACGTTGCAGAGCCACGGGCTCCGCGCGCATCTCCTGCACGGAGAGCCTGGCGGTGATGATCGGCGAAATCTGATCCAGGAATGCGTCTTCCTCCGCCGCGATGAGCGCGGCACGCCGGACCGTTTTCCGGATGTCGCGGCCGAACTCGCTCCGCAAAAAAGGGATGATCCGATGGCGGACTCGATTGCGCAGCCCAGCGAGCTGCTCATTGCTGGCATCTTCGCGAAAGCGGAGACCGTGCGCGGCCAGATACTCGTCGATCTCGGAGCGCCACACTCCCAGTAATGGCCGCACGATCGTCAGCTGCACCTTCCCGATTGGCCGCGTCCTCACCTCCCGCATACTGCGCTGTCCCGCCGAGCCGGCGCCGCGGAAGAGATTGATCAGGAATGTTTCGACCAAATCGTCCGCATGGTGGCCGAGAAAGATCGTGCGGCAACGGCGACGCCGCGCCACTCCGGCAAAAAATGCGTAGCGCGCCGAGCGGGCGGCGGTCTCGAGGGATCGTTTCGACTCGCCCGCCAGCTTCCGCACGTCTACCCGGCCGAGCTCCAGCGCGAGACCGCTCCTTTCCGCGACGCGGGCGACGAAGCGCGCGTCCGCCGTCGAGCTGCGACCGCGCAACCCGTGATCGAGATGGCAGACGATCAGTTTCGCGTAACCGGCAGCGCGGAGCCAGTGCAGCAAGGCAATGGAATCGCGACCACCGGAAACCCCCACGAGGTAGCGCTTTGCGGGGGAAAACTGCCGCAGGGCTTCGGCCGACCACGCGCCGGCGGTGCTGTCATTTCTTGCCACTCTTTATCTAGCAGGCCACCCGGCACGGCTTCGGTCAAGCGACACCGCTTTGACCTCTCATTTGACAATGAATGAACGTTCATTCATCGTCTCGTCCCCGCGATGGCTACCGCTTCCGAGTTAACCGCCGACCGCCGTGCGCAGATTCTGCGCGCCGCGATGCATTGCTTCGCCAAATGCGGTTTTCACCAGACGAGCATGCACGATATCAGCGCGGAAGCGGGGATCAGCGTGGGGCTGATCTACCGCTATTTTCCGAGCAAAGAAGCTGTTATTTCCGCGATCACGGAAGAGCATAAGCGCGAAATCGGCGAACTCGTGGCCCGAGCGCGACTGGCGACGACGCTGCTCGACGCGCTCGAGATTATTTTCACCGCCCACTGCTGCGACGACGCGCCGCAGATTCAATCTGCGTTCGTGGTCGATCTTTTCGCGGAAGCGGGTCGCCACGCCAATATCGCGAAAATGGTGCGCGATGTGGTTGAGACCTTGAAACGCGGCGTCACCGAACTCATCGAACACAGCCCCGATTTCCAAAGAAGCGGGCATGAGTTGCAGCCGCACGAAATGTCGGAACTGATCTTCGCCGTCGCGCGCGGCATGATGATGCGGGACGTGCTGGAAAGTGCGCAGACCGCCTCCACGCAGCGCCGGGAACGTCAACTAACCGTGGTGCGCCATCTGTGGCGCCTCCTTTTCGATCATGCCAACGAACCTGCTCTCTCCTAAACCCAACCGTTCCTCGACCAGCCGTTACCCGGTTGATCCTCCGCCGGCGAAAAAAAGCAGACGCCGCGCTGTGCTCCTCATCGTCCTCGCCTTGGTCGCCATCTTCCTCGTGATCGCGGGGATCAAGGCCTTCCAGATTTTCTCCATGATCAAGGGCGGGAAATCGATGGTCCCGCCGCCGACGACTGTGACCAGCGCCGAGGTGAAGCAGGATAACTGGGCGCCCCTCCTGACCGCGGTCGGCTCGATCACGCCCGTGCAGGGCGCCACGATCAGCGCCGAGCTGGCCGGGACGGTGAGCGAGATCGGTTTTGAATCCGGCACCCCGGTGAAAAAGGGCGATCTGCTCGTGAAGCTGGACACCTCCGCGGAGGAGGCGCAGCTCCGTTCCGCGCAGGCTGATGCCGAGCTGGCGAAGGCAGACTTCGAGCGCGCCCGCGGTTTGGCCGAAGGCAAAGTGATTTCCAAGGCGGAACTCGATGCGGCCTCCGCCAAGTACACGCAGCGTAAAGCGGCGCTCGATAACATCCAGGCCGTCATCGACAAGAAGGTGATCCGCGCGCCCTTCGACGGCGTCGCCGGCATCCGCGAGGTCAATCCCGGCCAGATGGTGCCGGTGGGCCAGAAGCTGGTTTCGCTGCAGGCGCTCGCTAAGGTCTTCGTCGATTTCTCCATGCCTCAGCAACGGCTGGGCAGCTTGAAAGTGGGCCTGCCGGTGAAGGTGGTGACGGACGCGATCGAAGGCCGCGAGTTCGACGGCACCCTGAGCGCGATCAACTCCTCGATCGACGCCGCGACCCGGACGGTCGCCTTGCAAGCCGCGATCGATAACTCCGACCACGCACTCCGCGCCGGGATGTTCGCGCGCGTCAGTGTCATCCTGCCGGAAGCCGCGCCCACACTTTACATCCCGCAGACCGCGGTCGCCTTCGCCCCGTACGGCAACTCTGTTTACGTGATCGAGAAAAAGGCGGATGAAAAAACCGGAAAAGACTCGCTCGTCATCCGCCAGGTCTTCATCCGCACCGGCGAGACGCGCGGCGATTTTATCGCGGTCACGAAGGGTCTGAAAGAAGGCGACCAAGTCGTGAGCACGGGCGTATTCAAGCTGCGCAACGGCGCCCCGGTCGTCGTGGACAACACCCTGGCGCCCGATGCGAAATTGAACCCGGAACCGCCAAACACCTAGCGGCCTTTCGGCAACATGAAGACCTTTACCGATCTATTCATCCGCCGGCCAGTGCTCGCGCTGGTCGTCAGCCTGGTGATCATCATCGCCGGCGTGCAGGCGCTCTCTACCCTAAACGTCCGGCAGTATCCGCGCAGCGACATTGCTTCCGTCACGGTCACGACTGCTTACGTGGGCGCGAGCGCGGAACTCGTGCGCGGCTTCATTACCACCCCGCTCGAGCGCGCGATCGCGGCCGCGGATGGGATCGATTATCTCTCCTCCCAGAGTTCGCAGAGCGTCTCCACCATCACCGCGCGCCTCAAGCTGAACTACGACTCGAACAAGGCGCTCTCCGAGATCAGCTCGAAGGTGAATCAGGTGCGCGGCGATCTCCCGCCCGAGGCGGAGATCCCCGTGATCAACATCGAGTCGTCCGACTCGCAGTTTGCCTCCGCTTATCTCAGCTTCACCTCCGACCTGCTGCAGGCGAACGAGATCACCGATTACCTGAACCGCATCGTGCAGCCGCGCCTGACCGCGCTCGGCGGCGTGCAGCGCGCAGAGATTCTTGGCGGCCGCACTTTTGCGATGCGCATCTGGTTGAAACCGGACCGCATGGCCGCGCTCAACGTCAGCCCCGCGCAGGTGCGCAAGGCGCTGGGAAATAACAATTACCTCGCCGCGCTCGGCCGCACCAAAGGCGCCTTCGTCCAGGTGGACCTGACCGCAAACACCGACCTGCACACGGTGGATGATTTCAAGAACCTGGTCGTGCGGGAGGAAAACGGATCGCTCGTGAGGCTGGGCGACATCGCCGACATCGTCCTGGGCGCGGAGGACTACAACTCCGAGGTCCGCTTCTCCGGCCAGCGCGCCGTCTTCATGGGCATCTTCGTCCTGCCGAACGCGAACTCGATCGACGTCGTGAAACGCGTCCGCGTGGAGATGGAAGCGATCACGAAGGAACTGCCCACCGGCATGAGCGGCCGCATCGCCTACGACGGCACGGCCTACATCAACACCGCGATCAAAGACGTCTACAAAACGCTGGGCGAGACGCTCGCCATCGTCTGTCTCGTCATCTTCCTTTTCCTCGGCTCCTGGCGTTCCGCCATTATCCCGGTGATCGCGATCCCGATCTCACTGATCGGCGCCGTCTTTCTCATGCAGATGTTCGGCTTCACGATCAATCTGCTCACTCTCCTCGCGATCGTGCTTTCGGTCGGTCTCGTCGTGGATGACGCGATCGTCGTGGTGGAAAACGTGGAGCGCCATTTGCGCGATGGCTTGAGCGCGCTCGACGCCGCGCTTCTCGGCGCGCGCGAGCTCGTGGGCCCGATTATCGCGATGACGATCACGCTCGCGGCAGTCTATGTGCCCGTCGGCATCCAGGGCGGGTTAACCGGCACGCTCTTCCGCGAGTTCGCGTTCACCCTGGCTGGCGCGGTCACGATTTCCGGCATCGTCGCGCTCACCCTCTCGCCCGTGATGTCGGCGAAGTTCCTCCAGCCCGGCGCGAACGAGCGCGGCTTCGCCAAACGCGTGAACCATATCTTCGATCGCGTGCGCGACTGGTATGGCCGCAAGCTCGACGCCACCCTGCGCCTCCGGCCGGCGGTTTACACCGCCTGGATCGGCCTCTCGATCATCGCCGCGATCATGTTCGTCCTCATGCCGAGGTTCGCGGCCAAGGAACTCGCGCCGACCGAGGACCAGGGCGTCATCTTCGGCATCGTGCAGGCGCCTTCGAACGCCACGATCGAGCAGACCGCCACCTTCGCCGACGCGGCGAATAAGGTCTTTATGGGCTTCCCGGAAACAGAGTTTACCTTCCAGATCACGAGCCCGAGCGGCGGCTTCGGCGGCATGGTCCTGAAGCCTTGGGATCAACGCGAGCGCACCGCTTTCCAGTTGCGCCCGCTCGTGCAGGCCAAGCTCGGCAGCATTCCGGGCATCGAGCTCTTCCCCATCATGCCGCCCGCCTTGCCCGGTGGCGGCAACTTCGGCGTCGAGTTTGTCATTCTCTCCACCGAGGAACCCGAGCGAATGATCGAGCTCGCGAAGAAGCTGGAAGACAAAGCGAAGGCCGCCGGCTTCTTCTTCACCACGGTCGACACGAAAATCGACCAGCCGCAGGCGCAGGTTGTGATCGATCACGACAAGGTGGCCGCGCTCGGCCTGAACCTGCAGCAGATCGGCGCCGATATTTCCGCCATGTTCGGCGGCAACTTCGTCAACCGCTTCAACATTTCCGGCCGCGCCTACAAGGTTATCCCGCAAGTAGAACGCGCCGATCGTCTGAACCCCGACCAGCTGAAGGACATCTACGTCACCGGGCCTAACGACAAGCTCATCCCCTTGGGCACCGTGGCCACGATCGAGAAGAAAACCGTCCCGCGCTCCCTCAGCCGCTTCAAGCAGTTGAACGCGGTCACGATCAGCGGCGCCTCTCCGCTCCCGCTCGACCAGGCGCTCAAGCTCTTCGAAGACGAAGCCGCGCGCATTTTGCCGAAAGGTTACTCGATCGATTACAAGGGCGAGTCCCGCCAGCTCCGCGTGGAAGGCGACAAATTCCTTCCCGCCTTCGGCCTCGCTGTCGTCCTCATCTTCCTCGTCCTCGCCGCGCAGTTTAATAGCTTCCGCGATCCGCTCATCATCTTGCTCGGCTCCGTCCCGCTCGCGCTCTTCGGCGCCATGATCTTCATCTTTCTGAAGCTGCCGAACCCGAACATGAAGTTCTTCACCGACTCGTGGACGACCAGTTTCAACATCTACTCGCAAGTCGGCCTCGTGACCCTCGTCGGCCTGATCGCGAAGAACGCCATCCTGATCGTGGAGTTTGCGAATCACCTGCAACAGGAAGGCCGGAACAAGATCGCTGCGATCTCCGAGGCGGCGCGCATCCGTTTGCGCCCCGTCCTCATGACCACGATCGCGACCGTCGCCGGTCACATGCCGCTGGTCTTCGTCACCGGCGCCGGCGCCAAGGCGCGAAACTCGATCGGTCTGGTGCTGGTCGGCGGCATGACCATCGGCACGCTCTTCACCTTGTTCATCGTCCCGTCGCTGTATGTGCTGATCGCGCATAACGTGAACCAGCACCGCGAGACCGGCAGTGATGCGCTCGCTGTGGCGACGGACGACGAAGCCGCGCCAGAGCCCGAACCGCAGTTCGAGGAGCCAGCGCTAGCCCGCAAGCGTGTCACCGGCGCGGATCCTGACGGCACCTGGCAGCCAGCGTAGCTACCGCGCCTAATCTCCTTCCGCCGCTTCGCCGAGCCGCGCCGAGATCCAAACTCTGGCCCCGAAGTGCCCGCGAAACCCGGCCAGCGCGAGACGCTGCTGGAGCGGAAGATTTAGCGCCTCCTTCGTGACCTCCTCCACCGCCCCGCCATAACGACATGTTCTCAAAAGCTGTCTGGCTGGTCAACTGCGCCTAGTTCGGCCGTCGAAGCAGGGCTTTCAGAAAATGCTCATCGCCTTAGGACCGACCCCAGTCCCAGTCCCTCTGCTCGCTATAACTTCCCTCCGGATCGCCCGGGAAAACGCGGTTTGGATTCACGTGATCGACCGGACAAACAAACATGCTCCGGCTGCGAAAGGCCGGCAGGTTGAGCGCCGGCATCAAGATAACCGTCCCCGCGAGATTCTTCGGATCGAGCGTCCGGCCCAGTCGAATCACCGCCTCGATCGCCGGATACTCGCCCCCATGCACCCCGGCCCCGACAAAAAGCGTCGGCCCCAGCTCCGCCCCGGTGATCGTCACCCCACCGGCCGCGGCTCATCATTCAGCAACGACCCTGGCAGCGTGACCAGGTGCTCCTACCGGCGGCCAACCTGCAACGGTCCAAGAATCGGAATTTCTGGTGGATGCATTGTGGCAAGGAATCGGCTGAATCACAGACACGCGCAACGCGCGCAGCGCCACTCCACCACCAGCCCCGACTTCGCAGTGAGGTTAGGCGAAATTGATCCTGGCGCGCCCGTCAATCCGCTTTCGCTGCCAGACTTTGATCCCCAAGATTAGAGTTCCCAGCGCGATCAGCGCCACGCTCCCGGGTTCCGGGATTGGCGTGAGCAGAAAGGCGTGCTCTAGGCCGTCGATCCGCGAAGTGCTGTAGCCAGTGATTTGCCCGGACGCATTCACGCTGAACGCCTCGAGCAAAGTGGTGAAAGGACTCGAGGCTGTGATCAGCGTTTGCAGGTCATAGCTGGTCCCATCGATAAACGCGATCGCGTGCATCCCGCCCGAAATGCTAGCGGAGCCCACGATCTCACCGGCGTCGTTAATGCTGTTGCCGATCACGTCCATCCAGCTGCCCGGGGTCGCCAGCGTGACCATTCCGTTCACCGGGTCCCAGCGGAAGGCATACCCGGCCAGGTCCATCCCCTGCACCGTGCCCGTGGCGATGCCGAAACTGTTAATCCCATGCGCCTCGCTTTGCCCACCGAGCGTGTTGATGTTCATCATGCCCGTCCCGGGATTGTAAACAAAGGCCTGGAAACCGGCATTGCCCGTCACCAGCGAACGGCCCACGATCTGGTTCGAACCATTGATCGCGAACCCCGCGCTCTGCGTTCCGCCTAACGACCCGATATCCTGCATCCCGGTCCCGGCCGTATAGAGAAAGGCGTGCTGGAAAGAGCCGTTCGCGTTCGACGAGTAACCCGTCACCGCGCCCGCGTTATTCACGCCGTAGGCGCGGCTGAAACCGTTCCCACCCGGATCGAACACGCCCAAGCTCTGCATTCCCACTCCCGGCGTATAGAGAAACGCCGTCCCACTGAAATTGCCAAACTGCCCCGCGACCTGCCCGAGATTATTAATCCCGTAGCCGATCGAGTTCATACCGAGCGTGCCAATATCCTGCGGGTTCATTCCGGCCCCGTAGAGCACCGCGTGATTCCTTCCATCCGAGGCCGTGCTGTAGCCGCCCACCTGCCCGAAATCGTTCACGCCCTGTCCCCGGCCCCCACCCGGCATGGTCAACGCACCCAGATCCACGATCGAATAACCGGGCAAACCCTGCGCCGAAAGCGAGGCCGATAAACCCAGCGCTCCGAGCGTCACCGCCGCGCAGAACGCCGCGAAAAGAAGTGAAAAAGTGGAAGCATGCGAGATGTCATAGAGGCGCGAATGATAGGCAAACCCGCCCGCGATTTCCACCGGAAAAAAGACCGTCCGCTCTTCTCTCTTCCTCATCTTCTCCTCCGAATGCGTCGTTGACAGATGTGTCGACGGAATTGTATACATTTCTCATGCCCGCT
Source organism: Chthoniobacterales bacterium (assembly GCA_051001855.1). Classification (GTDB taxonomy): domain Bacteria; phylum Verrucomicrobiota; class Verrucomicrobiia; order Chthoniobacterales; family UBA10450; genus JACCTI01. The sequence goes on from JBPCMX010000030.1 coordinate 49,904, forward strand.
ACTGTCCGAATAAGTCCCGCCTCCCATCGCAGCCTCACGGAAATGGCCAAGGCAACGAATTCATCGCTGCAGGAAATGCTCGACCGATCGGTGGAGAATGAGCGGAGGCGGTTGCTGCTCGAAGGCGCCAACCTCGGCTACGCCAAACTGCGCGAGAGCAAAAGCGCGTGGAAGGCGTGGCAGACAGAACTCCGCAGCTTGGACGGCACATTGGCTGACGGAATCTGATGCCCAACCCGCGCCGAGGCGAAGTCTGGCTGGCTAACCTGAATCCTACCCTCGGGCGCGAACAACGCGGCCGACGGCCCGTGCTCGTCGTCTCGGTGGATTTGTTCAACTCCGGGCCGGCGGACTTGATTGTGGTCCTGCCTTTAACTTCCACGCTGCGCGACATCCCGCTGCACGTCAGAATCGAGGAGGGAGATGGCGGGACGACCAGCAAGAGCGTGGTGATGTGCGAAGCCGTTCGCTCGGTTTCCAAGGAACGGCTTATTTCCAAGTGGGGTATGCTTTCACGCGCCGCCATGGCCGAGGTCGAGGACCGGCTGCGCGTTCTGCTGGATTTGTGAAGCGGCTCGACAAGGAGCGGCGTCTTCCAAGACGCCGGGGCGATCTGGGAATCGCCCTTCCTTGAATTGAACTCCGCTCTCCGCCTTAGAAGGAAACGTTCACTCTCGCGCGTGCAGAAGACGGATTAGGTGCGTCCACGTTCAACGATCCCTCTATTCGGCGGCCGCTAGACCCGAAGCAGCGAATGCCGTGGCCCGTGGCATCGGCGACCCAGAAGAGGGCGGAGCCATTCTCGAGCTGCCGCCAGCCATAGACATCGCCGCCGACCTGGATGAGCGGCGTATAAAGCGTCTCCACCTCCCAGCTCTCGAGCGCGGGCAGCGCCGAGGTGACGATGGCTTGTTGCGTGGTGCGGGCGATGGCGAGATCGGCTTCCTGCGCTTTCCGCCACGTGGCCATGGCCCGGTTCTGCGCGTGCAAGGCGACGTCGAGTGCCTGCTCGCTGTCGCGGGCGCGCTTTTTTTCGAGGCAGGCGCCGATGCGCGCTTTGAGCAGTGTGGGATCGAACGGTTTCGAGAGATAATCCTCCGCGCCCCACTCGATGCAGCGCACGACCGATTCGAGTTCGCTGCCGGCGGAGATCATGATGACCGGGAGGTGGCGCAAGGCGTGGTCGGCCTTGAGGCGCTGCAGCACTTCGTAGCCGTCCATTTCCGGCATCATGACGTCGAGCAGCACGAGGTCGAAGGTCTCCGCCCGCAGCTTCTCTAAGGCCTGTTGTCCATCCGCGGCGGTCGCGACCTGGTAACCCTGCCGCTGCAAATGACGCGAGAGCACGTCGCGATTGGCTTCGATGTCGTCGACCACGAGGACGAATCCCTTCGCAGCGCCTGAGGCCAGTTGACCTGCCGCAGGGTCGTTCGCACTTCCTTCGGCGGCTGGCTCGTCCGGTGACGTTCCCTGCGGTGCGGCGGGCGGAGCGCTGGAGCCGGGCGAATGGAAGTTCTCGTCGATGAGCGATAACAGTTGCCGGCCGGCCGTGTGGATCTTCTGCAGGTCCGGAACGAGATTCTTGTCCGGCTGCTCGAGCAGCAACTCGGAGAACCCGATGATGTGGTTGAGCGGCGTGCGCAGTTCGTGGAGCAGCGCCGAAGGGAGCGCGTGCGGGGGCGCGTTGTTCCGCGGCGTTTGAGGTTCGCTCACGATGCCGATGGTGCAGTGATCGGGCTTCCGCCGCCGCTCAAGAGAGCCTCGATCTTGCTGAGCAGACGCGACAACTCCACAGGTTTCGTGTCGTAATCATCGCAGCCGGCTTCCAACGCCTTATCGCGGTCGCTGGACATCGCATGCGCGGTGAGCGCGATGACCGGGATGTGTAGCGTCGCGGGGTCCGCTTTCAGGCGGCGCGTGGCTTCCCAGCCGTCGAGCACGGGCAAGCTCATGTCCATCAGCACTAAATCAGGCAGGTCGGCGCGAGCCATCTCAACGCCATTCTCGCCGTCGGTCGCGAGCACGACCTGATAGCCTCTGCGCTCGAGGCGGCGCGAAAGCATGTCGCGGTTCATCTCGTTGTCTTCAATGAGGAGGATTCGAGGCATGTCTGTGCGGCTTCTAACCTCATGCGGCGCAATTTGCGACCAGCTCGCGGACCTCAGCAAGGAGTGCGTCGCGGGAATCGCTCTTCTTCTGCAGGATCGTATCGACCGAGCCGGCCAGGCGTCGCCGGTCTTCCGCCGTGAGGTCTTTCGCCGTCAAGACAACGATCGGAATTAACCGCCATTCCGGATGCTGCCGCACCCGTTCAAGAAATTCGAAGCCGTCCATCTCCGGCATCATGAGGTCGAGCAAGATCAGAGTCGGTCGGTCCTGCTCCATGCACTCGAGCGCGGCGCGGCCGTTTTCGGCTTCACTCACTTTCCAGCCTTCTTTCTCGAGAATGTTGCGCGTGATCGCGCGGGTCGCGACGTCGTCCTCGACCAGGAGAACCGGACACGGCGGGTTCGGACACGTGTATTTTCTGAGGAGCTGCGCGAGGCGCGAGCGATCTAAAGGCTTTGTCGCGTAATCCGCCGCCCCGAGGGTGAAGCCGCGTTCCGGATCGTCCACCATCGTCAGCATGATAACGGGAATATCGCGCAGCTCGGCGTCGGCTTTGAGCGCCGCGAGCACCGTCCAGCCATCCATCTCCGGCATCATCACATCGAGCGTGATCACGACTGGCGGCGCTTGCCGGGCGAGGCGCAGTCCCGCTTCGCCGCTCGCGGCCGT
>JBPCMX010000031.1:0-14379 GCA_051001855.1 Chthoniobacterales bacterium
GGTAGACCACCACGTTGATAGGTCACTGGTGTAAGTGCAGTAATGTATTCAGCTAAGTGATACTAATAACTCGTTCGGCTTGGTCATTTACTTTTCAATCAACCCGTCGCGGCAGCCTCAAAGCTGCTGCGGCGGCCGATTGAGGGGAATGACTTTAACAAAACGAAGCCTTGAAAATTGCGGAAACTGTCCCTGTATGTAGATATCAGAGAATCAGCTGTTCTTTGAAATGGTGAATAGTGACTGGTGATAAGCGAATGGCTAACAGCACATTCACAATTTCACCGATCGCCATTTACGCGGCGCGAAAGCGACGCCACCAGAAGCGAGCAGCGCAAAGCGCGCTCTTCCCTTCTGGTGATCATAGCGCAGTGGCCCCACCCGTTCCCATTCCGAACACGGAAGTGAAACGCTGCAGCCCCGATGGTAGTGCTTGTATAGCTTGTGCGAGAGTAGGACGTCGCCAGAACTTATGCCCGGTTTCTTCGAAAGAGGAAGCCGGGCTTTTTATTTCTATGCTGGCAGCGCGCCGCGCGTGCCGCGGGCGGGCGCACGATTCGCTGGCAGAGTCTCCCGGTCCGGTGCCGGCGGGGATCGGCGGCCGCGGAAGTGAGGATTGAAATCGGGCGGAAGCCGCCGGAGATTCCCGCCTCCTCCATGCGCATCCTATCTGGAATTCAGCCGAGCGGTCCTCTGCACATTGGGAATTATTTCGGGATGATGCGCCCCGCGATCGAACTGCAGGACGAGGGTGAGGCTTTCTACTTTATCGCGGATTATCATGCGCTGACGAGCCTCCATCATGCCGCGACTCTCCGCGAAAATAGCCGACGCGTTGCGGTCGACTTTCTCGCCTGCGGTCTGGACCCGGAGCGGTGCACGTTTTTCCTGCAATCAGACGTGCCACAGGTGACAGAGCTGGCGTGGATCCTGTCCACCGTCACACCGATGGGACTGCTCGAGAGGTGTCACTCCTACAAGGATAAGACGATGCAGGGAATGCCGGCATCGGCGGGACTCTTTACCTATCCCGTCCTCATGGCTGCCGATATTCTGATCTACGACAGCGACGTCGTACCTGTTGGCCGTGATCAGAAGCAGCACATCGAAGTGACGCGAGACCTGGCGATAAAGATGAACGAGACGTTCAGCGGCGGAGGCGAGCCGCTCTTTAAACTGCCAGAGCCACGCATCAGAGCCACGACGGAGACTGTTCCAGGTCTCGACGGCCAGAAAATGAGCAAGAGCTATGGCAACACGATCGAAATTTTCGGCGACGAAAAAGAAATCCGAAAACGGGTGATGGCGATTGTGACCGATTCTGCGCCGGTCGACGCGCCGAAGAATCCGCAGAGCTCGATCGTTTTCCAGCTCTACTCCCTCTTTGGCGACGTGCACGAGATTCAAACGATGCGCGATGCGTTCCTCCGGGGCGGAACGGGCTACGGTGACTTCAAAAAGCAGCTGTTTAGCCGCGCCTGGGAGTATTTTGAGCCGATGCGGAAACGACGAACGGAGATTCTCTCGCAGCCTGACTACATCACCGAAGTGCTGAGCCGCGGCGCAGCGCGCGCGACGATCGAGGCGGACCGCGTCATGACTCGGGTGCGCGCAGCCGTGGGACTCTAGTCTGGAAGACTTGCGCTTGTGGAAGTAACGCCGGGTGCAAGCGCATTCCAGTGCTGCCCTTCAACTCGCAAGATCAACCGCCCGGCTGCCGTCTGGAGCGCGGTGGACACGATCACCCTGGCGCTTGCACCGAGAAGCGGCCCCGCGCGCTGCATCGCGAGCATCACGAGATAAGCAAACGTGCAGTAAACGAGCCAGGCGCGCGGTCCATTGATTGGTTTCCGTTTGGAACCGCAGAACGTCGGAAGCGACTAACAAATTGGCAAATAAGAGCCAGGCAACAGCCCAAGGTCGCCGACGAGAAGCGCGTACCGAGATCGCCTTGAGCAATCGATCGACCAGCATGACGAACAAGCCGAAGATAACGCCGACGACGATGCCGGGGATCGCATTCTCCCGCACCTCCGCGCTCACGATCCCGCCGATGGTCGCGCAAAACGTGACAAAGAGCGCCCGCAGTAGGTTGACGGTAAGCAGCGGCGTCATGGCCGGCGCTCTCGCCGCCGCGGCGGGGTGACCTTCTCCGGGCCGGACTGCGACTCGGCACGCGTGGCGCTGTCGCGGTAAAAGAGGACGCCATGCGCCCGCAGGTTGCTGATCAAAGCCTGCAGATCCCGCGCGACCTGCTCGTTGCCGAGCAGTGTGCCGAGCATTCCGTTGCCCGTGCGAGCTTCGCGCAGGACTTCGGTCGCTGCGGCGATCGTCTTGCGCGCATCGGCCACCGCGAGTTGCACATCATCGGCCGCCTTTTTCGTCGACGCCATCGTAGCGCCCGCTTTTTCCAGGACGCCGTCGATCTTCTTCACGGATTCTGCGAGCGTTCCGCTCGTCTGGTTTAAGCGTTCCAGCGTCGATCGCAGGCTCTCCATGTTCCCCGCGGAAAGCGCCTGCTCGTTCAAGCGGGTGAATGTGGCGTTGACGTTCTGCACCGTGGCGCGCAAATCGCCCACCAGCAGACCACCCTCGCGCGTCAGGTCGTCCATTCCGGTCTCGCGCGTGCCGATAATCTCCGCGTTTTTGTGCAGGAAACTTGTCGGCTTCCCCGGAGGCACCGCGACCGCGACGTAGCGATCCCCGAGCAAGCCGGAGCTTCCCACGGTGAACTTGCTGTCGACCGGAATCTTGACGTGCTCAAAAATGCGCAAGGGCACCACCACACCATGCCCCTCCGGCGCCAGCTGGATGCCGCCTGCGACGCGCCCAATCTTCGCGCCCGCCATCAGAACGTCCGAGCTCTTCAGCAAGCCGCTCGCATCCGGGAACCGAACCGTGACGTTGTAGTAAGTCTTAAACCCCTCCCCCACCCGACCGAACTGCACCACCAGCGCCGCGAGCACCGCCAGGCCCACAAAAACGAAGAGCCCAACCCTGAATTCCAAACCTTTTCCGCCTTCGTTCATTTGATCGTCGCACCACGGGTGAGCGTCGCGAATCCTACCACGCCTTGGCCGAAACGCCGCCCTTAACCCTCGGATCGGCCGATCATGAAATCCTGGATGAGCCGATCAGATGACTTCTCGATCTCTGCCGGCGTACCGTAGAAATAAACCCGTCCTTCGTGCAGGTAAGCGATGTGATCTGCGACGTGGGACGCGCTCTTCATGTCGTGTGTCACCACCACACTTGTGATCCCGTAGCGCTTCTGCAGCCGGCGAATCAGCTGGTTGATACTGTCCGAGACCACCGGATCCAGGCCGGCGGTCGGTTCATCGTACAAAACACATGTTGGCCGGCGGATGATCGAGCGCGCCAAGCCCACTCGTTTCTTCATCCCGCCGCTCAGATTCACCGGCATCTTGTCCTGTTGCCCTTCCATTTCGATCACTTCCAGCATCTCGTTAACCTGTTCCCGGATTTTGCCCGCATCGCGCTCACCGGCTTCACGCAAGGGAAAGGCAATGTTTTGCTCGACTGTCATCGAGTCGAAAAGCGCCCCGCTCTGGAACAGAATGCCGACCTTGCGCCGAATGGCCGCGAGCTTTCGTTCGCCCAGCCCGATGATGTTTTCGCCATCGATCCAAATCTCGCCCGCGTCAGGATGCATCAATCCGACCAGATGTTTCAGGAGCACGCTTTTTCCGCCGCCGCTGCGACCGATGATGACGAGCGTCTCCCCTTTCGCGACTCCGAGATCGACACCGCGCAAAATTTCCTGCGGCCCGATGCTCTTCGTCACTCCGCGCACCGCGATCATCGCTGCCTTGGACCGAGCGGCGACCTGTGGAGTCTCACTTAAGCTCGCAGCCATCTGCTCCATCATCACTGGTAACCCGCCGGAAAAATGACGTTCAGCATCATGGTGAGGAAAAAATTAAAAATCAGCACCGCGAGCGACGCATTGACGACAGCTTCCGTCGTCGCTTTGCCCACACCCACCGCCCCTTCGCGCGTCGTGAGGCCCTTATGGCAGGCGATAAAGACAATCAGCACCGCGAAACAAAACGCTTTCGATAACGCCATCACGATGTCGCGCAACTGCGTCCAGCGGACCATGTTGGCCATGTAATAGGGACCGTTCACATCGAGCAATCCGATCGCCACGAGATAGCCGGCAAGAATGCCCACGCCCATGCATTCCGCGACAAGCAGAGGCATCGAAACCAACATCGCCAGGGTGCGCGGCACGACCAGATAGTCAATCGGATGCACCGCGAGTGCCCGTAGAGCATCGATCTGCTCGGTTACCTTCATCGTGCCGATTTCCGCCGACATCGAGGCGCCGACGCGTCCCGTCACCATCAGCGCGGTCAGCACCGGCCCGAGTTCGCGGCAGATCGAGACTGAAACCACCGCGCCCACGGCCGAGCCCATCCCCAGCTTGTTAAATTGAAAGAAGGTCTGCGCGGCAAAGACAGCACCAGTGAAGGCGCCCGTAATTACGACCACAGACTGGGAGCGCAGGCCGATCTCGACGATCTGGTTCATGAACAACCGCCAACGAATCTTCTGCTGGACGATGGAAGCAGCCGTTTCCGCAGCGAGCACCACGAGCTCGCCGAGGTAAACAAAAAGCGCGACGACAGCGGCACCGAGCGCGGTGATTAAGCGTGTCATTCCAGGATCTGACGACGGATGGGCAGCAAGCCTGCCCTGCAGCTAGACCGCAAGCAGCTGGGTTTTGATCTTCGGGCGCAGCTCGCTGGGAATGGCGCCGATGAACCGTGGATCAAGCCCGAGCTTCCGAAACATGGCGCGGATTTCCCGGAAAGTGACCGTCGGCTCCTCCAGGGCCAGGTAAACCACATCATGATTGCTGTCGACTTTGTAGCGGAGCCCGGCGATTGCCTGCAGCTCCTGGTCCAACTCGAGAATCTTGTTCAAGTCTCGCACGCCCGCTGCATAAACTTCGAGTTCGAACATCGCAAGGAGCTTAGGAGCGGGCGCGACGCGATGCAAAATAGAATGCTTCCCGCGCCGAGCCCGCGGCGTGGATTGCACTTCTCGGCTGCGCGATTGCACGCGCGGGAAGTGTGCGATAATAGGAGCGTTGTTCCTGGATATGAAAAGCGCCTTTCGCCTCGTCTTCCCCTCCCTCCTGCTCGTCACCGGGGCCCTTTTGGGAGGATGCGCAGGCGCACCGCAGGGCATCCAATCCTCCGCGCTTTATGCGAGCGCGGCGAGCATCCAGAGCGAACCGCCGGGCGATTATTACATCGGCCGCCGCTACTTCAAACCAGTCTACAAGATCTGGGGCTACGTCCGGCGGCCCGGCCAGCCGTGGAGCAGCTCGCAGCTCGTGGTTCTAAATGAAAAGCAGAAGCTCGCACCCGATCGCGAGATTCGGCAGTTTGGGAGCGACAACGGATACGAATACAAGCTCTACGGCGAGTTCGGTCCCGACAAAGTCTACGAGCCGGCCAGCAATGGATTTTATCCAGAGTTCATCCTGAAAAACTACGAACTCATGTCGCGCAACCCGCCTCCGATCTTCAGAAGCCAGGTGAACGGCCGCGCCCAAGCGGGTATGCAGTCGCTTTCGATTGAGCGACCGGAATAACGCTGCTCCAGCCGCTCGCGAGCGGGATTTGCTCGCGGAGGAATTCTTTCGCTTCCTCGAAGTGGAGCGCAATGCTTCTCCTCGCACTGTGATCGCCTACCAGCAGGCGCTCGCCGCGTTTCGGGGCGACAGGCCGGAGGCGGTCGCGTGGAAGGAATGCACGGCCGACGATTTCCGCGACCATCTCTTCACCGCGATGAAGAAAAAGCAGGCGCGATCCTATATCCGTTTGCAGTTCTCCGCCTTCCGCACCTTCTACCGTTTCCTCGTGGAGCGGAAGGGGCTCGCGCGCGATCCGGTGCGGGAACTTGAACTCCCTAAACCCGAGAAAAAATTACCGCTCGTCCTAACCCGCCAGCAGATCGATGAGCTGCTCTCCGCTCCGCTACGGGTGCCGAAGGAGCCACGTACTCCGGCATGGATGCCATTGCGCGATGCGGCTGTGATGGAGATCTTTTACAGTAGCGGCCTCCGCCTCGCGGAGCTGGGATCGCTGAACGTCGCCGACGTGGATGTTTACACGGAGTCCGTGCGCGTGCTCGGGAAAGGGCGCAAGGAACGCGTCTGCCCGGTGGGCGCTCCCGCATTGGAAGTGGTCTCGCGTTATCGATCGAGCGCAAACGTGCAGCGCGGGCCATTGTTCATCAATAAAGCGCGCCAGCGACTCTCGACCCGATCGATCTGGCTGATCCTGAAACGTTATCTGCGGCACACTTCCATTCCGATCTCCCTCAGCCCGCATAAGCTTCGGCACAGTTTTGCCACCCACCTGCTCGATGGCGGCGCTGATCTGCGCAGCGTGCAGGCGCTGCTTGGTCATGCCAGCCTGTCGACAACGCAAATCTACACCCACGTCACGGTCGAACGTCTGAAGCGTGCCTACGACGATGCTCACCCGCGGGCCTGATCGACACCCCGGCCGCATGCCTCAAATGTGCGGCCACACTGATCCGACATCGCCCGGAGAGGGATTGGCGCTGGGCATTGAGGGCGGCGGTACAAAGACGGAATGGGCTTTGATCTCCGCGGATCGCTCGGTTTTGAAGGAAGGTTTGCTGCCGCCCGCGAATTTTCGCTTCATCAGCGACGAGGCGCTGCTCCGGATGTTTCACGTCCTTCCCGGTGAGGTGACACACGTCGGCGTCTTTCTGGCCGGCTGCGCAAATCAAGCCGATCGCGCACGGCTGCACGAGCTAACGCGGAGTCGTTGGCCGGCCGCGGAGGTCGCGGTCGGGAGCGATCGCGACTCCGGATTCGCGACCGCTTTTGGTGCCGGTGACGGCGTGACTGTGATCGCCGGGACCGGCTCCGCTGTGACCGGCCGCTGCGGTGCTCACACGGAAAAGGCGGGTGGGTGGGGACAACTGCTGGGCGACAAAGGTGGCGGCTACAATCTCGCAGTGCAGGCGCTTCGACGGGTGCTTTCCGACTACGACATCGATCATCGCGTCGACCCTCTGGGCGAAATCATCCTGCGCGCTCTCTGCCTGAATCAGCTGGAGGAGCTGGTAAACTGGGCCTCGCACGCCGACAAGATGTCGGTCGCGAAGCTTGCGCCAGTCGTCTTCCAGTCCGCCCGCGCCGGACACAAGGAGATGCTGGCTGCGCTTCATGGAGGTGCGCAGATTCTGGCGGTATTTACGCGCGCCGTGGCCCAGCGCCTGGGCCTCACATCGCCTGAAGTGAGGCTTTCCGGCGGATTGTTCATTCATCACGCGCAGTACGAGGCGCTCTTCCGGGATCACCTGCGTCAGCTTTTGCCGGATGCGAACGTCAGCGTTTGCAGAGAGTCGGGTGCGCTCGGCTCCGCCTGGCTGGCCTGGCGCAAATCCGGGGGTCCTCCGGAAGGGCCAGGTACTTTCGTGCGAAGAGTGCTCGACGAGAATCCCCTGCCGCAGCTCGCTGCGGCCAGCACGGAGCAGCGAAACCCTCGCTCCGCGCACCTCGACCAGCTTTCCACGGATGAGCTGGTGGATTTATTCGTGGCGGAGGAAACCCACGTCACGGAAGCGCTCAGAAGCGCGCGCAAAGAGCTGGTCGCCGCGGTGGAATTGATCTCCACAGCTCTCCGCGCGGGCGGCCGCCTTTTCTACGTCGGCGCTGGAACCAGCGGACGATTGGGAGTTCTCGATGCCAGTGAAATCCCTCCCACGTTTGGCGTGCCAGCGGATCGGGTGCAGGGCATCATCGCTGGCGGGGCGACTGCGCTCCACTCCGCGGTCGAAGGTGCCGAAGATCAATGCGAGGCCGCCGCCCTCGCCGTGGCTGAGCGCGGGGTTACCGCGGGCGACGTGGTGTGTGGCATCACTGCCAGCGGGCGGACGCCCTTCGTCCTCGCGGCTCTGGCGCGCGCTCGCGAGATTGGCGCGAAAACACTCCTCCTGACGTGCAATCCCGCGCGTCCCCGCGGAACTCTCGCTGCCTGGAGCAGAGAGATCGACCTGCCGACTGGAGCGGAAATCGTGACCGGCTCGACTCGGCTCAAGGCCGGCACTGCGACAAAAGTTGCGCTCAACATTCTCTCGACCTGCGCCATGGTGCGGCTGGGCAAGGTAAGCGGCCACCTCATGGTGGACGTCCGCGTTTCGAACGCGAAACTGCGCGACCGCGCCGCTCGGCTTGTGCGTGAGGCGCGCGGCTGTTCCTATGAGGAAGCCTGCGCCTTGCTCGCGCAGGACGGTTGGAACGTCCGTGCCGCGATTGATTCCAAACCGTAGTTAGCTCGCGCTGGCAGTTTCACTGCCTTGCGGCTGAGTCACGTGGAACGCGAGTTTGCCATCGGCAGCGGACGCGTGCACCACGTCACCTGCCTTGATGTTTCCGCGGAGCAGCTCCTCGGCGAAGGGATCTTCCAGGTAACGCTCGACGGCACGCCGCATGGGGCGCGCCCCATATTGCGGATCGTAGCCCTTCTCGATCAACAGCTCTTTCGCTGAGGAATCGAGATCGATTTGCACTTCCTTCTCCCTGATTCGTTTGAAAACCTTCGCGACTTCCAGCTCTACGATCTGCAACAGGTCCGGCCGGGTCAGCTGATGGAAGACAATAATGTCGTCCAGTCGATTGATGAACTCGGGCTTGAAAGCCCGGCGCGCTTCCTCGAGCAACCGGTCGCGCATCACTTCATACTCGTGTTCACCGACCGGCTTGACCGCTCCAAAGCCCATCGTCGTCTGCTTCTTCAGGGTCTCGGCGCCGACATTGGACGTCATGATGATGATCGTATTTCGGAAGTCGATCTTTCGGCCTAACGAATCCGTCACTTTGCCCTCCTCCAGAATCTGGAGGAGCAAATGCATCACGTCCGGGTGCGCTTTTTCGATCTCGTCGAAGAGAACCACGGAGTAGGGACGGCGGCGGACGGCTTCGGAAAGCTGGCCGCCCTCTTCATAGCCCACGTAGCCTGGAGGCGAGCCGATCAGACGCGAAGCGGTGAACTTCTCCATGTACTCCGACATGTCGATCTGGATCAAGGCGTCACGATCGCCAAACATGAATTCCGCCAGGGTCTGAGCGAGAAATGTTTTCCCCACCCCGGTTGGACCCAGGAAAATGAAAGAGCCAATCGGACGCCGCGGGTCCTTTAGGTCCGCCCGGCTGCGACGCAGCGCTTTCGAGATCGCCACGACCGCTTCATCCTGACCGATGACCTTGCCTTTCAACTCGCCTTCCATCGCGAGCAGTTTGGCCGTCTCCTTCTGCTCCATTTTCTGGAGCGGCACACCGGTGACTTTCGAGATGATGTTCATCATGTCGTCGGCCGTCACGAGCACTTCTTTCTCTTCCCGCTCCTGGCGCCACTGCGCGAGAATGCCTTCCAGCTTGTCCTTTGTCTGCTTCTCCTTGTCCCGAAGCGCGGCGGCTTTTTCGAAATCTTGCGCTTTGATCGCGGCTTCCTTTTCGACGCGAATCTCTTCGATCTCTCGCTCGATCTCCTTCACGTCCGGCGGACGCGTCATGGCGTTGATCCGGGCCCGCGCCCCCGCTTCGTCCATCACGTCGATCGCTTTGTCGGGCAAAAACCGGCCGCTGATGTAGCGCTCGGAGAGCTTCACTGCCAGCTCGAGGGATTCGTCAGTCAGCTTTGCCTTATGATGCGCCTCGTATTTGGGGCGAAGACCTTTCAGAATCTGGATCGCTTCTTCTACTGTCGGCGCCTCTACCTTGACGGTCTGGAAACGCCGTTCGAGGGCCGCATCCTTCTCGATGTACTTGCGATACTCGTTCAGCGTTGTGGCGCCGACACACTGCAGCTCGCCGCGGCTCAGCGACGGCTTGATGATGTTCGAAGCGTCCATCGCGCCTTCGGCCGAACCGGCGCCCACGATAGTGTGGAGCTCGTCGATAAACAGGATGACATTCTTCGAGCGGCGAATCTCATCCATCACAGCCTTGATCCGCTCCTCGAACTGACCGCGGTATTTCGTGCCCGCGACCATCAACGCCAGGTCGAGCGTGATGACCTTCTTGTCGCGCAAAAGTTCCGGGACATTGCCGTTTGCGATCTCCTGGGCAAGGCCTTCCGCGATTGCCGTCTTGCCCACGCCGGCCTCGCCGAGAAGCACGGGGTTGTTCTTCGTGCGACGGCAGAGAATCTGAATGACACGCTCGATTTCATTCACGCGTCCGATCACCGGGTCGAGCTCGTTTTTCTTCGCGAGCTCCGTCAGGTCGCGGCCAAATGCGCGCAGCGCTGGCGTCTTCACGTCCTTTTTGGACCCGCCTTCGCCCGCCGCCCCGCCGCCGTTCTCCTGCTCGGATTCGGGTGGCGTAAAGTTCGGATCAAGCTCCTTCAGGATCTCGTTGCGCGTGCGTTCGATATCGACTTCCAGGCTCTTCAAGACCCGGGCCGCCACACCTTCGCCTTCGCGCAAAAGCCCAAGCAAGATATGTTCGGTCCCGACGTAGGAATGATTGAGCGCCTTGGCTTCCTTGCCTGCGAGGGCCAGCACCTTTTTCACCCGCGGAGTGTAGGGAATATTCCCCACCATCTTCGTTTCCGGTCCGGAGCCGACCTGCTTTTCCACTTCCATGCGGACGGTCTCGAGATCGAGGCCCATTTTCTGCAGAACGTTCACCGCCACCCCCTGCCCGAGCTTGATCAGCCCCAGCAAGAGGTGCTCTGTGCCGACGTAATTATGGTTGAAGCGATCCGCTTCTTTCCGAGCGAGCGCCAAAACCTGCTGGGCCCGCGGCGTAAAATTATTCATTGATTTGGGGGCTGGGAGGATGAGCCATTGCCCGTCGCCTCCCGCGCCACTTTACTAATATCAGGTTTGGGGAAGACTCGCAAACGGTCGCGGATAATTTGGGCCCGTAACTCATCGCGTTCTTCGGCACTTAACTTCTGTTGGGAGCTCTTCTGCAGGTGGGCCGGCTGCGTGTCGATGAACAGCTCATCGATCGGCAGGCGGCGGTCTTCGGGAAAGGCTCCGAGGTCGACTCCCAGCTTGATGATGGAGAGCAGGTTGAGCGCCTCTTTCGAAGTCATGGCGTGCGCGAAGGTCAGAACGCCGTAGGCACGGCCGATCTGATCCCAGAGCGTGTTCGGCTTTTTCTGGATCAACATCTGGCGGGCGTCGTGCTCCTTCTCGATGATAGTCTCGATGACTTTGCTCAACCGATTGATGATCTCCTCTTCTTTTTCTCCGAGCGTCGTCTGATTCGAGATTTGGAAAAGATTGCCCATCGCCTCGGTGCCTTCGCCATAGAGCCCCCGCACGGCGAGACCGATCTTGTTCACCGCCTGGATCACCTGGTTGATCATCTCGCTTAAAACCAAGCCCGGCAGATGCAGCATCGCGGAGGCGCGCATCCCGGTGCCGACGTTCGTCGGACAAGCCGTCAGGTAGCCGAGCCGCGCATCGTAGGCGAAGTCCAGTTTGCCTTCGAGGGTGCTGTCCACTTTATCGACGAGCTTGAAAGCGTTCTTGAGCTGCAGCCCGGAGCGGATGGACTGCATCCGCAAATGATCCTCTTCGTTGATCATGATGCTGAGGGTTTGCCGGCGATTCATTACCACCGCACTACCCGTGCTCTTCGCCGCGTGTTCCCGGCTGATCAGGTGCCGCTCCACCAGTACCTGCTTCTCCAGGGCGGAGAGATCCTGCAGCAGCTCTGAGACGGAATCCTGCATCTCGGGCAGTTCTTCCACGCGAGGCCTGATCAGCTCCAGTATTTGGGTGCGCTCGGCCTTCTTCGCCCACCCGGGGAACGCGCGCTGCCGAAGATTGCGCGCGAGTCGCACCCGGCTGCTGACCACGATCTGATGGTGCGGCCCCTCGCCTCGCAGCCATTCGCCCCCGCCCGCGATGAATTGTGCAAACTTCATCTTAGTTTCGAGGGGATCTGTTCTTCGAGCTGCTTGATTTGGTCGCGTAACGAGGCTGCAGTCTCATAGTTTTCATCCGCCACCGCCTTCTGCAGATCCCGCGCCAGGTTTCGCATCCGGTCGCTCAATTCGAGTTGCTGATGCGCCCGCTGCGGGAGTTTGCCCACGTGTTCGGTCCCCTTGTGCATCGCCTTTAACAGGCTGCCCAAACCCTCTGAAAACGTGACGTAGCAGGCGCTGCAGCCGAGCCGTCCCGACTTCTTGAAATCCGCCTGCGTAAATCCGCAGACCGAACACTTTTCGGTGGGCGCGCCCTTTTCGATTTCCTCCGCCGCGCCAATCCCAAGCAGCAGATCCGCGAGCGCGAAGCCGGTGGGGTCCTGCACGCCCTTCTCCTTCGAACAGGCATCGCAGAGGTTCACCTTCTGCATCTTGCCCTCAATGATTTGCGTCAGGAACACTGTCGCGTCATTGCATTTGCAAACGTCGCACAACATCTCGGTAAACTTAACCTTTCGGCGCCGGAAGCAGCCACCAGCTTTCTCCGCCCACCCGCGCGCGCAGCGCTTCTCTTCCCGGATTCAGGAATAGATGGGAGTTCCGCCTTCGCGCACCATCTCGCGGAAGCGCGCGATCATTCGTGTTGTCATCGCACCCGGCGTCCCGCTCCCGATCACGCGCCCGTCGGCTTTGATGACCGGTATGACCTCTGCCGCCGTGCCCGTCAGGAAACACTCATCCGCCACGAAGACGTCGTGCCGTGAGATGTCTGTCTCGGAGATTTTGATCCCCAGTTCTGCTGCGATTTCGAAAACCACGGATCGCGTAATGCCACGCAGCGCCCCGGCTGAGATGGGCGGCGTGAAGATCTGCCCTTTCTTGATGATAAAGACATTGTCGGCGGTGCATTCCGCGACGTTGCCGGCGTCGTTCAACATGAGCGCCTCGTCGGCGCCCGCGAGGTTCGCCTCGATCCGCGCCATCACATTGTTCAGGTAATTCAACGACTTCACCGCCGGGTTCAGCGTGGCCGGTCCGGAACGTCGCGTCGCGCAAGTCACAACCGTGAGACCGCTGCGATACACGTGCTCCGGATACAACGCGATTGTCGCCGCAATGATGATCACCGTCGGGCTCTTACACTGCGCCGGGTTCAGCCCCAGGTTGCCTACGCCGCGGGTCACAATCTGGCGGATATAGCCGTCGCGCAGTCCATTCCGTCGGATCGTTTCCAGGAGCGCTGCGGTCATCGCCTCTTTCGACATCGGAATCTCGAGACAGATCGAGCGCGCGGAATCCCACAGCCGATCGTGATGTTCCTCCAGACGAAAGACCCGGCCATTGTAAAAACGGATGCCTTCAAAAATTCCATCGCCGTAGAGCAGGCCATGATCGAAGACGGAAACCTTCGCCTCTGCTTCCGGCAGGTATTCGCCATCCAGATAGATCGTCGGCTGCTTCGGCTTGGCTGCGGCACCACCGCCGCGCGTCTCGTTCGCGGGCGTCACCGCGGCATTCGGAGAAGCGCTGCTCGTCCCGGCTTCGTCCAGCACCAATGTATCGCTCTCAGTCGTGTTTGTGGGCACGCAAAAAGGTCGGCTCTCCAGAGGGCAATTCAAGCAACAAATCGGATCGCACTTCCTTCGCCGCCTGCTGCGGCACCGCGCGCGCGGCCGCGGAATAGAGGCATCCCACTCCGCCGCTCTAGGCCAGCATTCCGTCGACGATCCGCAACTCACGGTCGCCGCGAGCTGCTAGCCTGCTGTCGTGCGTCACCACCAGAAGCGTCTTCTTGCGATCCCGCGCCAGACTCAAGAGCAGGTCGATGATCGTGTCGCCGGTCTTCGAATCGAGATTTCCCGTGGGCTCGTCCGCGAAGATGATGTCGGGGTTATTCGTGAGGGCGCGCGCGATCGCCACCCGCTGCTGTTCGCCGCCGGAGAGCTCCGCCGGCAAATGGTGCATTCGCTCCGCCAATCCGACGTCCCGCAGGCTGGCGGCTGCCCTGCCGTGATCCGGCTGGCCTCCGATCATCCCGGGCAACGTCACGTTTTCCAAAGCCGTTAACTCCGGCAGAAGAAAGTAGCCCTGGAAAACGAAGCCCATCTTTTCGTTTCGGAGCCTGGCCTGCGCTCTCGCACTGCCTTCATAGAGCCGCCGCCCGCCAAATTCCACCGTTCCACCCTCCGGCCGTTCCAACCCCGCCAGAGTGTAGAGCAGCGTTGTCTTGCCCGCCCCGGACGCGCCCACGAGAAAAGCAGCCTCCCCTTCCTGCACCTCGAGCGAAATCCCCCGCAACACCTCGATTTGGCGCGGGCCGATACGGAAGGAACGGCGCAGATCGCGCGCCACGAGTTGTGCTGCAGGCATGAGCCGTCAGCATGGGCTGGGTTGCGCTGCCACGCAACGCGCGTGGCAGCGC
>JBPCMX010000032.1:0-150090 GCA_051001855.1 Chthoniobacterales bacterium
TTATTCCGAGAGCGTATCGATGCGCTCCGCCAGGCTGAAATCCAGCTCGGTCAAACCGCCTTTGCTGTGCGTGGAAAGAACGAGGCGCACTTTGTTGAAGCGAATATCGATGTCGGGATGATGTTCCTCGTCCTCGGAAACTTCCGCGACCGCGTTCACAAAATCGATCGACTCGGAGAAATCATCGAACTCGAACGTCCGTTCGATGTGCTTCTTCTCCAGTTCCCATTCCGGGACTTTCTTGAGACGGTTTTTGAGGTCGTCCGCTTTGATCAAGTCAGCCATAACGGGGACACGGGTAACACCCTGATCTTCTTTTGCAATCGCGATCGCGCAGGTTTTTCGCGCGTCTGCGCGGAGGTGAATCCACGGGGCGGCGGCGCGATTTTTCGAGCTTGATTCAAGCCGCCACCGTCGGAAAAACCGCAGGCCGTGTGCAATTTGACGCCCCCTCGTTCCTCCGCTAATTACCTCTCCCTACAGCACCCGTAGCTCAACTGGATAGAGCATCTGACTACGGATCAGAAGGTTTGAGGTTCGAATCCTCACGGGTGCGCTTCCTCATTTGGCGCGGCGACGATGAACAAGGCGGCAAGGCCGAGCATCGCATCCGTCCCCGGCTTCGGGATAGTCACAATCGTGAACCCGTGATTTTTGCTTGTCCCCCGACGCCTTCTTCCCCGTCGCGATCCCCTACATTTATCGTAAAACGCATTTAATTGTCCGCAAAAGGGAGCCGCGGAGGAACCCGCTTCCGTTTCTTCTGTGCCGCCCCTTGGCGGCAGACAAACCATGAAACGAATCACTTTATCCTTGCTCAGCCTCTGCGCGCTCACGTTCTCCGTGTCCGCAGCGGATCCATCGACCGCCACCCCCACCCCGGTCAATAACACCGCCAAAAACGAACGTGACCGCTCCGGGGATACTAAAACGTCCGGCGATCAGTCTAACAGTTCCGCCGACATCAAGACGACCGCCGCCATCCGCCGCGCCGTGGTCGGTGATGGCTCGCTTAGCATGCTGGCGAAGAATGTGAAGATCATCACCGCCAATGGCGTCGTGACACTGCGCGGGCCCGTCAACACCGCCGCGGAGAAAACCAAAATCGCGCAGCTCGCGCAAGCCAACGCCGGCAAGGCGAAAATCGTCGATCAGCTCGAAGTCAAAATGTCGAACCAGTCAGAGAAACCAAGCAAGCAACAACACTAAGTATCATGTCAAAAACTTCCGTCTTTTGTATCGCCAAGTCGCATTCGCAAGCCGAGCAGATCGTTGATCGCCTGCAAAGCTCCGGTTTCGCGACCTCCGAAGTCTCCGTTCTGCTGCCCGATACCGAGGGCAAGCACGATATCGGTCACGTCAAAGCCACCAAAGCGCCGGAAGGCGCGACCACCGGTGCAGCGGCCGGCGGAGTTACCGGTGGCGTGATCGGGCTGCTCGCCGGCATCGGCGCACTCGCCATCCCGGGCGTCGGACCATTCATCGCCGCCGGTCCCATTATGGCGGCACTTAGCGGCGCCGCAGTCGGTGCTACCGCGGGTGGCGTGGTCGGCGGCTTGATCGGGATGGGCATCCCCGAGATCGAAGCGAAACGCTACGAAGAGAAGCTGCGGAGCGGCAACTACCTCATCGCGGTGCACGCGCACGACGGCTCCGAAGAGGATCGCGCGAAAGAGATCTTCAAGAATGCGGGTGCGGAAGACATCTCCACCTCCTCGATGTCGTCAGCGCCCAAGGAATCGCACTAACCGAAGCGACCCTGATTTAAGCAACGCCCGGTGTTCGCAAGATCACCGGGCGTTTTGTTTAACTCCCTTGTCCCCGCCCGCTCGGGCGCCAGATCGCGCAGGGCGCGCTCTTCACGTAGGGACTACAAGACGCACAATAGACCGGCCGCAGTCCTACCGGCCGCCCGAAAGCTGGATCGAAGGATCGAGCGCCCGCAACGCCTCGCCCGGCGTCGACCGTCCCGTGCTCTCCAGCTCGCGCTGCGTATAGACGCGGACGTTGTAGGGCGTCGTCGTCCCGATCGATTTTAGCTTCACCTTCTGTGGCAGGTGCGAACCCGTCACTCGCACATAACGCTCTTCTTCATTTTGATCGAGGATTCGTCGCCTCTCCTGGCGAGAGGCCCGTGGGCCCGCGTGCGCGATCGATGCCATCAAAATGACGAACGCAACCGACAACAGCATCACGGCCGCAAGCCTGAATGATTTCATAGCGAGAAGATCGGCCAGCCGAGAGCGACGGCAAACGGGATCTGAAGCACGCGCTTCAGATCGCGGTGGAACCCGGCTTTGACCAAACGCACGATCAACGCGGCGCGTGGTGATCTCGACGACGCCCGCTGCAGCGGATAACAAGAGAGCATGAATACACGCGCCCCTTCCGCGGCAGAAGATGCTGACCGGAAACATCTCCGGTTTCATGTTCCGCACCAGCACCTTGCTTCCGCATTTGGGAACGACTGGTTTGCGCTCAAGGCCGAAGCCTTCGCGCGCTTCTTTGGAACTCCCTTCTTTCTGGTTGCGCAGACCCTCATCGTTCTTGTCTGGATTCTGCTGAACGTGATCGGAATCGCGCACTTCGATCTCTATCCATTCATCCTCCTGAACCTCGCGTTCAGCACCCAAGCGGCCTACGCTGCTCCGCTCATTCTCCTCGCCCAAACGCGCCAGGCCGAACGCGATAAAGCCAACCTCGAAGCCGACGCACAGCACAGGGAGGCACTGGCGTCGGCCAGCCAGGAGCGGGAGCTGCTCACTGCGTCTCAAACCGCAACGCTCCTCGAATTGGTGCGCCAGAACACGGATCTGACGGAGAGAGTCAAAGACCTGAGCGAGCGAATCGCGGACCTGACGGGAGAATTGCACGGCAGACTCTGCAGAAGTGCGCCGTGAAAGGCGAGATCCGCGGACGGCGCCCGAGAGTCGCATTGTGATGGCAAAGGAACGGATCGTCATCGCCGGGGGCGGCGCAGCGGGATTTTTCGCGGCGATCGCCTGCGCGGAGGCGAACCCGGAAAACGAGGTGCGCACCTACGAACGCGCCTCGCATTTCCTCACGAAGGTGCGCATCTCAGGCGGCGGCCGCTGCAACGTCACGCATACGCCGACAGTCGAGCCGCGGGCCTTCAGCACGCGTTATCCACGCGGCGAGCGAACGCTGATCGCGCCGCTGCACCGCTTTTCGCCGGACGACACCGTGGCGTGGTTTGAGCGCCGCGGCGTGGAGCTGAAGGCCGAGAACGATGGACGGATGTTTCCGGTCACTGACTCGTCGACGACGGTGATCGACTGCCTGATGCACGCAGCCGAAAACGCCGGCGTGCAGCTCATCGCGCGCAACGGCGTGGAAGCGGCCGAACGCTGTGACGATGGCGGCTTCATCGTTCGCCTAACGAGCGGCGAATTCCTCCCCTGCGACCGCCTCCTCCTCGCGACCGGCGGGGCCCGCGACGTCGCCGGCGCCATCATTGCGCACGACCTCGGCCACACGATCGAGCCCCCGGTGCCTTCGTTATTTTCGCTGCACGTGGCGACTCCGTGGCTACGCGAATTACCCGGTGTGGCCGTGCCGGAGGCGGAGCTCTCCATTCCGGGCACTCCGCTGCGCGAACGCGGCTCGCTTCTGATCACGCACAATGGTGTCAGCGGCCCTGCGGTGCTGCGGCTCTCGGCCTGGGGGGCGCGGCTCCTGGCCGCACAGGATTACCAATTCCCTCTCCGCGTCGATTGGCTACCGTCCTTGAGCGAAGCGGAACTCGCCGCGGAGTGGCAGACCCGGCGTTCCATGCAACCCAAACGCCACGTCGCGAGCTCGCCGGTCCCGCCGCTTTCCGCCCGGCTCTGGGAGCAACTCGTCCTCGCCTCCGGCGTGACGCGCGAAACGATCTGGACCACCCTGGCGCGTTCCCAGGCGCTCGCCCTCACGCGTTCGCTGAAGCACACCGAGCTGCCCGTGAACGGCAAATCCTTAAACAAGGACGAGTTTGTCACCTGCGGCGGCGTGAACCTGCGCGAGGTGAACTTCCAAACCATGGAAAGCCGCCTCGTGCCGCATCTTTACTTTGCCGGTGAGTTGCTCGATCTGGACGGCATCACCGGCGGATTTAATTTCCAAGCCGCGTGGACCACCGGCTGGATCGCCGGTCGCGCGATGGCAGATGTGACGTGACTGTGAATCGATGAAACGCAGGGACTCACCGGGCACGGCCGACGCGGTCGGGCGCGTTCGCGAAATCTATCGCGAACTCGCGGCTCGCCCGGTGGAGCGCAGTTGCACGCGCCTCCAGGAATGCTGTCATTTCCGCCTCACCGGCCGCACGCCGTTCCTGACGCGCGGCGAAGCGCTTGTTGCCGCCCGGGCCGTGCGCGCCAGCGGCCGCCGCGAGCTGCCGCAGACGACCGACGGCAGTTGCCCGTTGCTCAATCAAACCACCGGCGCTTGCATGATCTACGCCGACCGCCCTTTCGGTTGCCGGACCCACTTTTGCGCCGCTGCCGGTGGCCCTTATGCGCGGCACGAAGTCGCAGATCTCATTCAGCGCCTCGACCAAATCGATTTCGAGCTCGGTGGCAACGGCGCCAGCGGTTTGCCCCACGCGGTGCGAGAAGCACTGCAGCAGTTGCGGTGAGCATGCGCGCCACGGCATTCGCGGCTGCATTCCTGTTCATCGCGGCCAGAGCGCAGGGTGCGCTTGCGCCCGCGGCGGTGCAGGCCGCCAGCGCCTACTCCGCCGCGCATCGCGGCACTTCACTGCTCGTGCTCGAAGCTGGCAAAACCCTCCGCGCAGAACACGCGGACGAACCGCAGAAAATCTTCAGCGGCACGAAAGCGTTCTGGAATCTCGCCGCGGTTGCCGCCGCGCAGGACGGCATTCTCAGCCTCGATGAACACGTCGCCGATACGATCCCGTCGTGGAGCAAGGATGCCCGCAAAGCGCGCGTCACGATCCGGCAGCTGCTCGACTTCTCCTCCGGCCTCGATCCCGCGTTCCGCTTGCACAACGACGAGTCGGGCGATCGGGACGCGACCGCCCTACGCCAGCCGATCGTCGCGGAACCCGGCCACGCCTTTATCTACGGCCCGGCTGCGCTCCAAGTCTTCCACGCCGTGCTCAAGGTGAAGCTGCATGGGCAGGCGCCACACGTTTACCTCGAGCGGCGCGTCCTCGGTCCGCTCGGCTTGGGCGCGCAACGTTATCTGCTCGATCGCGCCGGCAATCCCCTGCTCGCCAGCGGCTGGGAATTAAGCGCGCGGCAATGGGCGCGGCTCGGGCAATTGGTCCTACGCGAGGGCACGCCGATCGTCTCGCCCGCAGCGCTCGCCGCTTCTTGGCGCGGTCCGCCTGCAAACCGCGCCTTCTCGTTCGGCTGGTGGAATAATCGCGCCGCGCCCGGTGGCCGAGAAATTGACGCTGAAACGAATCTCACGCCGAAATGGCACGCGCAGAACTGGAGCAATGTGTGCCTCTGCCGCGATGCGCCGCCTGATCTCGTGGCCTGTATCGGCTCGGGTTACCAACGCCTCTACGTCATCCCCTCACTCCAGCTCGTCGTCGTGCGCCACTCCACCGGCGGCTCCTTCTCCGACGCTCTCTTCCTCCGGCTCCTCCTCGGCCGGGAGCGCTAACGACTCTTTCGGCCGCGCGATCAGGAGCGACGATCGACTCGGCTGCCATTGATAGCCGAACCCGAAGTCGAGCGGCACTGGCGTCGTCCTGGCGAAGGCCCCCGCCAGCTCTGGTTGCGGATATTGTTGGAAGATCGGGATCGGCCCCACATAGCGCCCGCAGTAGCGCAGCGTCCATTGCCGCGGATCGAAGAAACGGTAGGGAATGCCCGAGTCGTCCTGCACGATCACGCTGCTGTGCGCGAGGAGAAAATCGCGCACCCGGTTGAAGCCATTCGTATGCATCAGGTACGAGGCTGCTTTCAACAACGCGAGGCCGCGCCCCTCTTGCTCGCAAAATTTGAGGAAGCCGGGATTCGCCTGCACGCCGCCGTCCGAAAGATCGCTCGAGAAATAATAGAGCGTCTGCGGCGCGCCGCCCGCCGAGTCGAACACGATCTTCACTCCCGGCGTCGTCCCCTTCCCGGCCGCGGCGAAATTGCCTGAACGATCGAGCGCGACGAACTCCACCGAATCAATCGTGTAACCGGCGCGCGCGAGAAAGACATACAGCACCGGCAGCGTCCCGTTCAGCTGCGTCTGGTTCAGATCGTTCTTCATGTTCTTCGTAATGAAGAAGCTCCAGCTCAGTACGGAATCGAGGCTCTTGCGCAGATTCGCGAGGGCGGAGGGCAGTGCCTGCGGCGGAATCGAGCTGATCTCCGGCAACGCTCCCACCGGCTCAGTCCCGCAGAGGATGTAGCTGCCTGCCTTCGGAAAGAATGCATTCGCATAGAGGAAATCGGGGCCGCTGAACATGTAGAACATCGGCTCCTCGGACCCGTACGACTCCCCGAGGAACTGCGGGGCCCAGCCGCGGATCCTGGCGAGCTGGCGCTGCTCCAACCGCGCCCACGCTTGATCGAACTCCGCCGCGTGCGGCGCCCAGATCGAGCGACCCGCCGGGGTGTCCAGTGAGGTGCCGGCAATCGACATGCCCGCGAGACACTTCGCCGTCGCGTCCGGCGTGGAAGCAGCCGCCGTCGCGACTCGCGCGAGAAGGAAAAGCGCCGCGGCCATCGCAAGCAAGCGCTGCTGGAAAAAGGGAGACACGCAGGTGAGACAACGCATCCCGCTCCGGCGCTCACTCGCGGGCTTCACTGGAAGGCGCCTAAAATGAGCACTGCGACGGACCATAGGCTTCCAAGTCAGCAGCAGGCTCCTACCGAAACTGCACGGGCCTATGATCGCTTTGCCGGCACCCGGGGCGAACGTCTGCCTCGCCTATGGAGTCGGCGGGGTAGGCGGCGTGGGAGGCGTGGGAGGCGGAGTCGGGGTTGCTGGCTGCGCTTTTGGGCGGTGACCCGAATCGATGATTTTCCGCGCCGCTTTGTAGGCCGCCATCACATCGGGCGGCTGGGAGTGCGAAGCTTCTCCTCTGCGGCACCCCGGTGGAAGGTTCTTGGAGGCAGGGAACTCGCAGACGGGCATTAGATAACACCTGATGCCCGATGCGTTTCGTTGTTCCGCAGGGGACGCGCCGGTGCGACCTTGACTACGTTCTCGGGGTCGAAGTCGATGAGCTTAAACCAATCTTCCATCACACCCGCGGGCGGGAAGATGTCGTTCTCCGCGAACTCGGCCTTGAAAGCCTGCTGCAAGTCGGCTTCGGTGATGCCACCGGCGGTGCCGGAGTCGGGCTGGCCAAGGCTGGCAACGCCGGCTGCAATCGCTCGCCTGATCGCGGAGCCTTTCGCGCGCTCGACGATTGATGCGATAATCGCGCCGCTGAAGAGATCGCTCCGGTAAAGCATCTCTTTGCGGCCGCTCCGGAGCGTGATTTCGACAAATTTGTTCTCCTCACGCCGGGCGAACTGCGCATCGAGCAGCCGCTCGATCAGGAGGTCGACTCCGCCGCCGGTGCTGCGGTCGTAAGGGAGATCGTCCTTCAGGTAGATGCGGTAGATTTCCCGCGCGCCGGCGCGGTTCGGCCGGTGGACCTTGATTTTGCGATCGATCCGGCCGGGCCGGAGAATGGCGGGATCGATCAGGTCGGCGCGATTCGAGGCGAGGATGATGACGACTTCGCCTAACGAGTCGATGCCATCCATTTCCGAGCAGAACATCGGGACGAGGGTGGAGAGGATGTTCGAATGCCGGGAGGAACGGCGGGTGCCGAGAATGCTCTCCGCTTCGTCAATGAAAAGAAAAGGGAGGAAGCCTTCGCGCCGCTTCTCGCGGGCGGTGGCGAAGATGTCGCGCACGATCCGCTCCGATTCGCCGACCCACATGTTGAGAATTTCCGGGCCTTTGATGTGCATGAAGTATTCCTTCATGGCGCCGCCGGTCCTGGCGCTGAGCTGCTTCGTGAGGTTGTAGGCGGTTGCTTTACCGATGAGGGTCTTGCCGCAACCGGGCGGGCCATAGAGGAGGAAGCCTTTGGGGGTGGCGTGCTGGTATCGCTCGAAAAGCTCGGCGTGCAGGAGCGGCAACTCGATCGCGTCCTTGATCGCCTGGAGCGCCTCCTCCTGGCCGCCGACTTTTTCCCAGGGCAATTCCGGGACCTGATCGAGGTAATGCTCGCG
Organism: Chthoniobacterales bacterium; assembly: GCA_051001855.1. GTDB lineage: Bacteria > Verrucomicrobiota > Verrucomicrobiia > Chthoniobacterales > UBA10450 > JACCTI01. The sequence goes on from JBPCMX010000032.1 coordinate 8,199, forward strand.
CGAGTCGGGATGCGGGAGCGCCTCGAGCGCCATGCGATAGCTCGGGTCGACCCGCACTTCATCGCCGGATTTCAGCTTCGTCTGCGCGAGCTGGGCGGAGCGCTGGAGGATGGCAGATTGCATGCCATGCTCGCCACCGACGCGCAGGCGATCTTTCCCCAGAATCTCGGTAACTTTCGTGACCGGGCCGCCCATCTCGAAGCCGAGATCGCCGACGACGACGTAGGCCTCGTTCACGAGAACGCGAGTACCTTTCTGCAGCTGGGCGAGATCGAGCCGCGGATCGACGTTGCAATAATAATCGGAACCGCCGACGACGATGTGGGCGCTGGCGCGCGAAGGGCTGCCGAGGAAGGTGCCGATGCGATTCGCGGGCGAGGTGACTTTCTTGATGACCTCCTCCAGCTTCACGATCATCTCGCGCGCGTCCTCGATGATGGCTTCCTGGTCTTCGATCCCGGCCCGCAGCGCGATCAACTCGCGCCGGAGCGGATCGCGCGGATCGACCAGCGCGACGACGCGATCAAACGCCTGGAGGACGCTCGCCTCCTCCATCCCGGCGACGGCGCCGAATTTCTCCAGATCGTCGTGTGAATGTTCGCTCATCATGCGCCGCGCGCGCGGTTCTTCGGGAATATAAGTTCCCGGCTTCACGGTGCAAACCAGGGCGGAAGATCGCACCGCACAGCCGCGGCAAAAAGAGGTTGATGGGAGGAATCGTGCAACCTACCCTGCTCTGCTTTTCGAGGAGTCTTAGCTCAATTGGTTAGAGCGCCGCCCTGTCACGGCGGAGGTTGCGGGTTCGAGCCCCGTAGACTCCGGATTTCCCGGCCAACGCTCGGGGCTGCAGGTGCGAGGTTCTGCGCGGCTGTTTTTGCTCGCGCATCGCGAGACCCTCCCGTTATGATGGCGCCCCCAAGCCCATGAAATCTAAGTTCCCCCTGCTGACGATCGTGGCGTCTGCCCTCATTTCTCTCTCCCCTGCGGCCCGCGCGCAGACGTATTTCGCGAACCTAAACGGAGCGAATGAAGCGCCGCCTAACGCATCGGCGGGCACGGGTTTCGCGCAGATCACGATCAATCTGCAAACACACGTGCTGGTGGTGCACGCGGATTTTTCAAACCTGACCGCCTCCGCCACCGCGGCCCATGTCCACGCCGCAACCGCCACGCCCTTCTCCGGCACGGCGGGTGTGGCGACGCAGACGCCCACCTTCAGTGGCTTCCCGACTGCGACCAGCGGCACCTACGACATGAGCTTCGATATGATGCTCGCCTCGACTTGGAACGCCAGCTACATCAGCGCCAACGGCGGAACACCTGGTGGCGCTGAGGCTGCTTTTGCGCAAGCGTTGTCGGAGGGACGGGCTTATTTCAATATCCACACCAGCGCCTTCCCCGGCGGGGAAATCCGCGGCTTCCTTGCCGTGCCGGAGCCGGCCACGACTGCGCTGCTGGTGCTGGGAAGCATCGGCACGCTCTGCGCGGCGCGTCGCGCACGGCGGGCCTAGAGGTTTCACACGGTCGCCGGCTGCGGTTTCCTCGGGAAGGTGGTTGGCGGAGTGGCTGTTTCTACCCTGTTTCTGATGCGCTGCGGGTTGGCCGGGGCTGCGCTCGTCGCAATTTCCGGGACAGACGCGAAGCCGGTAGCCGGCGCGTTAGCGTCGCCCGCGGCAGAACCGCCCGTTTCGACTCCTGCCCCGATCGGGCAACTGCTTTATCAGGTGCCTCGGACTCTGCAGCGTGCTCCCGCTGGCGATCCGGCGGTCGAGGTGCCGACCGCAAGAGGATCGCGCCCGTCTCCAGATGAATGGCGAGCGCTGCCGCACGAGGCGCCCTCGGCGCGCCCCGCGGAGACTCCAGTTCCTACCCGTGCTCCTTCCGCGGCGGCCCCTGCTCCCCGACCCGCCGTCACACTGGAAGCAGCGCATGAAAGCGACGGCTCGCCGGCGACTGAATTCCATTCCGATGCGCGCGCCATTTATGTGCGCTGGAGCGGCGATCACTTCCCGGTAGGAGCGACCATGCGGATGATCTGGATCGCGGAGGATGTGGGCGACCTGGTTGAGCCTAATTTTGTAATCGACCAAACGGAGACCGAGATCACCACGCCGGAGTTTGGCGTCCGCTTCACGCTCTCGCGTCCTTCGGATGGCTGGGCCACGGGCAAATACCGCATCGACCTTCTGCTCGACGATCAGCGGCTGCAGTCACTCAAGATCACGATCGCGGATTGACTCCGTTCTCGACCCCGCGCGTTTTTCGGTCAATCTCCCGAGGTGCATCTCAATCACTTCCTGTTCTCTCCCGGGCCGCTCTGGTTCGACCTCGCGACCCTGGTCTTCCGCGTCGCGCTAGGCGTTTGCTTCGTCGTCCACGGTCTGGGCAAGCTTGGCCTGGTGGGGCCGGGGAACATGGCGGGATTCACTGGTTGGCTGCAGGCGCTCGGTCTCCCGCTTCCTGTGGTGCAGGCGCGGATGGCGATGTTGACGGAAATCGTGGGCGGATTGCTGCTCACGGCCGGCCTCGGGACGCGACTGGCGGCCCTCTTTCTTTTCATCGCGATGGCAGTCGCCGCTGTGATCGGGCACAAAGGAGGCGGCTACCTCGTCACGAACAACCCGCCTGGGAATGAATACGCGCTGAATCTCGCGATCCTGATGCTCGTGCTGATCCTGCTGGGCGCGGGGCAATATTCGTTAGACGCGCTGCTCTTCGCGCGGGCGTGATTTTGCGCCCTCCTGCACCTTTGTCTCCGCATTTTGCGCTGCCACTGCCTCCTCCATATTTCCAACCGCGTGCTTGATCTCGCCGACCGTGGGATGCAACTCATGAATGAGTTGGTGTTCTTCCTTGGCCAGCCGCTCGATCCGCTTCGTCATGTGTTTGAGTTCCGCGAGCGTGATATTCTGGCGCTTTGAGATTCGATACATCCAGAAGAAGCAAGCGCCCCAGCAGGCGAAGTCCGCTGCCGGCATGACCAAGCCGAGCATTTCAGACAACTCATCCGGGGAAGCTTAGGAGGCGGATGAGCGGATCACAACCAGCAGCCGCGGCGGCCTCGGGGCAGCATGTGAATCGGCGCTACATCGACGATATCCGCGCCCGCATTTTTCTAGTTTCCTGCGCGCTTCTCTTCTTCGAGCTGCTCTGCATCCGCTGGATCCCCGCCTACGTCCGCTACCTCAGCTACTTCACAAACTTCATCCTGCTCGCCTCCTTCCTCGGAATGGGTCTGGGGATCCTCGCCGCGCGCCGGCCGCGGTTTCGATTCCCCTCCTTCGCCGTGATGGTGCTGTTGCTGAGTGCGGTGGTGGCGATCAATCGCTTCGAGCTCAACATCTCCAGCACCGACGTGCTCTACTTTGGCTCCGGCACGCATGGCTGGGCGCGGGCGGAAAGCTTCATTCTCCTGCCCCTCATCTTCACCTTCGTCGCGGCGGCTTTCATTCCCCTCGCCCGCTCCCTGGGCATGTTGTTTCCGCAGACGACGCCGCTGACTGCTTACACCTTCGACATTCTCGGAAGCCTCGCTGGGACGGCGGCCTTTTTCGTGGTGGGATATTTCGCGCTGCCGCCGATCTACTGGTTCGCTGCGCTCGGTTTCCTGGTGGTCGTCCTGAGCACGCGCGAGCGGGTGTGGCGCAATGCATTCGGCTTTCTCCTCACGTGCGGGATCGTTCTCTTTCTCCAATGGCATACCCACTGGTCGCCCTACTATAAGATCAGTCTCACGCCCGCGCAGCCGAGCGGCTACAACCTCGACGTAAACAGCATCGGGCACCAAAGCATGATCCCGTGGCAGGCGAAGGAGCCGTTCTATCGCCGAGTCTACGAGCTTTTCCCGGATGCGAACTTCGAGCACGCCCTCATCCTCGGTGCCGGCACCGGGTCTGACACCGCCACTGCGCTCGCGCATGGGGTGAAAAGCATCACCGCGGTCGAGATCGATCCGATTATCCAAAAACTCGGCGCTGAGCTGCATCCGGATCAACCTTATGCCGACCCGCGGGTGAAGGTGGTGATCGCGGATGGCCGCCAATTCCTGCGCAACACGAATGAGACGTTCGACCTCATCATCTTCGCGTTGCCGGATTCGCTCACCCTCACCTCCAGCATCTCCAGCCTGCGGCTCGAGAGCTTTCTCTTCACGCAGGATTCGCTGGCCGCGGCGCGCGCGGCGCTCACGCCAAACGGCGTGCTCGTGCTTTACAATTATTACCGCGAGCCGTGGCTGATCGATAAGCTCGCCACGATGGTCGGCCGCGCTTTCGGCCGCGCTTCATTTGTCTCCACCTATGGCGGGCAGGGACGCGGCGCGGTGATCATCAATGGAGCGCGTCTGGACGAAATTCCGCAGGGAAAGTTTGGTTCCTACCGGGAAGATCCAGCTGCGCAGGAGACGAAAGAGCTGCGCGTCACCGGCGAAGGCTTTTTCCCGATGAGCGAGATCGCCGCCGCGACTGATGACTGGCCGTTCATCTACCTGCCGCACAAATCATTTCCCGCGATCTACCTGCGTGGTCTGCTGGTGGTCGGCGCGATTTCGCTCGCCGGGATTTTCTTGATCGCGCCCCGCGGCACGTTGCGGCGATTCGACTGGCACATGTTCTTCCTCGGCGCGGCGTTCGCGCTCCTCGAGGTGAAGGCGCTGACCACCTTCGCGTTGCTATTCGGCAGCACGTGGAACGTCAATTCTCTGGTCTTCTTCGCCATCCTCACGAGCGTGCTGCTGGCGGTGCTGCTGAACACGCGCTCCGCAGTGCGCCGCATCTGGATCTGGTATTTGCTCCTCTTTGGCATGCTCGCGGTGAACCTCGCGGTCCGGCCGGAGGCGTTGCTGCTAAACAATGCGCTGCTGCGCTATCTGGTGGCGAGCGCGCTCGTTTTCGCGCCCGTGTTCCTGGCCAACGTGATCTTCTCGAATTCCTTCCGCGACGCAGAAAAAGCGGACGTCTCCTTTGCCTCGAACCTCCTCGGCATCATGTGCGGCGGCATGCTCGAATACTTCAGCATGCTGGTCGGCTACCACCTGCTGCTCTGGGGCGTGATCGGGTTCTACGCGGTCGCTATGCTACTTCGTCCCCGGCCGGCGATGGCGGCTTCGGCGTAGCGGCACCCGCGGCCAGAGCCTTCAGGAGGGGCGCACGCGATAGCGGCAGCTTCCCAAAGAGACGCGCCAGCGCCAGGGCCGGCTCGCGGCGGACCGCATTTGCATCGTGCACGCCGGCGATGCGCGCGAGTTCCGTCTCGAAATGGATCAGGGCGCGCCGGGTTGGCTCGTGCGCCGTCAGATAACCAAATGCCCGCTGCAGGAGTGCGAAGAGCTCCGGCTCGTGATGATCGGCTTCGGTGCAGATCTCGATCAGTTCGACAAAGTAACTAGCCGCCTGCATGCGCAGGTAACTGCTGCGGATGCCGGGAAACGGATTCGTAAGCGAAACCTCGCGCAGCGTGTGGAGGTTTGATTTTTTGCTCCGCGCAATCTGGATTTCCGCCTCGAAAAAGAGATCGAGCTTGCCAGCGAACGGGCTCCGGGCCCGCCGCGCGCCTTTCGCGACCGTCTGCACGCAGCCGAGGGTGCTGGTGCACCAATGCACGATCAGGCTGGTGTCGCTCAGCTTGCGTTTCCGCAAGAGAATCGCGCTGGTGCTTTCCATCCGTCGCAATATAGAACGCCCACGCAGAAGCGTCCCGTCTGCGTATCGTGCGCGTAGATTTTCGCACGATGAACACGCTCGAAACAGCACGGGAACCGGATCGCGCCACCGGTGGGCAACGCCGCCTGCCGGTGGGGAAGATCACGCTCCGGCAAACGTTTCGCGCGCTGCGGCATCGGAATTACCGGCTCTTTTTTTACGGGCAGCTCGTGTCGCTAATCGGCACCTGGATGCAGTCGACTGCGATGAGCTGGCTGGTCTATCAAATTACCGGCTCGAAGCTGCTGCTCGGCGTGGTGGCGGCAGTGGCGTCCGCGCCAATGATGTTCCTGTCGCTCTGGGGTGGCGCGGTGGCGGACCGTTATCCGAAGCGGAAGATCATCGTCTGGGCGCAGGCGGTGCAGATGATCCCCGCCTTTATCCTCGCGGCGCTCGCCTGGCAGGGACACGCCACGCCGGCGATCATCATCGCGCTCTCGACGATCAACGGCATTGCGATGGCGTTCGATATGCCCGCGCGCCAGGCTTTCACGGTCGAGATGACGGGCAAGGAAGACCTCATGAATGCGGTCTCGTTGAACAGCTCCGCCTTCCACGGCGCGCGTGTCATCGGCCCATCGCTCGCCGGGTTGATCATCGGCACGCTGGGAATGCCCTTCTGTTTTCTGCTCAACGGGCTCAGCTACATCGCTGTGATCGCCGGCCTGCTCATGATGCGTTTGCCGGCCCATCGCCAGATGGACGACGCGCGCGCGGCGCAGACAAGCGCGTGGAGCGGCCTCACCTACGTGCTGCGGCACCAGCGTGTGCGCACGATTCTCGGACTGCTCGGCGTCGTTGGCATCTTTGGCTGGTCGTATGCGGTGCTCATGCCCGCGTTTGCGCGCGATGTGTTCAAGCTCGGCGCCGACGGCTACGGCATTCTGATGTCGGCGACCGGAGTGGGGGCACTTGCGGGCGGGTTGACCGTCGCCACGGTGGGCAGCGTCCTGCCGCCGCGAAATGTGGCGCTCGGCGGCGTCTGGCTTTTCTCCGCAGCGCTGATCGCGTTTGCTTACACCACGAATTTTTATCTCGCGCTCGTGGTGCTGGCGATTGGGGGCTTCGGGATGCTGCTCTTCTTCTCCACCTCGCAAACGGTGATGCAGTCGATCGTGCCGGATGAATGGCGCGGCCGCGTGATGGGTGTGTGGGGTCTGGTCTTCGGCTCGATGATCCCGCTCGGCAGCCTCGAAGCGGGCGTCCTCGCACATTGGCTCGGCTCGTCCGCGGCGCTTGCGATCGGCGCGGTCGTTTGCGCGCTGGCCGCGCTCGTGACGCTGTTTGTGATCCGGCGGCGCGAGGCCGAGACCGCGGTCTAAATTCCGACGATCGAGATGCCGGCGCGTCCCGCGACGGCGCGGAGCTCGTCTTTCTCGAGGAGCAGCGTGCGCCCGGCCTCGACCGCGATCACCCGGACATTCGCCGCGGCGGCGATCGCGAGGGTGGCGGGGCCGATCACCGGCACGTCGAAGCGCATGTCCTGGTTCGGCTTGGAGACCTTCACGACCACCGCGCCTTTCCGGGCCAAAGCGCCGCCGCGCTTAATGGCCTCGTTCGTTCCTTCGAAAGCTTCGACCGCAACAATCGTCCCGTTTCGCACCACCACGGTCTGTCCGATGTCGAGTTTGCTGACCTTCTTCGCCAGGTCGAATCCGTAAGCGATATCGGCATGCTCCCGCCGGTTCGGCTCTCGTCCGGCGATCAACCCAGCGGGGGCCACGTGATCGTCCAGAAACGTGGTCGCGGGGAGCAGCTCGACCCCGTTTGCTGCGAGCTCATCCGCGATGGCGCCGAAGAGTGTCTCCGCGTTGCGCTGCTGCACGCGCGCGAGGAGCAGCAGCGCTTTCACGTCGGGACGGAGATTGAAGAGGTTGCCCGGCGCGATCTGGCCGGCCATGATCGCGTGACGCACCCCTGTGTCGCGGAAACATTGGAGAAGACGGCCGAGCTGGCCGACTCGCATCCAATCGATCTGATCCACCCGCTGCGCGAGCGCGGGCTCGGTCTCGCCCGTGAAAGCCGCGGCGACGATCTTCTGCACGCCGGCGCGGCGCGCGGACTCGGCGAGCAGCAGCGGGTAAATGCCGCTGCCGGCGATAATGCCAAGAGCAGCGGGCGTTTCCACGTGGCGGGCGCGCCAACCGGCGCAGGAGAGTTAGCCGCGCCGGCGGCGCTTGACGTGCAGCTGCGCGAGAGCCTTCTGCAGGCTGGCCTGAATGGCGGCGACTTCTTCCGCGCCGTGATCTTCCTTCATTGCGGCCTGGGCGCGCGCGACGGCCGCTTCGGCGGCGCCTTCATCGATCCTCGAAGCCTCGAGCGCGAGATCGGTCAGCACCGAGACGGCATCGCCCTTGATTTCCACAAACCCCTCGCCAACGGCGAGGAAAATCTCGCGGCCACCCTTCAGCACCCGCAGTTCCCCTGGCTGCAGCGTCGTGAGCAAGGGAACGTGGTTCGGGTAAACGCCCAGTTCGCCTTCCGCGCCCACGAGCGTCACCATCTCCACGTCTTCCGAGTACGCGATTGCTTCCGGCGTCACAATTTCCAAACGAAGCGTTGCAGCCATTTAGGGAAGTTGAGCGTTGGTGGTGGAGAGACTGTTATTTAGCCTCAACTTCGTTGATCATGTCGATGCCGCCCTTCATGTAGAAGTTCACTTCCGGAACTTCATCATGCGTGCCATCGAGAATTTCTTTGAAACCGCGAATCGTCTCCGGGATCGTGACGTACTGGCCTTTCGTGCCCGTAAACACTTCCGCGACCGCAAACGGCTGGCTCAGGAAACGCTGGATTTTGCGCGCGCGCTGCACGGCCAGTTTATCTTCCGGACTAAGCTCATCCATCCCAAGGATTGCGATGATGTCCTGCAGATCGCGGTAGCGCTGCAGCACCTTCTGCACGCCGCGCGCGACGGCGTAGTGCTCTTCGCCCACGATGTCGGGAGCGAGCGATTTCGAGGTGGAAGCGAGCGGATCGACCGCGGGATAAATGCCAAGCTCGGCAATTGAACGCTCGAGCACGATGGTGGAATCGAGATGCGCAAAGGTGTTGGCCGGCGCCGGATCGGTCAGATCATCCGCCGGGACGTAAACCGCCTGCACGGAAGTAATGGAGCCTTTCTTCGTCGAGGTGATGCGCTCCTGCAGGTCGCCCATTTCCGCGGCGAGCGTCGGCTGATAACCGACCGCCGAGGGCGTGCGGCCGAGCAGCGCTGATACTTCCGAGCCGGCTTGCGAGAAACGGAAGATGTTGTCGATGAAGAGGAGCACGTCCTGGTTGCGCTCATCCCGGAAGTATTCCGTCATTGCCAAGGCGGAGAGCGCCACGCGCAGACGCGCGCCCGGCGGCTCGTTCATCTGGCCGTAAACCAGCGCCACTTTGGATTTGCTCAGGTCCTTCTGGTCGATGACGCCGGCCTCACTCATCTCGGTGTAGAGATCGTTCCCTTCGCGCGTCCGCTCGCCCACTCCGGCAAAGACGGAGAAGCCGCCATGGCCTTTCGCGATGTTGTTGATCAACTCGAGAATCACCACCGTCTTGCCGACACCGGCGCCGCCGAACGCACCGACTTTGCCGCCTTTCGTAAACGGGCAGATCAGGTCGATCACTTTGATTCCGGTCTCGAGAATGGTGGAGCCGGTGTCCTGTTCCGTCAGCTCGGGTGCTTTGCGGTGGATCGGGTAACGCTTCGTGTAAGTCACCGGGCCGCGACCGTCGACCGGATCGCCCGTAACGTTGAAGACGCGGCCCAGTGTCCCCTCACCCACCGGCACGGTGATGGGCCCGCCCATATCCCGCACGGACATGCCGCGCTTCAAGCCTTCCGTGGAAGACATCGCAATCGAACGGACCCAATTTTCACCGAGATGCTGCTGGACCTCGAGCGTGAGCTTGGTCGCGGTGCCGTTCACGTCATAGTCGAGTTCGAGCGCGTTATAGATGCGCGGTAATTCCGCGGTGTTCTTGAACTCCACGTCGACCACCGGGCCGATGACTTGAGCAATGGTTCCTGTATTCATAAATTATCGTTAGGTGCCGAGCGCCATCTGCGCGGTCGCGATTTCGAGCAGCTCGGTCGTGATGCTGGCCTGGCGCATCTTGTTGTATTCCAGCGTCAGGTCTTTGATGAATTGCTTGGCGTTATCGGTCGCGTTCTTCATCGCGACCATCCGCGCGCTGTGCTCCGAGGCCCGCGCATCGAGGATCATCTGGAAAATCTGATACTGCAGGTAATAGGGCAGCATCGCGTCCAGCACTCCTTCGGCGCTCGGTTCGAAAAGGTATCCGCCCATCGGATCAGTGCCGTCCGCGGTCGGCGTCGCGCCGTCGGCCTGCGTCACCGCAAAATCGGTGATCGGCAGCAACGTCCGCACGGTTGGTTTTTGGCTGATTGTGTTCTCGAAATGGGTGTAGAGCACCGAGACGCGATCAACTTCTCCGCTGAGAAACCGCTCGGTCGCGAACTGCGCGATTACCTTGGTTTCGGGAAACGCCGGCGCGTCCTTCAGTTCGAAATCCGCCAGGATCTCGCGCCGGGTGCGGGAGAGGAACTGGCGAGCCTTGCGTCCCGCCACGACATAGACGGTTTTCGCCAAATCGAAATTTGCGGCCTCGCGGAAAAGATTGGTATTGAGCGCGCCGGCCAGGCCCTTGTCCGTACTGATCACGATGACCAGCTCGCGCTTCACCTCCCGTACCTGCAGGAGCGGATGGAGTTTCGGATCGGTGCGCTGCTGGAGGGAGACCAGCACGCGATTCATGAGGCTGGCGTAAGGCCGGCCGGCGAGCGCATGCAGCTGCGCCTTGCGCATCTTCGAAGCAGCGACCATCTGCATCGCTTTCGTGATTTGCGCGGTGTTGCGGATCGACTTGATCCGACGCCGGATATCCTGGGTATTGGCCACGGCAAATTTAGACCGGGTTGGTCGCCTTGAATTCGTCCAGCGCGCTAGCGAGCTGGCCTTCGAGGTCCTTGTCGAGCGCCTTCTTGCTCAGAATGTCGTTCAGGATGCTTTCCTTCCGGGTCCGGAGGTGGTCCTGCAACTTGACCTGGAAAGCCTTGATCTTGTCGACGGGGACGGAGTCGAGGTAGCCGTTCTGCATCGCCCAGAGGATGGCGACCTGCTCCTCGACCGGGATCGGGTTGTACTGGGTCTGCTTGAAGAGCTCGACGATGCGCGCACCGCGATCGAGGCGCGCCTTCGTGCCGGCGTCGAGGTCAGAACCAAACTGCGCGAAAGCCGCCAGCTCGCGGAACTGCGCGAGGTCGAGCTTGATCTTGCCGGCGACCTGCTTGATCGCCTTGATCTGCGCGGCCGAGCCGACGCGGCTGACCGAGAGACCGACCGAGATGGCCGGACGCACCCCTTGGTAGAACAAGTCGGTCTCGAGATAAATCTGTCCGTCCGTGATCGAGATGACGTTCGTCGGGATGTAAGCGGAAACGTCGCCCGCCTGCGTCTCGATGATGGGCAGTGCCGTGACCGAACCGCCGCCCGCTTCCTCCGTGACGCGCGCGCTGCGCTCGAGCAAGCGCGAGTGGAGATAGAAGACGTCGCCTGGATACGCTTCGCGGCCGGAAGGACGCTTCAGTACGAGCGAGACTTGGCGGTAAGCGACCGCGTGTTTGGAAAGATCATCATAAACGATGAGCGCATCCATGCCGTTATCCATGAACCACTCGCCCATCGCCGCACCGGCGAACGGCGCGAGATACTGGTTGGCGGCGGTGTCGGAAGCCGGCGCGGAAACGATCGTGGTGTAAGGCAGCGCGCCGTTCGCCTCGAGGACCGCGAGAGCGCGCGCCACGTTCGAGTTCTTCTGGCCGATCGCGACGTAGATGCAATAGAGCGGGCGAAAGTCCTTGAGCTTGCCTTCTTCGCCCGCCTTGTTCAGGCGGGCTTGGCTGATGATCGCGTCGAGCGCGACGGCGGATTTGCCGGTCGCGCGATCACCGATGATCAACTCACGCTGGCCGCGGCCGATCGGGATCATCGCGTCGATTGCCATGATGCCGGTCTGCACCGGTTGGTTGACGCTCCGGCGCTTGATCACGCCCGGCGCGATCTTTTCGAGAGGATAGGAGCCTTCCGCCTTGATCGGGCCCTTGCCGTCGAGCGGCTCGCCGATCGTGTTCACGACACGGCCGAGGAGCGCCTTGCCGACGGGGACCTGGAGGAGCTTTCCGGTGGTGCGGACTTCGTCGCCCTCCATCACCTTGGTGGTGTCGCCGAGGATGATCGCGCCGACTTCCGTCTCCTCGAGATTGAGCGCGAGACCGAAGACGCCGCTCGAGAACTCGATCATCTCGTTCAACATCACGTCGCTCAGGCCCTCGATGCGGGCCACGCCGTCGCCGGTATCGCGGACGATGCCGACGTTGCTTTTGCTGGTCGAGGTTTTCAGGCCCGCGATCTGGTTTTCGATTTCTTCGAGAATGGTGCTCATAAATTTGGGCGCAGGCTTAGAGCTGCGAATTGGTTCCTGCCGGAGGCAGGCGCTAGATGGTTAGAGTTGTGCCTCCAGCCGTTGCAGCCGGTTGCGGACGCTGCTGTCCCAGACGTCGTCTCCGACACGAACGCGCATTCCGCCGAGCAGCTCCGGGTTGGTGACGAACGACGTGACGAGGTCGCTGCCGTACTTCTGTTTCAGATTGTCGACGAGCTGGCGGGCGGCGCCCGGCGCGAGCTCGGTCGCGGTTTCAATCAAGGCGCTGCGTTTCTCGATCTCGAGGCGCAGCAGGCGTTTGTAAGCGTCCAGCACCGCGAGGTAATTGCGCGGCTTCTTTTCAAGCAAGGTCTTCACTAGCAGCGCGACGCGACTCTCATCCAGGCGACCGTCGATCATGCTCGACCGGAACAATCCACGCGAGAGCTGACGGATTTCCTTGTTGATCTTCATCAGCGGGTACGAACTAGGAGGCGATCTGGCGAGAGGCTTCTTCCTGGAGTCGGCGCTGGTCTTCGGGGGTAAGGACTTTGCCTGTGACTTTGGACGTGGTGTCGATCACGAGACGGCCCAGCTCGCGCTTCAATTGCATCATCGTGCGCTCGTGCTCGATCGCACTTGCTTCGCGCGCTTTGGCCACGATTTGCTCAGCGGCCACGACGGCTTCCTGCTGCTTCCGCTCGGCGACAATGCCGGCGCTTTCGCGGGCTTCATCGATCATTTTCTGCGCCGCGGTGTTGGCATTAGCCAGAATCTCTGCGTATCGCGTTTCCGCCTCCGCGAGCTGCTGCTTGATCTTCTCCGCATTGAGAAGCCCTTCAGCGATCCGCTGCCGCCGCTCCTCGAGCACGCCGAGGATCGGCTGGTAGGCAAATCGCCGGAGGAGCAGCGCCACGATCGTGAAGCTGACCACCTGCGAGAGGAACATCCATAGGTTCCAACCGAAGGCCTCCCCGGTGTCGCGGGCGATATCCGTGATGGCCGCAAGCATGGCGAAATTCATGAGCAGGACGATGTGAGGTCGATCGAAACGCTCTTACTTCGGAACGAGGAAGAGGGCGTAGAACACGATGGCTTCGGCGAGAGCGATCGCGAGAATCGCCTGCACCAGAATCGGCGTCGCCGCTCCCGGGTTGCGTCCCACGGCCGAAGCCGCGCCCATTCCGATCAAACCCACGCCGATGGCGGCACCGAGTGCCGCGAGTCCTACGTGGATGCTTCCGCCGATTTCAGCTAACATTGGTAGTATCATATTTTCCTTGGTTGGTTGTTGCTCCGGCCATTCCGCGGGAACCACGGTCATGTGGCCGAAAATTTTCTAATGATGCGCTTCGTGACCGGAATCGTGGTGCTGCGCGATCAGCAAGGTGAACACAGCCGTCAGGAGCATGAAAACCAGGGCCTGCACGAAGCCGACGAGCACCTCGAGGAAGTAAAAGGGAATCGAGATCAGCCAGGCGAAGAACTGCCCACCGGCGTGCGCCATTGATTCGAGCATGATTTCACCGGCGTAGACATTGCCGAAGAGCCGGAAGCTGAGCGAAATCGGGCGGAAGAGAATCGAGACGATCTCGAGCCAGCCGACGATAAAAAAGATGAAGATCATCAAGAGCTTCAGCACGCCTTTGGTTTCGCCCTTCGGGGCAAAAAGATGCGTAATGAGCCCGCCGACGCCATTAGCCTGGAGAGCCCAGACGATCCAGCAGACGAAGAAGATGGAGGCCATCGCGAAAGTAAGATTCAGGTCGGCGTTGGCGCCGCGCAGCAGCGGGCGATCAACCATGAACGTGCCGTTCGCGGCCTGATGGCCCCACCCGATCGTGCCGACACCTGGCAGCAGGCCAAACCAGTTCAGCGTCAAAATGAAGATGAAGATCGTGGCAAAGAACCAAAAGGTCCGTTTCACCAAATCGGGGCCGATCATTCCTTCCAGGAAGTTGTAGAGGGTCTCGACCATCCACTCCCAGAAATTCTGCAGGCCGGTCGGGACGGGCTTGATCTTGTGCGTCGCGAGCTGCGCCAGGAGGATGATGATGGCGGCGACAACCCAGGTCACCGCCATCGAATTGGTGACGGTAAATTTGCCGACGTGCCACAACTCGGCCGGCTTTAACGGCAGTGTGTGGTGTTCCTCACCACCCGCGCCTGCCTCGACCGCAGCCTCATGTGTAGTCTCCTGCGCCACGATCGCAGGAGCAAACATCGCGAGCAGCGCGCAAGCCAAGGTCAGGGCTAAGAGAAAACGATACCGCATGGTGTGTGCAGGGAGCAACCCGATGCTCTGCAAAGACACTGGCCGCGACGGCCACGCACTCTGCACAAGGGGCGCTTGCGGCGCTTACCAAAGCCCTTTTTCTGGGGATGACAAGAGACTTTGGCAGATTTTCTGCCGCCTGTTCGGACCTCGCTGGCGCGGCCTACTTCGCGGAGACCTGCTCTGCGAACGCCTCGGTCGCGCGAGCCTTGGGCAGCGCCGGGACGACGCTTTTTGCCGGACGCAAGGCGAGCGCTTCCTCGTAGAAGCTTTCGAGCTGCCGAATCTGCGCGGATTGCTCGAATTCCGCCGCCACATGCTCGCTCCCGAGCAGCCCCATCTCGCGAAAAGCATCGGAGGAACGCGCGATTTCCTTCATCGCGCTCGCGAGCGCCTCAAAGTCCCGCTCCGCGACCAACAACCCGCCACGTCCATGTTCCACCGCCTCGGGAATGCCGCCGTGTTCTGTCCCCACCACCGGCATTCCGGTGGACATCGCCTCGAGGACGGAGTTTGGGATGCCTTCCTGGTTCTGATCCGGCGGCGTTTCGCTCGGATGAACAAACAAATGCGAGGTGGCGTAGAGTTCCTTCAATTCCGCCTGCGTCACGAACCCCAGGAAGTGGACCTTGCGCGCGATGCCAAGTTCCTCCGCCAATTCCTCGAGGTGGGCTTGGAGCGGGCCTTTGCCAGCGATGTAGAGTTCGGCCCGCGGAAATTCCTTCTGGAAAATCGCAAACGCGCAGAGCGTGGTCGCCACGCCCTTCTTCGGGATGAGGCGACAGGCTTGCAGCAGCTTCCATTTGCCATTGGCCGGCGTTTCCCGGCGGACATACGGAAATTCCTGCAAAGGCAATCCCGTCCGGCTGATGCGAATCCGCTCCCGCGGGCAACCCAGTTCCACCAGGCGATCGGCGAGGGAATTGCAACGGGCGAAGACCAGGGGCACGGATTGGAACAAGCTGCGCAGCTTCGCTTCGTAATCGCGGATGTCCTTCTTCAGCGCCACGTCCGCGCCATGAAAGGAGACCACGCAAGGGTTATCCCAGCGCTCGATGAAGGGCAGCAGGTGCACGCCCGTGTGGCCGAAATAGATGTGCATCAGATCCGCCCCCCGCCGCTCCAGGAGCGACGAGAGCATCTGGTATTCACCGCGGTAGACGATCGGTGGCCGCCGCTCCACGTACTTCAACCAGCCGTGCCGCAGCGGATTCATATGCGGCTGCGGGATCAGTTCGACGTCGTTGAGCGGAAAACGATCTTCGTTTTGCCGCGCTTTCGTCATGACGAAGGTGCGGAATCGACGGAGTGATTTCACCTGCCGATAGATGTGCAACATCTCCGGTTTCAGAAACGTGGTGCAGTAACTCGCTACAACGTGCTCGCCCATCACCGGTGATTCTTCCTGCCCTCGTTCTTCATGTCATGCTCTAATCGGCGTTGCTGAGCGCGGTGGCTTCTACGCTCACCACGGTAGTTGTAAGCGCCCCCGCCGCCAGCCAATTCCGCAATTGCTCCTTCAGCTCTTCAATCCCTTCCCCGTGCTCGGCCGATAACGGTATCATTTTGATATACGGAAACTTCTGCGCGGTGATCCGAAGATTCTCGTCGCTCTCCAATAAATCTGTCTTGTTCGCCACGATGCACCAGGGCCGGTCCGAGAGGCGGCTGTCGTAAAGATTGATCTCCCGGCGCAAGCTTTGCAGATCTTCCACCGGATGGCGCCCCTCGCTTCCGGCGATGTCGACCACGAAAAGGAGGAACGGACAACGCGTGATGTGTCGCAGAAAATCGTGACCCAGTCCCACGTTGCGGTGCGCACCTTCGATCAAACCCGGGATGTCCGCGATCGTCGCGCGCTGATAGTCATCCAATTCGATCACGCCCACGCTGGGACGCAGGGTCGTGAAGGGATACGCCGCTACCTTCGGATGCGCCGCAGAGATCTTGCCCAGCAGAGTGGACTTGCCGGCATTTGGATAACCGACCAGTGCCGCATCTGCGATCGTGCGCAACTCGAGGAGGAAATGCCCCTGCTCACCCTCGCCGCCTTCGGTGTATTGCGTCGGAGCGCGGTTCTGCGAGCTCTTGAAGTGGACGTTGCCTTTTCCGCCTTTGCCCCCGGCGCAGAGGACAAAATCCTCGTGGTCGTGTGCAAGATCGGCAATCTGCTCACCCGGAATTTCGGGAGCATGCGACCGGGGAGGCTCGCTCGCGGTGGACTCATCCGGGTTCTCCTCTGACCGTGCCTTGGGAGCCTCCGCGCGATAAACCACGGTGCCGACGGGCACCTTAATTACTTTGGGCGGGACGCCTTTGCCGTGCATCTTCTTGCCCATGCCATGGCCGCCCGATTTCGCTTTGATGATCGGCTCGTAGAAGAGATTCGCCAGGTTATCGGTATGAACGTCCGCGCGCAGAATCACATCGCCGCCGCGCCCACCATCACCGCCATCGGGTCCGCCTCTTGGCACGAATTTTTCCCGCCGAAAGCTGACGGCACCGCGCCCGCCATTACCAGCTTGGGCGAAAACCTTGATTCGATCGACAAACATAAGATGCGCACGCGCGGTGCGCGGCCAAGCTGCCACGCGTCGCACTGGCTGTCATGCTCTAGCGTTTGCCGGCCACCTGGATGAAAACACGCCCTTAGTTCTTCACCTTGAGCAGCAATACGGGAATGCTGACGCCATGCCGCACCTTGTCTGCCGTGCTACCGTACACGAGATCGCCGATCAACCGATGGCCGTGCGTGGTCATCGCAATCAAGTCCACTGGGAGCGACTGCGCCACCTTCACGATCTCGCTCGCCGGGTCGCCCATGGCGAGAACGGAGCTGGCTTCAAAGCCGTCCGCCTGCAATTCGTCTTCCCGCTTTTGCAGATAGGCGCGGTCCTGCTTGATTTCGTCGCTCTCGGCCAGGTCCAGCTGTTTGTAGTTTCGCGCCACCCAGCCGTCCGCGACGTGCAATAGGACAAAGCGCGCCTTCGTGAGGCGCGCCAGCTCGCGCACGTGCGCCAGGATCGTCGCGTCAGCCGCCGTGTTCTCCAGCGGCACCAGAATGCATTGATACATGGCGTTAAGAACCGGGCAGCGGCAGACCGATTGCGCGATAGAACGATCCCCGGACAGACTCGGGCATGAAGAAATCGAAGAGCAACTTTAAATTCAGGCCGATGATGATGAAAGCGGTGGCCCAGCCGAGAACCTTGATCCAAAGCGGATTCACAAACTGACCCATCTTCGCCTTCTCGTTGGTGAACCGCATGAGCGGCCAGACGGCGAAACCCAGCTGCATGCTCAGCACCACCTGGCTGGCCACAAGCAGCTCGGTTGTCTTCCCTTCCCCGAAAAGTCCGATCACCAGAACCGCGGGCACAATCGCGATCCCGCGCGTGATCAATCGTCGCAGCCACGGCACGATCCGGAAGTTGAGAAACCCTTCCATGCAAATCTGTCCCGCGAGCGTGCCGGTCAGGGTGGAATTCTGACCGGAGGCGAGGAGCGCGACCGCAAACAACGCGCTTGCCGCCCCCACCCCGAGCAACGGCGAGAGCAAACCAAATGCGTCCTGGATTTGCGCCACGTCCTGATGGCCCGACCAATGAAACGCCGCCGCCGCCAGCACGAGAATCGCGCCGTTGATGAAGAGGGCGAACATGAGCGCGCCGCTTGAGTCGATCGTGGCAAACTTGATCGCCTCGCGTCTGCCTTCATTCGTCTGCTCGAATTTGCGCGTCTGCACGATGGAGGAATGCAGGTAGAGATTATGCGGCATGACCGTGGCGCCGAGAATGCCGATACTCACGTAGAGCATGTTCTGATTCAGCAGAATCTGGGAGCTGGGCACAAAACCCAAGAGCACGCCGACGACGCTCGGCCTGGCAAAAATCAACTCCAGTCCGAAGCAGCCGCCAATGGTCACGATGAGCGTAATGACAATCGCCTCGATGTAGCGAAAGCCTTTGTTTTGCAGATAGAGCACGGCCAAAACATCGAGCGCCGTAATGCAACAGCCCCAGACCAGCGGAATGCCAAAGAGAAGTTGCAGGCCGATGGCGGAGCCGACGACTTCCGCCAGGTCGCAGGCTGAGATCGCGATCTCGCAGAGCACCCAGAGGAACCAGACCGTCGGCGTCGAGTAGTGATCGCGGCAGGCCTGCGCCAGGTCGCGCCCGGTGGCCACTCCCAGCTTGATGCAGAGATGCTGCAAAAGGATGGCCATGAAGTTTGAAATCATGACGACGCTGAGGAGCGAGTAGCCAAACTTCGCCCCGCCCGCCAGATCAGTCGCCCAATTGCCCGGATCCATGTACCCGACCGCCACGAGAAAGCCCGGCCCGGAGAACGCGAGCAGCTTCCGCCAGAAGGATGCGCCCGACGGCACGAGGATGCTGCGATGCACCTCCGGCAGCGAAACCTGCGCGACGGTCCGCCGCCATGCCACCTCTGCCGGCGCGACGGGCGACTCCCCATTCGTGCGGGATAAGAGCGGTTCCTGAGACATGGCTAATAGCGGAAGCTGATCCCGGTAAAGAAATTCAGGTCGTCCGCAGCTCTCGTTAGGCCAAAATTGCAGCCACCATCTAGCTGGACGTTTTTGGTCACCAGATAAGTCAGGCCGAAGTCGAGCGTCCCCTCCCAGCCAGTCCCGCGCTCTGTGCTCACTTCGCTGAAGAATTCAGCATAGCCGCTCAGTTTCCCGACCAGGGAGTGAGCCACCGTGACCGAGTCGATGATCCCGGCGTGTCTCCCGCCGCCCACCTCATCGCGCAAAAATTCGACACCGGTTTCCATGCCTAGTTCGAAGCCGGCCGGCAACTTGACCGCAAGGGGAAAGAGGACGCCGCCCTCAATCGAATCATTGCCGAAACCGCCGCTATTCGTTGGGAATTTCACGAACGGCAGAATCGCCAGGGCGGTGGCGCCGCCGTCATTCCCCCAGAGATTGATTTTGCAACGCGCCAGGAAGTCGCCGACGCCGGAATTTCTGCTCTCGGCACGCGCTCGCCAGTCCTTGACCGTCTCGTGCAGGTAGCTCCCGAAGATCAGGTCAAACTCGAGGTTGTTCAGCAGGCCCACCCGCAGATTGAACGGCGCGACGTTCCAAACGTTCGTGCGCACTCCCTCCTGGCGGTCGCGCGTGTAGGTCGCGAAGTCCATCTCCACCTGGAAATGGCCCGCATCCACTGTGGTCGGTCCTTCCGTTTTGTCCGGGCGATCGGTCGCCATCTCCCGCAGCAGGGCCTCTGGCGTTGGGCGGAAAAGGTGGAAACCACTTTTGTCCGCCTGAGCGCGATCCGTTTCTCCACCCTGCCCCGCTCCCACGGCGTTGGGCGTGTCCTGTCCGGCACCGGCAGCGTTCGGCGCGTCCTTCCCTTGGGCCACCAGCCCAAAGAGCAGGACGGCGGCGGCGACGCCCGCCAAAATTTTCCCGGTCCGAAACACAAAAGTTAGGTAAGACTAATTTATTTATAAGACAATAGCATTTTCGTGCTCGTCCATTATTTCTTGCCATGGCTGCTCCCGTTTGTATCGTCCCGAGCGATGACCCGGCGCAGTAAATCCCGCCCGTCGCTCGGCCGCTCCACCGCGGTGGAAGATTATCTCGAGCGCATCCTCGAATTGATCAATACCAAGGGCTACGCCCGCGTGGTCGATATCGCGACCAGCTTGAAAATTTCCCAGGCCAGCGTGACCAACATGATCCAGCGGCTCGATGCCGAGGGCATGCTCAAGTATGAAAAATACCGCGGCCTCGTCCTCACCATTGAAGGCGAAACACTCGCGCGCAACATCGCCCGTCGGCATGAACTGCTGACCGATTTTCTCCAGCTCCTCGGTTTGGAACCGCGCGTGATCGAGCATGACGTGGAAGGCATGGAGCACCACATCAGCACCCCTACCCTCCGCGCGATCGAAGCCTTGAACGCGCAACTGCGGCGTCGCCCCGCGCTCCTTGCGCAACTGGAAGCGGCCACCGCCTAACGACCGATGGAGCCCCTCGTGCTGGCGATCGATCTCGGCAGCTCGTCCACCCGTTCCGCTGTCTTCGATTCACGCGGCCATCGCCTGGAAGAGTCTGCCGCCACCGCTCACTACACCTTTTGCTACACGAAGGATGGCGGCGCCGAGCTCGATCCGGCTGCTCTCCTCCGCGCCACTCGGCTCTGCGTGCAAAAGACCCGCCGCGTCGTCCGACGCCCCAGCGCAGCAATTGCCGGCTCGGCCTTCTGGCACGGGCTTCTCGGCCTCGACCGGCAGGGACGCCCCCTCACGCCCGTCTATACGTGGGCCGATACCCGGGCCGTCGATGCTGCTGCGCAACTGCGTACCGAGCTAAAGGAGCGCGAGATCCAAGCGCGCACCGGTTGCATGCTGCGCGCGCCGTTCTGGCCGGCAAAACTCCGCTGGCTTCGAAACGCGGACCGAGCGCACTGGCGCCGCGTCCGGAGCTGGGTCTCGCCGGGGAGCTGGATTTTTCGTGAACTGTTCGGCACCGACGCCACCAGCCATTCGATGGCGAGCGGCACCGGCCTTTACAACCTCCGGCAGCGCACCTGGGACACCGAGTTGTGCGAGCTCTGCGGAGTGACCGCCGCGCAATTGGGCGCAATCGACGATCTGCCGTCGGGTCAAGCGCAGGTGTTCTCCCCGATCGGCGATGGCGCGGCCAGCAATCTCGGTTCCGGCGCAGATCGCGCGGGGCTGGTTGCGATCAACATCGGGACCAGCGCCGCGGCGCGCATGGTTCAGGATGGTCCCACACGAAAGCGACTCCCGTTCGGTTTGTTCCGATATGTGGTCGACGAGCAACGAACAGTCTTCGGCGGCGCCGTGAGTAACGCCGGCAATCTGCGCAACTGGTGCACGCGTGAGCTCAACCTCGGTGACGGCAGCGACGCCGAGCGAGCGCTCGGACGGGAAGCCGCGGCCAGCGACCGTTTGACGGTGCTGCCGTTTCTAGTGAGCGAACGTGCGCCCACTTGGCCGGAGAATATTCGCGGCACCATCGCTGGCCTGACGGCTGCGACATCCGCCGCGGACTTTTTCCGCGCCGCCACCACCGCGACCTACTATCGCCTGGCAGACATCTTCGATTCCATCGAATCAACCACGGCTCCAGTTGAGCAGGTAATCGTCTCCGGAGGCGTGCTGCATTCGCCCCGCGCGCTTACGCTGCTCGCCGACTGCCTGGGACGTGATCTTCACCTCTCGCGCGAACTTGAAAGCTCCCTCCGCGGCGCCGCCGTGCACGGCCTGGCGCTGCTCGGCTGCGAGCCGAGGCAAGCGCGTGCCGCCAGGGTGGTTCGGCACCGGCCCGCGTTATCAATCAGGCATCAAGAGCGTCGTCGCGCCCAGTCTCACTTCGAGCGCCTAATGTGGACGCGTTAAGCGCTCGCCCGTTTAACGGCGAGATCACTTTCCTGCGGCTTTGTTTTCTCCGCCTCGGCCAGTTTCCGAAAATGCAGCTCCTCGACGCGCCGCCCATCCGATTTGGTGATGGTGACGACGTAATCCTCGATCTGCACCTGCTCGCCCTGTTTCGGGAGATGGCCTAACAAGTGGGTGACGTAGCCGCCGATCGTGCTGACGTCGGCGCTCTCCAGCGTCAGATCGGCCATGTCCTGCAGCTCGTAGAGCCCCACCGCGCCTTCGACCGTAAACTCGTTCTCGTTGATCTCGCGAAATTCTTCCTTCTCCGTGTCGAACTCGTCCTGAATATCGCCCACCAGCTCCTCGAGCACGTTCTCGAGCGTGACCATTCCAACCGTGCCGCCGTATTCATCCACCACCACTGCGAGGTGGGCGTGCTTGGTCAGAAATAAATTCAGCAGTTTCTCCAGCTGCATCATTTCCGGCACGTTCAAGACGTCGCGCCGGATGCGCATCAGGTCCGGCTGCGGATCGCGCATCATCGGGACCAGCTCTTTGATGTGGATCAGACCGATCGTGTTGTCGAGATGCCCGCGGCAAAGCGGAAAGCGGGTATGGCGCGACTCGAGCGCCTTTTTTACATTGTGCTCGAAACTCTCCTCCATATCGAGCGACACCACTTCGCCGCGCGGGGTCATGATATCGCGCACCACCCGGCGGCGCATATCGAGGGCATTGACCAGGATATCGCGGCCCAGGGTCGAGACTTCGTCGGATTTTTCGCTCTCATCCAGAATGAGCCGCAATTCTTCTTCGCTGTGCGCCAGTTCGCTCTCCGGCACCTGCTGGATTCGCAGCACCCCGCGCAGCAGGAAATCGGAGGAGCGATGCAGCACCCAGATCGCGGGCTTGAAGATAACGTAGAAAACTCCCAGCGGCCGCACGAGACGCAGCGCGACCGGCAAAGGATTCGCAATCGCGATGTACTTCGGCGCCAGCTCGCCAAAGATGATGTGAAGAAAAGTGATGCCGAGGAACGCCAGCGTGATCGAAATCGACGTTACGATCGCGTGTGAATACACCCCCACCAGGCCAAAGAATGGCTCCAACAACTGCTCCAAAAACGCTTCACCGACCCAGCCTAGAGCGAGACTGGCGAGGGTCACGCCGAGTTGCGTGGCGGAAAGATAGGCGTCCAGATGGGTGCGGACGTGCTTCGCAAAACGCGCGCGGCTGTGGCCTTCATCGATCAGCGCATCGAGCTGGCTCAGGCGCACTTTGATGACCGAAAACTCGCAGGCCACGAAAAAGCCGTTCAGCCCCACGAGCAGGCCGATCACCGCCAGCTTGGAGAGAATGATGCCGCCCGAATCCCACTGGCGCGCGACTTCCGCGGCGAGCGGCCAGCAGATTGCAGAAACAAAAAACGAAATGTTCATCAGCGGATGCGCACCCTCGCATCCGACCCCCGGACCGGCAGCTCCCTGCTACCAGCTCGACTTCGTCACGCCCGGAATAAAGCCGTTGGACGCCAGCTCGCGAAAGGTGAGACGCGAAATCTTGAAGCGGCGAATGAACGCCCGTCGGCGGCCACTTACCTCGCAACGGTTCACGACCCGGGTGGGACTGGCATTGCGCGGCAACGCGGAGAGGCCTGCGTAATCCTTCTTCGCCTTTAGCTCGGCGCGGAGCGCGGCATATTTTTTCACGGTCTCGCGTTTGCGCTCGTTGCGGTTGATCCAGGAGGTTTTCGCCATAAAGGAACGCGGAACTTAGGGGAGACGAGTGAAATTGCAACCATCTTTTGTTCCAAGGCGGCATGGAGCAGGCGCCGATCCGATCTGCAATTGTGTTCCCACTCTACACTAGTCTCTTCCCCGCGTCCGCCCCCGACCTCTCGGATCTCCTGAACGCGAGCGTGCAGCGCCTGTTTGCGAACGCGCCCTGCCCCGTCGCCGTGCGCGATGAGAACTACCCGCGGCTCGCAGAAATTACCATCACGCTCGACGGCGCGGAGTTGCGCTCCGATCCGCCGCGGCCGCCCCGCGTGCAGGACGGCGGCAGCGGGCCTGGCGTCGAAATCGGCCAACTGCATCTGCAGGCGAACGAAGCGTCGCTGGGGCCGGCGATCGCCAGCATTCGGCTGGACGCGCGCAATCTCGTGCTGAACCGGGGGACCGACGCGAACGGCGAAATCGTGCTGGTGTTGAAAAGCGCCGCCGACGGCCAGATCGAGGCTAGCGCCGAGACGCAGCAAATCGAGAGTGCGATCGCCGCGGTCGCGAAACAGGAAGCGGCGAAACACGGCGTGACGATCGATCAGGTGCAGCTCTCCGTCCGCCCGCGCGGCGAGCGCAGTCTCGATGCCGATGTGCAGTTGCGCGCGAAGAAACTCTTCTTCACCACCGTGATTAAAATCGCGGCGAAACTCGACCTCGACGAGCAACTGAACGCCACCGTCTCCGGCCTCACGTGCAGCGGCGACGGCGCAATCGGGTCGCTCGCCTGTGGCGTTCTGCAACCGCATTTGCAGAAGATCGATGGTCGGTCCGTCTCGCTCCTGGCGCTGCCGCTCGGGGAGATCCGGCTGCGCGAGGTACGCCTCGCGGCGGGCGACAGAATTTCGGTGCGAGCCGAGTTTGGCGCCTGAGGAAAGAGAGAGGCGGGGGCGGGAATCGAACCCGCGAATAGAGGTTTTGCAGACCCCGACCTTACCACTTGGCTACCCCGCCGATCGAGAGCTGTGAGCGTAACGTGCCGGGGGAGCGTGTCAACGTGAGTGCGGACTCGACGCACCGCTCGACCCGTCCCATCTTGCCGCCGCAGCATGACCCGTTCTGCACAACTCTTTGCAGCCGCTCGCGCCCGGATTCCCGGCGGCGTGAACTCGCCGGTCCGCGCCTTCCGCGGCGTGGGTGGCGAGCCGTTTTTCGTGGAGCGCGCGGCCGGGGCGAAGATCTGGGATGTCGATGGGAAGGAATATATCGATTACGTCGGCACCTGGGGGCCGGCGATCCTGGGTCACGCGCCGGCGGTGGTGATCGACGCAATCCGCGAGACGGCGGCGCGCGGCGTCAGCTTCGGCATCCCGAATCCGCTCGAGGTGGAGATGGCGGAACTGATCTGCCGCTGGGTGCCTTCGATCGAGAAGGTGCGGATGGTGAACAGCGGCACGGAGGCGACGATGTCGTGCGTGCGGCTGGCGCGCGGTTTTACCGGACGCGATAAGATCATCAAATTCGAAGGCTGCTACCACGGGCATGTCGACTCGCTGCTCGTGAATGCCGGCAGCGGCGCGCTCACGCATGGGCAGCCGGATAGCGCCGGGATTCCGCAAGCTTTTGCGGGGCTGACCATTTCGCTGCCGTTTAACAACATCGAGGCCGTGCGGGCTGCGTTCCGCGAGAACAAAGGCGAGATCGCGGCTGTCATCCTCGAGCCGATCCCCGCAAACGCCGGGCTGTATTTGCCGCTGGAAAACTTCCTGCCTTCCTTACGCGAGGAAT
Organism: Chthoniobacterales bacterium; assembly: GCA_051001855.1. Classification (GTDB taxonomy): domain Bacteria; phylum Verrucomicrobiota; class Verrucomicrobiia; order Chthoniobacterales; family UBA10450; genus JACCTI01. The sequence continues at coordinate 33,485 of JBPCMX010000032.1, forward strand.
GCACACGCGCAGGTGCGCTCCTGATTTTTGATGAAGTGATGACCGGCTTCCGCGTCGCGCGTGGCGGGGCGCAGGAGTTGTACGAAATCACACCTGACCTGACCGCCCTGGGGAAAGTGATCGGCGGCGGACTACCGGTAGGCGCGTTCGGTGGGCGGGCCGAAATCATGGATCAACTCTCGCCCGACGGTCCGGTCTACCAGGCGGGGACGCTCTCCGGGAATCCGCTCGCGCTGGCGGCAGGCCTCGCCCAGCTCCGCGAACTGGAGCGGATCAATGGCTGGCAGTTGCTCGAAGAACTCGGCACAGAACTCGAAGCTGCGATGCGCGCCACGCTGCGTGCCTCTGACCGGCCGCTCTCCTTTCAGCGGATCGGTTCGATGTTCTGCCTGTTCTTCACCGCAGGTCCGGTAAACGACCTCGCCAGCGCGAAACAGAGTGATCGCGCGGCTTTCGCGGGTTACTTCCGCCGCTGTCTCGAGGCCGGCATTTACTTTGCGCCTTCTCAATTCGAGACCGGTTTTCTTTCCACCGCGCACAGCAGCGCGGAGCTGGAGCGCACGGCCGAAGCGGTGCGCGACGCCCTCCGGTAAACCTTCCGCCGGCCCGAGGAGATGGAATAGTTCCCAAAAAGTCTGTTGCACTTTTGTATATGTTTTGTCTGGTGTTTGCATGGCTGCACTTCCGACCCTCGCTGGGAACGTCGAACACGACTGCGAACTCATCCGCCGCACCGCACGCGGGGACCGGGCGAGTCTCGAAGAACTCCACACGCGCTACTCCGGCGTCCTCCTCGCCACCGCCCTCCGCGTCTTGCACAACTACAAGGACGCCGAGGAAGTGGTGCAGGAGACCTTTGTGCAAATCTGGGAGAAGGCCTCCGTTTATGACGAGCGACGCGGGAAGCCGCTCACCTGGGCGATGACCATGACGCGCAACAAAGCGATCGATCGCCTGCGCCGGGTGCAGCGGCGCACCCGGCTCCATGACGATCTCGAGCAGGACGCGCAGATCTGGGATCGCTTCGCGGAGGGCGATTCCTCAGACGCAGTCGCGGCGCACGAGACTCGCCGGATTGTGCGCAGCGCGGTCATTCAGCTTTCGGACAACCAACGGCGCGCGATCGAGCTGGCATTCTTCGCCGGGCTGACTCAAAACGAGATCGCGGAGAAGCTGCACGAACCGCTCGGCACGATTAAAGCGCGGATCCGGCGCGGGATGTTCAAGCTGCGCGGTTTGGTGGCAGCGAAATTGTAGCGGCGCCGCGACGGTAAAAGCTTTGCGTCGCTCGGACGCATGGACTACGGAACTCCGCGTGAGTTCCGCCCAGCTGGGTCCGATTCGCGCGGTGGCGAAATTTTTCTTCGACGGAGACCGCAAGTTCTTCGTCAAGGGAGTGACCTACGGGCCTTTTCAGCCGGACGCGGCCGGACATCACCTGGGCAGCCCCGAGCAACTGCAGCGCGACCTCGCGCAGATGCGTGCGGTGGGGCTGAATCTGCTCCGCATCTACCATCCGCCACCCCGCTGGTTTCTCGACGCCTGCGCTGCCGTCGGGATGCGCGTCCTGATCACGCTGCCGTGGGCGAAGCACGTCGAGTTTCTCCGTGAGCGGCGCGCCCGGGCCGCGATCGTCGCCAGCATCAGAGACTCGGTTGCCGAACACGCCGGGCATCCCGCGATCTTCGGCTATCTCGTCGGGAACGAGATCTCCAGCACGATGGTGCGCTGGCTCGGCGTCCGGCGGGTGACCGAATTCATCGAGCAGCTGATCCGGGTCGCGCGGCGCGAGAACCCGAACGTCCTCTTTTCCTACGCCAGTTTTCCGCCAACGGAATTCCTTCTCCCGCAGAACGTCGATTTCGTCTGCTTCAACGTCTACCTGCATCACCAGCCGGAGTTCGAACGCTACCTGCTCCGCCTGCAAAACCTGGCGGAAGAACGCCCGCTCATCCTCGGGGAGTTCGGCGTCGACACCATCAACCACAGCCAGGAGGAGCAGGCGGAGATGCTCGGCTGGCACGTCGATAGCGTCGTAAAATGCGGACTCGCGGGGACGATCTTCTTCTCCTGGACCGACGAATGGTTTACCGGCGGGCAGGCGATCACCGATTGGGAATTCGGCCTCGTCACGCGAGAGCGCGAGCCGAAGAGGGTGTTCCAAACCCTGAGCGAGAAGCTCGGCCGGAACGACGCGGCGCTCCCCCACCGGCCTTTGGCGCGCACGCCTTTTGTCTCGGTGATTGTCTGCTCCTACAATGGCGCGAACACCCTCTCGACCTGCCTGGAGTCGTTAGGCGCGATCGATTATCCGCATTACGAGGTGGTGCTGGTGGACGACGGCTCGACCGACGACACCTCCCAGATCGCCGCGCGCTTTCCGCAGGTGCGTTATATCCGGCAGGAGAACCACGGCCTCAGCCACGCCCGCAATACCGGCGCTACCGCGGCTCGAGGCGAAGTGTTCGCCTACACCGACTCCGACTGCATGGCCGACAAGGATTGGCTTTATTACCTCATCGGCACCTTGCTGAGCGGCAACTATGCCGGGGTCGGCGGCCCGAACGTCCCGCCACCCGCGCACCACTGGGTGCAGGCCTGCGTCGCGGCATCGCCGGGCGGCCCGAGCCATGTGCTGCTCACCGACATCGTGGCCGAGCACATCCCGGGTTGTAACATGGCGTGGTACCGGTGGGCCTTCGAAAGCATCGGCGGCTTCGATGTGGAATACCGCAAAGCCGGTGATGACGTCGATTTCTGCTGGCGCATTCAGCAAGCGGGCTACGAGATCGCCTTCAGCCCCACCGCGATCGTCTGGCACCATCGCCGTTTCACCCTGCAGGCATTCCGCAAACAACAGGAAGGCTACGGGGAAGCGGAATCGATGTTGCGCTTCAAACACTTGATTTTCTTCGGCCCTACCGGCACCGCGAAATGGCGCGGCCAGATCTACGGGACTCCGCGCTTCAACTGGTTCATTAACCGGCCCATCATCTACCACGGCGCGTTCGGCGACGGCTTTTTCCAATCGATCTACCCGACCCCGCAGTCGGAGCTGGCAGCCTATTTGAGCAGCGTTGAATGGTTCGCGCTCACCGTCTTCCTTTTCGGTCTCGGGATTTTTCTGCCGGAGGTCCGGATCGTTCCTTATCTGATGTTCGGCGGCACGTTGTGCGTGGCGCTCTCCTACATGTTGCACGCGCGGATCGAGCCGAAGTTCGACACGATTCCGGCGCGGCTCCTGGTCTTGTTCCTCGCCTTCACCCAACCACTCGTGCGCGGTTGGGCCCGGTATTTTACCTGGCTGCAATCCCGCCGCACCCCGCGCGCCGTGATCGCCGCGCACGAGCTCCTGCCTGCAGGCACGGAAGGCAGCCGGGAACTCAGCCGCCACAGCTATTGGAGCGACGAAGGGCGCGACCGCAACCAGCTGCTTGGCTCGATCCTCGCGCTCCTCGAGGAGGAAGGCTGGCGCTATTCCACCGATACCGGATGGAACGAGTGGGACGTTCACATCTACGGCAACTTCTGGTGGAGCGCGGCCCTCCAGACGGTGACGGAATACCACGGCGGCCCGAAGTGTCTGACGCGGGTGAAACTGCGCAGCCGCTTCGTCGCCACCACCGTGGTGATCAATCTCCTCGCGCTCGCGTTGCTCATCTACCATTACCTGAACACCCGCAGCTCGGACGCCTGGCCTCTCGTCCCGTATTTTGCATTTGTGGGCTTCCTCGCCTGGCGCTCGCGCCGGTTGCAGCGACGGGTGGGAGAACTGATCGACCTCGCTGCGTTTCGCATCGGTTTGCAACGCATCGGGCGCACCGATCATACGGCCGAGGCCACCAGCGCTGCTCGTTAGGCGCCGATGCGAACGGCACAGGTTCTTCGTTTCGGGGCCGCGGTGGTCGCGGAGGTTCTGCTCTGCGCGGCGCTGAATCTCTATGACGATTGGAAACTGGCCGAGATGCCGGTCCGCTTCGTCACCTGCGGGCTGCTCGCCGGGATCGCGTTTTTCGGGGCTGCGCGCTCCTTCCCAGTGCATCTCGGCACGCGCCACCAGGCGCTGCTCTTCTGGGGCGTTGCGCTCGTCCTACGAGTGGTGGCATTGCCGCTCGAGCCGAGCGACGACTTCTGGCGCTACCAATGGGAAGGGAAAATCCAACACGCGGGTTTCAATCCTTACGTGCAGGCGCCCGACGATCCCGCGCTCGCCGAAGTGCGCGCGAGCTTCCCCTCCTGGACCAGGATTAATCACCGCGACTTTCGCGCGATCTACCCGCCCGGCGCCGAGCTGTTCTTCGCTTTCCTGACACGCATCTCGGACAGTCCGCTGCTCGACAAGCTGCTCTTCGCCGCGGCCGATCTCGCCACCGCGGCGGTCCTGTTGCTCCTCGTGCCCGGTTCCCAGCGTTACCGGCACACCGCGTTCTACGCCTGGAACCCGCTCGTGGTTTACTGCTTCGCCGGCGCGGCGCACTTCGACAGCCTCATGGTTCTGCCCATGCTCGCGGGAGTGTTGCTGCTCACGCGCTTCGAGTCCACGGAAGACAGCCGTGGGAAGTGGCTGCTGGCCGTGGCTGCGGCGGCCCTTCTTGGCATCGCGATTTCGATCAAGCTCATTCCCCTGCTCCTCCTTCCGCTCAGCGTCTTCGCGCTCGGCCGCCGTGCCGTGGCTCTGGCCGTGGCCCTCGCTATCCCCGGCGCGCTCAGTCTGCTTTATGGCTACCCGCACATTCCCATCTGGGATTCTCTCCGCAGCTTCGCCCACGTGACGCGGCTGAACGATCTCTTCTGGTGGATCGTGGAGGAGACCGCCTGGCCAAACCCGCGGCAGAAAAACTACCGCTACAACGTCGTGATCATCGCGGTCGTTTGCCTACTTTCGCTCATCTTTTGGCGCGATTGGAAACGCGGAATGCTTTGGGTGCTCGGCGCCGTCTTGATCCTTACTCCGGTGCTACACCCCTGGTATTGCACCTGGATTCTACCGCTCGCCGCCTGGCGCCGCATCACGCCCTGGCAGGTCCTATCCGTCACCCTCTTCGCCTACTTCCTGTTTTGGAATGAGCGCCTCTTCCTGCTGCCGTGGCACTCCGAACTCTGGCTGCGTGGGATCATTATCCTTCCGCCGCTCGTCGCGACCGCTCTGTTCTTCGTGCCGCGCAAGGCGGCCGAGACGACTTAGCCTCCCGCCATCGCGCCGACCACGAAGAACGGCTCTGCTCCGCTTACCACCGCCTCCGGCAATGGCGCGTCCGACGGCTCATGCGAGAGATCCTGCTCACAGGCGAAGAAGCGAACAAAAGCGCGTCGCTTGAACGTGACATGCTCACGGATTGTGCCGCGCAGCATCGGATATTTCGCTTCCAGCGCGTCCAATACCGCCGCGATCGTGATCGGCGCGAGGACTTCGAGCGGCACTTCGTCGCCGACCTTCGCGAGCGTGCGCAGGTGATGCGGGAGCACGACGCGGATCATGAGGAAACTCCCAAATCCGAAGTTCCAACTCCCAAGGAAATCTCAAGTTCCAAGGTCCAACCCGCGTCGCCCCAGTCTCCGCCGCTTAAGATTTGGCGCTTGGAGCTTCCCTGGGATTTGGAGCTTGCGATTTGGGATTTCACGGCCGCAACGTCTGCACTTCCACCGAAAGCACGGCCGGCAGATCGCGCACGATCGCGTTCCAAGTGTCCCCCGCATCCGCCGACGCATAAACCTGCCCGCCGGTTGTGCCGAAATAAACGCCGCATTCGTCCAGGGAGTCGACCGCCATCGCGTCGCGCAGCACGTTGACGTAGCAATCCTGCTGCGGCAGACCACTCGTTAGGCCTTCCCACTCGTTTCCGCCGCTGCGGCTGCGATAGACGCGCAGCTTGCCATCCGGCGGGAAATGCTCGGAGTCGCTCTTGATTGGCACCACGTAAATGGTCTCCGGCTCGTGCGCATGCACGTCGATCGGAAACCCAAAATCGCTCGGGAGGTTGCCGCTCACCTCATTCCAGGAATCGCCTGCATTATCGCTCCGCATCACATCCCAGTGTTTTTGCATGAAGAGCACCTCCGGCCGCGAATGATGCATTGCAATCCGGTGCACGCAGTGGCCGACCTGCGCATCCGGATCGGGTAGTTCGTAAGGGGATTTCAGTCCGTTATTAATCGGCACCCACGTGCCGCCGGCATCCTCGGTGCGAAAGGCCCCGGCCGCCGAGATGGCGACGAAGATGCGCTCCGCATTGGTCGGATCGAGCACGATCGTATGCAAGCACATCCCTCCCGCGCCGGGCTGCCAGAGCTGGCCCCTGGCTTTGCGCAAACCCGCGAGTTCCTGCCACGATTTGCCCGCATCGGTGCTGCGGAAAAGCGATGCATCCTCTGCACCCGCGTAAACCGTGTCCGCCTCGGTGAGCGAAGGCTCGAAGTGCCAGACGCGCTTGAATTCCCACGGGTGCTGCGTGCCGTCATACCACTGATGCGTGCCGGGCACGCCGTCATAGACAAACTCGTTTCCGATCGGCTCCCACGTCTTCCCGCCATCGTCGGAACGCTGCACCTGTTGCCCGAACCAGCCGCTGGTCTGCGAAGCGTAAATGCGGTTCTGATCCAAGGGTGAGCCTTTCAGGTGATACATCTCCCAGCCGGCGAAATGCGGCCCTTCCACCTTCCAATCTTTTCGCTTCCCATCCGCCGTCAGGACGAAAGCTCCTTTGCGTGTGCCCACCAGTAAACGTACTCCGCTCATGGCTCCTTTTAACTTGGCAAAGACTTCAGTCGCGATGCTATTGCGCACTCGCAAGAAGCGGGCGCGTGAGTTCCGTTCGCCAATCGGCCGGGTCATCGCTCATCTCCGGGCCTGCCAGGTAGCACTCCAGCAAATCCGGCGTCGCGGTCTGCCCCTGTGCCGCGATCCATCTCGTAAACTCGTCCCACGCCTCCCCGAGCCCTTCGTAGCCGCCGTGGTAAATCGTGCGCGCGGCCCTCACACCCGGCAACTGACCGGGACGCACCCGACCACTCGCCGCGACCGCTCGCGGGACCGGCACGGTGATTTCGAAGTCGAAGATCTCCTCATCCATCTGGAGGTGATGATTCATCCAGGGACCCGTCGGCGTGATGCCTTGCGCGGCGAGCGTCGCCCTTATCTCGGTGATTCCGGGGCCCATCACTTCGCGGATTTGATCCCGCGGCACCGTCAGATGGATCACCGCAGTAAGCTGCGGCTCCGTTTGCACAATTTGCGGGTGATCGATCATCAGAATGACCTGTCGTCTTCTGTGCCCGCGCGCGTTGGGAGGGGTTGGCTCGCTGTCATCATGCAATCGCGCGCTTCTGGTTCTTGCCCTTACAATCAGCAAGCACCGGCGAGAGCTTCCTCTTTGCAACCCAACGTCTGCATCTCATCCATCGGCACCGAGAGCATCCAGCCGACACCAAACTTATCGGCCACCATCCCGAAGTGGGGCGACCAGAACGTCTCGCCCAGCGGCATCCGGACTTCGCCGCCCTGAGCCAGCGCGTCGAAAGCGCGATCCACCTGCACTTTCGTCGGCAGCGTGAGCGACAGGGAGAAGCCATCGAAGCTCGTGGGCTCGTTCCCGCAGCCGTCGGAAACCATGAAAGTGGCGTCGCCAATGCGCAGGCAGCCGTGCATCACATTCTTCTCCATTCCGGGCGCCAGCGTGCCTGCCGGCGGCGGCTCCGGGCTTTCGTCGAAGCGCATCAGCATGAGCACTTCGGCGCCCAGCGCGCCGCGGTAAAACTCGATCGCCTCTTCGCAGCGGCCACCGAAGAACAGGTAAGGTTGAATCAGGGTCTTTGTAGGTGTGGACATAAGGATTGTTGTGCTTTGGTTGTTATTGTCTTCCCCTATCCACGAACGAGCCGTCCGCTTTCGGACACATTTTCTCGGATCATCCGGAAACGGCGAAAAACGCGCTTGTCCGTTTCAGCCGGCGCCGTTCGTCGTTATATTTGACGACCCAAATCAACCACTCACCCACTCTCTTATGCAAACCGACCGCGCTCCCTACATGCTCTTCTTTCGCAATTCCGGCCCCGAAACCCACCAACACCTTTCCGCTGACGAACGCCAGCAGCTCATGGTGCGCTGGAACGCCTGGTACGACGCGCTCGCGGCCGAAGGAAAAGCCATCGAAGGCCAGCCGCTCGAACTCGAGACGCGTCTCGTCTCCGGCCGCGGAGGAGAACGCATCACGGACGGCCCCTTTGCCGAGGCCAAGGAAGCGATCGGCGGCTACGTCAAGCTGCTGGTCAGCGGGCTCGAAGAAGCGACCGAGATCGCGCAACGGCATCCGGGGCTCGAGTACGGCCTTGTCATCGAAGTGCGCGGGATGGATCACCAGTGTCATCTTGGGGTAACGCACCACGCCGCCGAGCCGTCGGCCGCCTGAGGCGATGCCGCACTCCGATCCTGCGGCCACGCCTGCGCCGGAAACGCCGCCCCCCAGGGCGCCCGCGGCGCAGTTGGTCGAGCATTTTTTTCGGCACGAGACCGGCCGCCTCCACGCCACTCTCCTGCGGACGCTCGGCACGCACAATTTCACCCTGGCCGAGGACGTCGCGCAGGAAGCGATGCTGCGCGCGCTGCGCACCTGGTCGATGGGCGGCCTTCCGGCAAATCCGTCGGCCTGGATCACCCGCGTCGCGCTAAACCTGGCCCGCGATGTCTTTCGCCATCAGCAGATGGCGGCCGGGAAAGAGCCGGACATCGTGACGCACTTCGAGCAGACATCGTCCACGCCCGTCGCGGTCTCTCAGGATGAAGTCGCCATCAGCGACGATGCCTTGCGCCTGCTCTTCGTCTGTTGCCATCCCTCGATCGCGCCGGACGCGCAGGTGGTGCTCGCCCTCAAGGTGTTGTGCGGATTCAGCACGAGCGAAATCGCGCGCGCTTTCCTTACCACCGCCGCGGCCATCGAAAAGCAGCTCACCCGCACCAAGCAGCGCATCAGTGACGCGAATCTTCCTTTCGAAATTCCGGCCGGCGAAGATCTCCAGCCACGCCTCGATGGAGTTCTCGCCACGCTTTACCTGCTTTTCAACGAAGGCTACAAAGCCTCGACCGGCGAGCGCCTGCTGCGGGAGGATTTGTGTCAGGAAGCGATCCGACTGACGGGGTTGCTCATCCGGCATCCTGCCGGGAACTCTCCCCGCGCGCACGCGTTGCTGGCGCTTATGCTACTGACGAGCGCCCGCTTTCCCACCCGGATGGATGCAGAGGGTGATCTCTTGCGGCTCGACGAGCAGGATCGATCGCGCTGGGATCAAGCGCCGATCGAGCGCGGCCTTTTCCATCTCGCAGCCGCCGCAGAAGGCGACGAACTCACCGCTTATCATGTTCAGGCCGGGATTGCGGCGTGTCATTGCACGGCGCGGGATGCGGCTTCGACAGATTGGGCGCGCATCGTGCGGCAATATGACGAGCTGAACCGCCTGAAGCCCTCGCCCGTCGTGGCACTCAATCGCGCGGTGGCGGTGGCCCATCTGTCGGGCCCACAGGCGGGCTTGGATGCGATTGCCGCCATCCCGCAGCGCGACCGGCTCGAGTCAAATCACCTGCTACACGCGGTGATCGCAGAGTTGCAGCTGCGCCTCGGTCAGCGCGAGACGGCAGCGGAAGGCTTCCGGCGCGCCTTGGAATTCGCGCACGTCGGCCCAGAGCGGCAGCATCTCATGCGGATGCTTGCGCGCTGCGCGGAGTGAGCACGCCCTCCCTTCGCGCTATCAGGCAGGCTGGGGCAGGCCGAGAAACTCGCGCGCGGTGCCAGCGAGGAGCTGCGCTTTTTCCGTCGCCGAGATGCCGGTCATCGATTCGATCAGTGCTCCTGGCCGGGCTTCACCTAGCGGGAACGGATAGTCGGAGCCGAGCGCAACCCGTGGTGCGCCAAACAACTTGAGCAAAAACGCGAGCGCCTCCCGATCATGGACTAACGAGTCCACGTAAAACCGCGCCGGACGGTCGCCTGACGCGAGATAGCTACGCGGGTTCACCTTATTGTCCGTCGCCACGAGATCCGGCCGCACGTCAAACCCATGCTCCATCCGCCCGATCGTAAATGGATACGAGCCGCCGCCATGTGCGAACGCGACGCGCAACTTCGGGAAGCGCTCGAACACTCCGCCAAAAGTCATGCAACTGATCGCGAGGCAGGTCTCCGCCGGCATTCCTACCAGCCAGGGTAGCCAGTATTTCGGCATCCGCGTTTTCCCAAGCATATCCCACGGATGCACGAAAATGGCTGCGTCGAGCCGCTCGGCCGCGCTCCAGACCGGATCGAGCGAGCGGTCGTCGAGATTGCGACACTCCGGCCTGGCGCAATGCTCGTTCGCATCCACGTGCGTGCCGATCTGCGCCCCGCGCAGCCCGAGTTCCCGCACACAGCGTTCCAGCTCCCGCGCCGCCACGGCCGGGTCCTGCAGCGGAATTGTGCCGAGCCCCGCAAAGCGCTTCGGATGCTCCCGCACCACCCCTGCGATGTGGTCGTTGAGGAAACGCGAGAGATCGAGCGCGTCCTCCGGTTTCGCCCAGTAGCTGAACATCACCGGCACCGTCGAGAGCACCTGCATCGCCACCCCCGCGGCGTCGCATTCCTCGATCCGCCGCTGCGCGTCCCAGGTGTTGCTCTTGATCTCACGGAAAAGCGTCTCGCCCTTCATCATGCGCGCGCTGCACGCATCGCAATGCTCCAGTCGCACAAACCCCGGGTAGCCATACTTCGCCTCCAGGTCCGGCCAATCCCGCGGCAGGATGTGGGTGTGCAGGTCTATCTTCATGCGCGCGTCACGTGGTGTAACGTCGGCCGCGTTGTCCCACAAGTCTCCCCTCGGCGCGGCCGAAACTTTGGCTTGGCAACGGCAACCGCGGCGGCCGATAGTGCGCGCACATCGGGTCGTAGCACAGCTTGGTAGTGCGCTTGAATGGGGTTCAAGAGGTCGCGGGTTCGAATCCCGCCGGCCCGATTCCCCAGCCCAGTCTGTCTCCCGCTTGCGTTCCCTGGCCGCCGCCCGCCAACTCCGCCGGCGTGGCGATCAACCTCTCGACACGGCCCCCGTGGCCGATCGCTTCCACGATCTCGTCGACGTCGGCCAGCGTGACTCGTCGATAGAAAAAGTGATCCGGCTCGACCAGGATGGTGACTCCGAGTGCGCACTGGTCCAGGCAGCTGGCGGTGCAGACCCGGGCCTGCACCTTCGCCAGACCCCGCGCCTTCAGTTTTTCCTTGAACGCGGCCTGCACGGCTTCGCCGCCGCGCGCGGCACACGATCCTTTTTCGTCTCCTTCCGCGCGGCGATTCGTGCAAACGAATAAATACCGCTCGCGCAGGGCCATGGGTGGACGCTGCCAGCCGGCGCGGGCGCGGTCAACGCCGCAGTGAAACACGAATGTGGAGCGATGTCTGCGATGAAACCGGTGGCGCCTGCAGTCTGCCCGGTCTGCGGTGAAGACGTGCCGCGGGGTGTTCTCGCCTGCCCGGAGTGCGGCGCGGATCATCGCTCCGGCTGGCGCGAGGAAGGAACGAACTACGACGGCGTCGGGTTGCCCGAGGAGTTCGACTACGACGCGTTTGTGCAGGACGAATTCGGCACCGGCGCGAAGCCGCGCGGGATCGCGCCGATCTGGTGGATCACGGCAATCCTCCTCGTGCTCGCGTTCGCCGCGTTCTATCTTTACGCGGCGGCGGCGCGGTGACAGCGCGACTTCCGCGCGAAAGTAGTGTTCAGTCCTCGCGTGGCGAAAGGGAGCGAGATCAAACCGGCCGCCGAACCGGAGGAAAACATCGGCAATCCGCCGGCGCGCGGCTTGTCCGGTTTCCTCGGGAAATTCGCGGTCCTGAAGACGGCGCAGCGCGAACTTTGGCTCACCTTCGCGATCAAGTTCGCCGGCATCGCGGCGTACTCGGTCACGAACAAAACGCTCGTCCTCTGGCTCTCTTCGGACCTCGGCTACAGCGATCAACAGGCCGGCGCGCTGGTCGGCTGGGGCTGGGCGCCGCTCATGACGGTCTTCACGCTCCTCGCGGGCTCGATCACCGATGCGATCGGGCTGCGCCGCACGTTTTTCCTCGGCGCGACAATCTGTCTGGCCGCGCGCGGGATGATGGTCTTCACGGCCGTCCCCTGGCTGGCGCTGGCCGGGGGCTTGCTGCCGCTCGCGATCGGCGAAGCGCTCGGCACACCCGTGCTGCTGGCGGCAACGCGGCGTTACTCCACCATCCGGCAGCGCTCGATTTCGTTCTCGATGATTTACATGATCATGAACGTCGGCTTTCTCGCCGCCGCGCGGATCTACGATTACATCCGGCAGAACCTCGGCGAGCATGGGCACCTCACGCTCTTCGGGTCCGACATCAGCACCTATCGCGTGCTCTTCCTCGCCAGCTTTTTGCTCGAGCTGCTGCTCTTTCCGCTCATCTACTTCCTGCGGAATGGCGCGGAAGCGACTGACCAGGGGGTGAAGATCACGCCCGAGGTGCGGAAATATCGCAAAGAGAGCCTGTGGCATGGCTTCGCCTGCACCGTCCGCGACAGCGCGGTCGACACGGTGGCGCTTTTCAAGCGGCTGCTGGGGCAGGCCGGCTTCTACCGGCTCCTCGCGTTTCTTCTCCTGATCGGCTTCCTCAAAGTCATCATGATGCAGATGGATTACGTCTTCCCAAAGTTCGGCATCCGCGAACTCGGCGACGGCGCGCCCATCGGGCAGCTCTCCGCGATCAATTACATCCTCATCATTCTGCTCGTCCCGGTGATCGGCGCGCTCACCCAGCGGTTTGCCGCCTATCGCATGGTGATCGTGGGTGGCTTGATCTGCGCCGCGTCCGTCTTCGTGATGGCGTTGCCGCCCGTCTGGTTCGTCGCGATGGCCGATGGCCCGATCGGGCAATGGATCGGGCACAGCTATCTCGGGATCACCGGCGCGGTCCATCCCTATTACGTAATGATCCCGATCTACATCACGATCTTCTCCGTGGGCGAAGCGTTCTACTCGCCGCGCGTCTACGAGTATGCGGCCGCGATCGCGCCGCGCGGGCAGGAAGCTTCCTATGGAGCGCTTTCCTACATTCCGTTCCTGCTCGGGAAGCTGCTCGTCGGCACCTCCGGCTGGCTCCTCGCGATCTTCTGCCCGGCGACTGGCCCGCGGCATTCCGGCACCATGTGGCTGATCTTTGCCCTCGCCGCGTCCGTCGCTCCGATCGGATTGTTCACCTTTAGCCGCTGTATACGCGTCCCGGAGGAGGGACGGGACGAATAACCTGTAACGCGCGGGTCAGCCGTGCTGTCAGATATACTTAATTATGAAACTCTCCTGGTCCCGCTTCGCGCTCACGGTTCTCGCAGCCGGCGCGGCATTTTCAGTCTATCATTCCACCATGGCCCAACAGGATCAGTCCGCTGCCGACGCCGCCCTGCGCGCGAAACTCACGCCCGAGCAGTATCGCGTGACGAAGGAGAGCGGCACCGAGCCAGCATTTCACAACGAGTATTGGGACAACCACCGCGCCGGCATCTACGTGGACCTGATCAGCGGCGAACCGCTCTTCAGTTCGCTCGATAAATTTGAGAGCGGCACCGGCTGGCCCAGCTTTACGAAACCGCTCGTGAAAGAGAACCTGGTCGAGCAGACGGACACGAGCCATGGCATGACCCGCGGCGAGATTCGCTCTAAAGCAGGCGATGCGCACCTCGGTCATCTCTTTGACGATGGCCCGCGCGACAAGGGTGGCCTGCGCTATTGCATGAACTCCGCCGCGCTCCGCTTTGTGCCGGTCGAGAAGCTGAAAGCGGAAGGCTACGAGCAATTCCTCCCGCTTTTCGAGGGCAAAAAGTAGGTTCGCAGTCGCGGCTGGACGGGAGGTTGATGCCCCGGCAAGTTGCCGCGCAGGCGGAAGCGTGAAATAGCAGCGCGTCCATGACCGCTGCCCCCGAGTCCGCCGCGCCGGCGCGTGAAACGCATAACGCCTTCCTCGCCGGCGTCGCCGCGTTCGGCTTCTGGGGCATCATCCCGGTTTATTGGAAGTTCCTCAGCGCCGTTCCCGCGCCGCAAATCCTGGCGCATCGTTTCGTCTGGACGACGGCGTTCCTCGTTTTCCTGCTGACCTGGCAGGGTCGCTGGGCGGAGGTGCGCCAGAACATCGGCTCCCGCCGCACCGTCGGTTACTGCATCGCCAGTGGCACCGCGGTCTCGCTCAACTGGCTCACCTTCATCTGGGCGGTGAACGCCGGCCGCGTCCTCGAAACCAGCCTCGGCTACTTCATGGCGCCGCTCGTGAACGTCCTCTTCGGCGCCGTTTTCCTGCGGGAACGCCTGACCCGGTGGCAGTTGGCCTCGGTCCTTCTCGTGACGGTCGCGGTCCTCATTCTTACCTTCGGTTATGGCCGCTTCCCGTGGGTCGCGCTCGTTCTCTGCCTCTCCTGGGGCGTCTATGGATTACTTCGAAAACTCTCAGGGACCGCCGCCGTTCCCGGCTTGTTTCTCGAGACGATTCTCCTTACTCCGGTGGCGGTCGTTTACCTGTTCATCCTCCATTCCGAAGGTGCCGGTGTTCTCGGGCTCGACCACGCGACGCTCTCGTTGCTCCTCCTCAGCACCGGCGTTGTCACGGGCCTGCCGCTCGTCTGGTTCGGCCACGCCGCGCGCCACCTGCGCCTCACGACCGTCGGCTTCCTGCAGTATCTCGCCCCCACCGGGACCTTCTTCCTCGGGGTCTTTCTTTACCACGAACCATTCACCCGCACGCACCTCGTCACCTTTGCCTTGATCTGGATCGCGCTTGCCATTTTCACCTGGGAAACGGTGCGGCTCTGGCGCTCCCGGCTCCTCCCGCGCGGTGCCGCGCCGCCGATCACCGAATAATCGCGCCCCGCATTGCGCCCCCACCCTCGCGCTCTATGCTGCGCCGCGATGTGGAGCGAGGACGATTTCCAGTATGCCATCGAGCAGACCCGCGTCATTCACGCTCCCCGCGCGCAGATCGCCACCTTCGGCTCGACCAGCTTCCGCTTCTTCCTCGTCTCGGAATTAATGGATCGCGTCGATCAAGTGCGCGTCCGCGACGGCCACATCCATGCCGAGCGGCCGCAGATTGTGACGCCGGAACATTACGCTCGCCTCTTGCTCGAGGGCTTCGGCGAGAAGGCGCAGAAATACGCAGACCAGCTCCGCGAACGTCTCCGCAACGTCTCCGTCTTGCGCTACGGATTCCAATTCCGCAAAAGCGGCGTGACCGAGAACACCGTGCGCGATTCGCTCGACGCAGTCATTGCCCGCACCACGCGAGCAGTGGAGAACTCCGGCGAACCGCTCAGCGTCGTCCTCCAGGGTGTCGACGACGCGTGGGAGGTTTGCCTGCTGAAGTTTACGATCGACCTGATCGAGCGTTCCGCCGGCGGGAACGTCGGCGAGCTGCGCGGTCGCGGACTCTTGTAGGACCGAAGCACCTGCCGCCAGAGCGCGAAAGAATTCGCGCGGCAGCTTAGAGCGCTTCGAGCAGCTTCTTCCAGCGCGCCCAGGCGTCGTCGCGCGCCTTCTTGTTTTCAGGGCTCGCGTCCGGCGCTTCCCCTTCGCGCATGAAACCGTGGCCCGCGCCCTGGTAGATCACCGGCTCGTATTTCTTGCCCGCGGCTTTCATCAGCTCCTCGGCCTTCGCAATCGTCGCATTCACCCGCTCATCCTTCTCCCCGTAGAACCCGTAGACCGGGCAGGCAATCTTCGCGATCGAACTCGCATCATCTTCCGTCGGTCCGTAAAACGAATACGCGGCTTTCAGCCTCGGGTTTAACCCCGCGTAACCAAACGTCCAGCCGCCGCCCCAGCAGAAGCCGCAGACCGCCAGCTTGCCGTTCCCCGCCGCGATCGTCGCCGCGTAATCGGCGGTCGCGTTCAAGTCCGCGATGACCTGCTTGCTCGGCAGCGCCGCGATTGCCTTCCGCGCCTCATCCACGTCCGCAACCGTCTGGCCGCTCAGCAAGTCTGGCGCGACCGCGATCACCCCATTCTCCGCCAGCTGATCGCACACCCCGCGCACCCAATCCGTCAGCCCGAAGATCTCGTGAATCACGAGCATGACCGGCGCCTTCTCTTTCCGCTCGGGATAAACCACAAACGCCTTCAGCGTCCGCTCGCCCGACTTGTATTCCACCCACTCGCCGTGGCGCGGCGAATTGTTCAGCCGCGGCTTTGCCCAATCCTGCGCCTGCGCACTGCGAGGCAATAACGACATCGCCCCCAGCGCCAGCGCCACGAGCAGAACCGCCGCTCTCACTGGAGTGCCCTCCCCGATCGCATCGGCCCGCCCACCGCATCGGGCGTCGCTTTTTCCCTCCAGATCAAACCATCGAGACTCAGCGGACCGGCGCCGCGGAAGAACACATAGAGGAAGACAAAACAATAGATCACCGCCGACTCCCCGTGATTGACGATCGGGAAAAAACCGCCCTTCGCGTGCGCCATGAAATACGCCACCGCCATCATCCCGCTGGCGAGGAACGCTGCCGGCCGCGTAAAGAGCCCGAGCGCGATTAGAAATCCGCAGATCAGTTCGATGTAGCCGCCCACCATCCCGAGCGTGTCGAGCGGCATCGCCTTCGCCGCCGGCGGAAAGCCGAGGATCTTCTGGCCGCCGTGACAGGCAAAGAGCAGCCCCAGCACGATGCGCATGATTGCATAGACATAACCGGAGTATTTCCCAAACGTAGAATTCACCGCGGCAGGCTGAGCGAAGCACGCCGCTCGTGTCAAGACCTCTCCTCGCAATCGTTCCCCTCCTAGCCGGGGCGCGATCGGTTTGCCTGAACGGAGAGCCGCTGATCTTGTCGAACCTGCCTTCACCATGACCGCACTCGTCCGCTTCCTTTTTCTGCTCGCACTTTCCGCGGCGCCGCTCGCCGCCAGGACATCTCAGGCCAAAGCGCGCCCCTTCCCGCAGGAAGGGAGCGATCTGAAGCCCAATCCCGCAGCGCACTTCGGCCAGCTGCCGAACGGAGTGCGCTACGTCGTGATGCCGAACGCGGAGCCGAAGGGCCGGGCCTCGCTACGGCTGATGGTGGAGGCGGGTTCCTTGAATGAAGCAGAGAACCAGCGCGGCCTGGCGCATTTCCTCGAGCACATGGCGTTCAACGGCAGTACGCATTATCCGCCGGGGACGCTGGTGGAATTCTTCCAGCGCATGGGGATGAGCTTCGGCGGTGACACCAATGCGAACACCAGTTTCAACCGCACGATCTACCAGCTCGATCTGCCGCACGCAGAGGACGCAACGCTCGCGGAAGGGCTCCGGGTCTTTGGCGACTACGCGGGCGGGTTGTTGCTCACGCCGGAAGAGATCGGGCGCGAGCGCGGCGTGGTGCTCTCGGAGAAACGGGTCAGCGATTCGGTGGCGTTTCGCACTTTCCTCGCGCAATTCGACGCGATACTCGGCACCACTCTGCTGCCGAAGCGGGTGCCGATCGGCCAGGCGGAAGTGATCGAGAAAGCGCCGCGCGAACGTTTCCTCGATTTCTGGAACACCTGGTATCGCCCCGAGAAGATGCTTGTGGTGGTGGTGGGCGATTTCGCCGACCCCGCCGCAGTCGAAAAGATGGTGGCGGAGACCTTCGGCGACCTGAAAGCACGCGCCCCGGCCCGGCCCGACCCCTCGTTAGGCAAGCTGGCGCAGTTCAACGGGGTGCGCGCGTTTTTCCATCCCGAGCCGGAAGCGCCGGCGACGAATATCTCGCTCACGAGCATCACTCCCTACGCGCACGAGCCCGACAACGCCGCCCGCCAGATCAAGCGTCTCCCGCGCGCGCTCGCGCTCGCGATGTTGAACCGGCGTTTCTCGATTCTCGCGAAAAAGGAGGATGCGCCGTTTGTCTCCGCCAGTGCCTCGATTTCGGAGAGCTTCGATTTCATGCGCGACGCCAGCGTGCACATCGCCTGCAAACCGCAGCAGTGGGAAACGGCGCTCGCGGCGGGTGAGCAGGAATTGCGACGTGCGCTGGAACACGGGTTCTCCCCCGCGGAGCTGAAGGAAGCGGCCGCCAATCTCACCAATCAGCTCGAGCAGGCCGCCCGCACGGCGAGCACGCGCCACTCGAACGAGTATGCCGATGAGATCGCGGAGAGCGTGCTGGAGGGCGATGTCTTCACCTCCGCGGCGGACGACCTGGCGCTGCTCAAGCCAGCCGTGGCGCAGATCACCCCCGCGGAATGCGGCGCGGCGCTGCGCAAGGAATTCGGCGCGCCCGGCCGCTTCGTGATGGTGACCGGCAACGCACAAATCGCGGGCGACGCGCCGGCCGCGATCGCCGCCGCCTACCGGGAAGCACACGCGGTGGCGGTGACCGCGCCTTCCGCGGAGGAAACCGGCGCGTGGGGCTACAACGACTTTGGCGCTCCCGGCGAAGTGGAAAAGCGGGAACACATCGCCGATCTCGACATCGACCTTGTGACGTTCAAAAACGGCGTCCGGCTGAATCTAAAGAAGACCGCATTCACCGCGGGCCGCATCTCCGTGAGCGCGCGGATCGGCACTGGCGGCATCACCGAGCCACCGGACAAGCGCGGTCTGTCGGCCTTCGCCGCCGGCACCTTTATCGCGGGTGGTCTGGGAAAACACAGCGTGGACGAGCTGCGCAATCTTTTCGCCGGCCGCAACGTCGGCTGGCAATTCGCGCCGGAGCCGGACGCGTTCCGCTTCGCCAGTAGCACGACGCCGGATGACCTCGCGCTCGACCTGCAATTGCTCGCCGCGCACCTGGCCGATCCCGGTTACCGGCCGGAAGCGGAACGCGTGGCGCGGAAGGGAATCGAGCAGCTTTACCTTTCCTTTAAACACACCGCGAGCGGGCCGCTTGGCACGGAAGTGGCGAATCTGCTCGCGAATGGCGACCCGCGTTTCGGCATGCCCGCGGAGGCGGTGATGCTGGCGCGCAACACCAGCGAAGTGAAGGAATGGCTCACGCCGCCATTCGGCCACGGTGCGCTGGAGGTGGCGCTGGTGGGCGATTTCGACGTGGAGGCTGCGATCGCCGAGGCCGCGAAGACGGTCGGCGCCTTGCCCGCGCGCGAGTTGAAGCCGGAGCTCGCCGAGTTGAAGAAGGTTAGCTTCCCGGCGGAGCCGTTCGCAAAGGATTACAGCATCGACTCCGAGATTCCCAAAGGCGCGCTCACCCTCTACTGGCCGACCGACGATGCACTCGATGTGCACCGCGCGCGCCGGTTAAACCTGCTCGGCTCCATCTTGAATGATCGCCTGCGCGTCAAAGTGCGCGAGGAGCTCGGCAGCACCTACAGCCCCCATGCCGCCAGCAGCCCGAGCGACACCTTCCCGGGCTACGGCTACATGTTTGCGAGCGTGGATGTCGACCCGGCCGCCGCCGGCAAGATGGCCGACCTGGTGATCGGCCTCGCGGACGATCTCGCGCAGAACGGCGTCAACCAGGACGAGCTGAACCGCGCGCGTCAACCGCTGCTCACCGCGCTCAACGAATCGCTCCGCAACAACGGCTACTGGCTCGGCTCTGTCCTGGCCCGTGCACAGGAGAAACCGGAGGTGCTCGATTGGGCGCGCAGCCGCCTGGCCGATACGGAATCGATCACGCAAGAAGAGCTCAGCGCGCTTGCGAAAAAATATCTCGGCCGCGACCGCGTCTCCCGCGCAACCATTCTGCCGAAAACAGAAGCCTCGAAGATGCCAATGGCGCGCCCGGACGAGGGTTAGCGTCGCAACGCAGCGGGCTGATTAGCTCCCTACAACTCCGCGCCGATCGCCTTCAGGAAATCCGCCGCGTCGTCGCACTCGTTGATCGCATGGTTCAACCGCCCCAGCCGCGCGTCATCCGCCGCTTCCGGTAAGGCGACCCGCTTCCTCGTTCCTCCCACCGCAAACACCACCTCATCCCATTGCACCGCGGAAATCTGCGCGCCGAATTTCGCCACCGCGCGACCGCGGAAAAAAGCGCGGGTCGTCTCGGGCGGCGCCAGAATTGCCGCAGCGATTTCCTCTTCGGTCACCACCCGCCGGATCAAGCCGCCGCGCTCCAGATCGTAAAAGAGCCCCTGCGCGGGATCGACGTTGTGATACTCCAGATCGATCGATTGCAGCCACGGATCGCTCCACGAGAGCTTCTCTTCCTCCTGCAACGTCCCAAGCAGGAATTTCTTCGCCACCCAATCCACCCGATCGCGCGTCAGCGTGGGATCGCGCTCAAGATCGTTCAGCACGTTCTCCCACTCCGCGAGCAGCCACGCTGTCTCCTCGCTCGCGAGCTTCCGGGCGGCTTCCAGGTAGAGCCGCTGCACCTCGAGCGCCGAAATCTTCCTCCCATCCTGCAGCTCGATGATCCAGCTGTAATCCTGGTCGCGGCTGATCGCTTTCAACGCTTCCACCGGTTGCGCCAGCTCGATCTCCGGCGCCTCGCCGTTTTCGATCAACTGCAACACCAGCGCCGTCGTCCCCAGCTTCAGCGCCGTCGCCCATTCGCTCATGTTCGCGTCGCCGACGATCACATGGAAACGGCGATACTTCCCTGCGTCCGCATGCGGTTCGTCCCGCGTGTTCACAAGCGGCCGCTTGTTCATCGTGTCGATGCTCACAAGCACGCTGAAGAAATCCGCCCGCTGCGAAATCTGGTAAACGCCCGGCTGCCCCGCCGCGCTCTCCGTCTCGATTCCGAGCTTGCCCGCGCCCGCGAAAATCTGGCGCGTCACCAGAAACGGCAGCGTGCCGCTGACGATGCGATTCCACGGCACCTCCCGCCGCATCAGGTAGTTATCATGGCAACCGTAGCTGTGGCCGATGAAGTCGGTATTGTTCTTGTAGAGCCGCACTTCCTGGCCCTCGGGCAGGGTGGCGTTGCGACGCCGCGCGCATTCCGCCACGATCCGTTCCCCCGCCTTATCGTGGGCCACGATTTGCCGCAGGGTGGTGCATTCCGGCGTCGAGTATTCCGGGTGCGCGTGGTCGTTATAGAAGCGCGCGCCATTCGAGAGCACCAGATCGCTCTTGATCTCCTCGAAGCTCAGCGGGCGGTTCTTATCGATCTCGAAGTAAGCCGCCTCATCCGTATCCTGGAGCAACTCCGCAGCGCGGAACCCCCGTGCATCGCGGTGCGGATCTTCCAGCGCATAGTCCCATTTCATGAGCGCCCCCTGCTGCGTATAGGAACGCACCAGCTCGATCGATTCCGCCACCACATCCACGGTCTCGGCGTCGTTCACCGTGATGCCATATTCCGTCTCAATCCCAAAGACGCGCTCCATGGCGCGACTATAAAGAATTGGCGCCTTTCTGCCCGTCGAAAACGCAGAGACGGCGATCCCCAATCCCTCACGAGCAGGAGTGCCTCAGTGGTTAAACGCGGCGACGCTTCAGCGGAACCGCTCCAAGCGGCCCTTTTAGAGAAGAGATAGCGTGGATTCTCTCGGATCCCTCAAGCGTGCGCCAGTTCCCTCGCGTGTGGGATATCGTGTGTGTCGAGAGGGCGGACTTGCCCGCTTTCCAGACTTAGCAGTGCTACGGTGTGACCGTCGTAGCCGACGAATTCCACCTCGAAGGCCGCACCGCCACCATGCACCAGCACGGCTGTGCCCACGTCGCCGCGGACGAGCCCATGGTTAGGAAGGTCAGAGGTCAAAGCCACCGCGTCGAGTTCTTTGATCGTCTTCATGATTTTGGGAGCAGATGCGCCGTCCGTCGCGCGCTTCAGCAGCGATCAGGAATGGATTCGCACCTTGGGCTTTTTGCCCTGCCTGATCTCTGTCAGCTTGATGCAGACGACCGTGAGCCAGGCGATATCAAACGCATTTCCGAGCGGTTCTTCCGCCTGATCCTCCAGGGGCATATCGCTATAAGTGCCGTCGATTCCCGCAGCCCAGATTTCTTCACCCGCCTGTTTGAGCGCGACCACGACGTCAGCCCCGTCCACCCCCTTGGCCAGGTCTTTGAACAAATCCCAGAGCTTGTTCCGAAACGGTGAAACGACATCGCTCCTGCTCGCCTTCCTGCTTGGTTTCTTTTTCACGGCTTTATCCTATGTGTGTTAGGCCCGACCTTTAGCAATCGCACGTGCCCGCCGTCCTGCGTGGCCCTCCGTTGATCGCGGCGCGACGCCAAGGTGGGACTGCTGTCTGCTTCGTCAACCTTTCAGTAGACTCGGAGCGCGTCGTTCTGGCGCGGCGGAAGACGGCCTGCCATCACGCCGCGAGGCCGGTGACTACGCGTTGACATCTGCGACGTTGGCGCGGAGCCTCAGCGCATCATGGGCGATAAATCACCGAAGGCGAATCAGAAGCAGAAAACGCAACAAAAGAGCAAGAACGCCAGCGCGAATCAAAAAAAGAACGCCGCCGCCGCCGCGAAAGCCGTTCAGAAACCGAAGAAGTAGCGCCGGTCCGCGCCCTCACCCGGCGTCCGCAAGCTGTGGTAGCCACGGCCGATGCTTCGATGACCAGCCGCGAAGCTTCAATGCTTGGAGCGTAAGCGCCGATCGCCGCAAACGAATCTATCACGGCTTCAGTCCGGTCTTCAGTAGCGGCGGGTCTCACCTTCGACGGAAATCGTACGACGAGTTCCGCTACGGCGCTGGCCGCTGCGTCGATTGCGGCTACACCAAGCACTTCACCGGCCCGATGCCCGCCAAGGTCGCCCCGCCCTGCCCAAGTGCGGCGGCAAATCCTTCGTCGCGGTATAGGGGACCTTCGGGCCACTAATTCACCTGCCGAAGCAATCCTCGCATGTTTTGGCTGGACTGAAGGCGCGGCTTCCAAGCCAGTCTTCAAGGTCACGCAAATCGGTCGAACAGACCTTGCGCTTCGTTGTGAGAGATTGCCCGAAATAATCCGGCGGTTTCCACGTGTCATTGCCCACGTGGGGACAACTGACGTGGTGAATATTGTAGGTGGACTGCGTTTTCTCCGTCAAAAATAGCCGTCCGGATTTCTCTCCACCAGTGTTGAGAAGCGCTACGCGCATTCGTCTGTTTTGTATTCTGAAACTCTTGCATCGGAAACCTACTTTACGCGATCGCCCTGCCCCGCACGTCGTGCAGGATTTCTACGATCTGTTCGACTTGGGGCGCGTCGAAGAGGCCGTCCGGGCCTCGTGGACTAACGTCGGTGTAGGGCGAATCGTAAAGCGCGGCCACATCCACGACTCCTCGCTCTGTGAGATGATCCACAAGCAGGTTCACAAACTCGATTTGATTCGCCTGTAGATTCTTCTCATTGAGGAACCCGGCGAAACTTCTCTTTGCCGCTTCTCGGTCGAGGCCAACGAGCGAGCGCACGAACAGGCCGAGACCGTCGCTTTCGGTCTTTGCGCGCTCAACGGTCGCGGCATCCCCCGGTCCGCTTTCATGAAGAATTCTTTCCAACTCGGAGAGATCTGTTGCGGTGAGCGCCTCGTTCATTCGGAGCTTATGGATCGCAATGTGATCCTCGTGCTCGCGCAAGAAGTGACGCGCTTTTTTGCGGAACTCTTCGAAATCGTCCGTCGCGGCGAAGGCCGCGAACTCGATTTCTTTTTCATCGCCCATCACGTCCTCGAAGTCAGTGTAGATCGGCTTACGAGCGTTTTTCTCGATCAGCCTCACGAGCAGGCGCAGGCGCTTCCGGGCGTTCTCCAGCATGCGCGGGGTGACATATTGCCACCAGTCGTCGTTTTGGATTTCCTGGATCAATGCCATTTGCGCCTGCACCATCGGAATCGATCCCTGCTCCTCCAAGAGACCGGCAATTGCTCGCAACGACTTCTGGAGCTTGGCGAAGCGCGGCTCTGAACGCAGCACGGTCAGCTGCAGATTGAGCATCAGGACATCGAAACGCTTCGCCTCCTCGTCGTCGGATTCGAGCTGCGTCGGCAGGCCGGCGACCTGTTTGCTCAGGTCGATCAAATCGGTCTCGCTCAGTTTTTCCCAAGCCTTCGCCTCGGCGAAACGCTCGACCAATTCGCGCTTCGGACGCACGACGAAATTCTCAAGGTTCATCGCGGCCACTTCCTGCCGCAGCGTCTCCGCAGTTTCGGACCGCAAGTCTAACTCAGGCTCCTCGCGCGTGACCGGCGTTTCCATCTTCTCCCGATCGAGTTCGGTGATGAGTTCGAGTCGGAGCTTGAAGAGACGTTTGCCTAACGATTCGCCGGATGAGCCATCGACCGTATCCGGATTTTGGCTGAAGAATTCGAGGTTCGAACAGCAGTCGAAGACGTAGAAGAATTTCTTGTCCTGTCCGGGGGCGAAGAGGTCCGGACGCAGACGCGTTCCGCGGCCAATCATCTGCCAGAACTTTGTCTTCGATCGCACCAGCTTGAAGAACACGAGGTTCACGATCTCGGGCACATCGATGCCGGTATCGAGCATGTCGACTGAAATGGCGATGTGGGGCGGCCTGCCGGGAATCGAAAAGCTGTCGATCAAAGTCTGCGCGTATTCGACCGAGAAGTCGATCAAGCGCGCAAACTCGCCGCGATATTCTGGATAGTTCGCGTCGAAGCGGCCCGCGATAAAAACGGCGTGATCATGATTTTTGGCGAAGATGATTGTTTTCCCGAGCTGATCGCCGCCTGCCACCTTTTGGCCACGCGTCATCAGGTGCGCCAGGACTTTGTCGACCGTGTCCTTGTTGAAGAGCCACGTGTTGACCGCCTCAGGCTCAACCCGGTCCGGCACTTGCCCGTCTTCGCTCCACTCTTTCGCGTCCCACTCCTCTTTCTCTTCCTCCGAGAGTTGGTCGTATTTGATTCCTTCGCGCTGGAATTTCAGCGGTACCGTCACCGCCTTCATTGGCACTAGAAAGTGGTCTTTCACTGCCTCTTCGAGCGGATAGGCGTCCGTGGGCACGCCGCCCTGCAGCTCGAAGAGCGAGTAGGTGTTGCGATCGATTTCGTCTTTCGGCGTCGCGGTCAGGCCGACGAGATAGGAATCGAAATAATCGAAGATCGCGCCGTATTTTTGATAAACGGAGCGGTGCGCTTCATCTATGATCACCAAGTCGAAATGGCCGACTCCAAAAGGCTTTTGTCCGTCTTTTGCCTGATCGATCAGGCTCATCATCGTCGGGTAGGTGGAGACGTAAACGCGCCCCTGTGCGCTCTTGTCAGTCACCAAATTCACCGGCGAAGAATCCGGCAGATGCGACTTGAATGCGTTCACCGCCTGGTTCACCAGTGCCACGCGATCCGCGAGGAAGAGAATGCGCTTGGCCCAGTTACAGCGCGCGCATGAGCAGATCGCAAAGCGCGATCACCACCCGCGTCTTGCCCGAGCCCGTCGCCATCACCAGTAGCGCCTTGCGCGAGTTGTCCTTCTCGAACGATTCTCCCACGCGGCGAATCGCGCGCGTCTGGTAGTAGCGCTCGACAATCGTGTTGCTAATCTCCGCCTCCGCGAGTTTCCGCCGCGTCGCGCGCCGCTGAATAATCAGCTCCAGCTCATCCTTCTTGTAGAACCCCTGCACCGCGCGCGGCGGAGAGGAGACCTCGTCCCATATCCAGTGCTGATACCCATTGGAATAGAAGATGATCGGTCGCTGGCCAAACTGCGATTCCAGACAATCCGCGTAGAGCTTCGCTTGTTGCTGCCCCACGCGAGCGTCGCGTTTCGTCCGTTTCGCTTCGATCAACGCGAGTGGTTTGCCATCGTCGCTCCAGAGCACGTAATCAACAAAGCCTTCCTTGGCTTGGTTGGGCATCCCGCTGATCGGAAACTCTCGATCGCGCGTCTCCGCCAAAAGCCAACCCGCCTCTTTCAGGAGCAGATCGATGAAATAGTCGCGCGTCTCCGCTTCGGAGTAATCGTGCTGATCCGGCGTCGCAGAGTTCGCGGCCTTGGCTGCGGCTACCTCCTCGCGCAGGCGCCGCAGTTCATCATCGAGCGCCTTCCTCCCTTCGAGAAGCTCGCCAAGCTTCTCGTCTCTTGAGCGCAAATCGCTCTCGAGTTTGCGCAGTTGCTCAGCGGGCTGGTGGGATTCTCGCGCCTCGGTCGCGAAGTGGTCGGCGCTAAACTGGAGACTGTCCGGTGGTTTCGGGCCGCGACCGTATGTCCGCGCGATCCAGAAGCAGAAATGAAACAGCTCACGCACCGCGGCAATCGAATCCGCTTCACCGATTGGCTTGTGACTGTGCACCGCGAGGTTACCCAGATTTTTAACGATCTGAATTTTGGTCAGCAGTTTCGATCCGATCGCATCGCGGAACGTCGGCTCGAAAATCAGCGCGCTCAGGCTCTCGCTATGCGGCAGCTTTAAGGCGCGATCGCTCTTGTAGAGCCAATGCACCGCCAGCTCCAAGGCGCGCCTCGCATAAAAGCAGGAAGTGCGCGGATCCGAGCGAGCGATCTGCTCGGCTTTCTGGGCGGCCTCTAAAAGCTCCGGCCATTCGGCGCCAGGAAGGTGAAGTGCCCCATTCTTCGCTATTCCGTAAAGGCCAGCGCGAGCGCCTCCGCTTCTCGCGCGAGAATGCGGTCGCGCGTGTAGATCGTGGCACCATTCTCCCGCGCGATCCAGAGGAGCAAACAATCGATCCACGACAACCCTTTCCCGCCGAGCTTCTTCGTCTCGAGCCAGTCGAGCACGTCCGTGCAAGTCGGGTCGTCGAAACGTCGCATCAGCCGCAGGTCTGCGAGCGTTCGCCGTCGATTCGGCAGACTCCCTGCCGCCAGTTCGCCGAGGATTGGTCCGGCCACGTAAACGATCCCAGTGGCCAGCAACCTCTGCAGCGTCGCGTCACTGCGATGCATGTGATCAATCCACACCGGGGTATCGACTAGCACCTTCACCTGGCCCGCCTCTGCCATTCCCGCCGCCGCGGCGCGGCGCTCGCCTTGGGCGCAGTCCCGCCGAGCGCCGCCAGCCTCTCCGCCGCCTTCTGCCTGATCAACGCCTCGAGCCCGAGGTGAATCACCTTCGTTTTCTCTGCTTGGCCCGTCGCGGCCAGTGCGGCATCGAGCAATTCATCGTCGATATTGAGCGTCGTTCTCATGCAGACGATTGTGCCCTCGGCGTCTGCATCAGGCAAGCAGGATGATATACGACCGGCTCACCGCGAGACGCGCCGTCTGCTAACTCCCGCGGGGGACCAAACATTCACTAAGTCGCCGAGAGCTGAAAGAAATGGTCGAAACTCTTTCGCTCTCCCTCCGACAATTTCATATGCACGACGCCTCGCGAAAGATTGCAGCCGACGCCACGACTCCTCCTCGTCCGGTAGCGTGGCGTTGACGAATTGATCACTGTTCCCCGCAGCGGCCGCGAGGCTCGTCTGAAGCAGCAGACTGAAGTGCATCAAATGTACAAGTTCGATGGAGGCGCCGGCCTCTGCTGCTCGCGCGGCTCGCGAACGCTGTTCCGCCTTGTCTCTTCGCCACCAGAGCAGTCGGTTCACTAAGCCAGCGTCTGCATGTTCGATCTTCTGGAGTTCATGCATGAATTGATGGCGCCATTGGCTTCGCAGTTCCATCAGGTCCCTGCATTGCTGGTTGAGGGCGCTTCGGTCATCGTTCGTCAGAGCGTCTGTTCCTTTGTTTGCTCGATGACTTCGAGAGGATTGGCGATGCCTCCTGCCCAGAAGGCATCCCAGATTCTATCGATTTGATTGCGGATTTCGCCAGTAAGCATGAGCGCGCTCGTTTTAGCGGGAGCAGCGCGTCGAGCGAAGGAAAAAGTGGGGCGCTCTCGAGGGGGATTTCGCAGCGGCGACCGGGGAACGGAAACGGGGCTCAATTCCTGGGGAGGACGCCTCGACAGAGCGAGGCTGCTCCGCCTTCAGCGACCGGCGCGGCGTGCAGAGGAGATGCGGAAATCGCTGTCGCGGAGTTGTTCCTCAAGAAAGCGATCGAAGTTCGTTGCACTCATTTCCACGCCTGATTTGGCTGCGTTACCCATTTCTGTAGTTCTTCGAAAAGCCGGTGCGAATCGTTGCAACGGCGAAGGGCACTAGCTGATGAAATCGTTCCGCTGCAAGGGAACACCTGAAAGCCGAAACTGCTGTCGAATGCTAGATTTCGTAAGCGAGTCATCGGCGTCGACATCCGCGATTTTCTAGCGGGCGCACATCGACGGGGAGGCGCGAGCGTAGCCCGCACACGAGGCGTAGATTTATTTCGATGGCTTCGGGTGTTTCCTGCGGATAGAGGTGGCAGGTAGGCGGGAGCATTTTGTGCCACGAACCAAGACTGCGAAATCGAGACAGAAGGGTCGCCAGCCACACTGGTTTGTGCGCCATTCGCTGAGCATCGTCGCGGGCGCGCTCTTGCTGCTCTGGCTGGCCGGTTACATCTGGCTCGATCCCAAGAGCCGGCTCTCGGCTTTCTGCGGGAACGCGATCGCGGATTGGTCCGGGTCGTTGGTGATCATCCTGGGGACGAAGTTCCTCTACGAGATTGGCTCGAAGGAAAGCCGCAAGGTGACCCCCGGCCCTTACAGCAAATGGTGGGAGTTCCTTCGAGAACATTCGCTCCTGATTTTCCTGGGCGTGACAGCGATCGGCTGGGGCGTGCTCTATTGGCGGATGAATGCAGACAGCAAATGGGGCCAGGTGGCCGGGAATCTTATCTCGGAGTGGGTTCAGATGGCTGGGCTGGTGTTCCTGACGAAGCGGCTGGTGGAGGTGGGGTCGAAGGAGTGAGCCGCCTTTGCGCGGCTAGAGCGCGGCAGGCCGAATGCGCAAAGGATGAAGGTAGAGGGCAGAGGAAGGCAAACGTCCAACGCTCAACTTCCAACCTTCAACGCTCAATGGGGGAATCTAGCGCCCCTGCGCCGGTGGAAAGATGAGCCGCTCGAATCCTGGATAAGTATCCGCGGGCCACAGTTCGATGTATTGAATCCACTCGCCGGCGGTGGCCGCGTCTTCATTCAACTTCGCTTCATCCATCCGATTGCGATTGATTGAAAAGACGATGCCATCCTTGAGATATTGTCGTCCCTCGGGTCCGGCTTGTTCGCCTCCATGCAGGCGCCGGGATTCTTTCGTGCGATAGACTTCGTAACCGGCCCGCCAACCATCGCGCGCCAGCTCTCCGCGCAAAGCGGCATCGGCCGCGTCCACGCTCGCTTTGCTCCCTTTCTCGGGAGAGGTGCTGATGTTCACGACGTTTATTTTGGTGTGATCGTCGTCGCGCGTGGTGATGAAGTAGCTGCGCGCACGCGTGAACCTAATGGATGAACCAGGCACGACGAACTCAAAGACTCCTTTGCCCGCGATCGCGGTGCGCGCGTACTTGAGATTGAGAGGCAGCGTGGAATTTCTCGTCATCTCGTCCAACGACATGCCGGGAGCGGCGGAGAGCGTGCCCATGCTGGAGCCCTCGAGCGCGCGCTGCACCAGTTGTGTGGGAGCGTCGCCAAACAGGCCGCCGATGACGGCGGCGGGGATGGCGATGACCGAACCCGCGATCATGAGACCCCAGATGCCATAGATGATGGCGTTCTGATGGCGCGCCAGCGCTCCACCGACCGGTCCGGCGCGCGTTTGCGCGGCGAGGACGGTCTTGACCATGACGGGAACGGCCGAGAATCCGCAGGCGAGGAAGAGCCCGAAGAAGCCAAACATGGCGAAGTAGCGGGTCATGCCGGAGAGCGGCGCAACGCCGGCGCCCTGGAGCATGTTGCCGATGATCGCTGTGCCGATAAAGGCGACAAACAGCGACCCGCAAACGATGACGTTTTTGCGCAGAGTCATGCCGAAGAAAGATGAAGGATGAGCGATGAAAGGGGAAGCGCGGATGCTATCGTCCGCCGCGGCGGCCGGCGCGGTTCCTGAATGTTGGGAGCCGGGGCGTTGGTTCTGCATGGAAACCCCGGCCTCGTCTTTCGCAAGGCTACGTGACGACCAAATTCCTACTTACGCGCGGCGGGCAGTCTTAGCAGATCAAGAGCAGTCGCGGGGGCTGATCGGGCAGCGTTTCGGGCGCGCGATGGATGCAGGGCGGGACCGGGCTGCCGGGCCATTCAACGGCGATCCGCCAGAGATGGCCGATCCCGAACGAATAGGGTCGTGCCGTCGGGAGCGGGGCGTAGTGGAGATCGAAGCAATGGTCGCGCAAGGCTGCGCGATACTCGGCGTCTTCCGTTTCTTTCCCCAGAAATCTCAGGAGTTCGGCGCGGGTTTCCGGAATGTCGACGCGCGGGCGCGCTTCTTCGTTCGGCAGGCCTTCGCTGGGCGGGCCATAGTAAGTGCAGAGCCAGGTGTCGGCCTCGACCGGGGCGCTATCGACGTGGAAGGAAAAGACATCGGTGCGCACCGGGCCGGGCGTTTCATCGCGGGGATAGCGGTGGATGCAATTGAGCGCCGGGTCGCGCCCGCTCTCGCGCAACTGCCGTAAGTCTTCGCGCAGGATGTCGATCGCCACCCGCCCGGCAACGCTCACTTCGAGCGCGGCGAGTTGTTCTTCCGCGATCGTGACGATCCCCTCCCCGGCGCCGAGCTGCTCGACGACTTCACCAAAATCACCCGGGAGCGACCGCGGCCAGCAAAGCGCATTCACTCCATCGGCGAACGGCGTCGCAACCAGCTCGGCGAAGCTGTGCACCGCCCTGATCCGGAAGTAAGGGGGCGGCTCGATCGGGGAAAGGCTCGCGGTCATGAGCTGCTGCGCCGTGAAGAACGCGGCAGTGCGACGCGACTCTCGCGCGGAGTCTCCATTACGCGTCGACCTCGCGGTCGCGGGCGACGCGTGTCTCGGTCGCGGCCTGTGCTTGCTGGACGAGGGCGACGGCAACCATGAGGACGATGGCGGCGACGATCTGGTGCGGGTAGAGGGCGGCGTGGAAGAAGCCCCAGGTGATCGCGACCGCGGCGAGGGTTTGCAGCATTTCGAAATAGCCGGCGGTAGAGGCGCGGGTGAGGCGGAGACCTTCGAAGTAGATGAGGAGCGGGATGGCGCCCGAGATGGAGGCGAGGAGGAAGAGGGCGCCGAGGGCGGTCAAGGCGTGCGCCTGTGCGGCGGGCGGCCAGAGCGCGGCGGGGTTCAAGAGACCGAAGGCGAGGAGGATCACCGTCATGCAAAAGAGGCCGACGACAATTCGGAGACTGGCAGCGAGGCGGAGCGGCATGCCGAGCATAACGCCGCGGCCAGCGACGGTGGAGAGGCCCCAGAAGAAGGCGCAAATCAAGGCGTAGCCGGTGCCGAGATTGAGCCCGGCTTCCTGGAAGGAGACGCCGATGAGCCCGGGGCGTTCGACGGAAAGGAAGATGCCGGCCACGAGAGCGATGGCGGCGAAAAGGAAGAAGCGCGGGCTAAGGCGATCGCCGAAGAGGAGGAAAGCGCCGAGGGTCGAGATGACCGGCTGCACGTTCAGGATTACGTTTACGACGGTGGGGTTGCCGTTCTTCAGGGCGAGGGTGAATAAAATCGTGCCGACGGCGGACCCGGCGAAGCCGGAGAAGATGAGGAAACCCCAGGTGCGACGGTCGATCTTCCGCAGCTCGGCGCGTTGCGACACGAGCAAGGGCAGGAACATGGCGAGGATGAAGACATGTTCCCAAAAGACGATGACGGGCGCGGCGAAGAGATCATTGAGGGGGATGCGCCAGGCACTCTCGGTGCCCCACAAAGCGGCGCCGAGCCCGACGAGCCACGGACCGTAACGGGCGGAAGGGGTACGGGAGTTGGTCACGCGGGTGGTGATATCGCCTGCGGGCGCCTACCACCAGACCGGAGTTGAAGTGCGAATCCTACGTGGAATGTGCCGCCGCTCCGGTGGCATGCGCTGCCAGACAACCCACCCTATTCGATTCGATATGAAACAATTCCTTCCTCTCTGCCTCGCGGCCGGCCTTCTTTTCGCGGTGACAAACAACAGCCTGGCGGGAGACCAGGACTTCACGCTGGTGAACAAGACGGGGGTAGAGATTCACAATCTGCACGTCTCGCCGGCGGACAAGGATGAGTGGGGCGAAGATATCCTCGGCCAAGACACACTGGCCGATGGCGAGAGCGCGGAGATCACGTTCAAGGCGAAAGAGGAAGCGGAGAAGTGGGATTTGAAAGTGGCGGATAAGAGCGGCAACTCGATCGAGTGGAGCGACCTGAACCTGCTGGAGATCAGCGAGGTGACGCTGCACTACGAAGACGGCAAAGCGACGGCTGAGGTGGAGTAGGCCGGTTTCGCAGCTGCCGGGCCGAAGCTGGGCTAGCGCGGCGAACGGATCGCCGCGCGTCTGCGAGATCGATTACTGCACGTCGTAGACTTCGACGAGCGAAACCCCAGTGGAGCTGTGGGCGCCGCGCACGATGAGGGTGTAGGCGGCCGGGTTCAACGTGGTGGTGAGCGCGCTATCGAGCGCGTTCGGAGGCGCGAGGCCGATGGTCTGAATCTGCATCGCCTGGAAGGCGTCCTGCTGCCAATTGTCGTTGTACATGAGCAAGGCGCCCTGCGCGTCGTGCAACTCGAGTGACGGATCGGCGAGCGCGCCCACGACCCCGGCGCTGGCGAGCGACGGACCGGTGGCGCGTGCCACCACCTGGGCAGGGCCGCGATTGAGAATGAATCCCGCGATGAGGAGGTTATCCTCCGTCTGCACGGCTCCGCGGGTGGCGATATTCGCGAGCTGGGAGGCCGCGGGCTGGCTATCCAGATCGTAAACTTCCACGAGCGCGACACCGGTGTTCCCGCCCGCGCCGCGCACGATCGCGGTGTAGGCGCCGGGACTGAGCGTCTCGACCAGCGCACTCTCCCGCGCATCGCGGGGAGGCACGCCACTGGCGTTGATCTGCGCGGCCTGGATGGGGTCGTCCTGCCAGTTGTCGTCGAAAGCGAAGCGCTGGCCGTTGGCATCAAAGAGCTCCAGCGTGGGATCGGAGAGCGCGCCGGCTAGCGGCACGGACGGTCCAATGGCGCGGATGATGACTTTCTTTGCGGCGGTGCCGCGGATGATGACGCTGCCGATGAGCACCGCATCCCCCTGCCCGACGACACCGCGGGTGGAGAGATTTGCCGGGGCGTTGCCGGCGGCAGTGCTGGAGCTGACGATGCTTTGCACCGCGCGGCGGGCATCGATGAAACCGTAGCCTTCCGCGGGCGCAAAGCCGCTGCCGAGCTGGTTCGCAAAGGCGCCGTAGATCGTCTGACCGGAAGCCGTGACAGCGGTGATGCTAGCGCCCGCCAGCAGATCGGCGGAATTCCCGCCGGCGCTGATGCCGGCGAGATCGCGATCGATGCCGAAGGAGATCGATTTACCGCTCGTGAAGGTGCTGCCAAAGGTGAGCGTGAGCATTCGTCGATCGTCCGAAAGAGCGGGCGTGACAGAGACGCCGCCAGGATTCGCGCCGACGGTAAACGGAAATCCGACGTCTGCGCTCTGATCGAAGACGAGCCCGGTGTTCGCGAGCTCGATCGTGAGCTCGGTGAGTGCTTCCCCGGCGGGAGCGCTGAACGTGGTGGTAAAAAACGTGGGGCTATCGGCGCTCTCGTTGCTGTCATCGCCGGAGGCATTCACCGTGACCGAGGCCGTGCCGCGGGCGGCGACGGCACCGGAGAAATTTGGGTCGAGATCATGCGCGAAGGCAGTCTGCTGGAACGTCGTTTTCACCTGCGCGGGCGAGAGAGTGCCAGGCCCGCCCGCTGCTTCCAGGAGGAGCGCGGCGAAGGCGGCGGCATTCGGAGCGGCCGCGCTGGTGCCGAAGAAATTCGGGTAGCCGTTGTTGTCATAGTCGGCGCTTGCGCCGCTGGGAAAAAACGAGGTGTCCACGCCATCCGCTGCGGCGAAATCGGGCTTCACGCGCAGCTCCGGTGTCGTGAGACGCTGCCCCTGCGCATCGAAGTAATACGGGAGATTGCCGCCGCCGGCGTTGAAGCTTTCGCGCACCGGCACGTAAGGACCGGGCGGTGGATTGATCGCGCCGGGATTGTAATCGGCGACGCTCTGCGGCGTGTTGTCGTAGACGTAGGCCGCGACGCAATTCGCACTCGGCGCGGCGGCGTGCCCGAAGATGGTGATCGCGTCATTCGCAAAAAGTGCCGCGGTGAAGTCCCCGCCATCCGCGGAGATGAGGCGGAGATGACGCGCCACGGGCGCGGAGGAGGTGCGGAGCGAAATCACGAGCTGGTAAGTCGTGTTCGGCTGCAGGTCGACGACTTCCACCGGCTGGTCGGTGGCTTGATTATTATCGGCGCCGCCGACGCTGGCGAGATACTGCCCGGTGGCGCTAAAGACGAGGAGATTGTAATCCGTCGTGACGGCGGCGCGGTTAAAAGGATCGTCCCATTGGAGGGTGAAAGTGTGCTGGGTGCCAGCGCCGGTGGCGAGCCCGATCGCAATCGCGGGCGTTCCGGTCGCGCTGACGTTCTGGTAACCGCCGGCCACGAGCTGCGCCGGGATCTGCGAGAGGTTCAAATTGCCGCGATACGATTGTGCGACGGTGCCGGGCAGGATGTTCGCGTCGGCCGTGTAGGCGCCGGGATTATTCCCGCTCGCCGAGAAGTACGAGACCTTGGGGCCGGCTAACGAGCTGCTGTTTACGACTTCCTCGACCGCCTGCGTGATGATGCCGTCGGAGAAAAACGGTTCGTCCGGGAAAGCAATGTCGTCCGCGATGATGTCGCAGCGGGTGAGGGAATTCGTGCGCAAATTTCGGATGCTCGCCGCCATCGCGGCCTGCGTGTTCCCGGCAGCGGCGAAACAGATTTTCGCAGCGGGAGCGATGTCGTGCACGACTTCTGCCATGGCGCGTCCTTCGTCGTCGACCGACGGGCTGGAGTCATCGGCCAGGACGACGACCGGCTGAAGGTAGCCGTCGGGATTGCCCGGGCCGGGAAGATCACCCGACGCCACACCAATGCTGGCGCGCGGAGCGGCGGTCGCTTTGTCGAAAGAATCGGAAACGAGGCCGACGCTGAGGCCGCGTCCGAGCAGGCCCTGCGGGGTGACGGAGCCGGGAGTGTTTACCTCGCGCGCGTGCTCGACAAAGCTGCTTTCGGCCGTGACGGAGCCGACCCGGCGGATGGGGCGATGCGCGAGCATCACACTCTGGACGCCCGGCAGTTTCGCGGCCGCGGCGGCTTGCGCGAGCGGGAGCGACGCTGAGATCACGCCGTTGCGCCAGGCGGTCTCGACCGCGGTGATCGCGGCGCCGAGTTGCGTGAGCTTCGCCGCAACGGCTGAGGCGGGTTCGGTGCCGTTCAGGTTCACGTTTACGAGCACGCGGCCGGCGGTATCGCTCATGATCGAATGGCTGGTGGCCAGCGTCGCGTTCAGCTGCGCCTGATCCTGCGCGCTGAGCGCCGCCAGCTCCCGCAGGCCGAGGCCGAGGTTCTCTGGGATCGCATCGGGGATGGTGGCGCCAACGGGGTTCTGAGCCCACGCGGAGATGGCGCCGAGCGAGAGGCAAGCGAGGAGAGCGAGCGGTTTCATGCAATTTGCCAGCAGAGCACGAACGGGGCAAAGAGCCGCCCGAGCGAAGCCGGTAAACATCTACGCACTTACGGAAAAAAGTCGCAAGAAAAAGGACTCTTGCTGGTTTCCCACGTCGCAGAGGACGCTGCGGCAGACCAGGCTACCGACGGCCGCCGCTGCTGATATAAACCGACGGATCCTCAGCGGCCAGATTTTCGCCGGGATTTTGGCGGCCGCGCTTCTCCAGCTCGCGAGCGCTGTAGGACTTCTTCTCGGTCGTGAGCTCGACATCCTTCCGCTCCGTGGTGGTCCGGGTGGTGGTGGTGGGATTCGCGCACCCGAGGAGGAACGAGGAGGTGAGAGAAAGAGCGATCAGGGCAATGAGGCGGAGATTCATACGATTTAAATACGCTAAGCGAGGGGCTAACGGACGCTTGCTGGTCCGGCTGACGATGGAACCCCGCGGATTCGCCAAGGTTGCTTTTCCGGCTCACATTACGCGCCTTTCTCATGGCGCGTTTCCGACTTTCCGATCTGAACGAAGCGCAACGCATCGCGGCCACGACCACGGAAGGCCCGCTCCTGATCCTCGCCGGGGCGGGCACGGGCAAGACGCGCGTGATCACGATGCGGGTGGCGCACCTGATCGATCGCGGGGTGAATCCGGCGGATATCCTGGCGGTGACTTTTACGAATAAAGCCGCCACCGAGATGCGCGAGCGGCTGGCAAAAATGATCGACGCGGCGGCCGCGAAGAAGGTGACGATGTCCACCTTCCACGCGCTCTGCCTGCGCATCCTGCGGGCGGGGATCGATCGCCTCGGCTACAAGCACAACTTCAGCATTTACGACGAAGGCGACCAGATGGGGATGATCAAGAAGATCATCACGCGCACGGCAGCGAAAGACGAGAAACTGGACCCGGGCGCGGCGAAAGCGGCGATCAGCAAAGCGAAGAACAACGGCTGGGCGCCGCCGGCCGACGACGAGACGCTGCTGGGCGCGGTCTTCCGCCGTTACAACCATGAGCTGAAAACCGCGAACGCGGTGGATTTTGACGATCTGCTGCTGCTGACGGTGCGGCTGCTGAACGAACACCCAGACGTGCGGCAACGCTGGCGGGAGCGGTTTCGCTACCTGATGGTCGATGAATTCCAGGACACGAATAAGCTGCAGCTCGAGTTGGTCACGTTGCTCGCGGACGAGCGGCGCAACGTGGCGGTGGTGGGCGATGACGATCAATCGATCTACGGCTGGCGCGGCGCGGAGGTGGCGAACATCCTCGAGTTCGAGCAGCACTTCCCGAATCCCACGATCGTGAAGCTGGAGCAGAACTACCGCAGCACGAACTCGATCCTCGGGACCGCGAATTCGCTCATCAAACACAATCCGCACCGCCGCCCGAAGAAGCTCTGGAGCGCGAGCGCCGACGGCCAGAAGGTGCGCCTGATCGAAGCGCCTAACGACCGCGAGGAAGCGCAATTCGTGGCCGACGAGATCCATCGCCGGCACCTGGACGGCGGCGAACCGTGGGAGAAATTCGCCGTCCTTTTCCGGATGAACGCGCAAGCACGGCTCCTGGAAGAAAATCTGCGCCGACTGCAGGTGCCGTATCGGATCGTGGGCGGGAAGAGCTTCTTTGACCGGCGCGAGGTGAAAGACCTGGTCGCCTACATGAGCGTGCTCGTGAATCCCGACGACGACTCCAACCTGCTCCGCATCATCAACACGCCGGCGCGCGGGATCAGCGCGGCCACGGTCGAGCGGGCGCTGCATTGGAGTGTGGACGAGAAGTGCAGCCTCTGGGCAGCGCTGCAAGCAGCGGAGTTCCGGGCCGACTGCAGCAGCCGCACTGCGGCGAGCATCGAGACTTTTGTCGCGCTGGTGGACAACTTCGAGACGCAACTCTCCGCGCCGCTGGGCGAGCCGGCCGCAGTGATCGGAAAATTACTCGCCGAGGTCGAATACGCGGCCGAGTTGCGCCGGAGCTGCAAGTCCGCCGAAGAAGCGAGCGCGCGCGAAGGGAACCTGCACGACATGCTGCGCGACCTCGCCGATTTCACGAAACGATCGACGAAAGGACTGCGCGGCTTTCTCGATGGGATCGTGCTCGATCAGGAGCGCGAGGAAGACAAGAGAGACGACATCGAGAAGAAGAAAGGGGTCACGCTCATCACGATGCACGCGGCCAAGGGCCTCGAGTTCCGCCACGTCTACCTGATCGGCCTCGAGGAAGGTTTGCTCCCGCACGATCGCTCGAAGAGCGAAGGCACGATCGACGAAGAGCGCCGGTTGCTCTACGTCGGCATCACCCGCGCGCGCCAAACGCTCACGCTCACCCATTGTCGCGATCGGATGAAATACGGCAGCGCGAGCGCGTGCCACCCGAGCTCGTTCATCAAAGAACTCGCGCCAGAGCTGCTGGAGCGCGTCGACTTGAAGAAACTGCTCGCCACCCCGGTGGAGGCGAGCACCGGCAAGAGCCGCTTCGCGCAGATGCGGGCCGCGCTCGGCGGCTAGGGTCTGCGGCGCGAGCTAGGGCACTACTTCGAACTGACTCATCGAGCGGAAAACCTGGTAACGCTCTTCGATCTCCTCCTTCGTCAGCGTCCGCATCCGCTCGAGGCTGAACGCCTCGACGTTGAAGCTCGCGAGCACGCTGCCGTAGATCATCGCGCGCCGGAACGCGCCGAAGTTAAGCTCTCCGCCAGACGCCGCGAGATAGCCCGCCATGCCGCCCGCGAAGGTGTCCCCTGCCCCCGTCGGATCGTGGATGTCCTCCAGCGGATAGGCGCCACAGCTGAAGAACTCGTCCTCGCCGAAGAGCAGAGCGCCGTGCTCGCCCTTCTTGATCGCGACGTATTTCGGTCCCGCCTTGCGGATACGGCGGCCCGCTTTGATCAGGCTCGTCTCCTTCGTCATTTCGCGCGCCTCGCTGTCGTTTAGAATCAGCAGATCGACCCGCGGGAGCAATGCGTCGAGGTCGGCACGAGTCGTTTCGATCCAAAGATCCATCGTGTCCGCGACCACGAAACGCGGCTTCTCCATCTGATCGAGGACGTGCGATTGCAAGGCGGGCGCAATATTCGCGAGCAGCACGAAATCGGTCGCGCGATACGACTCCGGCAGCGTGGGGCGGAAGTGTTCGAAGACATTCAGGTTCACGGAGCGCGTCTCGCGCGTGTTCATGTCCCAGGCGTATTCCCCGCTCCAGCGAAACGTTTTTCCCGGCACCTGCTGCACGCCTTCCGCGTTGATCCGGCGCGATTTCCAGAAGTCGAATTCGGAAGCCGGAAAATCGTTGCCCACTACGCCGACGAGATTCACGGGGGTGAAGAAGCTCGCGCCCAGCGCCGCGTAGGAAGCCGAACCGCCGAGCTGGTCGGTGTGCTCTTCCACAGGAGTTTTGACGGTATCAAGTGCGATGGAGCCAACAATGAGGACGGACATGTAGTGCTTTCTAATTACGGATTGCTGATTGCAGCAGCGCCTGCGCGGAGCGCGCATACTGTGCGGTATCGGCGGCTTGCAGCAAGCCGGAGACGATCACCACCCGACGCGCACCCGCGGTGATGACCTGCGGCAGGTTCTCGAGTTTGATGCCGCCGATGCAGAAGATGGGGAGCTGGACCGCGGCATGGACGCGCGCGATTTCGCCCAAGCCGATCGGCACGTAATCAGGTTTCGTGGGAGTGGCAAAGAGCGGGCCGAAGCCGATGTAATCCGCGCCTTCTTCGGCCGCGCGCACCGCCTGGGCGAAGCTATGCGTCGAGCGGCCGACAAAGCAGTTCCCGCCAGCAATCTCGCGCGCTTCCGCGATCGAAAGATCGTCCTGGCCGACGTGCACACCTTCCGCGCCGATCGCGCGTGCGATGGCCGGGTGATCGTTGATCACGAGCGGGACATGCGCGGCCGCGGTGAGGCGATGCAGCTCCTCGGCCAGCTTCGCTATCGCGCCGCTGCTCTCGTGCTTGGCCCGCAACTGCACGAGTGCCACGCCTCCGCGGAGCATGGCTGCGGTGACGTTCGCAGCTTCCGCCGGGGCCACGTAGCCGAGATCGAGAATGCCGTAGAGCTGCGCGCGGGCGAGCGAAGCGCTCACTCGTGCAGACGGGTGGACGTGTGCGTCAGCTCGAAATTATCCGCACTCATCACCCGCTCGACGAAACCCGTGTCGTAGTTGCCGGCACGGAAGTCGGCATTCCGCATGATGGCGCTATGGAACGGGATGGTCGTCTTGATCCCGGTGACGTAATACTCGTCGAGCGCGCGCCGCATGCGATCGATGCACGACTCGCGCGTGGCGCCCACGGTGATGAGCTTCGCGATCATGGAATCGTAATAGGGCGGCACGACGTAGCCGGTGTAAGCATGCGAGTCGATCCGCACGCCACGGCCGCCGGGGGCGTAGTAGAAGGCGATGCGGCCCGGAGACGGCTGGAAGTTCTTCTCGGGATCTTCCGCATTGATGCGGCACTGAATGGCGTGCGAGCGGGGCGTGGCATTCGCGACGTGCGGCGAAAGATGTTCGCCCGCGGCGATCTTGATCTGCTCCTTCACGAGGTCGCAGCCATAGACTTCCTCGGTGATGGTGTGCTCGACCTGAATCCGGGTGTTCATTTCGATGAAGTAGTAGCCACCATCGTTATCGACCAGGAACTCCATCGTGCCGGCGTTCACGTAGCCGACGGATTGCGCGAGCTTCACCGCGGCCTGGCCCATTTTCTTGCGCATCGCGGGCGTGAGCAGCGGCGACGGGCACTCTTCGATCACCTTCTGGTTGCGGCGCTGGATGGAGCAATCGCGTTCGCCCAGGTGGACGGTTTTGCCGTAGCTATCGGCGATGATCTGGAACTCGACGTGGTGCGGGTTCACGATCAGCTTTTCCATGTAAACATCGCCGTTGCCGAAGGCCTTCTCGGCCTCGGTCTTCGCGGCGTGAAACATCGTGGGCAGGCTGGCTTCGTTATGCGCCGCACGCATTCCGCGCCCACCGCCGCCGGCCACGGCTTTGATCATGACGGGGAAGTCGAGCTTGCGCGCGACCTTGAGCGCTTCTTCTTCGGTTTCGACGATCCCGTCGCTCCCGGGCGTCACCGAAACACCGGCTTTGCGCGCGGCGGCGCGGGCGGAATTCTTGTCGCCCATGGCGTGCATCGCGCTCGCCGGCGGCCCGATGAATCTGATTTTGCAGCTTTCGCAGACTTCCGCGAAGTGAGCGTTTTCGGAGAGGAAACCGTAGCCGGGATGGATCGCATCTACATCGCCTACTTCCGCAGCGCTCATGATGCGGTCGATGCGCAGGTAACTCTCCGAGCTGGGCGGAGCACCGATGCAGATCGCCTCATCGGCGAGCTGGACATGGAGTGAATCGACATCGGCTTCCGAATAAACGGCGAGGGTGCGAACGCCGAGCTCTTTGCAGGCGCGGATGACGCGGAGGGCGATTTCTCCGCGGTTGGCGATCAGAATTTTCTCGAACATAGAGGAGCGCGAGCGGAAGGCTCGCTGACGAAACTACACAAGCGCGCGGCCTGCGCTACTTCACGCGGAAGAGCACCTGGCCGAATTGGACAGGCTTCCCGTTCTCCGCCACGACTTCGACGATCTCGCCGGAAATTTCGGCTTTGATCTCGTTCATCACTTTCATCGCCTCGATGATGCAGACGACGCTCTCCTCGGAGACTTGCTGGCCGACTTCCGCGAAGGCAGGCGACTCGGGGGAACCGGCGCGGTAGAAAGTGCCGACCATGGGGGAGACGATGTCGCGCAGAGCGGGCCCCTTTGCCGCCGGGGCGGGAGCAGCGGCAGTGGGGGCGGGAGCGGTCGCGGGCGCGGACGACGTCGCCGATGCCGGGGCGGCGGCGGGGAGCGGAGCGGCAAAGCTGGTCGCTTCGCCGGCCCCCTTCTGCAGCTTCAACTTGAAGCCGTCCTTCTCCATCTCGAAGACCGACAAGTCGTTCTTCTTCATCAGGTCGATGATGGCTTTGATGTCTTTAAGTTCCACGGGCGCCTCCGGCGAAGTGACTGGGCGTTTAGGTAAAGCGGTTTTCGAAGCGCGGTCAAGCACGGCAATCCCTCCCACCAACCCCTCGGATTCCGCGCAGCGTGGCGTTTGGGTCTGCCTTACTTTTTGGTGAAGACTTCGGCCGCGCTCCAGTTGTCGCCAGGCGGTTGCTGCTCGTACTCCTGTGCGCGGTCGAGATACATTTTTGCCAGGTAGTCGTCAGGCTGGCTCTCGAGGAATTCCGCAAAGTAAGCTTTCGCGGGCGTGAACCGGCCCGCCCGAAAATGCGCGATGCCTTCTTCGTAGGTCGGCAGGGACGGCAGTAGCGCCACTCCCTCGCTCTCATTCTTCGCGGCCAACAAGGTGAAAACTTCCACCGGAACGCTTTTTCCTTTCACCTGGACGAGCGCAACGCTGCGGAGATGAAAGTCGTCCCGCACCAAAGCCGCAGCCTGCGGGCCCATTAGAATATCGACACCGTAGGTGCGGGTGAGCGCTTCCAGACGCGAGCCAAGATTGACGGCGTCACCAATCACCGTCGGGTCCAGACGCTCGTTAGGCGCGTAGGAGCCGATGTTGCCGACGAGCGCTTCGCCGTGGTTGATGCCGATGCCCATCCCGAGCGACAGCCGGCCCTCGGCGCGCCAGCCGCTGTTGAGCTTTTGCAGGGCGTGCCGCATCCCGAGGGCGGTGCGCGCCGCCGCTTTCGCGTCCTCCGCAGGTCCGCGACTGCTCACGTTTCCCCAGACCGCCATGATGGCGTCGCCGATGAATTTATCGAGCGTGCCTTCGTTCTCGAAGACGACGCTGACCATCCCGCTGAGATATTCGTTCAGCTGGCGCACGAGCTCTTCCGGGTCGGCGTGCTCGCTCAAGGTGGTGAATCCGATCAGGTCGGAGAAGAGGACGGTGACAGGTTTGCGCGCGCCTTTTGTGCTGCT
The DNA here is from genome assembly GCA_051001855.1 of Chthoniobacterales bacterium. Taxonomy (GTDB): domain Bacteria; phylum Verrucomicrobiota; class Verrucomicrobiia; order Chthoniobacterales; family UBA10450; genus JACCTI01. The sequence continues at coordinate 75,751 of JBPCMX010000032.1, forward strand.
GTAGTAGCCGCCGGGGTTGTCGAGGATCTCCTTCACCAGGTTCCGCGAGACGTAGCGCTCGAGGGTGCGACGCGTGCGCAGCTTTTCCATCCGCTCCAGCGCGAAATCGAAGCCTAACGACAAGGCGCCGCTCAGCAGAAATGCCACCAGCACCGGGACCGTGAGCACGAGCAATCCTGAGCGATCGTAAAGCAAGCGGGCGGCACCGAGATACGCGATGCTGAGAGCGAGCAGCAAGCCGACCGCAATCACAGGTCGGCGCAGAATCCCGAGCAGCAAGGCCGCGCATGCGCCTCCGGCGGCAACCAGCAGATACCCCGTTTGCAGAGTGGTGCTGCGCAGAAACTCTCCGTCCACCGCCGCGGCAATGGCGTGCAGGTGAATCACCGGGCCCGGAAGGTCGACGCGCAGGGGTGTCGGGAAGAAATCGTGCGTGACCTGCGCGGAGGAGCCGATCATCACGACCTTGTCCTTGAAGAAAGCGCCGTCGCCGTAGTTCTGGCGCCAGAATTTTGGGTCAAAGACCTGCCAGAGAGGGCGCGGCTGATACTCCCCTGCCCCGCCGAACCGGATGCGACGCGCCTGCAGGTCGCGCGGCACCTTCTCGCCCTCGCCCAGCTTTTCGAGGGCACGCGCCGAGAGAGCCGCGTAGGGCACTTCTGTCTGGCGGGCCGGCACGCCCGCGAGTTGCAGGTCGGTGATGAAATAACGAATCGTGCGAATCTTTCCGTCTGTGGGATCGGGGAAAAATGCGACGTATCCGACGCGATCGTCCGCCATCGGCGGAGCCGGGATGAGCGTCTCATTCGGCGGCACTGCCTGGACAAATCCGCCCCCGCTTTGATCCCCCGAGAAATCGAAATTAGCGCCGAGCACGACCCGATCGCGATGGCGGTCAAGAGCATCGCGAAAGGCCGCGTCGCCGCCATTCGGCGGGCTGAAGACCATGTCGAATATGACGAGCCGCGCACCGGCCTCGAAAAGCTTGTCCAGCATGATGGCCCAGACTTCGCGCGACCAGGGAAAAGGCCGCTCGTTCATCAACTGCAAGACGCGGCTGGCCCCTAGCTCCTCCGGCAGGAACGGCGGCAACTGGAGGGTGCTCTGGTCGATCCCGAGGAAAACGAAGTCCGGCCGCGCGGCCGTCTTCCGGCCTTCGCGCTGCATGAAATCCTCGAACGGCTGCTCGCTTGTCCAGAGGCCGGAAAGGAAAGGAATGCCATTCACGAAATGGCCCAGAAACACGCCGCCCGTGGAGAGCGCGCAGAGGGCAACGATCACGAACAGGCGACGTCGGGCGAGCCAAAGCACGGCGCGATCCTACGAACCGCCACGCGCGCGGCCAACGGCAAAATTCTGGGAGCGCTGCGGATGCCTGCGCTACCAGAGAAACACCGGCCGAACGAGGAAGGCCGCCGTGTAGAGCACGCCAAACGCCAGATGCGCTTGGGCGGTGCCTTCCACGCTGCCGCTGCGAGACGCGCGCACGAGCAGCGGAAGCGACAACAAAGAGCCTAACGACCAGACCGGCAGGAAGCCGGTCGCGACGCCTCCGGCTACGAAAGCCAGCGGCCCGAAGAGCAGCACATATTGCAGCATCTGTCCCGCGCTTGCCGGCAACGCGGTCGCGAGAGTGCGCACATGCGCGGCGCGGTCGTCGGGAGCGTCGCGCAGATTGTTCGCGTGTAGAATTGCGTCAACCAGCAGGCAAATCGGGACGGAAAGAACCGCCACTCGCAGCAACTGCACGTGCCCGATCTGCCCTGCCTGCACTCCGTAAGCACCCAACGTGAGCCCCAGACCAAAGGCAATGATGATGAGCAAATCGCCGAGTCCATACTTCTTCAAAAAAGCGGAGTAAAAAAAGGCGCACCCGAATCCGATGAGCGCCAGCGGCAGCACCACCGTGGCGTGCCCGCGGAGCAGCACCAGCCCGCAAAGCGCCGCACCTGCGAAGAGCACTGCGGCGAAGGCGAGCGCCTGGGGCGCAGTCATATCGCCGCGAGTCAAGGCGCCGCTGCCATGCTCCGGCCGGGTATCAACCCCGTGCACGAAATCGAAGTAATCGTTGATCACATTCGCGCCGAAATGCGCCAGGACCGCGCCGAGCAGCACGATGGCAAAAGCCACCGCATCAAAATGCCCACCGTCCAGTTCGCCGTAGCCGCGCGCCGCCAGCACGGTGCCGAGCAGCACCGGGACGATGCTCGCCGGGAGCGAGTAAGCGCGCGTGGCGCGCCAGAGAATGGCAGGGCTCATGGTGGATTCTACGTTTCCAGCGGCAAGGTGGACGACCCTGCACGGTGGCCAGGATTCCCGTCGACACAAAGCGGCCCGCAGTTTACAACCAATGCACGCCGGTTGCGCCCAAGCGCCTCGAACCAGATGCCCACCACCGCTGCAGCTCCGCCCACTGTCAACAGCCCCACGCTCTCGAAGTTGATCGCGGCGGTGCGCGAAATCGTGCAGTCGCACGCTGACGCAGCCGCCGCCGGCGGGGCGGTCGCCGAGCTCTTGCGGCCCTGCCTGGGACGCGCTGATTTCCTGCGCGAGGAACAATTGGAGCCGGACCCGCAGCGTTACCGCCAGCATGTCTTGCACGTGGAACCGGACGGAAGTTTCTCGGTCGTGGCGCTCGTCTGGCTCCCGGGACAGACGACCTGTATTCACGATCACGTCTCGTGGTGTGTAGTCGGCGTGCACCGCGGCGAAGAACACGAAACACTCTACAAAATCGGCGGCGACGCCGCGGATCCGCATCTCTTTGTGGCCGGCGAATGCAAGAACCCCGCCGGCTCCGTGGTCGCGCTCGTGCCGCCGGGCGACATTCACCATGTCACGAATAACGGCGACGGCCTGGCCGTTTCGCTGCACATCTACGGCGCGGATATTGCCGTGCTCGGCTCCAGCATTCGCCGCCGCTACGATCTCCCGGTGCGGGGGTGAGGGGCAACGCCTTGCCTAACGACCGCTCAAGCGACTGACGCGCGATCGGGCGCCGCGGCCCGCCGTTTCCAACGAATGCGATGGATCACGAGCACCACCAGCCAAATCAGAAATGCCACCGCCCCGAGCGGGACCGTGAGGAACATCAGCCAGCCGAGAACGAACATCACGGCCAGGGTTTCGCCCACGTCCACTCCGCCAATGACGCACGGGTGCGCACCGCCTTCATTCAAGGTGCAGTTGTAATGCCCGGCGATGGCGTCCGAGATGAGGATCGAGGCGAAAGGCGCCAGCGCGACGGCCGCGATGAGGAACAAGAGCAGCGCGTAAAGACGAGTCGGAAAGCGCTTGGCGATGGTCGTCGTCGGAGGTAGCGGGACAGTCTGCACCAGCACACTTTAGACACGCTGCGCGCTTCTGGCGATCACTCCCAATGAACCTGCCGCCTCAGCGTCCTCTGGGCGTGACGCTCCTCGCAGGTTTCTTCACCTTCGGCGTGCTCATGTGCATGCTTACGGTTCTTCTGCTGCTCGTCCCGGGCACAAAGATGGATCTGATCTGGCGAGTCAACCCGGAGGCGCAACGATCCTTCGCCAGCATCGGCGGTTGGGCGTTTCTGCTCATGCTCACAACCGCCACGGCCTGCGCCGCATCCGCAGTCGGCCTGTGGCGAGGGGCCGAATGGGGGCGCCGCATGGCGATCGCCGTCTTGCTCGTCAACCTGCTGGGCGATCTCTCGGGCGCAGTGCTCCGAGGCGATCTGCGAACGCTCATCGGGCTGCCGATCTCCGCGGCTTTGATCGCGTATCTGTGCGGACGGCGAGTGCGTCGCTGGACGCTTCACGATCGGCCAGATCGGTAACCGACTCAGCGCATGCCGGAGTCGGACTGCCACTGGACGTGCGTGAGCTTGCCCTGTGCGACGTCCGCTTCAAACGGGCCGGAGCGGCCGATGCTACTTTGCGCCTCCGCTCGCTGCACCGTGTAGTGGCCCGGCGGCAGGGCGACTTGGAAATGGCCTTCTGCGTCCGTCTGGAAGGAAGCGACGGTCTCCTGCCCTTTCATCACCACGAAGGCAACCCCCGAAAGCGGTTTCGAACTCGGCTCATCGGCCCGGATGGGTCCGCCGTGCGCGGGGCTGATGGAGATCACGCCTTCGAGGCCCGTCTCGCCAGCGGCGTTGGGTTCGCCCGCCGCCCACGCGGCGCAGGGCAGCGCCGCCAGGTTTGTGAGCAATACTAGCAGGAGATGGAATCGGTTCATAAGCACAGCGGTGAAGCTGACGACTTATCGACCGATTGCCCGCATTTGCAAAAGGGAGTTCGGTGTTTGCGAGCCACGGAGGCCGGTTTGCAAATACGCCCGTTGTGTCAATACTTGGCTCTGACCCCGGCTCGTTGACCCCGGCTCGTGCTCCATGTGGGTTCTTCGGGTTTTTGATCCCAAGCCCACTGTCCGTCAAATCAAGGCAACCCCACTCTGACCCCGGCTCGTGCGTGCTGACCCCGGCTCGTGCGTGAAGCTGACCCCTATTGTGCTTCGGACCCCTATTGTGCTTCGGCTTTCTTAACCTACCTGCGCTTCTTCGAGATACCCTCGCTGAAGAGCCAAGTCCTGCCTGCGTCCGTCTACTCGCAACGGAATGTGAATTCGGAATCGGACACCTGGTCGACTGTGAGGTCGCTACGAATAATGCGACCGTCCAAAGAACGATTCCTCACGATTTTCCGCAGATTACCCTCCACAACCATTGTAAGCTCGACAACCTCGCCCGTTTGGTACAGCTCCGTCACCCGATATTGCCCTGCCTGTGGGACCCATGTAATGATCTCTAGCATGTTCTTCCACCCATCGGGCATAAGTCCCCACTGATCTGAGATAAGGAATTGCCGGCTGTCGGACCAACGAACGGTTGCCACGCCCTCTGAGTCAAACCGAGGCATATCCGGAGTAAACCTATACGCGGTTGTCGTATCCCAGACACCGACCATTGAAGAGAGATGCAATAGTTCGGGAGGAGGACCCTGAGAGAGAGGAGCGCCGGTTTTAGTTGCATCGGCATTTAACTGTGAAGTAAAGCGGACGAGAGCGCCGCATACCAGCGCGGATATTAACCAACACATCCATAGCCGGCTAGTCGTGGATTCGTTCACCGAGAAACAACGCATCGCTAACCACTTCATCTTAGTTCAGGTCGAAACTAACAGGGTGAGAACCCTCTCCGGGTTGTCCGCCGCCGCCGGGAACGCCAGCAAGAGTTTGGAAAAGCGTCGAAATGACTGTCGGAGAGACCCACTGTGGCGAACTGGGAGAACCCCAGTTTGCATAGCCCGGACCAGGGGCGCTGGCGCCGGGCGCGGGTCTGACCGTATCGATGTAGTTAGGCTCGCTGCCGACCAGAGGAGCGCTCACGGCTTTAATTTCAAAACCTGCGTGCAAAGTAGGTCAAGCGCATTTTTCGAGCTTCCTGTTGCCGTCGAGACGCTCGCCGCTGCGAGGCTGGCGACCCACTCTGGAGCCTGTCATGCACTTGCGGAACAGCTCGACCGCGGCAGCCTACGGCGCGGCGGGTTCGTTCATGGTACTGATCCTCTGGCTCTATTACTCGACCGTGACCCTGTTCTACGGTGCAGAATGGGCGCAGGTGCGAGCGCGACTGCGCGGCAGCGAACTCCAACCGGCGGAGCACGCCAATCGGCTCGTGGTCGAGGCGCGGGACGCCGACGATCCGAAGGCCAAGGCGAGCGCGGGCCAACCCGCAAAAGACCGGATGTCCGGATACTCCGACCGCCGTTAGTCGCCTGGCCCTGCTAGAAGGGTTGAATGCACTTTGGCCCGATGTGGGAAGCAACTGCGGTCCCACAAGCTCCTCGCCTGCGGGTGGAGCAGAGTTTCAAAGCGAGCGGAGAATCACCGGGCAGGATGCCCGTGCCACGTTGGCGCTCAAAGTGCCATGACACGCTCTAACGACGGTAGAAGAAGTCTTCGAAGGGACGGCGAACGCGCGCGAACATACGCTCGGCGTCGCTTTTCGTCCGGCGGAACATGCGCTTGATTTCTTTCTTCACCGGGTTGACGTCGCCGTCGTCATCGTCCTCCGCGCTGTTCTCGACCGGATCGGGAGGTTCACGTTCGACGGAGTCATTTCGGCGTCCGCCGCGGCGCACCGGATCCTGTTCCACGTTCGCCATGTTCGCTCCTGCGTACATCCCTTCGACGCGCGTGATGCCTCCGCGGTTCGCGGCGATGTGAATCGTGCCGACGGCGCGCCGCTGCCCGTCCAGCAGCGAAACGATCCAGACCGGGCTGCCGCGTTCGTTGCTCCGGAGCGTGTAATTCACGCGCGCGAAATTCGTGTGCGACGCGTCGGCGGTGTGATTCGCGACTTCGAAGGCGCCGCTCGAGTCGAGATTGAGCTGCGCCGTCTTGATCGGCGCGCGGATCGTTCCGCCAGCCGCACCGCTGGGCGCGCCATCCGCGATGATCTGCCCGTTCTGCACCACGATCTCCCGCACCCCGGCCGGCAGCGTGCGATCCTGCACCACGATGCGCCAGGTCCGCGGCTGCGGATCCCCGTCGGTGCCGTTGACGGAAACGACGCGGCTGATATAGGCGCGGCTCAGCCGGGTGCCCACGATCTTTAGAGCATCGTAGGCAGTCCCCTGCCCCTCGGCGTAAACGGGCCACGCGAGCAGCACGAGCAGGAGCAGCAGTGATCGCGACATGCCGCAGACAAAACTGCGCCTCGCGGCGGCTGTCCACCCGTTTTCGGTTGCAGACCTGCTCCCCTCAGCATGAAGGTGCATCTTTCGCCGAAACGATGAAGAAACGAAAAGTCGAGTTCTCCAGTCACACCGCGAATCTCGCTCTCATGCGCAACGTCGTGCGCGGCTTCCTGGATGGCCTGCCGTTCTCCGAAAAAGAGCGCACCCTCATGGTGCTCGGCGTCGATGAAGCCTGCACCAACATCATCCGGCACGCCTATCATCTGCGCGACGACCAGCCGATTGCACTTTCGCTCGAGGCGAAGCGCGACTGCGTTTGCATGCGTTTACGCGACTATGGGCTCCAATGTTCCCCGGATAAAATGCAGGGCCGCGCCCATGATCTGATCAAGCCGGGCGGCCTCGGCGTGCACCTCATCCGGAACGCTTTCGATCAAGTGGATTACGTCTTGAAGAACCGCGGGACGGAACTCGTCCTGACGAAGAGGCTCGGTTGATTCATCGCCGCGGAGCGTTGCTGAGCCGCGGGAGACCTATGATCGCATGAAGCCGCCGGAATCCGATCCTAATTTCGAAGTCTCGCTGCGGCCGCCGATGTTCAGCGAGTTCACCGGCCAGGTGAAAGTATGCGCACGCCTGGCCGTGCTCGTCGAAGCCGCGACGATGCGTGGCGATGTGCTCGAGCACATCCTGCTGAGCGGCCCTCCTGGTTTGGGGAAGACGACCCTGGCGAACATCATCGCCAACGCGATGGGCGTGAATGTGAAGAACACGAGCGGGCCCGTGGTCGAGAAGGCGGGCGAGCTGGCGGGATTGCTCACAAGTCTCGAAAAAGGAGACGTGCTTTTCATCGACGAAATCCACCGGCTGCAACCGGCGATCGAGGAATACCTCTACCCCGCGATGGAGGATTACCGGCTCGACATTATGATCGACCAAGGTCCGCAGGCGCGGAGCTTGCGGCTGCAACTGCCGAAATTCACCCTCATCGGCGCCACCACCCGCGCCGGGATGGTGAGCGCGCCGCTGCGTTCCCGCTTCGGGATGACCGCGCGGCTGGATTACTACGGCGCCGAGGAGATGCACAAGATCATCACCCGGAGCGCCGGTTTGTTAGGCGTGGAGATCGATCACGCCGGCGCCGGGGAGATCGCGGCACGGGCGCGCGGCACTCCGCGCACCGCCAATAATCTCCTGCGCTGGGTGCGCGATTTCGCGCAGGTGAAAGCCGATGGCAGGATCACCGCGGAACTGGCCGATCGCGCGCTCGCCATGCTCGAGATCGATCGCGACGGATTCGATCAATGGGACAAGCGGATCGTGGAAGCGCTGATCCATAAGTTCAACGGCGGGCCGGTTGGCTTGAACTCGTTAGCCGTCGCCATCGGTGAAGAAGCGGGCACGCTCGAGGAAGTGAACGAGCCTTACCTGATCATGGAAGGTTACATCAAGCGCACGCCGCAAGGCCGCGTCGCGTTGCCGAAGGCCTACGGCAAGCTCGGGCTCAAGCCGCCCACCGGTCCGCAGGCGGATTTGTTCGGCTCGTAGTCCGCACGGGTGCGGTGGCTGTGCTAAGTTCGCGGCCGATGGAGCCGGATTTTTTTCCCGAGACGGCGCGCGTTTTTACGGTCGCGGAACTCACCCGCGCCATCCGGGGCGCGCTCGAGACACGCTTCGGCGCGGTCTGGGTGCAGGGCGAAATCTCGAACTACAAGCTGCATCCTTCCGGCCACCAGTATTTCACATTAAAAGACCAGCGCGCCCAGATCGCCTGCGTCATTTTTCGCAACACGCTGCCGCCCTTTCCACGGCCGCTCACCGATGGCGCGCAGGTCCAGGTCTACGGGAATCTCTCCGTCTTTGAAGCGCGGGGGCAGTACCAGCTCAGCGTCCAACTGCTGCAGGCCCGCGGGGTCGGTCTGCTGCAGGCGCGCTTCGAGGCGCTGAAGCGCAAGCTCGACGCGGAAGGATTGTTTGCGACCGCGCGCAAGAAGGCGTTGCCACGTTACCCGCGCCGCATCGGGATCGTGACTTCACCCAGCGGCGCGGCAATTCGCGACATGCTCAACGTGCTGCAACGGCGCGCGCCTCATTTGGGCATCCTAATCCATCCCGTCCGCGTGCAAGGCAGCGGCGCGGCCGCGGAGATCGCGGTCGCGATTCGTGAACTCGGCGAGCCGTCCACGGTTTGGGCGCCGCTCGATCTGATTGTCATCACGCGCGGCGGCGGCAGCATCGAAGACCTGTGGGAGTTTAACGAAGAGATCGTCGCGCGGGCGATTTTCCACTCGCCCATTCCAATCGTCAGCGCCGTGGGCCATGAGGTCGACTTCACGATCGCCGATTTCGTCGCCGATCTGCGCGCGCCGACGCCGAGCGCGGCGGCGGAGTTGATCGTGCCGGATCTGGCCGAGGTGCAGCGCAGGATGGGCGAGCTCTCGAGCTGTCTGAAGCGCAATCTGCAGAACGCTCTGCGCCATGCGCAAACCCGGTTGCGCTTCCTTTCGGAAAAAGCGCTCGGCCGCGAGCTGCTGCAGCGCGTTCGCAACCTGCAGCAGCAGCTCGATCTCACGCGCGACACGCTCGCGCGCCACGCCGGCCGCGCGGTGGCGGATGGCCGCGTTTTATTAGCCAATCGCGTCCGGACTTTGCAGGCGCACCATCCGGCGCGCGAGATCGCCACGCGGCGCACGAGTAGCGCGGGCCTCGAGCGCCGTCTCATGAGTGCTCCGGCGCAAGTGCTGGAGCGAGCGCAGCAGCGCTTCGCGCGGGCCGATGCGATCGTGCGCGTGCTCGGCCCCGAGAACACGCTCAAGCGCGGCTATAGCATCACCATGGGACCCGATGGCAAAGTCATCCGCTCCGCCCTGGCGATCGCTCCCGGCACATCGGTCACGACTCGCCTGGTCGACGGCACCTTCGAGTCGCAAGTGACAACGAGCAGCTGAACGCTGCACGAAAAACCGACTCCCCGGACCGCGCCACATTTGAAAACTGACCCGGTCCATCCGATAGCTCCGGATGTCATGCAACTACACTGCCCGGCGGTTGATCCAGGCCGGCGCGCTCTTTCTGATTGGCGACGGCATCATGGGACTGATCAAGCCGCGCTGGCATTCGCTCCTTTGGGTTTGCGGGCCGGAGCTGATGAAGGCCGCGACCGAAGAACTCGCAGCGCATCCGAAGACGGCACGCGCGGTTTATCTCGCGGAAGCGGCGGTGGGGATCATCCTCGCATCCCAGCAAACGCCCGAGGAATAGTGTTCGGTTCGGTCGGTAAACGCTACGCGCCAGCCTCGGTTTCGATTCGTGGAAAAATCGGCACCGGTTTGCCCACCGTATGCCCATCCGGGATCGCTCCCCATTGCGCAGCCGCCGCGAGCGAAATCTCGCCGTCCCAATTCAACTGCTGAAAAATCGCGCGGGACGCTTTCGGCATTACCGGCCCGAACAGCAGAGCGATAATGCGGAGTGACTCGGCGAGGGCGTAGAGGACGTGGTCGAGGGTTCCCGCGCGCTCCGGATCTTTCGCCAGCTTCCACGGTGCGGTTATTTCGACGTAAGTGTTGCAGGCGGTGACGAGTTCGTTCACCGCGCCGAGCGCAGCGTGCACCTGGGCGTCGGCAAACGCCGCCTCGTAAGCCGCGACTGCGGTGCTCGCCTGACCGCGCAAAGGCCCCTCGCCGCCCGCGTGACGCAGGCGCCCATCGCGATAGCGGTGCACCATGCTGAGGCTGCGGTTCAGCAGGTTGCCGATCGAATTCGCCAGCTCGGCGTTGTAGCAGCCGACGAGGCGTTCCTCGGAAAAATCGGCGTCCTTGCCCGTCGCCATCTCGCTCACCAGGTAGTAGCGGAGCGCTTCATTCCCGTACTTCTGCGCGAGGACCGCCGGGTCGATCACATTGCCTAACGACTTGCTCATTTTCGCACCGCCGATGTTCCACCAGCCGTGCACGATCAGCCGCGGCATCTCGTCGTCGCGGAAGCCGAGCGCGTGGAGCATGACCATCCAATAGATGCCGTGCGCCGGGATGAGAATGTCTTTGCCGAGGATGATGGTGGCCGGCCACCAGCGCCGAAATTCAGCTCCGTCCGCGCCGGGCCGCGGGTCGTAGCCGCCCGGAGCAAAGGAGAGATAGTTCACGAGCGCGTCGAACCAGACGTAGGTCACAAAGTCGGGGTCGAACGGCAGCTCGATCCCCCACGCCAGCCGCGCCTTCGGCCGTGAGATGCAGAGGTCGCCACTGAGTTTCTCGACCGCATTGCGCAACTCGCCGCGCCGAAAATCCGGGTAGACCAGATCGGTCCGCGCCTCGAGCAGCGCCAGGAGCCATTCCTTATGCTCCGCCAGTCGGAAGTAGTAGTTCTCTTCCTCGCGGTGCTCCACCTCTCCCCACTCCGGGCCGAACTCACCATCCGGTCCCCGTTCCTTCTCCGTCAGGAATTGCTCCTGCCGCACACTGTAGTAGCCGGCCTGCTTGTCCCGATAGATCTGCTTCTCATCAAAAAGGCGCTGCAGAATCCGCTGCACGGATTCTTTGTGCCTCGGCTCGGTCGTGGCGGCCCAGCCATCATACTGCACCTCGAGTTGCGCCCAGAGCGCGACGAATTTCGCCGTGATCTCATCCACGAATTGCTGCGGCGAAACCCCCGCTTGCTCGGCCGATTGCTGCACCTTTTGGCCGTGTTGATCCACGCCCGTGAGGAAGAAGACGTCGTCGCCAAGCAGCCGGTGGTAGCGCGCCATCACATCTCCCAGCACCTTCTCGTAGGCGTGGCCGATGTGCGGTGCGCCGTTGGTGTAATCGATCGCAGTGGTGAGATAAAAAGGTTTCGCCATCGGACTGGCAGATCATGCCGCGCCCTCGTGGTGAAGCAACCGCCGGCTTGCGCAGAAAGGAATCGGCGCCGCCGTCCGGTCAGGTAAACTGCTGCCCGTGAACGGGGAAATTGCCCAACCCGCGAGCGCGGAGCGCCGAACGACTCCAGCGATCAGGCTGAAAGAGCGATGCGCGCGGCAGCCTTTCGTGGGCATCGTGTTGAGCGCCATCGTCGGGATTGCCGCCGCGGATCTGGCGCCCCTCCCGCTCGCCGGTCTGCTCTTCACCATCGCAGCGGCGGCCTTCGCCTGGTGGCAGCGCGGACACGCCGCCTTCTACGCGCTCATCGGCTGCTGTTTTTTTACCCTGCACAGTTGGAAACAATCTTCCTCGCGCGGGGTGCGTCTCGCGCGCGAGATCGGTTCTGTGCCCCAGGCAATCACTGCCCGCGGGACAGTCATCAGCGACCCTGCTGCCTCGAGCGCCGGCTCGGGTGCGTTCCTGTTCCGCCTGAAATCAATCACGCGCGGAGAAAACACGTGGCCCACCAAAGCGGTCGTCTTGGCGCGTTGGCGTGGAGACGCGCAGTTCGGCGACCGGCTGCAGCTCTTCGGCGTCATCGAACCCACCGCCGGTCCGCGCAATCCCGGCGAATTCGACTATCGCGCCTACCTCCGGCGCCGCGATATTTTCCATGCGCTGACCGTGCATTATCCCGAAAACGGAAAGCTGCTCGCACGCGGCGGCGGGAACCCCTTCCTGCGCGCCGCCGCGCGCTCGCGCCACTGGATGCAGGCCGCGCTCTCCCGCGGGCTCGAGAGTTCGCCCGAGGCCTCTGGCGTGATCAACGGAATCGTGCTCGGACTGCGCGAAGAAACGCCGGACGAAATCATGGAGCAATTTCAGCAGACAGGCACGTTTCATCTCTTTGCCGTCGCCGGGCTTCACGTCGGGATCGTGGCGTTTCTGCTCTGGTCGATCGCCTCCGCCGCGGGCCTTCCACGGCGCGGGGCTGCCGCCCTCGTCATTCCGGCGCTCTTCTTTTACGCAGCCATCACAGGCCTGAATACCTCCAGCCTGCGCGCCGCGCTGATGGCGGCATTCGTGCTCGGTGGCTTATTTGCGGATCGCAGGGTCCAATCTGCCAACAGCCTGGCGGCGGCTGCAGTTGCCATCCTCTGCGTCGATACGAACCAGTTATTCTCGATCGGCTTTCAGCTCTCGTTCGCGGTCGTCGCGTGCATCGTGCTCTTCACGCAGCCGCTCTTTTCGAGGCTGGTCGGCTGGTGCGAACCGGATCCGTTCCTGCCCCGGAGCTTGCTCGGGCCGGTGCATCGTTTCGGTCTGCAGGTATGGCGGAAGATTGCCGGCGGCGCGTCCGTCTCGCTCGCCGCCTGGGCCGGTTCGCTTCCTCTGATCCTCCCTTACTTTTATCTCGTCACGCCCGTCTCGTTATTCGCGAATCTTGTCGTCGTCCCGATGGCCTTCGGCGTGCTCGCGGTAGGATTGCTCTCGCTCATCAGCACCGTGCTTTTGCCTCCGCTGGCGCTGGTTTTCAATAACGCAAACTTCACCATCGCCTCGGCCATCCTCGGCGCGGTCGGCCTCTTCTCTCGTGCGCCCGCGAGCCATTACTACATGCAGCTGCCGCATCGGCCCTCCGGCGCGCGCGCGGAAATGACGGTGCTCGACGTCGGCGCTGGCGCTGCCATTCACTTGCGCAGCGGCTGGCGTGATTGGCTCTGCGACACCGGGCCGGAGCGCGATTTCAACCGCATCTTGCGCGGTTTCCTGCGCTTCCGCGGGGTGAACAATCTCGATGGGCTCGTCCTCACCCATGGAGACGCGCAACACATCGGCGCCGCCATCTCTGTGCAACGCGCCTTTCACCCGCGCGTCATCTGCGACAACGCGGCGCCGGATCGCTCCAGCGTCCACCAAGCACTGATCGCGTACCTGGAGACGCACCGGATCGAACGCAACCTCCTTGCAGCCTACGACCTGTTGCCGATCGGCGGCAAAATCGGCGCGCGCGTGCTTTTCCCGCCTTCTAGCTTCGTGGCGAAGAGCGCGGACGACCAGGCGCTGGTGGTGCAGTTGGCGATCGAAGGGACGCGCGTGCTTTTGATGTCCGATAGCGGCACGGCGACCGAGCGGCTCTTGCTCGCGAGCGGCGCCGATCTGCGCAGCGATATCATTCTTAAAGGCCAGCATTACTCCGGCGCCTCGGGCACCGCAGAGTTTCTCGACGCGGTGCAACCGCGCCTGATCGTTACCAGCAGCCTGGCTGCGCCGGAAAGCGAGCGGGTCAAGGAAGATTGGACCGCAGAAGTCGCGGCGCGTGGCATCCGCTTATACCGCCAGGATGAGACCGGCGCCGTCACCTTACGCTTCTTCCGCAATGGGCGCTGGCAAGCGAAGCCTTACCTCAGGGACGAGACCTTCAGCCCACCTGCACGGCAGGGTCCGACTAAGGGCTACGTCGACTACATCGGTGCGCCCTAAGAGGTGAAATCCCCAGCGTGTCGCCGGGAACGCTGTCCGCGGTTGACCCCGAGCCCGCTGCTCATCTGCGATTCTGCGCACATCCGCTGACCCGCGGCAGAAAGGTGGGAAAATTTGCCTTGGGATCAGCCGACTCAACGTCTGACTGCGATCATGTGGTGAATGGGAATACCGGCGGCGCGGAATCGTTGCTCGAACGTGCTGGGCGGGAGTTCTTCGTCACCGGCCTCCGCGGAAAGACGCAGCTCGGGGACGGCCGCGAGCGCATGCCCGGCCTGCGCAAAGTAGGCGGAGTCATCGGTGACGAGGCGGAAGCTACCGCCCGGAGCGAGCGCGGCGGCGATGTAACACAGCCAGGAGGAACTGGCGATGCGCCGGACGGCGTGCCGGCGCTTCGGCCAAGGATCGGGAAAGAGGAGATGGAATCGGGTGACGGAGCCGGGCTGCAGAAAAGCGCGCACCACGAGATCGATGTCCGCGCGCAGGAGGCGCGCATTGCTGAGGCGCCGCTGCGCGATCTTACGGCAGGCGCTGGCGGCGCGGCCGCGGAGTTGCTCGATCCCGAGATAAGTGCGCCCGGGATTCTCGGCTGCGAGCGCGGCCAGGACGCTCCCATCGCCGCAGCCCAGGTCGACTTCGACCGGCGCGATCCGGCCGAAGATCGCCGCGAAATCGAGCGGAGAAGAATCCGCGGGGAGGAAAAGTTCGGCGGCCTGGGCCGCTGGCGAGAGTGGGCTGTTGCGGGGCATCGCTCCGGAAGATTAGCGCGAGCGCTCCGCTTCGTCCTGATCCTCATTCCTGATCCTGTTCGTGCTCTTGCTCCTGATCGACTTCCAGAAAGATCAGGAGCAAGAGCAGGATCGAGCGCGGAGGCATCCACCGCACACGCCGACTCGAATAACCGGGAACCGGAATAAATTGCCCTCAGACCACCTCTCATTGCCATGCTGAAGATTTCCCTGCTCGCGCTCGCGGCTCTCGTCACCTCCCTTGTCACCATCCCTCTCGCCCGAGGCGAGGAGAACGCTGCCGCCGGCACGAAGACTGCGGTTTTCGCGGGCGGCTGTTTCTGGTGCATGCAGCCGCCGTTCGATCATGCCAACGGTGTGACGAAAACTGTGGTGGGCTACACCGGCGGCGAGAAAGCGGATGCGAACTACAGCGAGGTGTCGAACCACCGGACGAAGCACCGGGAGGCGATCGAGGTGACTTACAATCCGGCGCAGATTTCCTACGATCAGCTGCTCGATATTTTCTGGCGCAACATCAATCCGACGCAGGCCAACGGGCAGTTTTCCGACATCGGCCTCAGCTACCAGGCGGCGATCTATTTCGGGAACGAGGAGGAGAAACGCGCCGCGGAGGCCTCGAAGCAAAAGCTGGGGCAATCCGGCAAATTCCAGAAGCCGATCGCAACCGAGA
Source organism: Chthoniobacterales bacterium (assembly GCA_051001855.1). Lineage (GTDB taxonomy): Bacteria > Verrucomicrobiota > Verrucomicrobiia > Chthoniobacterales > UBA10450 > JACCTI01. The sequence goes on from JBPCMX010000032.1 coordinate 91,169, forward strand.
TCCTGGCGGCGATGCCGTTTTATCCGGCAGAAGATTATCACCAGAAATATTACCTGAAGAACCCGGCCGAGTTCGAGGCCTACCACGTCGGCTCGGGGCGGGTCTCGTATCTCGAGAAGATCTGGGGCAAGGAAGCGAAGCCGTAAGGCGTCCGAAATCCTGAGCGCAGGGCCCGGCGGGCAGGGCGTGCGCTTACGCTTTACACGCAGGCGTGAAATAGCGGATTGTCTCCTCAGACTTTCCCGCCTCTCTCGCGCACCATGATCACGAACGACGACGCCACCAATCCGCCGAACGAGTTTCCCGACATCGTGGGAACGAAACCCACCAACCCGCTGGCGGCCTCCTTCCGGCCGTTTGTTTCCGCCTCGACCCAGATGCGGGAGCTGACGGTCTTGCCGCTGATCGTCGGGACGCTGCTCGGAATCGTCTTCGGGGCCTCGTCGCTCTACCTCGTGCTCAAGGTCGGTCTGACGGTGAGCGCTTCGATCCCGGTGGCGGTGCTTTCGATCACGATCTTCCGGTTGCTTTCCAAACTCGGTCTGCGCGACGCGACGATTCTCGAAAACAACATCGTGCAAACCGCGGGCTCGGCCGGCGAGTCGATCGCTTTCGGTCTCGGTGTGACGATGCCGGCCATCATGATCCTCGGCTTCGATCTCGAGATCACGCGCGTGATGCTGGTGGCGGTGCTCGGCGGCTTGCTCGGGATTCTGATGATGATCCCGCTGCGACGCGCGCTGATCGTCGATCAGCATGGCATCTTGAAATATCCCGAAGGGACAGCGTGCGCGGAGGTCTTGAAGGCCGCGGCCGCACGTGATCCCGAGACGATGACGGCGCGGGAAAAGGAACGCGCCGCCGCGGAGGAAGGGGAGACGGCGAGCGGCGGGAAGACGATCTTCACCGGGTTCGGCGTCGGTTTCCTCTACCAGACCGCGATGGGCGCGTTCAAGGCGTGGAAGGATACGCCGGAGAAGATCTTCGCGGCGCCTTTCAAGGCGGGCTCGATCGCCGCGGAAATCTCGCCGGCGCTGCTCGGGGTTGGCTACATCATCGGGCCAAGGATCGCGTCGATCATGTGCGCGGGCGGCGTGCTGGCCTATCTGGTGCTGATTCCCGCGATCAAGTTCTTCGGCGAACACACCACGGCAATCGTGCCGCCGGGGACGATCCCGATCGGCGACATGACGCCGAACCAGATTCGCGGCGCCTATGTCCTCTACATCGGCGCAGGCGCGGTGGCGGCCGGCGGCATCATCAGCCTCTTCCGTTCGCTGCCGACGATCTGGCATGGACTGAAAGCGGGCTTATCGGACCTACGCGGCGGCCATGAAGCGAGCCAGAACGCGCCGCGCACCGACCGCGATTTGTCGATGAAATTCGTGATCGGCGGCGTGGTCGCGCTGCTGGTTGTGATCATGATCGCGCCGCAATTGCACCTGCAATGGAACATCCTGGGCGCACTCCTGATCGTGGCGTTCGGGTTCCTCTTTGTGACGGTGTCGTCGCGGCTCACGGGTGAGATTGGTTCCTCCTCCAATCCGATTTCAGGCATGACGGTGGCGACGTTGCTCCTGACCTGTCTCGTCTTCCTGCTCGTCGGCTGGACCGGGCCGCACTATTTCGTCACCGCACTTTCCATCGGCGGCATCGTCTGCATCGCCGCCTCAAATGGCGGCACGACTTCGCAGGATTTGAAGACCGGTTTCCTGGTCGGCGCGACGCCGAAGTCTCAGCAGATCGCCATCCTCTTCGGCGCGCTGGCCTCTGCGCTCGTGCTGGGGCCGATCCTCTTGAAACTCAACAACGCCTCGACCGTCTACGTGCCGCAATCGACCTTCACCGCGATCGACAACGGACCGACGGTCGATGCCGGGACCCTGCCGCCATTCATCAGCGGACTGAAGTACGCGCCGCAAGGCATGAAGCTCTTCCCGAATAAAGGCGAGCCGGGCTGGCCCACGGCTCCTGGGCTCGAGGCGGGCGATTACCTGGTCGACCAAACAGGACGTGTCGCCTACCGGATCGAGTCGAACTTCCCGGCCGATCTGCATCGCGAAAGCGACGAGGAAAAGCTTGCGGAAGGGAAGGGCAAACCCGCGGACGAGAAGGAGTCGGAAGAGAAAATGGGGCGGGAGAAATTGAATGGTCCCCAGGCGGTCGACGATCAGGCCACGTATCGCGTCTGGTATCGCAACGACCCGGCGGGCGGCCCGGCGCAAAAGTTCCTGGTGACGGACGGCGGCGAGGTGACTTACCTTGTCGATCCCGGCATTAACGGCACGCATAAGACGCGGCCGGACGGCTCGGCGGTGACGAAATTCGACGCGCCGAAAGCCACTCTCATGTCCTACATTATCAAAGGCATCCTGAGCCATAAGTTGCCCTGGGCGCTGGTGATGCTCGGGGTGATGATCGCGATCACGCTGGAGATGAGCGGGATTCCGTCGCTCGCTTTTGCGGTGGGGGTTTATCTGCCGCTTTCATCCTCGAGCCCGATTTTCATCGGAGGCTTGGTGCGCTGGCTGGTCGATCGCTGGCTGCGGCGGACGAAGTTCAAACAACACGATTTGACCGAGGAAGAACTCGTGGCGGAAGGCGACAAGAGCCCTGGCGTCCTGCTCGCCTCGGGTTACATCGCAGGCGGCGCGCTCGCGGGCATCGTCATCGCCTTCATGGCCGGCGTTCCGAGGCTGGTGGGATTCAGCACCCGCGTCGAGGAATGGTCGACCAACTCGAATCCGTTCTTTAACGGCCCGAATTCCGATTGGCTGTCGATGATTCCGTTCACCGCCCTTTGCGTGCTGCTCTATCTGGTCGGCCGCGACGTGCTGCTGGCAACCCGGCGCGGGACGCCGAAGTAGGAGCGATCGGGAATCATCCGGAAGCGTGGCCTCTCCCTTCGCTGCTCTCGGTCCGCGCTTCGGCCGCTGGGTGCGCGACCGCAAGTTTCTTGCGGTCAGCATCGCCGTGCACCTCCTCTTTGGCCTGGGAGCCGGCGTCTGGGTCGTCTCGCAATATTCCGCCAACCGCAAGCTAACCTTTAACGCGGGCCCGAAATCGCCGAACCCGAGCGAGCGCGCACTACAACACAAAGTGCAGATGCAGCAGAAGACGCAGAACACGATGGCGGCTGTGCCGAAGCGCGTGCTCACGACCGGTCTCTCGAAAGTCGCGCTCCCGGAAATGCCGTCGATGCCCGGCCCGAAACTCGCGGTGCAACCCATGATGGCGGCCGGCGGGGGGAGCGGGTTTGGCGGCGGCCGCGGAGGCATGGGAGCAGCCGGCGGCACCGGGAGCGGCGCGCCGATTAATTTCTTCGGCATTCGGGATAAGAGCAGCAGCGTCGTCATCATGATCGACATCTCCGGTTCGATGTTTACCCGCACCGGCGACTATGATTATGCCGCGCATAAGATGCTGCGGGTCGGCAAAGAGCAGAGTTTCCAGACCGTGCGCGACGAGGCGATCAAGCTGATCCAGGGACTTACCCCGGCGATTCAGTTCGGCATTATCCGTTGGTCGGGCGGCGCCTATTCGTGGAAGCCGGAGCTGGTCCCTGCGACTGAAGAAAATAAGCAGGCTGCGATCGAGCACATCCAGAGCCAGATCGATTTCGGAAAAGCCGGCCCGACCGGCGGACGGCCCGGAGGAACCCGGCACGATTACGCGCTTGAGGAAGTCTTTAAGCTGAAGCCGGAAACGATCTACATGATCACCGATGGCAACGCGACCGCCTCGCAGGCCGGCGGCGGGCTGCAGCCCATCCCGGAGCAGGACATCTGGAAGGCGGCAGAAGATGGCCAAAAGACGCTCACGAAAAAGGCCAAGCTCCACACGATTTATTATCTGACCGGCAAGGACAAGCCGGAGGAGGAGCACATGCTCCGGCAGCTCGCGAGCCGGAACGGCGGCACGTTCCTCAAAGTGAAACCGCCGCCGGTGAAGCCCGTGCCCGGCGCCTCCCCCTCACCCGGGAAATCCGCCTCCGGCAAGCCACCCAAGGGCAAGAAGCCGAAGTGGTAGGCGAACAGCGTTTGCCAACGCGTACGCCCGCTGCGGTACGCATCCACAGAGATGCACCTGCCAGCCGAAGCGCCCACACGCCTCGCTAAGGTGCGCCCAAACGTCTCCCCATCCTTTTCGTCCCGTACGATCGTCAGCTTCGATCGCCGCGACCCATCACGTGATAAACAGCTCCCGCGAACTCAACGCGGCTTTTGCGCGGCATCAACGGATCCCTAGAGACGGCTCGCCCACTTCGTCGAGCGCAAATGCCAGATTCACTGACTGACCCCGCTTTGGCGCGCAAGCGTACGGCTCACCATCGGCCGCTCGGATCAGAGAACCGTTTAGCAGCTTCAGCGACATAGCTTTTCCAGCGGTCGTACAGCCGCGCCTCGTTTTGCTCACGATTGCCCAAGTCGGGACCGACCATAGGCATGTAGCGAACGAAAGACGCGATTTCCGACGGATAGTCAAAAGCAGCGTAAACCTCCTCAACAATTCGCAGCGGGTCATTAAGCAATGCGCAATTCTCCAATATCCATGCCAATAATAGGTAGAGCCACTTCGACTGAATCTCGTCGCATTTTATGGTGTCGCGAGCGGCTAGGCGGCTAACCAATTGCAAAACAGGTTCCTCCGCCGATCGACCGGCCAATTCGATTTCGTCGGGCGTAGCGTCGGTGGACGCACTCAGCCGATCCATAGCCTTTTGGATTGCGACCTGCGGTGCGATTAGCTGACGTTCGAGACCAAATTGAACATCCTGCCAAGAGAGGGGCACGCGCTTGCACGCGAACTCGTAAGGTATTTTTGTTACAATTGCACTCATCAGCTGGACCAAGCCTACGGTTTCTGATTAGACGCGCCAGTGATTTTGCCGCCTTTGATGAACCGCTGGTGTGACACCTCACCCGATGGTTCGACAATGTATTCGAAGATACCTTGCTTGCCGTTCATCTCACCTGGCGTCTGTAACAAGGTGCGCCCGATTCCATCTCCTCCCTTGAACGCGAAAGCCGTTCCTTGTTCCAACTGCTCGCGAGACACGAAGCTCGCGGCTCGATGTCCTGCGTCTGAAAGTAGCGCGCTTCCGATACGCTCGCCGGTCAGTATCCTCTCGGCGACCTTTCCCGCGTCTAAGAGAAGACTGTCGCCACCGAGAGTGACAACGTCCAAGACGGCCATTCCGACAAATATGGTTCCTAATCCGTAAGAACCATTCTGGAAGTAATCGATGGCGGACCGCGCTGACCCGTAGAGTGGAATAAGGCTTCCGAGAAAGCCAGGCTGTCCTATCCCAGCGCTGCCTCCGCCGCCGTGACCGTCGCCGCCGCTACCGCCGCCGCCGAATGACACAGTTCCTCCGTAGAAGCCGCCGCCGCCGCTTGCCCCCCCGCTGCCGCCGGTGCTAAATCCTCCGCTTCCGGCGGAGTAGCCTCCGGAGCTACCACCCGAGAGCTCCCGGAGCTTCCGGTGGACGACCCGGACTGGCTCCCGGCCGAGGTTGCCGTGGAGCCTGCAGCATAACCGCCGGGGTCCGTCTCCGCATCGAAAGTGTCAATGCTGGGGCTGTCGCCGGTCTGTCCGTCGAGCGGTTGAAACGGGATCTCAAACTCTCTGAATAATCCGCTAGGATCGACCCAATTCACCGGATCTCCGCCACAGTAGCGATATTGATTTGTGTCGCCTGCGGCGAAGCCAACGGGATCTTCGCTCATGAAACGCCCCAGAGCGGGATTGTAAGCACGCGCGCGAAATTCATAGAAGCCGTAACCAGCGGCCCACTCGCGACCGGTGAACATGAAGCGGTTGCTGGCAACAGCGGAGCGGACACCTCCTACAGCGAAGCGAACGCCCCGTCACAGCGAAGCGACCGAAGCCCTGAAAAAGAAGACAGTGCCACTCCCAGCTCTCCCGGTCACGGCGGATGAGTTGGAGGCGCTCAAGGGCGACTACGACGATAAGAAGGTCGCCGCGACGGACGGAAACCGCGCCGCCCGCGCAGCAGTGCGTCCCGCGGCCAATGCCCTGATCGACGCGCTGCGGAAGGTGGCACTCTATGTGGAGATCGTGGCGACCGACGATTCCTTCGTCCTGAACACGGGTTTCCTGCCGGCGAGCACGAACCGCACACAGACCCCCCTCCAGCAAGGTGCAAGTGCTGGCGGTGAAAACGCCGCAGACGGGCGTGCTGAAGCCGCGGATCAAAGGGCAACGCAACGTGAAGGCATTCGAAGGTCGCATTAAGCCAGTGGGCGGCGAATATGGCTCCTCCATCACCTTCGCGAGCTCGCGTGCAGTCCAGTTCGACGGGCTCGTCTCCGGGACGCGCTATACCTTCCAGCTCCGCGCGATCGGTGGCAGCACCGGCCGCAGCGATTGGAGCGACGAACGCACCCACATGGCGCTGTAAGCTGTCGTCATCATCGTTGTCCTGTCCTAGCGACGGGAGGCCGCGATAGCAATGGCGTGTCGGGAATCCCGGCACGCCATTTTGTGTTGCTACGTTATCAAACAGATACGCCGTTCGTATTCTCCGATCCGCGCGATCCTCCGCCGAAGGAAGGGGTGTTGCGACCGGGCTATACCGCCGCCCGCTTCCGCCATGCCAGGTAGACCGGCACGCCGGTCAGGACGAGCAGGTAGCCGATGCCGGAAGTGGACGGCGCCAGATACGCCAAGTCCAAAATCAGCAATCCCGCGATCGCGAGATAGATGAGCGGCACTAACGGATAACCCCAGGTGCGGTAAGGCCGCGGCGCGCCGGAGACCTTGCGCCGGAGCACGATCACCGCCGCGACCATCAACCCGTAGAACACCAGGTCGGCCGAGACGATATACTCGAGCAGTTGGGTGTAGACGTTGCCGTAGGTGGCCGCACCCGTCGCGCGATCGACTGTGACGGTGCGCGGGAGAGTGAGCAGCGCAGCCCACAAGCCTTGCGCGAGCAGCGCCATGGCGGGCGCTTTCTGCGCGTTCAACCGCGCCACGCTGCGGAAGAAAAGGCCGTCGCGCGCCATCGCGTAATAGACGCGCGCGCCGGCAAGGATGAGCCCGTTGTTGCAACCGAAGGTCGAGATCATGATCGCGAGCGCCATCAGGATCGTGCTCGGCGGTCCTAGGACCGCGTTCATCGCGGCGACAGCGACGCGGTTCTGCGGCGCGTTCTGGATTCCAGCGAGCGGGAGCGTCGCGACGTAAGCGAGGTTCGCAAGCAGGTAGAGCGTGACCACGATCCCGCAGCCGATTAACAACGCCCGCGGCAGGGTGCGCCCGGGATCGCGCACTTCGCTCCCGGTAAAGGTGACGTTGTTCCATGCCGACTGGGCGAAGAGCGGGCCGACCATCGCTCTGCCTAACAAGAGCACGAGCGCGAAGGCTCCCGTCGCCGGCAGCCCCGGCTGCGCGACCTGCGGCAGCCAGCCATTCGCGGAGGAATTCCACCAGGACGCCGCGCGGACTGCGGTGGTTGGTTGCCAGCCGAGCGCGAGCCCGATGACGATCAATCCCAGCAGCGCTGCCGTCTTCGCGAAGGTGAAGCTGTTCTGCACCAGCTTCCCGAGCGCCAGTCCGCGCGTGTTGGTCCACGTCAGCAGCAGAATCATGCTCACCGCCAGCAGCTGCTCCGTCGAGAGACTGATCGCGTAACCGCCACCGAGATGAACAGGGCTAACCACGTAGTTGTTCCCGGAAATCGCGGGCCACAACACGCCGGTAAAACGCGCGAACGCCACCGCGACCGCAGCGATGGTTCCGGTTTGGATAACCAGGAACACCGCCCAGCCGAAGAGGAAGCCGAAGAGCGGCGAGTAGGCTTCGCGCAGGAAAACGTATTGGCCGCCAGCGTGCGGCATCATCGCCGCGAGCTCCGCGCAACAGAGCGCCCCGGTGATCGTGAGCAACCCGGCGAGCGCCCACGCCACCAGCAGCCAGCCGGGCGCACCGATCAACCGCGCGGATTCCGCCGAAGTAAGGAAGATGCCGGAGCCGATCATCGAGCCGACCACGATCATGGTCGCATCGAGCTGCCCAAGCCTGCGGGCGAGGCTGCGGTCGCCGGATTCAGGTGCGGTGCGGTTCATGGAAAACGTCCAAAGCCGGGTGTCATGTGGTCCGCCTTGGGGCGGCGATGATCACCCCGGCGTGAAGCAACGCCCGCCGCAACTCGCCCGCGAACGCGACCGCTCCCGGCGTATCGCCGTGCACGCAAATCGTCTCGATCGCCACCGGCACATCGGTGCCGTCGATCGCGCGCACTTTGCCCTCGTTGAGCATGCGAAAAACGCGATCCGCCGCTCTTTCCGGATCGCGCATGAGCGCATCAGGCCGCTCCCGTGGCACGAGCGATCCATCGGACAGGTAATTGCGATCCGCAAAAACTTCCCGCGCGACCGGCAGTCCGTCGGCTTCCGCGGCACGCGCCAGGGCACTTCCACCTGGCGCGAAAACCATCAGGCTTGGATCGACGGCCCGGACGCCGCGCACGATCGCCTCTGCGATCGCCGGATCGCGCGCCGCCATGTTATAAAGTGCGCCATGCGGTTTCACGTGCCGGGGCTGCATGCCTAACGAGTGCGCCAGCGCCTGGAAAGCACCAAGCTGGTAAACCACGAGCGCGTGCACTTTCTCGACGCCCAACGGCATCTCGCGCCGGCCAAAATTCTCCCGGTCGTCAAAACCAGGATGCGCCCCGACGGAGACTCCGCGCGCCTGCGCCTCCTGGAGAGAGTTGCGCATCATCGCGGCGCTTCCCGCATGGAGCCCGCACGCGATGTTGGCCGAGGTGACAAGCGCGAGCAGCTCCCGCTCGTGCGGCGCGCCTTCGCCCAGATCGGCGTTGAGATCGACGGCCCGGCTCATGTCATCTGCAGGCTGAGGCCCGCGCGAAACCAGGCGAGATCACGCTGCCGTTCCCGCCAAAGTCGTTGCGCTTCCTCGACCGATACCGCGACGAAACGCACCCGCTCGCCTGCGCGCAGTTGCGCCCCCCGTGGCAGATCGACTTTAATCACGTGCGCGATTTTCGGATAGCCGCCGATCGTTTGGCAATCTCCGAGCAACAAAATCGGTTGAGCGTTCGGCGGTACCTGCAACGTGCCGGGCACGACCGCCTCCGAAATCAGGTCCGCGGTTTCGCGTAAGCCCAGCCCCGGGCCGCTCAGCCGCACGCCCATCCGATCCGCATCCGGTGTGACTTCAAACGCGGTGCTCGTCAACGCCGCCTGGGCGCTCGGCTCGAAGCGAGCCCAATCTGCGCCGCGCACAACACGCAGGACCGGAGGAATCATCGCCGGTGCCGACCACTCGTTAGGCGCAGCGCAATTCGCGCGGCACGGGAGACGGAGCCGAGCCGCGAATTGCTCGCTGCGTGCCGATGTCGCGCCCAGCGGGAGAAGATCGCCGTCTGCGAGCGCGCGGCCTCTCCACCCGCCAAATCCACTCCGTAAATCCGTCGAGCGGCTGCCCAAAACCAGCGGCACATCGATGCCGCCGGAGATGGCGAGCCAGGCGCGCGGACCACCCTGCGAGGTGAAGATGATCTCCTCGCCCGCATGCCAGAATGCCGCGCGCCCGGCCGCCAACCTTGTCCCGGCGAGATCCGCGGTGAAGGCACCGCCGCACCACGAGATCAGGCGATCGTCCGCAGCGCACATTTGCACCCGGCCGTTCGTTACCTCGAGGCCTGCCGCGCCTGGGTCATTGCCGACGAGGAGATTCGCCACCGCGAGCGCATTCGCATCCAAAGCGCCGCCCACTGAAATTCCCTGGTCGATAAAACCGGGGCGGCCCAGATCCTGGACCGTGCTCGAGAACCCGGCGCGCAGGACAGACACCGTCATCGATTGAGCGCATCGAATTCAGCACGCGTGATCGCGCGGAACCGCACCTCATTGCCGACGCGCAACAGCGAGGGCGGCTCCCGTTCGATCTCGAACAGGCGCAGCGGTGTGCGGCCAATCACATTCCAGCCGCCCGGCGAGTCCGCAGGGTAAATGCCGGCTTGCGCACCGCCGATCGCGACCGATCCCGCGGCGACTCGCGCGCGCGGTGTGCTGCGACGCGGCGTCGTGAGCGCCGCGGGCAAGCCGGTGAGATACGGAAATCCCGGGGTGAATCCAATGCATCCGACCCGATATTTTGCCGCGGAATGGCACGCCACCACCTCGCTGGGGGAGCGTCGCGCGTGCGACGCGACGTCGCGGAGATCAGGCCCAAATTCTTCTCCGTAGCAGACAGGAATCTCAACAACCGGGGGACGCGAACGCTGCCGCCCTGCCGGGACTTTCGCCAGGGCATCGAGCACGCAGCGTTGTAATTCATCGAGCGGCAGTTCCGCCGGGTCGTAAAAGATCGCCACCGTAGTCGGAGCCGGCGCCAACTCTCGCACCCCAGAAATTCGCGCCGCGCGGAGGCGTTCACACACGGAAAGCACGGCGCGGGTCGCGGCGTCGCCGGCCGCCCTCACGCCCGCAGGTCGCACGAGCATCGCGCTCTCGCCTAACGAATCGAATTCGACCTTCACGCTCTACGATACGAAGAAACTGGCAAAACTTTTTCTCCTGCTGTTGTGCGCTGGAGTCTACATGCTCCGGCAGCGCGACGACCTGGTGCGGTCAAAGCATCGCTCTGCGGTGTTTAGCGTGCCTTCTGCTCGTTCACTCCCACGATCTGCAGGTCGTCGCCCGCGACCTCGACCACCAGCGTCTTCCGCACCCGGCCGGCGGAATGTTTCGCGCCGTTCCGAAGATCGAAGCGCAGCGGAAAGGTCACCCGCAGCCGGCTGTCGGCGCGGGGTTCCACTTCCACCTGGCCGGCGAGCCAAAATCGGCGCTCCGGCCAGCGTTGATTATACTGTTGTAGATCGCGACGGATCTGTTCGCGCTCGACGATCCCCTCGTTGAAATAACGCACGCGATCGCCAAAGAATTCGAGCTCCGAGCCAACCGTCGGATTGAGCCCCGCCAGCACAAATGCGCCGACGTAATCCCGCAGACGTTCGCGGCTGAGCGTGAATGTCTGGCCCGCTGCATCCGCGGGCGCAAGTGCGCTCGGCGGCGCAGGCTCCGCTGCTGGGTGGGTGCTCACTTCCGCCCGCGGCGTCGGCGCAGGCTTGGCGGCATTCAGCTTCCTCAAAAATTGCTGGTCGGCGCGGCGGAGGCGGTTCCATGTCTCCGCTTGCGCCGGCGGCTGCGGTGCACCCTCCGCGCTGCCAGGCTTCACACCGAGCGACTTCGCGGTCGCGGCGTCGAGTTGCCCCGAAATCTGCAGCCCGTTGCGGATTTGATAACGCGTCACCGCCGCCGCCGTCTCGCTGCTGAAGGTGCCGTTCACATCGCCGAAGTAGAAGCCGCCGTCTTTCAGGCGGGACTGGGCGGCGCGCACATTCTCATCGGCCAGCGCAGCACTCGCACTGCAAAGACCGATCGCGAGGAGACAGAAAAGAAATCGCTTCATTAATGAGCAATCGGATTTGAGACCGCAGCCACGCGCAGGCTTGAAAGACTCGTCAGCTGCGCGTGAGCAGAACGTAACGCCGCTCGCTTCCGTGGATCGTCACAGCTCCTTCGATCCCGCCACGTTTCGCCCCCGGCAACATCAGCGCGAGCGCGGGTAGTTCCCCGGCGGGGACCACCAGCGCGTCGAGCGTTCCCGCGGACCAGCGTGCGGCAGCCTCGACAGGGCTGATGAACCGCGTCCGGCGCAGGTAAAGCAAAAGACCTTCCTCCTTCCCGCCGATCACCTCGTAACGCCACGCGTGCGCGGCTGCTTCTTGGCGCACTTCTTTTCCAAACTGCACGAGCGCTCCCTCCTGCGAGCGGTATCCAGGCAGCACTCGCTGGGCTGTGTAGATGCTGCTGCCGACCGCGGCGACTCCGAGTGCGATCACACTCCAGCGCCGCGCCTTCTCCCGGACGGGCGAGCGCGCTACCTGCGCCGCCAGGAGAAGGCAAAGCGGCGGCACCAGTGGGAAGATCCGGTCGACACGTTTCGATGGAATTAAAGACATCGCCAGCAGTCCGCCGAGACTCCAGGAAAGCAGCCAAACGATCTCGGGCGAGAGCCGCTGCATCCGATGCGCGAAGGTGCCACGTTCCGCGCGCCAGGCGGCGATTGCGAGCGCGATCACAAGCACGCTCCAAGGCGCAAACTTGTGCAGCAGATGCGGAAGGTAGAAATAAATCGGCTGCGGGCGGTGCACCGTCTCGCCGAAGCGGCCGGCGAATTCCCTCACCACCACCTGATCGTAGAAACCGGGCACCCACGCGATTCCCGCTGCCGTCCAGGCGAGGAAAATCGCGAGCGAGAAAATCCAGGGCCACCAGCCGCACCACGCGTTGCCCCCCGCCCGGTGCTGCCGCCGGTGCAGCTGATAGAGCACGATGCCGGGGAGCAGGAAGGCGTAAACGATCGGGCCTTTCACTAGCATCGCGCAGGTCAGCAGTGCAAACGCGACCGCGCGATCGCGTGGTGTCCATGATTCTGCGCTGCGCACTTTTTGCCAGATCTGCAAACCCAGCAGGAACACGATCAGCGCGAGCGGCATGTCGGTGCGGACGAGGGTGGCGAGGCGCGGGGCGAGCAGATTCAACCCAAAGGCCGCGAGCGCGAGCAACGCCGCGGCCCGCCCGTAGGCTGCGCCGGCCGCGCGGCTCAGCGCGACCGCGAGCAGCAAGGCGGCTACGATCGACGGCAGCCGCCACGCCACCTCCCACGAGCGGGTCACCCCGTAGAGGGCGGCGGAAATCCAGCCGACCAGCGGCGGCTTGGTCGCGATCTTCTCGTTCGGCGTGTGCTGGTAGAGCCAGTGGCCGCTCTGCACCATCTCGAAGGAGGTGAACGCCTGTTTCGCCTGATCGTAATCGTCGAGCTGCCAGGGCAGATTCGTGAGGCTGAAGAGCAGTGCGATGAGCAACGCCACCGCCCAGAAGGTGCGCGGCGCCTCCAGAAACCCGGCGCGACTGCTGCTATTCGTCACGCCAGAGAATCGCGCGCACCGGGGAGCCGTCCCCGCCAGCGATCTTGAGCGGCAGCGCGACAAAATGGTAGCGGCCGCCCGCAATCTCGCTCAGATCAAGCGACTCGATGATGTGGATCTTCGCCGCGCCGAGGGCGTGGTGATTCACGAGCTGTTTCGCCTCGATTGCATCCACCGAAGGAAGGTCGAGCCCAAGGAGCTTCACTCCCCTCGCCTGCAGCCACTCCGGCACGCCGGCCGCCAACGTCGGGATGCGCGGCGGGAAGATGCGTGGATCGGCCCAGACATTCGTCTTCACCAAGAGACGCGGAGCTTGCTCCAGGGCCGCGGCATGTTCTGCGAAATCCGCGATCTGGAACTGCGGCCTCGCGCCGCCCGCGTAGTTCGTGCTCAAGTCGACTACGAGCGCAGGGCCCAGGTAGACCTCGAGCAGCGCTTGCTCCATCGTCCAGCCCGCATCGTCAAAGTGGTAATTCGCGTCGCCATGGGTGCCATTGTGCAGGCTCATGTTGATCGAGCCCAGGTTCACGCTCGATCCTTGTGCGATGCGGCCATTCGACTGGTAGCGAAACGGCACATCGCCGGGCCACGGCGGCAATTCGGCAGAAAGCGTGCGCGAGATGTCGTAAATCTTTCTCACGTCACAAGCGCCGGCGTGGCGGCGAACTTTTCGTAAGAGCCCTCCGCCGTGATTTCCTTCAGCACCTGCAATGCTTCCCAGAGTTCGGTGAAAGTGTTGTAGAGCGGCGACGGTGCGAGGCGGATCACATCCGGTTTTCGGAAATCCGGGATCACCCCGCGCGCACGCAGAGCGAGGCAGATCGGCTGCGCCTCTGCGTGCCGCAACGAGACGTGCCCACCGCGCCGCGCCGGTTCACGCGGCGTTCCGATGCGAAAGCCGAGATCGGTCAGCTCCTCTTCGACGCCGCGCATCAGGAATTCCGTCAGGGCGAGCGATTTCGTCCGCATCCGCTCGAGCCCCGCCTCTTCCACTGGCCGGAGCGCTCCATCCAGCGGCGCCATGCTCAGCACCGCGGGCGTGCCGATTTGCAAAGCGGAGGCGCCCCGGCCCGGAAAAAATTCATCCGACATCTCGAACATGCTTTCCTTGTGCACGCTCCACCAGCCCGCCAGGCCGGCGTCGACGAATCCATTCGCGTCGAAGTGGCGCCGATTCAGATAAAGCCCGGCGACCGCACCCGGCCCGGCATTGAGCCACTTGTAATGTCCCCACCCCGCGAAATCCGCTCCCCACTCGTCGAGGTGATGCGGCATCAGGCCGACGGAATGCGACATGTCGAGGCCGATCACGACGTCGTTCTCTCGCGCCACACGGCAGAGTCTTTTCAGATTGAGCAGCTGCCCGGTGGTGTAAACCACGGAGGGAAACAGCGCCATTTGTAACGTCGGATCGGTCAGCGCACGCGCGATCTCGTCCTCGTCGAGAAAGCGGCCTGCGCCGGCCGGTGCGATCACGATGTTCTCGTCCGGATCGAGCCCGCGGAGCCGCAGATGGCTGCGCAACGCATAGCGATCCGTCGGGAAGCTGTGCGCGTCGATCAGCACCTTGGTGCGGGCGTCGTGTGGCTGGTAAAGCGTCGAGAGCAGCTGGTGCAGATTGATCGTCATCGAGTTGGCGATCGCCACCTCATCCGCTTCCGCGCCGACCAGCTTCGCCACCCGCGCGGCGAGCGTTTCTGCCATCGTGAACCAGGGCGAATCACCCGCCAGCCAGCCGCCGATCCCGCCGCGCTTCCACGTCTCGAGCACCTGCAGCAGCGTCTGCTCGGCATCGCGCGAGAGCAGCCCCAGAGAATTGCCATCGAGATAAATTTGCCCTTCGAGCAGGAAAAACCGCTCCCGGAATTGCGCGAGCGCGTCCTCTGCGTCCAGTCGTTCCGCCGCCGCGCGGGAGAATTCCACCGGTGACGTCATGGCGCGGCGGGCGGCGCAGCCTCCCGTAACGGCCGCGAGAGATCCCCTTTCACGCGATCGAGAATCCCATTCACAAACCGGCCGGAATCCGGCCCGCCGAACATCTTCGCCAGCTCGATCGCCTCATTGATCGAGACCACCGGCGGGATGTCATCGCGGTAGAGCATTTCGAAAATCGCGAGGCGCAGAACGTTGCGGTCGACCGGTGCGATCCGTTGCAGATTAAAGTTCTCGCAGTAGCGCCCGATCCGCTCGTCGATCTCCGGCAGATGCGCCACCATCCCGTCAATCAACGGCTGCGCGAACTCCTGCACGGCCGTTTTCGCCGGGCAAAACTCCCAGAATTCTTCCATCTGCTCGGGGGCGGAGCCGCCGTGCGCGTCGCGCCAGAAATGGAATTGGACGGCTGCCTGCCGCGCGTTGCGCCGTTTACCCATCGCTATTGGTTCGGGCGCACTTCGGTCATGGCGTTCGCGATTTGGATCGCCGCGCGAGCCGCTTCAATCCCACGGTTGATCTGCTTCCCGTGGCAACGCTCCTGCGCCTGTTCTTCGTTCTCGAGACTGAGCACGGCGTTGATCACGGGCACGCCATACTCGATCGCGATCTGCTGCAGCGCATTTGTCACGGAGGTGGCGAGATGCTCTGCGTGGCTCGTGTCGCCTTTCAAAATCACACCCAGCGCCAGAATCGCATCGGCCTTCTTCTGCAGCGCCAGTTCGCGGACAAGCACGGGAATTTCGAAAGCGCCCGGGACCAGATGCAAGGTCACGGCCGCGTTCGGCGCCAGGGCGCGCAGTTCCTCGGTGGCGTGATTCACCAGGCCCTGCACGTAGGCGGCGTTGAACTGGCTCGCCACGAGCGGGAAGACTCGTTTCACGCCGACACCGACCTGGCGCGGGCGAGTGGGAAGAGCAGTGGACATGAGGCGGGTTGGGATGGTGACGGAGCGGTCGAGCCTAGAGCAGGTGTCCCATCTTGACCCGCTTCGTCTCGAGATACTTTTCGTTGTGGGGGTTCGACGCGCTACGGATCGGCACCTGCTCGACCATCTCCAAACCATAACCCTCCAGGCCGATGACCTTCTTCGGATTGTTCGTCAGAAACCGGAACTTGCGCACCCCGAGGTCCGACAAAATCTGAGCGCCAAGGCCGTAATCGCGCAGGTCGCTCCCGAAGCCGAGCTTTGCGTTCGCTTCCACCGTATCGAGGCCTTCCTCCTGCAGCTTGTAAGCGTGAATCTTCGCCGCCAGTCCGAT
This sequence comes from Chthoniobacterales bacterium, assembly GCA_051001855.1. Lineage (GTDB taxonomy): Bacteria > Verrucomicrobiota > Verrucomicrobiia > Chthoniobacterales > UBA10450 > JACCTI01. The sequence continues at coordinate 107,351 of JBPCMX010000032.1, forward strand.
GCCGCGGCCTTCCTGTCGCATGTAAACCAGCACGCCCGCTCCTTCATCGGAGATCTGTTGCAGAGCGGCGTGCAGCTGGTTGCCACAATCACACCGGCGCGAGCCAAACACGTCGCCGGTCAGACATTCGCTATGCACGCGCACCAGCACCGGCTCATCATCCGCGATTGTCCCCTTCACGAGCGCGAGATGATGGGCCCCATCGACCTTCGAACGATACATGTGCAGGTCGAAATCGCCGTAATCGGTCGGCAGCCGCACCACCTGCTCGCGCTCGATCAGCTTCTCGCGCAGCCTTCGGTAGGCGATCAGACTCTGGATCGTGCAGATGCGGAGCCCGTGCTTTTTGCGGAACTCCATCAGCTCCGGCAGTCGCGCCATCGTGCCGTCGTCGTGCAAGATTTCACAAAGGACGCCCGCTGGTTGCAGGCCGGCCATCCGGGCCAGGTCCACCGCCGCTTCGGTGTGGCCCGCGCGCCGCAGAACACCGCCTTCCTTCGCTCGCAGCGGGAAGATGTGCCCCGGCTGCACCAGGTCCTCCGGCTGCGATTTCGGATTGGCGATGGTCTGGATGGTCGCCGCGCGATCATGCGCGCTGATGCCCGTCGTCACGCCCGCGGCCGCATCCACCGAGACGGTAAAATCCGTGCGATACATCTCCCGGTTCTGCGCCACCATCCGCTGCAACCCGAGCTGCTCCGCGCGTTCGTCGGAAACCGGCACGCAGATCAGCCCGCGGCCGTGCATCGCCATAAAATTGATCGCGCTCGGCGTCGCCTTCTCCGCTGCCATCACCAGATCGCCCTCGTTCTCGCGATCCTCATCGTCCGTCACGATCACGATCTCGCCGCGCGCCATGTCGCTCAGAACATCGTCGATCGTGTCGAATTGGAAGGCGGGAGGTGCCGCAGCCAGCATCGCTAACCATTACTTCCGGCCTCGCGCCGGGCAACGTCTATTCCTGCGCCACGCCCGTCGCGACGATCGCTTCCGCCCGATACATGTCGCGGTTGCTGCCCTGGAACTCCGCCTTCAGCCGCACCTTGAAGCCGGAAAGATCGACCACCTCCCAACGCACAAAATTCCAGTGTCCCGCCTTCCGCGGCTCGTGCTCGAACCCAAGGATCAGGTGCGCCGCATCCTCGCGCACCTTGTTCGTCGCCACCTTCGGTTCGAAATAAAAAGTGCGGAAACTGCTCTCCCGGCTTCCGGACGCATAGAGCTTCGGGTCGAGGTAATAGACCCGACCGCTGGCTTCTTCCACCAGCCGAAGATCAGGATAACCGGAACGCTGCACCTTCCCGTCCGCCGTCTTCGGAAAATCACACGCCAGCCCCGGCACCGCGTCCAACAACTCGCGCACCAGATCCTCGAAATGGTTGCTCGCCTCATTGATCCGCGCGATGCTCTGGATCGGGCTGTCGGGCGCGTTCATCCGCTTCAGCAATTCTGGGAGCGCCACCTGCAGTGCGTGGATCACCTCTTGATCCACCGCGTCTTTCACGGTCACCGCCAGCACCTTCTTCCCGGTCGTCGCGTTGATGACATCGCGGAATGGAATCCCGCGCAACGCCTCCGTCTCATCCAGCAACCAGGGAATCAGCGCATCCACGGGGCTCGGCCTCTCCGGCTCCGGCGCCGGGCTTGGTTCCGCGCGCACCGACGAGAGCCCGAGCGCGGCCACAACTGCCAGAAACAAAACGCCGACGCGCACCATGCGCGCATTCAAATCGCTCCACCGCCGTTGGCACAAGGCCAAACGAGCCGGCGTCTCCGACCATACTGAGCGCTCCGGCCTGCCTGCCCACAATCGAGCAATCGCGTAAGCGTCCCAATGCCGAGTGCGATTCTTAAAGCGCACTACGATGGCGACACATCGTAACCGTCGCCGCGGATTATGCAGAGCGTTCTGCGTGGTCCGAGCTGCGCGCACAAGTCTGGGACGCGCCTACGGTGAGACCAAGCCTGATTACACGAGCCGATCTTTCCTGATCTGGGGAGAAGCCCGCCTCGTCGGTAACGGCTTGCCTTAGTTTAGAATTTTACGTATTCCTTTTCCATGGCGATGACCGTCGAGCAGCTGGCCACGGAGGCGCTTTCGTTGCCAAGCGAGGCACGCGCGCGTTTGGCGGACAAGCTGGTCGAAAGTCTGGATGCCTCGGAGGCCGGGAGGATCGACGCGCTCTGGGCGGCAGAGGCGAAACGCCGCCGGGATGAGGTTCGTTCGGGCGCGGTCCAGACGATCCCGGGCGAAGAAGCTTTGGCTCAGGTTCGCCGCTCGGTTGGTCGATGAGGTGGGAATTCCATCCGGAAGCGCTCGCCGAGTTCAAAGAGGCGGCGCACTACTACGCCGAGCAGCAGCTCGATTTGGATTTGGCCTTTCATCGCTGCGATTGAGCACGCTATTCAACGCGTCTTGGACGATCCGAAGCGGTGGCGGCCTTTCGACGAAGATGTGCGCCGATGCCTGGCACACCGTTTTCCCTATGGCATTCTCTACACGATCGAGCGGGACTTCGTGCTGATTGTCTCAGTGATGCATTGCAGTCGAGAGCCGGGATATTGGCAGTATCGTCTCGGATAAGCGATCGTTAGCCGACAGCGATAGCGCCTTCGAGCAGCGGAAGGACGGAGGCGAGCGCATGCTCTTCGCGCGCATGGATCACCAGGAGCGGCTCGTTCGCCTCGATCCGCTCCCCGACTTTTCTGATGCCCGATAAGCCGACAGCGTAATCAATCGCATCGTGCGTCTGCGCGCGACCGCCGCCGAGGAAGACCGAGGCGCGGCCAATCAGCGCCGCGTCCATTCTGCGGATCGTGCCGCTGGTGGAAGCGTGGAGTGGGTGCACAATTGGCGCGGGATGGATCGCGGCGAGGCGCTCCAGCGCACGGGCGTCGCCGCCCTGCGCCTCGACCAGGGCGATGAACTTGCGCCACGCCCTGCCATCGTTTAGCCAGGCCGCGAGCTGCGGGCGCGCGACGGTCGAAACGCGTTCCGCCAGATCGAGTGTGAGCCGGACGAGATCTTCCGGGCCGCGCCCTTGCAGGGTCTCGACCGCTTCGACGACTTCGAGCGCGTTCCCAACGGTGCGGCCGAGCGGCTCATCCATCGGGGTAAGACGATGCGAGCTCGCGACGCCCATCAGGCGGCCGACTTCCGTCATGGAAGCGGCGATCTCTTCCGCCTCGGCGCGGGTTTTCATGAAAGCGCCAGAGCCAAACTTTACGTCGAGCACGAGCCGGTCTAACGACTCCGCGAGCTTCTTGCTCATGATGCTGGCGACGATCAACGGTTGCGAAGGAACGGTTCCGGTGACATCGCGGAGCGCGTAGAGCTTTTTATCGGCGGGGCAGATGCCTTCGGTCTGGCCAATCATGAAAACGCCGAGCCGCTCGAGCTGCCGCAACGCCGTTCCTTCGTCGAGGTTCACGTTGAATCCGGGGATGCTTTCGAGCTTGTCGAGCGTTCCACCGGTGATGCCGAGGCCGCGCCCGGAGATCATCGGCACCCAGACTTCGTCGCAGGCGAGCAGCGGTGCGAGGATGAGCGATACCTTGTCGCCGATCCCGCCGGTGGAATGCTTGTCCACCTTCGGCGGCGAGCCAGCGGGATACTGCAGGACGCGCCCGCTGCGCATCATCGCGCTCGTAAGCTGCTGCGTTTCCGCCGCGGTCATGCCACGGAAGAAGATCGCCATCGCGAGCGCGCTCATCTGGCTATCGGCCAGTTCGCCGCACGTGAAGGCGGAGATAATTTGCGCAATTTCAGCCGCGGTCAGTTCGGCACCGTCGCGCTTCTTTTCGATCAGAGAGGGAACGTGCATCAGAGGAATGGAGCGCCGACTGGCCAAGGTTCGATCTGGAAATACATCGCCAACGCGGCCGCGACATCGGCAAACGTGTCGCGCGTGCCGAGATCGCGCGTTTGGTTCCGATGCAGGACGAAAAGCGGGACCTCCTCGCGGGTATGATCGGTGCCGCGGAAGGTCGGATCGTTGCCGTGATCGGCGGTGATGATGACCAGATCGTCGACTCTAATTTGCGGGAGAAAATCACCGAGCCAGCGATCAAACTCCCACAGCGCGTGCGCGTAGCCCGCGACATCGCGCCGGTGACCGAAGAGCATGTCGAAGTCGACGAGGTTGGCGAAGAGCAAGCCATGCGCAAGCTGCGGCCAGAGCTCTCCGATGCGTTGCATGCCTTCCGCGTTCGACGTCGTCGGATAAGATTGCGTGATCCCCTCCCCGGCAAAGATGTCGCTGATTTTGCCGATCCCGAGGACGTTCACGCCAGCCCCACACAGAGCGCAGAGGACGCTGCGCGGCGGCGGGATCGAGTAATCGTGCCGACGGCTGGTGCGCCGGAACGAACCAGCTTCGCCGGCAAACGGGCGCGCGATCACGCGCCCGATGCGTGCACCGTCGGCGTGCCGCCGCGCGACCTCGCAGATCGCGTAGAGTCGCTCGATCGCGACCACGTCTTCGTGCGCGGCGATCTGCAGCACCGAGTCGGCCGACGTGTAGAGAATCGGCCTGCCGGTGCGCAAATGTTCCGCCCCGAGCTCTTCCAGAATGGTCGTGCCGCTGCGCGCATAGTTGCCGGTAAACTCGACCTCCGCTTCCTCTTCGATCGCGCGCACCAGTTCATCAGGAAATTTTTCGAAGAGGGCGAACGGTTCGTCGAGCACGATGCCGGCGATCTCCCAGTGCCCTGTGGTCGTATCTTTTCCGGCGGAACGTTCCTGCATGCGCCCATAGCTGGCGCGGTATTCGCTCCGGACGGGCAACTGCCCGTCGAGCAGCTTCGGCAGGCCTAACGAAGAGAGCGTGGGCAGCTCCAGGTCGGGCGTTTCTGCCAGAATATGGCCGAGCGTATTCGCGCCCGCATCGCCGTAGCTTCCCGCGTCCGTCGCAGCACCAATGCCCACGCTGTCGAGGACGATGAGCAGCGCGCGCATCGGGCAATCTGATGAAGGAGTGGAGTAATGGAGTGCTGGAGTAATCCAACCCTGCCAGCCACTACTCCATCACTCCACTACTCCACCGGTTCCACCGCTTCATTTTCACAACCCGATCGGGTGCCAGGCAGTCTTCATCTCTACGCTGTCGAGAATCCAATACGGGTTCTCCGCCGCAGCTCCGCACCATTCCGCAGCCGGGAGATCACGCCGCACGTAACGTTTCACGTTGAAGCTGCCGCCGCGCTGGAGTTCGCGCCCGATTTTCTCGTCGCCGGAAGCATCGACGATCGCGTTCACATCCATGTGACTGGCGACGTGCGGCGCGATCTCTCCCAGCTCTCCGGCAAGCATGTTCACGACTCCACCGGGCAGGTCGCTCGTGGCCACGATCTCGGAGAAGGTCAACGCCGGCAGCGGTTTCGTGCGCGAAGGCAGAACGACCGCAGTGTTGCCGGAAAGAATCACCGCCGCGACGAGCGAAACCAGCGCCACGAGCGACGGCTCGTCGGGGCAAACGACGACCACCACTCCCGTCGGCTCCGGCGTCGTGAAGTTAAAATGCGAACTCGCCACCGGGTTCACCGCGCTGAAAACCTGGCTGTACTTATCCGTCCAGCCGGCGTAATGGACGAGCCGATCGATCGCAAGCGTGGTCTCGGCGTCCGCCTCGTTGCGGCGCAATCCCGCGCGCTCCAGCTCGGCCGCCAGTTCGCCGCGCCGCATCTCGAGCATCTCGGCCGCGCGATACAGGATTTGACCGCGGAGATAGGCGCTCTGTTTTCCCCAGCCAGCAAATGCGTTCCGCGCCGCGGTCACCGCATCGCGGAAGTCTTTCCGCGAGGCGCGCGCGTAATTCGCGATCGCGCTGCCGTTTTCCCCCGCGGCAGCGACCCGGCCGCTCTCGCTCCGGACAAATTTTCCGCCGATATAAAGCTTGTACGTTTTCCGAACCGCCAGTCTGGATGGTCGTGTCGCCACGAAGTGAGGATTGCGTATCACCTCGAAAAAGGAAACCGTAAACCGCGACACCCGGGGCCATGAACAAATCCGACAAAATCTTCATCGCTGGACATCGGGGATTGGTCGGGAGCGCGATCGTGCGCAAGCTGCAGGCGGATGGTTTTACGAATCTTCTGACCCGGGATCGCGCGGAGCTGAACCTGGCGAACGAAGCGGCGGTGACGGAGTTCTTCGCGCGCGAGCGGCCCGAGGTGGTGGTGCTCGCGGCCGCAAAGGTCGGCGGGATCAAAGCGAACAACGATTACCCGGTCGAGTTCCTGCTGGAGAACCTGCGCATCCAGAACAACGTTCTCACCGCCGCGCACGCCCATGATGTGCGGAAGCTCCTCTTCCTCGGCAGCTCCTGCATTTATCCGAAACACGCGCCGCAGCCGATCCCCGAAAGCGCGCTCCTGACCGGGCCGCTCGAACCGACAAATGACGCCTACGCAATTGCGAAGATCGCCGGCATCCGGCTTTGCCAGGCTTATGCGACCGAGTACGGCGAGAACTACATCTCCGCCATGCCGACGAATCTCTACGGGCCGAACGACAACTTTGATCTCGCTAGCTCGCACGTCCTGCCCGCGCTCCTGCGCAAAGCGCACGAAGCGAAAAGGAGCGGCGCGCGCGAGCTGGTGGTTTGGGGTTCGGGCAAGCCGCGCCGCGAGTTTTTGCATGTGGACGACATGGCGGACGCATGTCTGTTTCTGCTCCGGAACTATGACTCGCCGGAGATTGTGAACGTGGGCTGCGGTGAAGACATCGCGATCCGCGATCTCGTGGCGGTGATTTCCGACGTCGTCGGGTTTTCGGGCGAGATCACTTACGACGCCGCCAAACCGGACGGCACGCCGCGCAAACTGCTTGATACCTCCCGTCTCACGGCCCTCGGTTGGCGACCGAAAATTCCTCTGCGCGAAGGGATCGCCCGAACCTATGAATGGTATCAGGAGCAGGCGCTCGCGCCTTCCGTCCCCGCGTGATGAGCAAACTGCGAGTCGGAGTTGTCGGCGTCGGGCACATCGGAAAAAATCACGCCCGGCTATATGCCGGGATGACGAAGGCGGAGTTCGCCGCGATCCTCGACACCGATCCGACAACGCGGCGCGCGATCGAGCAGGAGTGCGGAGTCACCGCAGCGGACTCCCTGGAGGAATTCGCAAACCGGGTCGACGCCGCGTCAATCGCCACGCCGACAAGCACCCATTTCGAGATCGCAAGAGAGCTGCTCGAGCGCGGCAAACATCTCCTGGTCGAGAAACCGATCACCGAGAATCCCGCACACGCCGCCGAACTGACAGCGCTCGCCGCAGCTCGGGGTCTGGTGCTGCAGGTCGGGCACGTCGAGCGGTTCAACCCGGTCCTGAGCGCACTGGAAGAACACCTTACGCACCCGCGTTTCATCGAAGCGCATCGCCTCTCGCCCTACCCGAACCGGAGCACGGACATCGGGGTGGTGCTTGACCTGATGATTCACGATCTCGAGATCATCCTGCATCTCGTGCGTTCGCCGGTGCAAACGATTGACGCGGTCGGCGTGCCGGTCCTGAGCCGCGGCGAAGATATCGCCAACGCGCGGCTCCGTTTCGAAGACGGCTGTGTAGCGAACATCACCTCCAGCCGCATCAGCCCGGAGCGGATGCGGAAGATCCGCGTCTTCCAGGAGGACGCCTACCTCTCGCTCGATTACCAGAGCCAGACGGGTGAGATGTATCGCAAGGCGAATGGCGCCATCACGCGCGAGGAAGTGGAGATCGAACGCGAAGAACCGCTGCGCCGCCAGCTCGCCTCTTTCATCGAATGTGCGACCACCGGGCGCGCGCCCAAGGTCTCCGGGTTCCAGGCCACGGCCGCGCTGGAACTGGCCGTCGAGATCACGCGCCGGATCGATGCCGCTCGCAGTGTCTAGACGCATCTACTTCGTCGCCGGCGAGGCGAGCGGCGACACGCACGGGGCGGCGCTGATGGCGGCGCTCCGCGAGGAGCAACCGGACGTGCAACTACTCGGCCGCGGCGGGCCACGCATGCGCCAAATGGCGGGCGCGGAGTTCAACGATTGGAGCGAATCCTCGTCGGTCCTCGGGCTGTGGGAAGTGGTGCAGCATTACGGATATTTCCGGCGGGAATTTCACCGCACGATCGCGCAGATCCGCGCCGAGCCGCCGGATGCGGTGGTGCTGATCGATTACCCCGGCTTTAATCTGCGACTCGCTCGCGCGCTGCGACGCGCGCTGCCGGCGCTGAAGATCATCTATTACATCAGCCCGCAAGTCTGGGCCTGGAACCGACGCCGCATTCCGCAGATGGCGTGCTCGCTCGATCTGATGCTCTGCATCTTTCCGTTCGAAGCTGAGCTCTACAATCAATCCGGCTTGCGCACAGTTTTTGTCGGCCATCCGATGATGCAGGATCTCGCCGCGCGACGGAATTCCCAGCCGCCGGACCCGAATCTCGTCGGGCTTTTCCCCGGCAGCCGCATGCGCGAAGTGCGGAAACTTTTGCCGGTAATGCTCGCGAGCGCACGCCGGATTCGCGACCGCCGACCTACCACGCAATTCGAGATTGCCGCGGCGTCCGAGACTTTGGCTGCCGCAGCGGAAGAAATGCTGCGCCGGACGCGAAGCTTGCCGGCAGACGCGTTCCGCATCACCGTTGGCGAAGCCGCGGCGACTATGCAACGCGCCCAAGCCGGGATCGTCGCTTCCGGCACCGCCACACTCGAAGCGGCCTTCTTTCGGCTCCCTTTCGTCCTCGTGTATCGCGTGGCCTGGCTGACCTATCTCGCCGCGAAGCTCGTCGTAAAGGTGAAGCACCTCGGGATGCCAAATGTGCTCGCCGGTCGCGCGATTGTTCCCGAGTTTATCCAGCATCGCGCCGATCCGCAGCGCATCGCCGACGCCGTGCTCCGCTTGATGAACGATCCAAACGCGCGCAGCGTCATGCAGTCCGAGTTCGACGCGATTATCTCGACCTTAGGGGGCGCAGGAGCGAGCATCACGGCGGCCCGCGCGATCCTGGATGAGATCAGCCGCGAGCGGACAAGAGCATGATGGAAGCAACTCTCTCACAGCCAGCGGCGGAACCGCGCACCCGCCTCCCGCGGATTGCCAATTTCATCGGCGGCGAATGGCGGGAGCCGGCGAGCGGCACGTATCTTGATAACATCGAGCCGGCGACCGGAAAGGTTTACTCCTGCGTCGCGGAGAGCGACGCGCGAGACGTGGAGTTCGCGGTCGCGGCTGCGGAAAAAGCATTCGCCGGCTGGTCGCGGACGCCCGCGGCCGAGCGATCGCGCCTTCTCCTGCGCATCGCCGATTTCATCGAGCGCGATCTCGAAAAACTGGCGCTCGCTGAATCGATCGACACCGGCAAACCGCTTTCCCTGGCGCGCAATCTCGATATCCCGCGCGCGGCGAGCAATTTTCGATTCTTCGCCACCGCGATTCTGCACACGAGTTCGGAAGCGCACATCACCGACCAGGTGGCGTTCAACTACACCCTGCGTTCGCCGCTCGGCGTGGTCGGTTTGATCTCGCCCTGGAACCTGCCGCTCTATCTGCTGACCTGGAAGATCGCGCCTGCGCTCGCGTGCGGCAACACCGCGGTCGCGAAGCCGAGCGAGCTGACGCCGATGACGGCCTCGCTTCTCTGCGAGATCTGCCGTGAAGCGGGTTTGCCCGCGGGCGTGCTCAACATCGTGCAGGGCACCGGCGCGCAGGTCGGGGCAGCCCTCACGGCGCACTCGAAGGTGGCGGCGATCTCGTTCACCGGCGGCACGGTCACGGGCCGCAAAGTGGCGGAGTCGTGCGCGCCCCTGTTCAAGAAGGTCTCGCTCGAACTCGGTGGGAAAAACCCCAACATCATCTTTGCCGACGCTGATCTGAACGCGGCGATCGCCGGCAGTGTGCGGTCTTCGTTTGCGAATCAAGGGCAGGTTTGCCTTTGCGGCTCGCGCATCTTCGTCGAGCGCCCGGTTTACGACGAGTTCGTCGCGCGCTTTGTCGCAGCGGTGTCGCAGTTGAAGCTCGGTGATCCCCTCGATCCCGCGACCGATCAGGGCGCGATCGTCTCGCAAACGCAGCTGGAGAAGGTGAAATTTTACGCCGAACTCGCCCAGCAGGAAGGCGGCGAAGTTGAGCTTGGCGGCAGCGCGCCTAACGAGATCAACGAGCGCTGCCGCGACGGATATTTCTTTCCGCCCACCGTCATCACCGGCCTGCCGGTGACCTGCCGCGTCAACCGCGAGGAAATCTTCGGGCCGGTGGTGACGATCACGCCGTTTGACACCGAAGAAGAAGTGCTCGGCTACGCGAATGACTGCGACTACGGCCTCGCTGCGAGCGTCTGGACGCAGAACCTCCGCCGCGTGCATCGTGTGGCGGAGCAAATCCATACTGGCACCGTCTGGGTGAACTGCTGGATGCTGCGCGACCTGCGGGTTCCATTCGGCGGAATGAAGCAAAGCGGCGTCGGCCGCGAAGGCGGCAACGAAGCGCTGCGCTTTTTCACCGAGCCCAAAAACATCTGCATCGCCAAATAACCATGTGTCGAAAAATCAAAACGCTCCACAACTTCGAGCCACCGGCCACGAAGGATGAAATCCACGCTTCCGCTCTCCAGTTTGTGCGGAAGCTGAGCGGCTGCACTCACCCTTCCAAGGCGAACGAAGCCGCCTTTGACCGAGCCGTTCACGCGGTCACGCAGGCCGCGGAGGATCTGCTGCAATCGTTAGTCACCCATGCCCATCCCCGTGATCGTGAGGTCGAAGCCGCCCGGGCGCGCGCATTGAACGAGCAGCGTTTCGGTCCCGCGCGAGCCAAAGTCGCGTGAGCCAGTCTTTCGAGAGCCAGCGCGCGCCCGAAGCGGTCGGCGCCTTTCCGCACGCCCGGCGGGTGGGCAACCTGCTCTTCCTCTCCGGGATCGGGCCACGCGCCCGCGGCAGCAAGGACATTCCCGGCGTGACGCTCGATCCGGGCGGGAATATCACCAGCTACGACATCGAGACGCAGTGCCGCGCCGTTTTTGAAAACGTGCGACTGGTGCTGGAGGACGCCGGTGCCTCCTGGAACGACATCGTGGATGTGACGGTCTTCCTCACGAACATGAAAGCCGATTTCCCGATCTATAACCGCATCTACCCAGAATACTTCGCGGGCTCCGGGAAGCCCAACCCGACGCGCACCACCGTCGAAGTCGGCGCGTTGCCCACACCGATCGCGATCGAGCTGAAGGTGATCGCGGTTGCAACTTGACGCTTGGGACCGACGTGAGACATATCGTATCACATGAAAACAGCGAGCGTGCGAGATCTGCGCAACAACTTCGCCAGTGTCGCCAAGTGGATCGAACACGGCGAACAAATCACCATCACTCGGAACGGCCATCCCTTTGCGACCTTGTCTCCCGCGACTCCGGCCAAGCCCGCCCGGGTCGACTGGGCGTCGCGTTTCGCCAAGCGGCCGCCCTTGGGCCGCAAATTATCCGCGAAAGAGACAGAGGAATTCTGGTCCCGACTGCGCGACTAAGAGGTGGAAGCGCGCGCCTATGCGGATTCCTCCTACCTGGTCTCGCTGCATCGTGCGGACGAGCACCACGAGCGCGCACGCTCGTTTCTCGGCAGAAGCGCGGTCTCCCTTTGGTATACGTCCTTACACCGGCTCGAAGTGCGCAATGCCCTGCGAAATGCGGCCTCCCGGCAGCAGCTAACAGCGGCCGCGTGCCGGGCTGCTTTTCGCCAGATCGAAGCGGACTTACGCGACGGGCTGCTCATTTTCACGGCGGTGAATTGGACCGACGCATTGGGTCGCGCCGAGCAGCTGAGCGAGCGGCCCGCAGCGGAACATGGCCAGCGCGCGATCGATCTCCTGCACGTTGCGATCGCGCTCGAGATCGGTGCCAAGAGTTTCCTCTCCTTCGATAAGCGCCAGCGGCGGCTGGCTCAAGCGGCCGGTCTGAACGTCAAACCATGAACTTCACTCCCGACGAGCAGAGCGCGTCGCAGATGGACGCGGATGATCCGCTGCGCGGCTTCCGCGAGCGCTTTCATATCCCGCAGAAATCTGACGGGAAGCCTGTAATCTACTTTGTCGGCAACTCGTTAGGCCTAATGCCGAAGACGACCCGCGCGGTCGTCGACCAGGAGCTGGACGACTGGGCGCGGCTCGGTGTCGACGGGCATCTCGAGGGCACGACGCCGTGGTATTCGTATCATGAGAGCGTGCGTGAGCCGGTAGCCCGCATCGTCGGGGCGCGGCCGTATGAGGTGGTCTGCATGAACAGCCTGACGGTGAACCTGCATCTGATGATGGCGACGTTTTACCGGCCGACCAAAACGCGGTTCAAAATCCTGATGGAGGAGCCGGCGTTTCCGTCCGACACCTACGCGATCAAGTCGCAGCTGGCGCACCATGGTTTCGCGCCTGACGAAGCGTTGGTCCTGGCCCGGCCGCGAGCGGGTGAGTTCACCGTGCGGCCGGAGGAGATCGCTGCGCTGCTGGAGCGGGAGGGCGATCAGATCGCGCTGGTGCTGCTCGCGGGAGTAAATTTCTTCACCGGGCAGTTATTCGACATCGCGCAGATTACGGCGGCGGCGCAGCAGCGCGGCTGCACGGTGGGGATCGATCTCGCGCATGCCGTCGGCAACGTGCCGCTCTCCTTGCACGACTGGAATGTCGATTTCGCGGTCTGGTGCTCCTACAAGTATCTCAACTCGGGGCCGGGTGCGGCGGGCGGAGCCTTTGTGCATGAGCGCCACGCCATCAAGCGCGAGCTGCCGCGCCTCGCTGGATGGTGGGGGAACGATCCCGCGACCCGTTTTCAAATGCATCTGCTGCCGGAATTTGTGCCGGTAGCGTCGGCGGATTCGTGGGCGGTCAGCAACCCTCCGATCTTCTCGCTTGCACCACTGCGCTCTTCCTTTGCGATCTTCGATCAAGCCGGTGGGATAGAGGTGCTCCGCAAGAAATCGCGGCAGCTTACCGGCTATCTGGAGTTCCTGCTCGATCAGGCTCCATCGGAGCGCTTCACCGTCATCACCCCGCGATCGCCCGAGCAACGCGGAGCGCAGCTCTCGATCCTGGCGCACGAAAATCCAAAAGAACTATTTGGAAGGCTGGAAGCGGCCGGGGTGAAATGCGATTTTCGCGAGCCGAATGTCATCCGCGCCGCCCCGGCGCCACTTTACAACACCTTCCACGAAGTCTGGCGCTTCGCGCAGCTGCTCACCGGCGGATCGAACTAACCGCCGCCGTCCGGCGCCGCCGCATCTCCGTCGCTGCCGCGGAGATGCTGGTCCAGAAAATCGAGGATCGCTTTGTACGCTCGCGTCTCGTTCTCCTTTTTCGTGAAGCCGTGGCCTTCATTTTCGAAGACGATGTATTCCACCACGCCCTTCTTCTTCTTGATCGCTTCCACGATCTCGTCGGATTCCGGCTTGATCACGCGGGGATCGTTCGCGCCCTGCAGGACGATGAGCGGCTTGGTGATTTTGTCGGCGTGGAAGAGCGGCGACGCCGCGTGCAGCATCTCCAGCTCGGTCTCAGGATTGCCGATTTCGCTGTAGAGCGCCTTGCGCTGCGCTTCCCAATAAGGCGGGATGCTCTGCAGCGTTCGCACCCAGTTCGAGACGCCGAAGATGTCGACGCCCACCGCGAACTCCTCCGGCTGGAAGGCCAATGCCGCCAGCACCATGTAGCCGCCGTAAGATCCGCCCATGATCCCGATCTTGTCCGAATCGACGTAGCCTAACGAGCCGAGATACTTCTTTGCCTCGACGCAATCCCAGAGCGGTTCGCGTCCGTGTTTCCGATCATCGGCTTTGAAGAACGTCTTCCCGTAGCCGCTCGAGCCGCGGTTGTTCACATCGAGCACGGCATAGCCGTGGTTAGCGAGATATTGCACGACCGCGTTGTAAGGGAGGCGCGCCTGACCGCCGGGACCGCCGTGCACCAGCACGATCGCCGGCACCTTGCTTTGCGCGCGCGCACCACGGGGCTGGTAGAGAATGGCGGGAATCTCCAGGCCATCGAATGACTGGTAGCGGATGACGCGCGACTCGACGAGATCGGCCGGATCGATTTCCGGGCTGAGACTCTCGGTTAGTTTCGTAGCCTTCTTCGATCCGAAGTCGTAGACGAAGAGATTGTTCGGAGAGCGCGCTCCGTTGTGGTAAAACGCCATGCGCTTCTCGCTGTCGGAAATCGTCACGCCCGTGATGTCACCGTCCGGCAATTTCGGCAGCTCGATCGGCTTCCCGCTCGCCACCTCCAGCACCTTGATCTTCGTCCGCGCGTCCTCGTTCGTCACGACCACGCGGTATTTGCCGGTGCGTGAGAAATAGGTCGCGGTGACATCCCACGGCGTCTTTTCCACCACTTCCCGCTTGCCGGTTGCGAGCTCATAGCGGGCGACATACTTGAATTCGCCATCTTCATCCGAAAGGAAGTAGAGGAACTTCGAACCGGGATCGAACGCCTCCGGGCTGTTCCCGGCTTCGCCCTTGTGCTCGGTGATGTTCTTCAGCTCCTTGGTTTCCAGGTTCACGAGATGTATGTCGGAATCCGCCGTGGAAGCGCCGTCTTTCTGCAGCGCGAGAAAGCGCTTGTCGTTCGAGATGTCACCAAAGTTATAACCCGTCTCATCCTGGTAAATAAGCGTCGGCTTCATCTCCGCGATCGGCATTTCGAAGATGTCGAAGAACTTCGGATCGCGCGCGTTGGTCGAGAAAAAGAACGACTTTCGATCCTGGCTCCACTTCAGAAAATTCGCCTTCGTCTTGTCGCCGGGCGTGAGATCGCGCTCCGTCCCATCGAGCTCGCGCAAGTAAAGGTGCGAGTTCTCGTTCCCGCCCTGGTCGTAGGTGTAGAGAAACCGCGCGTCTCCCGGGAAACTGGAGACGAGATAGGTGCTCTCCTTGGTCGAGTTCGTCAGCTGTTTCGGCGCACCGCCGATAGGCACGCTGTAGACATTGAAGATGCCGGTCTTGTTGCTGTGGAAGAGAATCGCCTCCTCGTCGAACGAGAACGAAGCGCCCCCGACCTTGGTCGTGGCCATGAATTGCTCGATCGTGTACTGCTTCACGGCTCGCGCGCTCTTCCGCGTCTCCTCCCAGGCCGGCGTCTCCCGTGTGATCAGCGTCTTGTCGCTCACGTCTGGTGTTCGTTCGGTGGAGAGCTGCGCGCTGGCTGTCGGAAGTTGACTCGCGACCAGCGCGAGCGGCAGCAACCGGCGCGCGCGCGCGCGAATCGCATATAAGTTCATTGAATCGTGGAGACTTTCAGAGAACCCGCGCAGCTGCAAGCGCCGAAGAGCATCGGCCCGGCGGACGCCTCGACCATGGTAAGAACCGGAGAAGGGGAGATATTTGACGCGGAGGGTGCGCTCTCGCGCGAATTTCTGCTCCTACGCGGAAGCTGCTGCGGGCATGGTTGTAAAAACTGTCCTTATCAGTGCTCGGGATCCCCTTCCCCGCTGGCATGAAACGTTCTGCAAGAACTGACCTGTGCGAGTCTGATCGCAGACGACCAAAGGACCGTCGGCACCACGCTGGCCGCGTTCGGTCCTGACGCAGGAAATCAAAGAATCGGGCGCGATCGCCATTCTCTCGAAGCCGGTCGAACTGGAGCAACTTTATGCCGCCTTGGGTGCAGCGGTCCCGCCCCGCGAGGACGCCTAACGAGTCAGCGCGTCGACGCGAAAAAACTCGTTCAACTCCCCGTGCGGCGTTGCGTCGGTAAACCCGTCGAAGCTCCCCTGCTCCGCCAATCCCCGAGCCGCGCGCAGAAATCCTCCCCAGGCCGCGCGCGCCAGCGCGCCACCCACGCTCACCCGCCGCACGCCCAGCGCCTCCACGTCGCGCATCGCGAGGCCACCGGGCGCGCCGATCAGCACATTCACCGGCTTGGGCGCGACAGCTTCCACGATCCGCCGCACCTGCTGCGGTTGCTGAACACCGGGCGCATAAAGACAATCTGCGCCGGCTCCCGCATAGGCCACCAGCCGGCGGAGGACCTCATCGATATCCGTCATGCCCACCAGGAAACACTCCGCCCGCGCGACCAGCAGCACGCCACTATCACCGATCGCGGCGCGCGCCGCGGCGATGCGCTGCGTTGCGGTTGCAAGGTCGTAGAGCGGTGCCTCCTTCCGCCCCGTCGCGTCCTCGATCGACAAACCGGCGACGCCGGTCGCGACGCACAGACGCACGTTCTCGGCCATTGTCTCCGCGTCGTCCGAGAAGCCGTTCTCAAAGTCGGCATTCACCGGCAGTTCCGTGGCTTCCACTAATTCGCGAAGGTGCGCCAGCATCGTGTCCCGCGGCACCGCGTTATCGGGAAGTCCGCGAGAAAACGCACAGCCGGCCGAGGTGCTCGCAAGCGCCTTGTAACCGAGATGCTGCAGCATCCGCGCGGACCCGATGTCCCACGGGTTCGGCAGCAGAAAGCAACCACTCGTGTGCAGCTCGCGAAAGGTTTGCCGCCGTTCCGCGATCGTCTTCATGGCTTGATCTTAGCGCAGGTTCTCACCTTCGCTCCAGCCTAACGAGCGCCGCGCCTGCCGAGCACCATGAAGGCGCCGCGCGTCAGGACCGCCGCCAGGACGAGAAAGCCGCCCAGGATCGCCCATGGACCCGGACGTTCACCCAACATCAGCATCACCCAGGTGGGATTCAGCACTGGCTCGAGCAGCGGGATCAACGTCGCCTCCAGCGCGGTGACATCTTTGATCGCGATCGCGTAGAGCACATAAGGCAATCCGAGTTGCAGAGTGCCGAGGATCAATAGCCGCCCGGCGTCGCCGGCCGCGAGCGGCGCCTGGAACATGAAAGGCGCGCCCGCCAACGCGACCAGGATATTGCCCAGAATGATGCTCGTGACGGGGGAGCCCGCCTTTTCCTTGCGCAAGAAAATTGCCACCGACGCAAACGCCAGGCCGCTCCCCAGCGCCACGATGTTTCCCCAGAACCCGGCAACGCTCAGGCGATCCAGGAAGAAGAGCGCGATCCCTCCGAGCGCGACTGCGATCACGAGCCAATCGATCCGCAGCGCGCGCTCGTCCAGGTACCAGCGGCCGATCAGCGCGACGTAGATCGGTGCCGTGTATTGCAGGAAGATGGCGTTCGCGGCGGTCGTCATGCGGGTCGCAAAAACAAACAGCACCACCGTGAGGGCATAACCGATCGCGCCGCCGATCTGCGGGCCCGAAAACGTGAAGCGCGGCCGGCCCATGCAGGCCAGCAGCAGCGGAATGGCAATCGCGCTCCGGCCGCCCGCGACCGCCATCGGCGGCCAGTCGATCGACTTGATCAAGACGCCGCCGAGGCTCCAGAGAAGCGCGGCGAGCAGCAGGAGCAACGGAGGAAAAAAGCGGTGCCGCATGCCAGCGGGCTTTTACAAACGGGTCGTGAGCGGCGCAAGACCTTCTGGCACCAGCGGAGTTGAGAACTGCCCCGTGACGAACGACAGAGGTCTCTCAAAAATGAAGTTTCTCCTCACCAACGACGACGGCATCGAAGCTCCCGGATTAGAGGCTCTGGTCAGGGCGGCGCGCACCCTTGGCGAACCGGTGGTGGTGGCGCCGGCCGGGCCGCAATCCGGCGTCAGCCATCGCGTTACCTGGCAGGAAGGTGTCCGGATCGAGCCGCGCGGCGAGCAGCGCTTTGCGATCCACGGCACGCCTGCGGATTGCACCCGCCTCGGGCTGCTGCACGTGGTGCCGGAGGCAAAGTGGGTGCTGAGCGGAATCAATCACGGCGCGAATTTGGGCGCGGATATGCACTACTCCGGAACGGTTGCGGCTGTGCGCGAAGGCGTGCTGCACGGCTGGCCTGGGATTGCGTTTTCGCACTACCGGAAAGGGGGCGCGACTTTCGATTGGGAGCGCTCGACGCGATGGATCGCTCCTCTCCTGCAAGAGCTGCTCGCGCGGCCGATCGAGCCGGGATTGTTTTACAACGTCAACCTTCCGCACCTCCCAGCAGACGCGACCGACCCGGAGGTTGTCTGGTGTGCGCTCGATCCGAACCCGCTGCCGCTCAACTACCGGCACGAAGAAGAGAGCGGCCTCTACTACGCCGGCGATTACGCCTTGCGCAGCCGCACGCCGGGAGCCGATGTCGATGTTTGTTTCGGCGGTCGCATCGCCGTCACGGAAATCCGCCTCCTCTAACCGCCTGGCGCCACTCCGCCGACTAAAGCCGGCCAAAGCTTTTCGAACGCGGCGCGGTTTACTTCGCACGCCTCTTCGAGGCTCGGCTGCGGCAGCTGCGGGTGATCCCATTCGGCCGCGAATTTCTGCTTCCAGCGCGCGTAATGCGGCATCGAAAACGCGCCGCAGAGGTCGCCGCCCACCACGCACGCTCCCGCCTGCAGCCGCCCCAGCGCCCACGCCACTTCTTCGGCGGTGAAGCGCCCGGCGTCCCAGTTTGTGACTGCTTCCCGGGCAGTGAGACAATCAAGATCGATCGTGATGTAAACCGTACCGCCGTTTAGCTGACCCACGAAGGCCTCGAAGAGCGAACGCCAGTTGCTGCGCAAAATTGCACCGCGGTGGTTTTGTTGCGCAGATGGACGCTCGTCGGCCCACGGGTGCGCCTCGAGTTTTTCTCGCGGCGCGCGGTGGTTTGCGAAAATATTGCCGGGCCACCAGCATTCGGCCCCGCCGCACCCCCAGACACTCACCGCGCGGACGTGCGGCAGCTCGAGCGCGCGATTTACCCAGCCGCCGCACGCCCAGCGCGGTGGCCGCACATCCCAGTCGGGATGGTTGTCGAAAGAGACGACGACCACCGGCTCCTCCACGCGCCTCAGCCAAAGCGCGGTGAGGAAATGGAAGTCGCCGGAGCCGTAGAGCATGAACCGCCCGAGGTGCTGCTTGTATTCCGCGAAGAAGCGCTCGACCACACTGGCCGGCGAGGTGAAACGCAGTTGCGGCCCCCACGGGCGCGCCTCCAGCAGCGGGAGGTTTCCAGTGTCCGCAGGCCAGGCGTCATCGAGGTTCAGGTGCAGCGCGGCAGACAAGCGCTGCACGCTAACAACCGCCGCGACAAGCGCAACGGCAGCGGCAGTTCCGAATCAGGGAATTATCGCCAATTCAGCACACAACAGCAAGCAGCCGAAGCAGCCTCAGCGCGCTTTGATGTGGCCGGTGATCGAGCCGAGGTCGCCGAGGACAAAGCGGAGCAGCTGGAGGAAACGCTGGCCCGGCGGAAGTAAGCTTGGCCTCGCTTATTTCTCGGCCGGAATCTCCGGCGGGCGTGCCTCCCCGTTGCGGATAAAAATTTTGCCGCTCGGGCAAAGGCGCAGGATCTCGCATTGATGACAATCCGGTTTCCGCGCGAAACAGCGGCGCCGCCCGTGCCAGATAAGCCAGTGGCTCCAGATCGTCCAATGCGGGCGCGGCACCACCTTCATCAAGTCCGCTTCAATCTTCTCCGCATCGGTTTGTTTCGTTAGGCGCAAACGCCCCGAGAGACGCGCCACGTGTGTGTCGACCACGATTCCTTCGTCGCGTCCGAACGCGTTTCCGAGCACCACATTCGCAGTCTTGCGCCCTACTCCCGGCAGCTCGTGCAGCTCCGCCATCGTGCCCGGCACATTACCGCCATGCCGCTCGACGATCGCGGCCGCCGCCGCACGAATGCTCTTCGCCTTACTCCGAAAAAATCCGGTCGAACGAATCTCCTGCTCCAGCTTTTCCTGCGAGGCGGCCGCGTAGTCAGCCGCCTTCCGATAGCGGGCGAACAACTGCGGCGTGACCAGGTTGACCCGTTTGTCGGTGCATTGCGCGGAGAGAATCGTCGCGACGAGCAGTTGCAATGGATTCTTGAACTCGAGCTCGCAATGCGCGCCCGGATACACCTGCGGCAGCACCTCCACGAGCTGCGCGACACGTTCGCGAATCGTCATGGCTCGTTGCGCGCCGCGCGGCGCCGTTGCAGCCGCCGCCCGACGAAGACTTTGCCGCGCCTGATCACCCGCCGCGCCCAGGCATATTCGCCCGCGAGAATCGCGAGGCCCAGTGGGATCACAAGAATCGCGGGCCCCGGCAGCACAATCATCGCGAGCCCGAGCAGGAGAACGGTCACGCCGAGCACGGAGTAGACCAGCTTCCGAATCCGCGGGAGGCGATCGAGTCCGAGCTTCGCATTGAGCCGCTGTTGCCAGGCCCGTTTCCGCGCGGCAAAAGGATGATGATGGCGAAGAGACGCGGACATCAGCGCTTTCTCCTACTTCACCGCGTAGGGCGCGAGCTTTTGCTCCAGCGCCGCCGGCACATGCGCGACGATGATCGCCATTTCGCCATCGTAGCGCAGCTCCAGCACATGGCCGACCCGGTGAATTTCCGCGAGCAGACCCGCTTCCGAAATCGGCACGTGAAAGCGCAGGTTCAAATGCCACGAGCTGACTTCGTCCTGTAACGCCTGCACCAGCGTACCCATTCCTCTCCCGGTCCGGGCGGAGATCGCCACGCTCCGCGGAAAGCGGCGCTGGTAAGCTACCACCAGCTCCGGATTGGCCACCGCGTCGACCTTGTTAAAGACGAGCAACGTTTGCTTGTCGAATGCGCCCAGCTCTTTCGTGACCTCGTCGACCGCGGCGATGTGTTCATCGACGCGCGGATGGCTTAGGTCGACCACATGGATGAGCAGATCCGCCTCGCTCACTTCTTCGAGCGTGGCCTTGAACGACTCGATCAGCATGTGCGGCAGGTTGCGCAGAAAACCGACCGTGTCGGTGAGCAGCATGCGCTCTTTGTTCGGCAAAACGAAGCTGCGCGTGGTCGGATCGAGCGTGGCGAAGAGGCGATCCTCCGCGAGCACTCCGGCGCCCGTGAGCAGATTCAGGAGCGTTGATTTGCCCGCGTTCGTGTATCCGACCACCGCCGCCACCGGCCAATGGTGTCGCCGCCGCCCCTCGCGCTGCACCGAGCGCACCTTCCGCACCCCCTCCAGCTCCCGTTCTAATTTCGCGATCCGCTCCTGCACCCGGCGTCGGTCCACTTCGAGCTGCGTTTCACCGGGACCGCGAGTGCCGATGCCGCCCGTCTGGCGGGAGAGGTGCGTCCACATGCGCGTGAGCCGGGGCAGCAGATATTGCAACTGCGCCAGCTCGATCTGCAACCGGCCTTCCCGACTCCGCGCGCGTTGCGCAAAGATGTCGAGAATCAGCTGCGTCCGGTCGAGCACCTTGCGATTAAACAGTTGCTCGAGGTTGCGTCCCTGCGCGGGCGAAAGCTCGTTGTCGAAGATCACGGAGGTGACCTGCTGCGTCTGGAAGGAGTGCTTGATCAGCTCCGCCTTGCCCTTTCCGATGTAATACGGAGCCGTCGGCTTCTCGAGCTTCTGCGTGACGGTATCCACCACCTGGGCGCCCGCGGAACTCGCCAGCTCGCGCAGTTCCTCCAGCGAATCGCGGAGGTCCCATTTCGAGACGCCATCCTGTTCCAGGCCCACGAGCACCGCGCGCTCCTGGCGTCGCTTCGCCTGGACTTCAATCATCCTGTGGCGTGAAGGAGAGACGCACCTTGCGCGCGATCCATGCGACCGCTTCCGAGGAGCCGTGCAGCGAGAGATTCAGCGGCTCAAAATTAGTTTGCCGCTGAAACCAGGTCAATTGCCGTTTCGCGTAGCGCCGCGTCGCCCGCTGGATTTGCGCGATGCATTCCGCCTCGGAGATCGCGCCGGCAATCAGCTCCTGGATCTGGCGCAGCCCGATAGTCTGCGCCGCCGTCGGTCCGATCACGTCAGCCGCGCGGACTTCCTCGACCACGTCGCGCGCAAACATCCCTTTCACGCGCGCGTCGATCCGCTCGTAAAGCTCATCGCGTTCCCGCAAGAGCAGCACGCCCGCGGGAGCTTGCGCGGGGTCGACGCGAGTGCGTTGCGCCGAGACGGGCCCGCCGCTCAGGAGGCAAATCTCGAGCGCACGCAGGATGCGACGCCGGTTGTTTCGATCGATCGCGGCGGCTGCTTCCGCGTCCAGCGCCTCGAGCCGCTCCAGCATTTGCGCGGTCGTTAACGAATCGAGTTCACCGCGCAATTGTTCGTCCGCCTTCGGCAACTGCGACAATCCATGCGTGAGCGCCTGCACATACATCCCGCTGCCGCCCACCACGAAGACCGGTTTCCCGCGTTGCTCGATCTCCGCCACTGCCGCGAGCGCCGCGCTGCGGAATTGCTCTGCATCCATCCGCTGCGCCAGCGGCACGGTTCCGATCAGATGATGCGGCACCGCGCGAAGCACCGCAGGCTCCGGTTTCGCGGTCAGCAAATCCAGCCCGCGGTAAACCTGGAATGCGTCCGCGCTCACAATCTCTCCGCCGCAGGCGCGCGCGACTTCCGCCGCGAGCTCCGATTTCCCCGTTGCCGTCGGGCCGACGATGTAGAACACGCTACAAAACCGGCGCCGACTTTTCCGCCGCGGGCGCGAGGAACCGTTGATAGACGAACGAAGCGAGGATCAGGATCACCGCCACACCGAGGAACGCGCCGATGCGATAGAGCGGCCCCAGATTCGCAAAATCGTGCAGAAACAATTTCGCGAGTGTCACGAGCAGCAGCGCGAGAGCGGCGTAACGCACCGCGCGCGTCTGCTGGCGCATCCCCACGAGCAGCAGAGCGAATGCAAAGAACGCCCACGCGATCGAGTAGCTCATGTCGCGCGCGAAGTTGCCCGAGAACGAAAACGTGAGCGTTGGGCCGACCGAGAAGTAGTCGGCAATCTCGATGTTGAGGAGCAGGAACGCATTCACTACCGCGAGGGTGTAGAGCAGCTTCCCGGCGTTTCGCATCCAGGGTCGAACCCCGCCCTGCCTTAGAAGCCAACCCGCCGCGAGCAGGCACAAGCCGGTGATGCCATAAGCATACAAATACCAGTTCCAGATCGGCACGGCGCTGCGCCGATGGTATTCCAGCACCGCTGGGTTGAACGCCAGCCGCGCGAAGGCCGCGCAGAGCACGAGCACCGCGGTGAGCGGCAGGCGCGCATTCGGCAGCACCCGGTACAACAGGAGCAGCGCGACCCCTTCCATGGCCCAGCCGACCGTGATCCACTCGGCGCGGAACTGCACCGGAAAGATGAGGCTGAGGAACATGAGCGCCGCGCCCGCCTGGCTCGCGAGCCGGTTGTCGGACGAGCCCAGTGGAACCCCGCGCCGCCGCACCAAAAACCATGCACCCAGCGCGAACGGCACCGCAAACGCGAGCGGCAGCAAACCGGGCGCGATCTGCAGGAACGTTCCCGCATGCCAGACGCGGTAGACGAGCGAGAACTGCAACGCACCCGCTACAGCCGCGATCGTCCACGGCCAGGTCACGGTCAGACCGGAGAAGTACGGATAGGCCACAAATAACGCCGCGATCGCGAGATACCAAAGCAGCGGCACGGAAGCCATGGCTGGCGCGAAATATTCGTCCTGCCATGACCACTCAACCACCCACGCAAGCGCCAGCGCGCCTGCCGCGAACCAATCCCGCAGAATCCCGCCGCGCGCGAGTTGACGTCCGAGCGCGAGCGCTATTACGCCTACGTTGCAGGCGAACACGAAGGGGAAAATGAAGTTCGCACCATGGACGCGCGTCTCGGGCGACTCGACAAAGCTAAACGCCGCCACAAGGCCGGCATTCAACGCCAGCGCCGCGGCGATCGCGCTCCAATTATCCGCCGGCTCGAGCCGTTGGCGCGCGAAGCAGATGAGCAGGAACTGAAGTCCAAAGAATAAAAATACTAGCCGCGCACTGCTTGCCGTCGCGGGATTGAAAGAGTCGCCCAGCCAGACGAATTCCGTCGCGATCGTGGCCAGCGCCGCCAGCACGAGCAATGCATCCCATCGCTTCCGTAAAGCCACCGCCGCGACCCCGGTATTCAAAAGCGCGGCGTAACCGAAGAGTGGCAGCGGAGCGCGCGCCGCGGTCATCCAGAGCAGCGCCGGCGTCAAAAAACCGCCGAGCATTCCGAGCACCACGATCACCTGTGCATCCAGCCGGATGGCGAGCAAAAACGCGCCCACCGAAACTAGCGACATCAGCACTGTCGCGAGCCAGAGCGGCAGCAGATCGTAGTAGGCGAAGGCCGCATAAATATCGCCATACAGCACGAGCACGCCGGTGGCGCACATGCTGAAAGCCGGCGCGCGAAAACGACGCGCGGCCGCGAACAATCCGCCCGCCACCAAACCCAGGCCCACGATCGCGCCGCCCACCACCCGCATCTCCGGAGTGATAAGATTATTCTCAAACGCGTAGCGCACCGCGAGCAGCACACCGACGAACAGCGCCAGCCCGCCCATCCACGCGAAAAGCTTTACGCCAATGGCGTTCTCCAAGCTGGGCCGGAGCGGTGTGGACGCAACGGCCTGCGGGAGCGGCGGTGGCGCCGCCGGGATCGCGGCGGCCTTTGCGACCACCATCGGCTCGACCGGAAGCGGCGGCGGAAGATCGGAGCTGCGTGCGGTCGGCTCCAGAGCGGTCACGCGGCGGGCGAGCACCTGGAGCGACGCCCGCATCTGCCGCATCGCGCGGAGGTGCCAGAGATGCAAGGCGACGGGCAGCACGAGGAACGCCATCAGCCCCAGCACCACGAATCCGGTAATCGTATCCATTGCTAAAAAGTCAGAGCCCGGTCGGCGCGTCGATAAACTCCCACGCCACCTCGAAGCGCTCCGCCAAATGCGCCGCCAATGCGCGCACCCCGAAAGTCTCGGTCGCGTAGTGGCCGCCGAGCAGGAGATTTACGCCCAGTTCTTCCGCTGCGACTGCCGCCCAATGCGGCGCCTCGCCGGTGATGAAAGTGTCGATCCCGGCGCGCGCCACCGCATAGATCTCGGACCCGGCGCCGCCCGTCACCACGCCAATATTGTGCGTGATCGCCGGCCCGCCGGCAAACATCCGCACCGCACCGCCTAACGAGTGCTCGAGCCGCCGCGCCAACTTCTCCCGGTTGATCGCTGCTCGAGCACGCAGCCCGGCGAGCTGCCCTTTCGCTGGCAGGAAAGGCTCGCACTGCGCGAGGCCAAGCGCGGCCGCGAGCTGCGCATTATTCCCCACCACCGGATGCACGTCGAGCGGCAGATGCGCGCTGTAGAGCGCGATCTCGTGCGCAAAAAGTTGTCGCAATTGCCGGCGCACGTGACCCGTCACCGGCTGCATCCCAGCCCAGAAAAGCCCGTGATGCACGAGCAGCAAATCGATCCCCCGCTCTGCCGCGAGCCCGAATGTGCGCGTCGAGGCATCCACCGCCGCGCCGATCTTCTGCACTTCGCCGCCCGTATTCTCCACCTGGAGGCCGTTGAGCGCATTTGGCCAGTCGGCGCCCTCCCCAAGGCGAAGATATTCGTCGAGATAGCCCACGATTTCGGCGAGGGCAGCCATTGTTAATCCGCAGCGCCGGGACGGCCGGAAAACCAGACCACATAAGCGAGAAGGCCGAGCGCAAAGAGAAGATGCGCAAACCGGATTTCGCCTCCGCGAAAGTAAATGAGCGCGATCCCCACCGAAATCATGACAAGCGCGATCACGGACAGGATCAAGGCGGTCCGGTTAGGGAACAAGTTTTTCACGTGCGGCAGGAGCGCTCCGATCATGGAAGGAAACACAACTGCGACAACGCTAAAGTGCGAGGGCCTGCCGAAAAGCGCCGGCTCGGGTCACTCGCCATCCGCGCCGATCTTCCAGCCATGCGATTGCCAGAAGCTGACCAGCTCGCTCGTGCTGCCGCGGAAGATATTGCGCTCGGCGTTCCTCACGTTCGCCGCACCCTTCGGGTAGGAGGCGCGCGGGAGATCGCATTTTCCGTCGCCGGTGTATTGCCACATCGTCCACTGGTGCCACGGCGAGAAGCTGCGGGGCACGTAATGGTAGTTGGCGATCCAGAGCCAGCAGTTGGTGAGGGCGCGCTTCTGCGCCGGCGGCACGAGCAGGCTGCCGAGGACGCTGCGGACGCGGTTCTCGTTCGAGTAGATGCCGGGGTAAACGCCGGTGCGCTGCCGGATGTGTTCCGCGAATTGCACGGCTTGTTTTACGTTCATGGTGCCGCCGGGATAGTGGCCATTCTTTTCGAAATCGAGCACGAGCAGGACCTCGTTAGGCCGGCTCCCGGGGCTGGCCTGCCGCCACGCAGTCTGCACGGTGGCGAGGAATTGATTCGCCTGCGCGACCGGGTCGCTGCTGTTCGCAAAATGATAGGCGCCCCAGAGCATGCCGGCGCGCACCGCTGCTTCCTGGCGCGACGCGTAATACTCATCGCGTTCGCCGCGCGGATAGGTCGCTTCATGAATCACGCCCACGATTCCCTCCGCGCGCATCTGGCCGAAGTCGGGTCGCAACAGATCGTAATGCGAGAGATTGACGACGCTGTTGCTCTCCGCCCACGCGACTGCTGCCGGGAGTGCGAGCAGCGACAGGAAGGAGAGGCAGGCAAGGCGGCGGTGGATCATCGGGCGGACGGTAGTGCACGGGGCGCGAGTCACAACTCCACGAACGACGGCCGCTAGCGGGCGCAGAATTCGTCGAGCGCCCCGGAGACGCGATCGAGGCCGGCGCGCAGCTCGGCGGCCGCGCCGCCGACGCCGATGCGGAAATGCTGCGGCAGTTCGAAGAAGCGGCCTGGCACGACGGTCGTTTGGTATTTTTCGCGCAGCAATTTGCAGAACGCGTTCACCTCACCGTGGCGCAGCCGGGGGAAGACGACGGTGCCGGCCGGGGACGCGAAGAATTCGAGTTCCGGCCGCGACGTGAGCCAGCTCTGCAGCAGCGGGCGATTGGTGGCGAGGAGCCGCTGCGCGCGCGTCCGAAATTTTGCGAGCTGATCGAGCGCCCGCACCGAAAGCTGCTCGGCCGGATGCGCGGCGTTGGCGCCGAAGAGGTCGTTCAATAACCAGATGCGCCGCGCGAGTTCCGGCGCCGCGAGAATCCACCCGCAGCGGAGGCCGCTCAAGCCATAGACTTTCGTAAGGCTGTTGGTAACGATGAACGGATTCTCGCCGCCCGCCGAGAGTTCCTGGCCGATGCGAAACGCAAACGGCGCCGCGGGGTCGAAGGTCATCTCCAGATACGCTTCGTCCACCAGCACGCGCACGCCGCGCGCCTGTGCGATCGCGCCGATCTGCCGCAGGATTTCCGCAGGAAGGAGCGCGCCGCTCGGGTTGTGCAGATTCGTGAGGACGATCAGGCGCGTCTTCTCGGTGATGGCCGATGCGAGCGCGTGCGGGTCGACCGCGAAGTCGCTTTCGAAGGTTCGCGCGAAGCGGCGAACCGCGGCGCCGAGGTAGTGCGCCACGTCGAGCAGCGGACCGTAGGCCGGCTCCTCGATTAGAACTTCGTCGCCGGGCGCGAGCACCGCCGCCATCGCGAGGTGATTCGCCATCGACGTGCCAGTCGCGGCGACGACGCACTCTCGCGGTACACCTTGGTGCTGCGCGAGCCGTTCCTGCAGCGGTGCGAATCCGTAGCCGCCCGGCCCGGTGAGGGCGATCGGCTCATCCTGGCGCGGAAACTCTGCCGCGGGCACGCTCATGATGCCGCTGGTGGCGAGGTTGAAGCGCGCCTGCGAGCGCGTCTTCGCCCACTGCATGTATTCGGATGTCTTCATCGCTTCTGTCGCCGCCGCCAAAAGAGATAGGCTGGCAAACCCGCGAGCGCGATGCCGAGGCCGAGGAATGAGCGAGTGGGATCGTGCGCAAACGTGCTCACCACCACGAGCAATTCGGCAAGGATGAACAGCATCGTCGTCCACGGATGACCTGGCACCCGGAAGGCGCCTCCGGATGGGTCGCGCCGGCGCAGCACAAACAGACATGCCGCCGTGAGCGCAAAGAAGATGCAATCCATCGCGACCACGTAATTCACCACCTGCGCGTAGGTTCCGGTGAGCGCGATCGCCATTGCCCAGACGCCTTGCAGCGCGATTGCGATCACCGGCACCCGGGTGCGCGGATACACCCACGCAACGCTGCGGAAGAAAACGCCGTCCTCTGCCATCGCGAAATAAACGCGCGGCGCGGTCAGCATCGATTGCGCCAGGAAGCCGAAGGCGGAAAACGCAATCCCGGCGGCGATAAAGCGCGCGCCGGCCAAGCCGAAGACGGCACTCATCACCGCGGAGGCCGGCGTGCCCGTGTTCGCCAAGCCAGCCGCACCGAGTCCGCGGAGATAAGCGAAGTTCACCCCGGTATAAACGGCGATCACGCCCAGCACGCCGAGGATCAATCCGCGCGGCAGGGTGCGGCGCGGATCGCGCACCTCGCCGGCCAGGAAGCTGGAGGTTTGCCAGCCGCCATACGCGAAGAGGATCGGCGTCATGGCAGAGCCGAGGGTGAAAATAGAAACCGGTGCTGTCTCCAGCGGGAGCGCGGGACGGCTCACACCCGGCACGAAGAAGCTGCAGACGATCAGAACCGCGATTGCGGCGATTGCGGTCAACGTCAGTCCCGATTGAACCCGGCTGCCGGCGCGCACGCCCGCGCAGTTGATCACCGTGAGCAAGGCGAGTGCCGCCGCCGCGAGCGCGGAGTCGTTCACCTGCCAGCCGGTCAGCTCGGCGAAATAGCGCGCAAAGGTGACCGCCACCGCCGCCATCCCGCCGGTCTGGATCACGAGCAACAGCACCCAGCCATACATGAACGCGACCGCGGGATGGAGCGCCTCCCGCAGGTAGACATATTGGCCGCCGACCACCGGCAGACGCGCCGCTAATTCCGCATAGATAAAGCCGCCGGCGAGCGCGATCAGCCCACCCGCGATCCAGACACCGAGGATCAGCGCGCTCGTATGCACACGCTCCGCCACGAGATAGGGATTGATGAAAATGCCGGCGCCGATGATGCCGCCCATCACCGCCATCGTCGTCCCGAAGAGTCCGAGCTGCCGCGCGAGCGGGTTGCCGGCCGGCGGATCTTGACGAACGGGAGAGCTCCGTGCCATGCAGTGACGCAGACTGCGAGGCTTCGCCGCAAGTCGCAAGCTTCACATGCACTCCACCCTCTCCGGCGCCACGATCCTCAGCGGCTTGGTGCTCGGCTGGTCGGTGGCGTGGCCACCGGGGCCGGTCAATGCCGAGGTCATCCGGCGCGGAATTTTGCCGCGGGCAGAAGGTGGTGGTTTTTGGGCTGCTTACAAGGTCGGACTCGGCGCGTGCCTGGGCGATTTTCTTTGGGCGCTCGGCGTTTCGGCCGGCGCCGGCGCGATTATCAATACGCCCGCGATTCGAGTGTCGTTAGGCGTGGTGAGCTTGCTTCTGTTGCTCTTTCTGGCGTTCAACTTCGCGCGCGGGGCGTGGCGGATGGCACGGGAGCACCGCACGGTGCGGGCACCCGCGTCGATGAAGCGGAAAACGAGCCGCACTTTCCTGCTCGGCCTCATGTTCACGCTCAGCAGTCCGTGGAATATCGGCTTCTGGCTCGCGGTCATTGGCAGCCAGACCGGCGCGTTGACCGGGACGTTCCTGCAGTCGGTTGTGCTCGCGGTGGCAGTCGTGCTCGGGGCGCTGACCTGGGGCACGGTCCTGTGCGTGGCGGTAAAGTTGGGCGCGCACATCTTCGCGCGGCCCGCGTGGCAAATCGCGACGCAGGTGTTTACCGCGGTCGTGATGCTCTTGTTCGCCGCGCGCCTCGTGTGGCAGCTGGCCGGTAGTTAGAGCGTGTTGCCTGGAGCACGAGGTAGCACGGCGTCCCGCCTGTGCTACCGCATTGAATTTCCCCGCAAGAATCGGCTGGAAGCCGATGCCACGAGTTAGCCGAAAAATAGAAAGACGGCCATCACGATGCCGGTGGGAAGGACGGCGCCGAGGAACAACCCGAGCGCGGAGACGCCGTCGGTGAAATAGCAGCCAAGGATCGACTGCCCCGCGGGGTTCGGCGCATTGGCGATCACGGTCAGCCCTCCGCCGGCGACCGCTCCGGCGACGACCGCGTACTTGAGCCCGTCGCTGAAGTTCGGCACCAGCGACGCAAGGTAGGTAATGGCGGCGTTGTCGTTAAATGCGGTCAAGGTCATGGCGGTGAACATGAGCGGCACCTGAGTCATGCTCGCGAGCACGGGCGCGATCCACCAAGCCTGCAAGCCGCCGTGCACCACCAGGCCCGCGAGGAAGAATCCGACCAGCAATGCGGGCTTGAGGCTGATCGGATTCTGGTGCTGCTCGGTCGCGCTCGTAAAGGCGAGGAAGAAGAGGAAACCGCCGATGAAAAGCGACGGGTAATGCGCGGTGAAGACCGTCCACGCGAGGAAGAAGAGGTGCACGCCGATCACGTAGGCCGGGACCGGCGGAGTGCGATCACTCCAGGCCTCGGGCTTGCCATGTTCCTTCGCGGGGGGACGCAGCCGGCTCAGCTCGCGCCGGTAGACGAGGAAGTAGAGTGCGTTTGCCAGCACGATCGCGAGCGCGGATTTCCAGCCAAAATGGGTGAACAGGAAAGGCGTGTCCCAACCCCACCGGCCGGCAACCATCAGGATCGGCGGGGCGGCGAAATGGGTCAGCGTTCCGCCGATGGAAACGTTGACGAAAAGCAGGCCGAGCGTGGCGTAAGATAGTTGAAGGCTCGGCTTCAAATCGTAGAAGTGCCGCGCCAGGAGCAGAGCGCAGATTGTCATCGCCGCCGGCTCCGTGATGAACGAGCCAAGCAGCGGACCGACCGTCATGATCGAGAGCCACCAGGCCCCGGTGGTCCGTCGCCCGAGCCCGGCGATGACGCTGAGGAAGGATTCTGCGAAACGAAGCACGGGGCGCGTCGAGGCGATCGTCATCACCACGACCACAAACATGGGCTCGGTGAAATTCACGCCATGGCTGACGTAATGCTCCGCCGCCGGCCAGCCGCGCACGGCCGTGATCGCTATCAGCAACGGCACCACCCAGATGCCGAAGATGGCTTCGATCTCGCCGAAGAAGTGCATTACTTCCGCCTTGAGACTGACCTCCTTCCCCGGCCCGAGCGGGCCACGGCGGCGGACCTCCGCTTCGTGTTCATCGCGCCAGCGGTGCGCCACTTTCGTGAACCGTTTCGCGAGGAAGGTGTGGATAATGGCGAGAAAGAAAATACCCGTGGCCACGACGTTGAACGGCTCCGTCGTGGCGCGGTTCCGCACGATCGCGAAGACGCTGGTCAGGCCGGCATCGTTATATTGATCGAGCGGTCGCGGGAAAGAGGGGGCGCCCAGCGTCAAACTTGGCTCGGCCGCAGCGGCGACGCAGGAGAGCGCACAGATGGCCAGCAGGAGCAGGGTGCCGCCGGCCGCGAGGCGAGAGAAGGTGCGGCGATAAAACACGCCGGAGATTTACGCGATTGCCTCCGCCTGAAAAGCCTTTGTGCGAGCCGCTGCCAAAATTTCCTCTCTATCGCACGTAGCTCGCGCCGTTGATGTCGACGATTGCGCCCGTCATCGACGCGGGCGCTGTGAGCGCCAGATACGCGACGACGTTTGCCACCTCCTCCGGTTCCGCGACGCGGTGCAGCGGAATATCGGCCAGCAGCTTCTCGCCGCCGCGACTGGCGAGATAATCCTCCGCCATTCCGGTCATGGTAAACCCCGGCGCGACCGCGAACGCGTAGATGCCCTCCGCCGCAAAGCCGCGCGCGATTGTTTTCGTCACGGCCACAAGCGCTGCTTTCGACGCGGCGTAATGCCAGTGCTCGGGCGAATCGCCGCGGTGCGCGGCGCGGCTGGCGACATTCACGATGCGGCCCCCACCCGCGCGCGCCCGAAAGTGCGAGACCGCAAAGCGACAGAGGTCGGCCGCGGCTTGGAGATTGATCTGCATCGTGCGCTGCCATTTCGCGGCCCAAACTTCCTGGCTTTCGCCGACCGACACGGCCTCGTAGATGCCGGCGTTGTTGATCAAAACATCGATGCGTCCCTCGAGGCTCTCGAGCGCCTCTTGCCAGAGCGTCTCCGCCGCGTTGGGCTGCGCCAGATCGGCGGCCAGCTGATCCTCCCCGGCCGCGCGCGCCATGACCGATGACGCGCGCGCCGCGACTGCGAAGTTGCTGCAAAATCGCGGCGCCAATCCCGCGCGAGGTGCCAGTGACGAAAACGTGTGGAGAAGACATGCGATACACTTTAGGCCGAGTGATCCGATTGTCTCCGCTGGTGGATCACGCTAGGCTGCGATCGTGATCAGGGCGGCACTCGTTAGGCTTGCGAACCCGACGCCATGACGCTCATCCGCCTTCTGTTCCTTGCGTTCGCCACGGCGACGGCTGCAGGTGCGCCGGCCATCAAAGCCCCGGGCTTCAAGCACGTGCAGGACGTCGGCGCGTTTTCCGAGTACCGGCTCGAAAGCAACGGCCTGCAGGTCTTGCTGATGCCGGAACATTCCACGCCGACGGTGACGTTCATGGTGACGTATCGCGTCGGCTCGCGCGATGAGGTCACCGGCACGACCGGCGCTACGCATCTGCTCGAGCACCTGATGTTCAAAGGGACGCCCAGGTTCAATCGGGAGAAAGGGACGAGCATCGATCAACTGCTGGAGCGGATCGGCGGCAACTACAACGCCAGCACCTCGTTCGACCGGACGAACTACTTCGCGACCATCGGCCGTGAACATCTCGACCGCTATGCCGAGATCGAGGCGGACCGGATGAAGAACCTCTGGCTGCGCGAGAGCGATCGGAAGCCGGAGATGACGGTGGTGCGGAACGAATTCGAGATCGGCGAGAACGATTCCACCGAGGCGCTGGAGAAGGAAATTTTCGCCGCCGCTTTCGTGGCGCATCCTTATCATCATCCGACGATCGGATGGCGGAGCGATATCGAGAGAGTGCCGATCGAGAAACTGCGGGAGTTTTACCGGACATTCTATTGGCCGGAGAACGCGACGGTTTCGATCATCGGGGATTTCGATCCCGCGCAGGCGCTGGAGACGGTGAAGAAATACTTCGGCGCGATCCCGAAATCGCCCGCGGCGCTCCCGGTCGTCTACACCGCGGAGCCGGAACAAACCGGAGCGCGCCGGGTGATGGTAAAACGCGCGGGGCAGCTCGGGGTGGTCGCGATCGCGCACAAGATTCCGGCCGGGCTGGATGGTGATCAGGCAGCGTTGCAGATCCTCAACGTGATCCTGACGCAGGGGAAAAACAGCCGCTTCTACCGCGCGCTCACCGACCAGAATCTGACGACCAGCGTGCGGGGCGACGCCGGCTTTTTGCGCGATCCGTCGCTCGACATCATTTACGCCAGTCTGGCGCCTGAAGCGACGCACGAGCAGGTGGAGAAGATCATCCTGGAGGAGTTGGAACGCGTGAAGACCGAGGGCGTGAGCGACGCGGAAGTGGCTTCCGCAATCGCGCAAAGTCTCGCCGCCGCCGCCTACGCGCGGGACGGATCGTTCGCGGTCGCGAGTGCGTTGAACGAAGACATCGCGGTCGGTGATTGGACGCATTATGTGACCGAAGACGAGGCGGTGAAAAAGGTCACTCCGGCCGACGCGAAGCGGGTAGCGAATGCTTATCTGGTCGAAACCGGACGAACCACCGGCTGGTTCGTTCCTGTGGTGCCGCCGGAGCCTTGAAGCGGATGAGAACGCAATCGCTTTCCATCCTGTTGCTCGCCGCGTTGACCTCGCTCGCGCCGGCGCAAATCGCGGACCACGTGGTGCGGGAGAAGATCGCCGGCATGGACGTGCTCGCCTGCAAGACCGGCGTGAAAGATGTGGTGACCCTTCGCGGGTCGCTCCCGGCCGGGGACAGCTTCGCGCCCGCGAATAATCTCGCGATCCCGACCCTCGCGGGCGAGATGCTCGATCAGGGAACAACGCAGCACGATAAGTTTGCGATCGCGCAACAACTCGAGGCAGTCGGCGCCCGGATCGACTTCTCCGTCGGTGGGGTGATGACAGAATTCAGCGGCAAATGCCTGCGCAAAGATCTGCCGCTGGTGATCTCGCTCCTGGCGGAGGAATTGCGGACGCCGTCGTTCCCGGAGGAGGAATTCGCGAAATTGAAAAAGCAGATTGCCGGCGATCTGCGGCGCGCGCTGGAAAGTCCCGACTTCCGCGCGGAACAAGCCTTCGCGGAAGCGATTTACCCGAAGGGCCATCCGAACTACGCGCCGCCTGTGAAGGATTTTCTCGACGCGGTGGACGCCGCGCAGATTGAGGAGGTCAAGGCCTTTCATGCGACCTGCTACGGCCCGGCGGACGCGACCCTCGTGGCAGTGGGCGATGTCGAGATCGAGAGTCTGAAAGCAGCGGTGGCCGAGGCGTTCGTCGGCTGGAGCGGCGGTCAGCGCAGTCCGGCGTCGTTCCCGCAGGCCAGCGCGCCGACCACCTCGCACGAGGCAGCCATTCCGATGCCCGACAAGCCGAATGTCACTGTCATCCTCGGGCAGGCGAGCGGACTGCGTTACCGCGACCCGGACGCACTCGCGCTTCGCCTGGCCACGGCGGTGCTGGGCCATGGTTTCACCGGCCGACTGATGGCCAACGTGCGCGACAAGGAAGGGCTCACCTACGGAATCGAGGCGTCTACCGGGAAGGACACCTTCGCCGACGGCGAGTGGCGGATGGAGGCAAACTTCGCGCCCGACTTGCTCGAGAAAGGGATGGAGTCAACGAAACGCGAACTCGATAGCTGGTACGCCCACGGGATCACCGCGGCCGAGCTGGAGCGCGTGAAGTCAGCGGCGATCGGGACGTTCGAAGTGGGACTCACCACGACGGATGGGCTGTCGAACGCGCTCCTCGATGCGATCCACCGTGGCTATGACGTTCACTGGCTGGATGAATATCCGGCGCGCGTGAAAGCCGTGAAACTCGAGCAGGCGAATGCTGCGCTGAAGAAGTATCTGCAGCCCGCCAACATGGTGGTGATCGAAGCAGGTGACCTCCCGCCGGCCACGCCCGGTGACTAAACGATGTATCGCTTCGGCATCCTCCTGCGCGTGGCACTGTGTGCGTTCGCAGCCTCGCCCATGGCAGCGGAGCCGGAAGGGCGCGGGGAAGCGACCCACGTCGTGCTGGTCGCGTGGGATGGCATGCGACCCGACTTCGTTTCCCCGGAGAACACACCCGCCTTGTGGCAACTGGCACAGCGCGGCGTGACGTTTCGCAATCATCATTCCGTCTACCCGAGCCTCACGAGTGTGAACGCCACCGCGCTCGCCACCGGTGTTTATCCGGGCCGCAGCGGAGTGCTCGGGAATTACGAATACCGGCCGGCGATCGATCTCGCGAAGCTGGTGCGGATGGACGAGGAAACGACCATCCGCGAGGGCGATCGCACGTCGGACGGCAGGTATCTCGGTGCCGCGACGATCGCAGAAATCGTGCAGACGCATGGTGGCAGCGCCGCGCTCGCGGGGACCAAGACCGCGTCGCTCCTGCACGGACGCCATCCCGCGAAAGATTCGGGCAGCGTTACGCTTTTTGACGGCGCGACGCTTCCGCCGACTGCACTGGCGCAAATGGTGAAGCTGCTCGGCCCCTTCCCGCGGGAGAAAGAAGCACCGAACGCGATGAAAGATGCGTGGACCACCCGCGCGCTGACTGAGGTCCTTTGGAAAGATGAAATCCCGGAGTTTTCGCTGCTCTGGATGAGCGACCCAGATCGCGCGCAACACGCCAGCGCCCCGGGCAGCCCGGAAGCGATCGCCGGCATTCGCTCCGCGGACACAAATTTTGCGGTCGTGCTGCATGCGCTGGAAGAGAAAAAGGCGCTCGCGCAAACGGATGTCTTGGTTGTTTCCGATCACGGCTTTTCCACGATTGCGCGTGGGTTCGACATCCCGGCGCAGCTGCGCGCCGCGGGCTTCACCGTGGCGGAGGGAGCGGATCCGTTGCGCCGTGGCGACATCCGTTTCGCCGGCAATGGCGGCAGCGCATTTTTCTACGTCGGCGAGCACGACGACAAGACCGCGGGTCGCCTCGTGACATGGCTGCAGCAGACGGATTTTGCAGGGGTGATTTTTTCGCGCGCGGGCGATGCCGGCACCTTTCCGCTCGCCCAATTTCATCTCGACGCCCCCTCTGCTCCTGATGTGGTCGTGGCGATGCGGTGGACGGAGAGCGAGAATGAATTCGCAATCCGGGGGTTGATCGCAGCCACGACCGGAAAGGAGGTCGCGGCGGGCACGCACGGCACGCTGAGTCGCTTCGACATTCACAACACCTTGATCGCAGCAGGGCCCGATTTTCAGGTGGGCGGCGCGAGCGACCTGCCTTCGTCCAATCTGGATGTGGTGCCCACGATTCTGCACCTCTTGGGCCTGGCGCCCCCGCAGCCGCTCGATGGGCGAGTGCTAAGCGAAAGCCTGCAGCGGCCCGGCGATCCACCGCTGGCCGCGATCGTGCAGGTGAAGGAGAAAACGCGGCAACTGGAACATGGAAAATGGCGGCAGTACGTGCGCACCTCGGCCGTCGGCGACTCAGTTTACGCGGACGAAGGCAACGGCGAATTCACGCCGGAGTAAGCGGCCCGGCGGCGGTCACTCCCGGGCGTTCTGGCTTCGGCTGAGAGTTGGACTAAAGTTGCGCACCGATGGCCGAAGCAGCTCCCAAACTGGCCGTCGCGAGCGGGAGCGATCTGGTCGTGCGGCACGGCACGCAGACCGTGCTGGACAATGCCAGCGTCACCATTCTGGAAGGCGAACGCGTCGGGTTGGTGGGCCGGAACGGCTCGGGCAAGTCGACTTTCCTGCAGCTCGTCGCCGGCGCCATGACACCCGATAGCGGGAAGATCACGCTACGCCGCGATCTCGTGACCGGTTACATGCCGCAGGTGTTCGACCTGGACGATACCGCCACCGTCCACACTAGCATCATGAGCGGTGCGCAACGCATCCTCGACCTGATCGCTGAATACGAGCGGGTGCCGCCCGAAAGCGCGCAGAGTGGAGTCTTGCTCGAGCAAATCCAGCATGCGGAGGGCTGGAACCTCGAGCACCGCATCCGCTCGTTAGTCAGCAACCTGCACGCGCCGGAGGAAGACCGAGTGGTCGGCACGTTATCCGGCGGAGAAAAACGCCGGGTGGCACTGTGCCGGGCGCTTCTCCCCCGCCCCGATTTTCTTCTGCTCGACGAGCCGACGAACCATCTCGACACCGGCTCGATCGAGTGGCTGGAGGATTTTCTCGCCCGCTACTCTGGCACCTGCCTCTTCGTGACGCACGACCGGTATTTTCTCGATCGGGTCGCGACGCGGATCATCGAACTCGCGCGCGGCGAATTCCGCAGCTACGACGGCAGCTACACCGATTACCTGCTGGCGCGCGCCGAGCGGCAGGCGGTGGAGGAGATGCAGGAACACAAGCGGCAAAAATTCCTGAAGCGCGAGCTCGAGTGGGTGCGCCGCGGACCGCGCGCGCGCCGGACGAAATCGGTCGATCGGATCGATCGCTACTTCGAAATGGCGGCGCAGGAAGCGCCGGAGGAACTCGATGTCGACTTGATCATTCCACCCGCGCCGAAACTCGCCAACCGCGTGGTCGAGTTGCGGGATGTGAGCTTCGAAATCGGAGGCCGCACCTTGTTCGAAAATCTAAGCCTGAAGGTCGAGGCGGGTCAGCGGCTCGGGATTGTCGGCCGGAACGGCCTGGGCAAATCGTCGCTTCTGAAACTGATGCTCGGTCTGCTGGAGCCGACGCGCGGCGAGGTGGAACTCGGCACGCGGACCGAGATCAACTATGTCGATCAAAACCGTCTGCTGCTCGATGAAGAGAAGACGGTCTGGGAAGAAGTGAGCGATGGGAGCGAGGCCGTGCGGCTGGGCGACGAGAGCATCAGTCTGCGCAGTTATCTGCGGCGATTTCTCTTCACGGAAGATCGGATCAATAGTCGCATCTCACAGTTGAGCGGCGGTGAGCGGAGCCGGGTCTTGCTCGCGAAAATTCTGAAGCGCGGCGGCAACGTTCTCATCCTCGACGAGCCGACGAACGATCTCGATCTCGGGACACTGCGGCTCCTGGAAGAGGCGCTCGTGGCGTTTGGCGGCTGCGTGATCGTGGTCAGCCATGACCGCTATTTCCTGAACCGCGTCTGCACGTCGATCCTCGCCTTTGAAAATAACTGCGCAGTGCGGTTTTACGTCGGCAACTACGATTACTACCTGGAGAAACGCGGAGAGGAATCGACCGTCCGCTCGACCGCAAACCAGCAACCTGCGAGCGAGGCGACGGTGCCCGCGCCCGACGCGAAGCCGCGGAAACTGAAGTGGAAAGAAGCGCGCGAGCTGGAGACGATCGAAGCGACCATCCTCGCCGCCGAAGAAGAGGTGGCGCGATTGGAGAGCCTATTCGCGGCGCAGGACTTCTACCTGAAGCAGAAAAGCGAGATGCAGAAGCTGGAAGGTGAACTGGCCGCGGCCCGTGCGCGGGTGGCAAAACTCTACGCCCGCTGGGAAGCGCTGGGCCGGCTTGAATCTCTCGCCTAAGCGGCCACATCCCGGCGCGAGCTAATTCCAACAGCGCGCCGAATTTGTCTCGTCGGGCGGCTGGGAAACTGCTCCATTACGGGGTAGAGTCTTTGTTCAGACCTGCGAACGGGCTGAACCGGAGCAATCGACAAATGTCACGAATGAAAGCGTGCGGTCAGGCGTGGGCGACCTTTGCGGCGATGATTTGTTCTCTCGCTCTCGCGAGTGGCGCGGCGGCGGCGATCGATCCCGCGATCGATCAGACTGTGTGGAGGATGCTTTATGGCCTGACCGACGCGCAGGTGAACGATCCCATCTGGCTCGCGCAGGATAGCGATGGCGACGGCCTCACCAACGGTGCGGAGCTGATGGCGGGGACGAATCCGCTGGCCGCCAACTCCAGCCTGCGCATCAGCAGCGTGACGGCGAGCGGGACGAATGCCGCGGTCACTTTCCCGTCGGTGAGCGGCAAGCTTTACCAGGTCGAGTACACGACCAACCTGCAGGCGCCTGCGAGCTGGTCCGGCTTCCAGCCGGTGGTGCAGGTGATGGGCAACGGCCTCTCGCAGACGTTGACCGCGCCGAAGATTCCAAATGCGTTTTACCGCGTCACGGTCCAGAACGTGGACACGGACGGCGATGGGGTGAGCGACTGGGCAGAAATCGTGACGGGATTCGATCCGAACAACACGCACTCCGATGGTGCGCCGATCGACGATCACACGGCGCTGACCACGCAACTGGCGGTCGAGAACATTGTGACGGCGGTGGCGACCGACCCGGTGACGACGCAGCCGCCGGATGCCAATACCGCGCCGGCCAGCAACGGCTCAATTACCATCACCCGCGGCGGCAATCTCCACTTCAGCAGCATCACGGTGCCGCTGGTCCGGAGCGGCACGGCGGTGGAGGGAACTGATTACCTGCTGGCGCCGACTTCCGTCACGCTTTTGCCGCGGGTAGGCTCAGTGAAGGTGCCGATCGTGCCGCTGGCCAATCCGGCGCGGCAGAGCAATGCGACGGCGACGTTGCAGGTGCAGCCGGGCGGCGGCTACACGGTGGGCGCGGCGAGCAGCGCGAGCGTGGTGATCTATCCCGCTGGCGTCGCAAACGGCACCGGGCTGACCGGTTATTACTACAACTCGACGAGCACCGCGATCAACGCGGGTTACAGCCCGAATCTTTTCCTGCCGGCAAACCTGCGGCTGACGCGGAACGATCCGACGATCGATTTCATCTGGAACAACGTCTCGCCGGGGCCGGGCGTGAATGCGACCTACTACACGGTCCGCTGGCTGGGCCAGGTACAGCCGCAGTATTCCGGGACGTATTACTTCGTCACGAAGACGAATGACGGGGTGAAGCTCTGGGTGAACGGGCAGTTGCTCGTCGATAAATGGATCCAGCAGGGAGCGACGGAGTGGACGGGGGCAATCGATCTACGCGCGGGCGTCCTTTACGACCTGAAGATGGAGTATTTTCAGGCGACGGGAAATGGCGAGGCGCATCTCTCCTGGTATGGCGAGGACCAGGTGAAACAGATCATCCCAATGCAGCGACTTTACCCCGCGACCGGGCCGGTGGCGCCGCCTTCGATCACGAGTGCGCTGAGTGCGTTCGGCTTTGTGGGGCAACCGTTCAGCTTCGCGGTGACGGCGAGCAATGCGGCGAATACCGCGACCACCTTTGCGCTCGGGACGAATAGCGGGCCCTTGCCGCCGGGGCTGACGTTGAATGCGAGCACGGGTGTGATCAGCGGCACGCCGACGGCGGTGGGCGATTACCAGGTCGCGCTGGTGGCGACCAACGCTTACGGCATCGGCAGCTCGGTGCTCGACATTCAGATTCTCAACCCGGGCAGCGCGGTGACGCGCGAGGTCTGGACGAGCGGCGTGACCGGTCCGGCGATCTCGGATATTCCAGTAAACACCCCGCCGGCGATCGACAACTCGTTAGTCACGCTCGAGGACAACACTAGCTACCCGGATAACACCGCGAAACGCCTGCGGGGTTACTTCACTGCGCCCGCCACCGGGAATTACTATTTCTGGCTCGCGGCGAGCAATAACGCCGAGCTCTGGATTTCCAATGACAGTGAGCCGGTGAACAAGGTGCGCCGCGCCTGGGTCACGGCACCGGGCACCGGACCGGAAATTTGGGACGCGCAGCCGAGCCAGAAATCACCCTGGCTCGCGCTCGTAGCCGGTCGCAGATATTACTACGAGGTCCTGCACAATCACGGGAGCGGGACCGCGACAGATAACCTCGCGGTGGCCTGGTTCCTGGATCCGACCGGCACGACCGCGAACCCGATCGCGAACAACACCGGCGTAGTGCCGGGCTACGTGCTCGGCCGCTTCGATTATCCCACCGCCTCCACTCAGACCGGCACGCTCTACGCGACGAACATGGCGCCGCAGGGCGTCGCCTCGACGACGGCAGTCGGCTCCGCGAATCTCCGGCTGAACTCGGCCAACACGCAGGCCATTCTCCATTT
Source organism: Chthoniobacterales bacterium (assembly GCA_051001855.1). Taxonomy (GTDB): domain Bacteria; phylum Verrucomicrobiota; class Verrucomicrobiia; order Chthoniobacterales; family UBA10450; genus JACCTI01. The sequence goes on from JBPCMX010000032.1 coordinate 148,150, forward strand.
TCAATACAGCGGTCTCAGCTCCCCGCGCACCGGTTACCACATCCACAGCGAGGCGTTCGGAACGAACCCAAGCCAGATCATTTTCGACATCGACGAGATCGACCGCTTCCACCCGGAACTCAGGACGGCGGAGGGCGGCTACGTTTGGAACATCGAGGCGGTCGGCACGCTTTCGGCCGCAGACATCATCAGCGTGATCCAGCAAGGCAAGGCCTACATCAACATCCACAGCGTGAACTATCCCGCGGGCGAGATCCGCGGAAACTTCGGCCTCGTGCGCGGCTCGCAGACGCCGCCGGTCCTCCAGCCCGACCCCGGCTACGATCCCGCGGAGGCAGCGACCGATGCGGGCGCAGCGCGCTTCCTGAACCAGGCGACCTTCGGCGCGAGCCCCAGCGACATCGCCTACGTGAAGGCGAACGGCTACATCACCTGGCTGGATAAGCAGCTCACGCTCCCCGCCTCCCATCTTGTTCCGGAGGTGCTCGCGAATGTGGTCTCGGACCCGAACCGCCCTTATCCAAGCACGCTGATGTTCAACGCGTGGTGGAAGAAATCGATCAACGCGCCGGATCAATTGCGGCAACGCGTCGCCTTCGCCTTGAGCGAACTGCTGGTCGTGTCCGACACCGGGCCGTTGAACGACAACGGCCGCGCCCTCTCCTCCTCCTACGACACTCTGCTCGATGCGGCGTTCCTGAATTTCCGCGAAATCCTGAAGCGAGCGACCCTCACCCCGGCGATGGGCATCTACCTGGACATGCGCGGGAACCAGAAAGGCAATCTCTCAACCGGTCTGCACCCGAACGAAAACTACGCCCGCGAAATCATGCAGCTCTTCTCGTTAGGCCTGAATCGCCTCTGGCCCGATGGCACTCTGGTTCTCGATTCGCAAGGTGGCCTCGTCCCGACCTACGACCAGAAGGTCGTCGAAGGGGCCGCGCGTGTCTTCACCGGCTGGAACTACGCGCAGGCGTTGCAGGGGAACGGGCGGCTGCCGACCAACTTCAGTCCTCCGGCAAACTACTTCGATCCGATGGTGCTGGTGCCGACCAAACACGAGCTCGGCGCCAAGCAACTGCTCGACAACGTCGTCCGCCCCGCGGCGCGCGGTTACAGCCTGACCGGCGCGCCTACTCCTGGGAGCGAAGCCGACCCGGCGCAGGTGGCGTTCGATACCTATTGTCTCGATGATTTCGAGAAGGCGCTCGACAGCATGTTTAACGACGCCAGCGTCGGGCCTTTCGTTTGCCGTCAGCTCATTCAGCGGCTCGTCAGCAGCAACCCAACTCCCGCTTATCTGCATCGGGTGGTGCAGAAATTCGAGGACAATGGCACACCGCAGCACGTGCGCGGCGATATGCCCGCGGTGCTTCGGGCAATTCTGCTCGATGGCGAAGCGCGCAGCACTTCATTATCCGCGCCGGTCACCAACGTCGCTGGCAAACAACGCGAACCGCTGCTGCGCCTCACCGGCCCGGCCCGCGCGTTCCCGGTCGTCACCACCACGGGCACCTACAGCCAGAACGGCGGCACCACGTTATCCATCACCACCAGCACGCCGCATCTTCTCGCCGCCGGAAATGCGGTCTTCCTCGATTTCACCGGCAACACTCCGATCCCATACAATAACCCGACGACGCAAAACTATTCGGTCCTGACCACGCCCGCGCCGACGACGTTCACGTTTTCTGTCAACGCCACAGGGATTCTAAGCACCACCTACACGCAGCCGATCAATTCGAATATCATCACCGTGAACACCGGCGGCCCCGGCGTGATCGGAGCGAAGGTTTACCTCACGTTTGCTACCGGCGGCGCGCCGAGCGGCCTCTACAGCGTCAGCGGTCTGCCCGACGCCACACACTTCACCGTCACCACGGCGGAAGATCCCGCGACCGTGCCGGCGTATGCAGGTACGGTCTTCGTTATGAGGGTGGC